>MSXP01000010.1 GCA_002083635.1 Proteobacteria bacterium ST_bin12 | reverse complement strand
TCGTGGCTAAGATTATTGAATAATTGAAGTATTAAGGCAAAAACTACGCTAACAACTCAGCGTAGTTTTTGCAGTTTTAGTAAGTGTAAAAGTTAAATAGGCCAATAGCTCAATTGGTAGAGTATCGGTCTCCAAAACCGAGGGTTGGGGGTTCGAGACCCTCTTGGCCTGCCATATTTAATGCAGCAAATTTAGTATAAAAGCTTAGTCAAGTAAGCTTATTTAAAGTTAAGACGATAAACCATGGTAGACAAAATTAAGCTGGCCTTATCTGCATTGCTGTTAATAGCTGGTATTGCTGGCTTTTATTTACTTGCAGATAAAGCATTGGTGTTGCGTATTCTTGCTGTCTTGGCAGGTTTTGTTGCAGCAATTGCCGTTTTATGGACAACAGTTCAAGGTCAATCGGCGCTTGGATTTGTTGGTGAGTCGATTGCTGAAGCTAAAAAAGTTGTTTGGCCAACACGTAAAGAAACCATTCAAACCACGGTTGCAGTATTTCTGTTGGTATTGGTAATGGCTGCTTTCTTGGCGGTAGTCGATATTGGATTTGCTTATATGGTGCAGTGGTTAATGGGACGGAGTGCTTAATGAGTATGCGTTGGTATGCAGTCCAAGCTTTTTCCGGCATGGAAAAATCAGTCAAAGCCGGCATAGAAGAGCGCATTTCGCGTTCTGGCTTGCAAGATCAATTCGGCGATATCTTGGTGCCAGTTGAAGAAGTGATTGAGATGAAAGCGGGCGTTAAGAAGATTTCTGAGCGCCGCTTATATCCTGGTTACGTACTGGTACAGATGAGCATGTCGGATGAAAGTTGGCATTTAATTAAAAGTACGCCACGTGTCACTGCATTTATTGGTGGAAGCGCCCAGCGTCCAACGCCGATTAAAGATAAAGAAGTTCAGATTATTTTACAGCGTATGGACGACAGTAAATCGAATCCAACACAAAAATTAACCTTTGAAAAAGGTGAAATTGTGCGCGTGATTGATGGTCCTTTCAAAGATTTTTCAGGTGCTGTTGAAGATATTAATTACGAAAAAAGTAAATTGCGTGTTTCAGTTGTTATTTTCGGCCGCGCAACGCCAGTGGAGCTAGATTTCAGTCAGATTGAAAAAGAAGTTTAAGTCACAAGTTAAGGTAGTAAAAGTTGTTTGTAGTCGGTAGTTAAGTTTATTTTTTATATTAACAGGGGAGCCAACTAAATTGGCGCTTGTACCCACGGAGAAATAGCATGGCAAAAAAAGTCATTGGCTACATTAAACTGCAGATTCCTGCAGGCAAAGCCAACCCAAGCCCACCAGTAGGCCCAGCATTAGGTCAACGCGGTTTAAATATTATGGAATTCTGTAAAGCGTTTAACGCGGCAACCCAAGGCGTAGAGCCAGGTTTGCCAATTCCAGTAGTGATTACAGCGTTTGCGGATAAGAGCTTCACGTTTGTGATGAAAACACCGCCAGCAACGATTTTAATCAAAAAAGCGGCGAACATCACTAAAGGTTCTGCAACACCACACACCAACAAAGTAGGCAAAATCACACGCAAACAAGCGGAAGAAATTGCAACAACTAAAATGCCAGACTTAACAGCGGCAGATATGGATGCTGCAGTGCGTATTATTGCTGGTAGCGCACGCAGTATGGGTATTGAAGTGGAGGGCGTATAACATGGCCAAAAGAATTAATGCGCTTCGCGCAAAAGTGGATCGCAATAAACTTTATCCAGCAACTGAAGCGTTGGCGATGGTTAAAGAAAATGCAACGGCAAAATTTAACGAATCAATCGACACTGTTGTTAATTTGGGTATTGATGCACGTAAATCAGACCAATTAGTGCGTGGTGCTTTAGTGTTGCCAAACGGTACTGGTAAGGTAACTCGAGTGGCCGTGTTTGCGCAAGGTGCGCAAGCAGAAGCAGCAAAAGCAGCTGGTGCTGATTTTGTCGGCTTTGAAGATTTAGCTGAAAAAGTTAAAGGTGGTTTCTTAGACTTTGATGTGGCCATTGCAACGCCTGACGCAATGCGTATTGTGGGTACATTGGGTCAAGTGTTAGGCCCACGTGGTTTAATGCCAAATCCAAAAGTAGGTACAGTAACGCCAGACGCAGCAACTGCGGTTAAAAACGCAAAAGCAGGTCAAGTGCAATATCGTACTGACAAAGGCGGTATTATTCATTGCACAATCGGCCGTGCATCATTTACGGTTGATCAATTACAAGGCAATTTGGCGGCATTGTTAGATGCGTTAACAAAAGCAAAACCGGCTGCAAGTAAGGGTGTTTTCCTAAAGAAAGTATCTGTATCTAGCACAATGGGCGCTGGCGTTCGTGTTGATCAAACAACAGTAGCTTAAAAATAAATAGGTAGCTTGGCTACCAAGAATTAATAGTAAGAATTTTTTTGATTTAAAAGACTTTGGGCTTGCTGTTTGTAGTTTAAACAGCAAGAACATCAAAGACCGTTGGTATCCGTAAGGATTTAATTGACGTTATTTAAAATGGGTGAGTAAGCGTTTTAATGGTTGCTCCTCTCTTTTAACTGGACTGATTCCAGCGCAGATGGCGCAACCCGATACAGGATAGTTAAAAGACCGCCTGATTTAGGACGCCGTAAAATAGTTTTTATTGTTTTATAACCATAAAAGCTGATTCTGTTTCAGTAATGAGCAGAGATTTTAACGGAAGGAGAACAGACTTTGAGTCTAAATCTTACAGAGAAAAAAGCAGTTGTTGCTGAAGTAAGCGAGCAAGTTGCAAATGCACAAGTGATTGTAATAGCAGAATACCGCGGTACAGGCGTTGCAGATATGACTAAGCTTCGCGCAAACGCTCGAAGTTCTGGTGTTTACTTGCGCGTACTAAAAAACACATTAGTACGTCGTGCAGTAGAAAATACACCATTTTCAGGTCTTGCAACCGGCATGGTTGGCCCGCTGATTTTTGGCATTAGCCAAGACCCAGTTGCTGCCGCTAAAGTTTTAAACGAATTTGCAAAAACAAATGACAAATTTGTAATTAAAGCAGGCGCAGTGCCAAATCAGTTATTAGATGTTGCTGGCGTACAAGCCTTGGCATCTATGCTGAGTCGTGAAGAATTGCTGGCGAAATTTGCTCGTACGCTCAACGAAGTGCCTACTAAGTTTGCACGCGCGATTGCAGCAGTACGCGACGCAAAAGAAGCAGCTTAATTCAGTTAACCAACTTTTTTAATTAAAGTACTAAAAATTTAAGGAAATTCAAAATGACAGTTTCAAATGCAGACATTTTAGATGCAGTAGCAGGTATGACAGTGTTGGAATTAACAGCACTAATCGCAGAAATCGAAACAAAATTTGGTGTTTCAGCAGCGGCAGTAGCCGTAGCAGCTGGTGGCGCAGCAGGTGCAGCTCCAGCTGCAGCGGCTGAGCAAACTGAATTCAATGTAATTCTTTTATCAGCTGGCGACCAAAAGGTTAGCGTGATTAAAGCGGTGCGTGAACTAACAGCATTAGGTTTGAAAGAAGCCAAAGACTTGGTTGACGGCGCTCCTAAAGCAGTTAAAGAAGGCGTTAACAAAGCAGATGCTGATGCAGCATTGAAAAAATTGATTGAAGCTGGCGCAACTGGCGAAATTAAGTAATAGCAAGATTTGAACGTACTTAGGCTGACGGGAGACCGTCAGCTTTAGTCGTTTTTAAGCACTGTAAGTTGTAACAAAATATTACAACTTTAAAAAAGTAGTCATGTAACAAATTGTAACGATTTTCGCCTCAATATAATTGTTAACTTAACCATATAAATCATTGAAAATGATGTTAGAAATCAAAACATTGAAGTGGATGAAAGTGTTTTGTCTTCTACCCTCAAAATATCAGGAGACGCTATGAGCTATTCCTTTACCGAAAAAAAACGTATTCGTAAAAGCTTCGCTAAACGCGAAAGTGTGCAAGAGATTCCTTACTTGCTAGCGATGCAGTTAGAATCATACAAGGCATTTTTACAAGCAGATACGCCAGCAGACAAACGCTTGGCTGACGGCTTAGAATCAACATTCAGTTCTGTTTTTCCGATTGTCAGTCATTCTGGCAATGCGCGTTTGGATTACGTGAGCTATCAATTAGGCGCAGAGCCTTTTGATGTAAAAGAGTGTCAACAACGTGGCTTAACGTACGCCGTACCATTACGCGTTAAAGTTCGTTTAACCATCATGGACAAGGAGGCTTCAAAGCCGACTGTTAAAGAAGTGAAAGAGCAAGAAGTGTACATGGGCGAATTGCCTTTGATGACTGAAAATGGTTCATTCGTGATTAACGGTACCGAGCGTGTGATTGTTTCACAATTGCATCGCAGCCCGGGCGTGTTCTTTGAGCATGACCGTGGTAAAACGCATTCGTCTGGTAAATTGCTGTTCTCAGCACGTATCATTCCTTACCGTGGTTCATGGTTAGACTTTGAGTTCGATCCTAAAGATTACTTGTATTTCCGCGTCGATCGTCGCCGTAAAATGCCTGTAACTATTTTGCTAAAAGCATTGGGTTACACCCCAGAACAAATTCTACAAACGTTCAACGATACCGATACTTTCCACATTGGCCCTAAAGGCGTGGAATTTACATTGGTTGCAGACCGCTTACGTGGCGAAGTGGCTAAATTCGACATCATCGATAAAGCTGGTGAAGTATTAGTTGCTAAAGACAAACGTATTACAGTTAAGCATATCCGTGACATTGAAAAAGCGGGCGTGACTAAAATTGCTGTGCCGACTGACTTTATTTTGGGCCGTGCGATTGCCAACAATATCGTAGATACCGAAACAGGCGAGATTGTTGCTAATGCCAATGATGAAGTGACTGAAACTTTAATTGAGAAATTGATTGAAGCTAAAGTAACGGAAATTAACACCTTATATACAAACGATTTAGATCATGGTGACTTTATTTCGCAAACCTTGCGCATTGATGAAATCCCAGATCAATACAGCGCAAAAGTGGCGATTTATCGCATGATGCGTCCAGGTGAGCCACCAACTGAAGATGCTGTTGAAGCGTTGTTTAAAGGTTTATTCTTTAATGAAGATCGCTACGATTTATCTGTAGTGGGTCGCATGAAGTTCAACCGTCGTGCTTATCCAAACAAACAAGAAGAGCGTAGTGCTAACTGGCTACGCGCTTTCTATGAGCGCGTTGGTGCGCAAGGCGACCAAGGCGCAAATATTTTATCTAACGATGATATTTTAGCGGTTGTGGGCGTGTTGCTAGAGTTGCGTAATGGCCGTGGTGAGATTGATGATATCGATCACTTAGGTAATCGTCGTATCCGTTCAGTAGGTGAGTTGGCAGAGAACCAATTCCGTGCTGGTTTGGTGCGTGTAGAGCGCGCTGTTAAAGAGCGTTTGAGCCAAGCGGAATCTGATAACTTGATGCCGCATGACTTGATCAATGCGAAACCTGTTTCAAGTGCGATTCGTGAATTCTTTGGCTCAAGCCAGTTGTCACAATTTATGGATCAAACCAATCCACTATCAGAAATTACGCATAAACGTCGTATTTCTGCATTAGGCCCAGGTGGTTTAACACGTGAGCGTGCTGGTTTTGAGGTGCGTGACGTTCACTCAACGCATTATGGTCGTGTGTGCCCGATTGAAACACCAGAGGGTCCAAACATTGGTTTGATTAACTCGCTAGCATTGTATGCGCGTACTAACCAGTATGGTTTCTTAGAAACACCTTATCGCCGTGTAGAAGGTAATAAAGTATCTGACACGATTGACTATTTGTCAGCGATTGAGGAAAGCCAGTTCATGATTGCGCAAGCAAACACGGAAATGGACAGCAAAAACGTATTTACGGATGATTTGATTTCTTCACGTTATCACAATGAATTCACCATGACGCAACCCGATCGAGTGCAGTACATGGACGTTGCACCTGGTCAAATTGTATCGGTTGCTGCTTCATTAATTCCCTTCCTGGAACACGATGATGCGAACCGCGCATTGATGGGTGCCAACATGCAGCGTCAAGCTGTGCCTTGTTTACGTGCTGAAAAAGCCGTGGTAGGTACTGGTATTGAGCGTACTGTTGCGATTGACTCTGGCACAACTGTGCAAGCACGTCGCGGCGGTATTGTTGATTACGTTGATTCTGCCCGTATCGTGATTCGTGTAAACGATGATGAAGCAAAAGCTGGTGAAGTTGGTGTTGATATTTACAACTTAACCAAATATACGCGGTCAAATCAAAATACTAATATTAACCAACGTCCTTTAGTGAATATTGGCGACAAACTAGCGCGTGGCGATATTATTGCCGATGGTGCATCAACGGATATGGGTGAGTTGGCTTTAGGGCAAAACATGCTAGTCGGTTTTATGCCATGGAACGGCTATAACTACGAAGACTCGATTTTAATTTCAGAGCGCGTAGTGGCTGATGATAGATACACTTCAATCCATATTGAAGAGTTGTCAGTAGTGGCCCGTGACACCAAATTAGGTGCAGAAGAAATCACACAAGATATTTCTAATCTAAGCGAGCGCATGTTAGGCCGTTTAGATGAGTCTGGCATTATCTACATTGGTGCTGAAGTTGAAGCAGGCGATGTATTGGTTGGTAAAGTGACACCAAAAGGTGAAACACAGCTGACACCAGAAGAAAAACTATTACGCGCGATTTTCGGTGAAAAAGCGTCTGACGTTAAAGATACTTCATTGCGCGTGCCTTCAGGCATGAGCGGTACAGTGATTGACGTGCAAGTGTTTACACGCGAAGGTATTGATAGAGATTCACGTGCGCAACAAATTATTGATGACCAATTAAATCACTACAAAACCGATTTGGCTGACCAAATGCGTATTGTGGAAGACGATGCGTTTGGTCGTATTCGTCGTTTGATTGAAGGCAAAGCCGCTACTGGTGGCCCTAACAAACTGAAAAAAGGCGATACATTAACCGCTGAGTATTTAGAGTCTGTTGGTCGCTATGATTGGTTTGATATTCGCTTATCGGATGAAGAAACAGCGCGTCAATTAGAGCAATTAAAAGACAGCTTAAGCCAAGCGCGTATTGAGTTTGATAATCGCTTTAACGAGAAAAAACGTAAATTGACACAAGGTGACGAATTGCCACCTGGCGTGCAAAAAATGGTTAAGGTTTACTTAGCTGTTAAACGTCGTATTCAACCAGGCGATAAAATGGCTGGCCGTCACGGTAACAAAGGTGTTATTTCAAAAATCGTACCAGTAGAAGATATGCCGCACATGGCAGATGGTACACCGTGTGACATCGTGCTGAACCCACTAGGCGTTCCATCACGTATGAACATTGGTCAGATTTTAGAAGTGCATTTGGGTTGGGCTGCTAAAGGTTTAGGTTTGCGTATTCAAGAAATGCTTGAGTCAGAAGTGAAAGTGGCTGAAATTCGCAAATTCTTAGAGCAAATCTACAACGACAGCACAGGCAAAAAAGAAGATATTAAATCGTATACCGATTTAGAGATTCTTGAGCTAGCGCGTAACTTGCAATCTGGCGTTCCATTTGCAACACCAGTATTTGATGGTGCTGCAGAATCTGATATTAAAGCAATGTTAGATTTGGCTTTCCCAGATGATGATGCGCGTACTAAACAATTGCAGTTCTCTGCTGGTAAAACACAGGTGAAATTGTTTGATGGCCGTACTGGCGATGCATTTGAGCGTCCAGTAACTGTGGGTTATATGCACGTATTGAAATTGCATCACTTGGTGGATGACAAAATGCATGCGCGTTCTACTGGTCCATATTCATTGGTGACACAACAACCATTGGGCGGTAAAGCACAATTCGGTGGTCAGCGTTTTGGTGAGATGGAGGTTTGGGCACTAGAGGCTTATGGCGCTTCATACACACTGCAAGAAATGTTGACAGTGAAATCAGATGACGTGAATGGTCGTACCAAAGTCTACGAAAATATCGTTAAAGGCGAACACAAAATTGATGCTGGCATGCCGGAATCATTTAACGTGTTAGTGAAAGAAATTCGTTCACTTGCTATTGATATTGACCTAGACAGAAACTAAGGAGAACAGACTTGAAAGCTCTATTAGACTTATTTAAACAGGTAACCAAAGAAGAAGAGTTCGACGCGATTAAAATTGCGTTGGCTTCACCTGAAAAAATCCGTTCATGGTCATATGGTGAAGTAAAAAAACCAGAAACCATTAACTACCGTACGTTTAAACCAGAACGTGATGGATTGTTTTGCTCAAAAATCTTTGGCCCTATTAAAGATTACGAGTGCTTGTGCGGTAAATACAAACGCTTAAAACATCGCGGCGTAATCTGCGAAAAATGTGGCGTTGAGGTAACTTTATCTAAAGTACGTCGCGAGCGTATGGGCCATATCGAATTGGCTTCGCCAGTTGCGCATATTTGGTTCTTGAAATCATTACCAAGCCGTTTAGGCATGGTGCTGGATATCGCTTTGCGTGATATTGAGCGCGTATTGTACTTTGAAGCATTTATCGTCGTTGATCCAGGCATGACACCATTAACACGTGGTCAATTGCTGACAGAAGATGATTACATTGCCAAAGTTGAAGAATATGGCGATGAATTCAATGCAGTAATGGGTGCTGAAGCGGTGCGTGAATTATTACGTACGATGAATATCCATAACGAAATTGAAACGCTGCGCGTCGATTTAGGCGCAACAGGTTCAGAAGCAAAAATCAAGAAAATCGCTAAACGCTTAAAAGTGTTAGAAGCGTTCCAAAAATCTGGCATTAAACCAGAGTGGATGATTCTTGAAATCTTGCCAGTATTGCCTCCAGAGCTACGTCCATTGGTACCATTGGATGGTGGCCGATTTGCGACTTCTGATTTGAACGATTTATATCGTCGCGTGATTAACCGTAACAACCGACTCAAAAGATTACTGGAGCTTAAAGCACCAGAAATCATCGTACGTAACGAAAAACGTATGTTGCAAGAAGCGGTGGATTCGCTGTTAGACAACGGTCGTCGCGGTAAAGTGATGACAGGCGCCAACAAGCGTCCGTTGAAATCTCTTGCTGACATGATTAAAGGTAAGGGCGGTCGTTTCCGTCAGAACTTGCTTGGTAAACGTGTAGATTATTCAGGTCGTTCAGTGATTGTGGTTGGTCCAACATTGAAACTGCATCAGTGCGGTTTACCGAAAAAAATGGCGTTGGAATTGTTTAAACCATTTATTTTCCATAAATTGGAAGTGTTAGGTTTAGCGACAACGATTAAAGCGGCGAAGAAAAAAGTTGAAGAAGAAGGACCAGAAGTTTGGGATATCTTGGAAGACGTGATTCGTGAGCATCCGGTTCTACTAAATCGTGCGCCTACATTGCACCGTTTAGGTATTCAAGCGTTTGAGCCTATCTTAATTGAAGGTAAAGCGATTCAGTTGCATCCATTAGTTTGCGCGGCATTCAACGCCGACTTCGATGGTGACCAAATGGCTGTGCACGTTCCGTTGAGCTTAGAAGCACAAATGGAAGCACGTACGCTGATGTTGGCTTCAAATAACGTGTTATCACCTGCAAACGGTGAGCCGATTATTGTGCCTTCACAAGATATCGTGCTGGGTCTTTACTACATGACGCGCGATAAAGTAGCGGCGCGTGGTGAAGGTATGCGTTTTGCGGATGTTAAAGAAGTGCAGCGCGTATTCGATCAAAACTTGGTAGATTTGCACGCTAAGATTACCGTGCGTATTAAAGAGTTTGATGTGGATTTAGACGGCGTTAAAACCGAAAAAACAACACGTTACGAAACGACTGTTGGTCGTGCATTGCTGTCAGAAATCCTGCCAGCTGGCTTACCATTTAGCTATATTGATAAGGCACTGAAAAAGAAAGAAATTTCAAAACTAATCAATGCGTCATTCCGTAAAGTAGGTATTCGCGATACGGTAATTTTTGCTGATAAATTGATGTACACCGGTTATACCTACGCCACTAAAGCGGGTATTTCAATCTCAATCAACGATATGTTGGTTCCGCCAGAAAAAGAAACACTGATTGCGGCGGCTGAATCTGAAGTTAAAGAGATTGAAGACCAATATGTTTCTGGCTTGGTAACGCAAGGTGAGCGCTATAATAAAGTAGTGGATATCTGGGGTCGCGCTGGTGACAAAGTGGCGGATGCCATGATGAAACAATTGCGTGAAGAGCCAGTATTAGACGCAAACGGTAAGCAAGCTAAAGACAAAGACGGTAAAGCACTCAAACAAGAATCGTTTAATGCTATTTATATGATGGCTGACTCTGGTGCGCGTGGTTCTGCGGCGCAGGTACGTCAATTGGCTGGTATGCGCGGTTTGATGGCGAAACCAGATGGTTCTATTATTGAAACGCCGATTACCGCTAACTTCCGTGACGGTTTAAACGTGCTGCAATACTTTATTTCAACCCACGGTGCACGTAAAGGCTTAGCCGATACTGCATTGAAAACAGCTAACTCTGGTTACTTAACACGTCGCTTGGTAGATGTGACGCAAGACTTGGTAGTGACTGAGCATGATTGCGGCACAACTGAAGGCTTGGTAACAAAAGCTTTAGTTAAAGGCGGTGAAGTAGTCGAGCCATTGCATGACCGTATTTTAGGCCGTACAACCGTGTTCGATATTCTGAATCCGGAAACGCAAGCAGTGATTTATACCGCTGGTACCGTATTAGGTGAAGATGAAGTTGAGAAAATCGACGCATTAGGTATTGATGAAGTGAAAGTGCGTACAGCTTTAACTTGCGATACACGCTATGGTATTTGCGCAAAATGTTATGGTCGTGACTTAGGTCGCGGTAAGTTAATCAGTATGGGTGAGGCAGTGGGTGTAATCGCTGCGCAATCGATTGGTGAGCCTGGTACACAATTGACCATGCGTACGTTCCACATCGGTGGTGCGGTATCGCGTGCAGCGTCAGTATCGTCTGTTGAGAGTAAATCAAACGGCGTATTGAGCTTCACATCAACTATGCGTTATGTAACCAACAACCGCAGCGAGCAAATTGTTATTTCACGTAATGGTGAAGTGATTATTGCTGATGAAAATGGCCGTGAGCGTGAGCGTCATAAGGTGCCATACGGCGCGACATTAACCGTGACAGACGGTAAAACCGTTAAAGCGGGTCAAGCATTAGCAACATGGGACCCGCATACCCGTCCAATTATTACAGAATATGCTGGTTTCATTAAATTTGAAAACGTTGAAGAAGGCGTAACAGTTGCTAAACAAATTGATGATGTAACGGGCTTATCATCTTTAGTGGTAATCGACCCTAAGCAACGCGCTGGCCAAACTAAAGGATTACGTCCGCAAGTTAAATTGATGGATGCTAACGGCGCAGAGGTGAAAATTGCAGGCACGGACACCAGTGTTAACGTGACATTCCAGCTTGGTTGTATTATTACGGTGAAAGATGGTCAAGAGGTGGGCGTGGGTGAAGTCATCGCACGTATTCCGCAAGAGTCATCTAAAACCCGTGATATTACCGGTGGTTTGCCGCGCGTAGCTGAATTGTTTGAAGCACGTTCGCCAAAAGATGCCGGTATGTTGGCAGAGGTGACAGGTACAGTTTCATTCGGTAAAGACACTAAAGGCAAACAACGTTTAGTGATTACGGATTTGGATGGTATTGCCCATGAATTTTTAATCCTTAAAGATAAACATGTGACCGCGCATGATGGTCAAGTGGTGACGAAAGGTGAAAGTATTGTTGATGGACCAGCTGACCCACAAGATATTTTACGCTTACAAGGGCGCGAAGCTCTAGCGCGTTATGTGATCGATGAAGTGCAAGACGTTTATCGTTTGCAAGGCGTTAAAATCAATGATAAACATATTGAAGTAATCGTTCGTCAAATGCTACGACGCGTGCGTGTTACAGATGCAGGCGATACAAGCTTTATTATGGGTGAGCAAGTAGAACGTGCTGATTTGTTGGCGGAAAACGAAAGAATCATTGCTCAAGATAAGCGCCCAGCAACATTTGATTATGTGTTGTTAGGTATTACTAAAGCATCACTTTCAACAGACAGCTTTATCTCTGCAGCTTCATTCCAAGAGACAACACGTGTGTTAACCGAAGCAGCAATTTTAGGTAAACGTGATGAATTGCGTGGTTTAAAAGAAAACGTAATTGTGGGTCGCTTAATTCCAGCAGGTACTGGTTTGGCGTATCACGAAGCACGTAAACGTGCCGCTGTTGCAGCATTAACGCCTTCAACTCCGTCTGCTCAGGCAGCGGCGGCTGAGGCATTATTTACTAATCCGGCTGAAACTGCAGAAGTGGCAGTGACAGAAACGGCAGTAGTAGAAACACCAGCGGAGTAATTTGAAGAAATTGATTTAGGTTCAGTTTGATTGTGTCAAGATAAGTTTGTCTTGACACAATCTTTCTTGCTAAATACAATACTCGGTTTTCTACATTAACCATTAATTTGGTTAATCGGCTATTATTTTTGCGAAAATCAATTCGCAAGCATATTTTAAAATGTAGTTTGAATATTTATAAAGGTTATAGGCAATGCCAACCATCAACCAGTTAATTCGTAAACCACGCGCTAAAGTGGTTACAAAGAGCAAAGTGCCAGCACTTGAAGCTTGTCCGCAAAAACGTGGTGTTTGTACCCGTGTTTACACAACAACACCTAAAAAGCCAAACTCAGCGTTACGTAAAGTAGCCAAAGTGCGCTTAACCAATGGCTATGAAGTGATTAGCTACATCGGCGGTGAAGGCCATAACTTACAAGAGCATAGCGTGGTTTTACTACGCGGTGGTCGTGTAAAAGACTTACCAGGTGTGCGTTACCATATGGTGCGCGGTAGCTTGGATACTGCAGGCGTTAAAGATCGTAAACAATCACGTTCTAAATACGGTGCTAAGCGTCCTAAAGAAGCTAAAGCAAAATAGTAGGTAGAAGTAAAAATAATTCTTTTGGATTAATATCCAATAATAGTTGAAAGCGGCTAACCAAAAGCCTTGCTAATCCGTATTTAACTAGGCGGGCGCTAGCAAAACATAAATGAAAACAGAGATGAAAAGAAAGTAGAGTAAAGCATGCCAAGACGTAGAGAAGTCCCCAAGCGCCACATTTTGCCAGATCCAAAATTCGGAAGCACAGAAGTTTCTAAATTTGTAAACGTATTAATGACAGGTGGAAAAAAATCTGTTGCTGAGCGTATTTTGTACGGTGCATTTGACCAAGTAACCACTAAAACTAGCAAAGACGCTTTAGAAGTATTCACTTTGGCGTTAACAAACCTACGTCCATTGGTTGAGGTAAAAAGCCGCCGTGTTGGTGGTGCTAACTACCAAGTGCCAGTTGAAGTGCGTCCAAGCCGTCGCAGTGCGTTAGCGATGCGTTGGTTGCGTGATGCGGCGCGTAAGCGTGGTGAAAAATCAATGGGCTTGCGTTTGGCAGCTGAGTTGGTTGAAGCATCTGAAGGCCGTGGTTCAGCCATGAAAAAACGTGAAGAAGTGCACCGTATGGCAGAAGCCAACAAAGCATTCTCACATTTTAGGTTCTAAATTAAGCTTAAAAATAGTGTTAAGTTAGTTGTTTGTAATATTGCTTAAACATAGTTTAGGCAATATTCATTTGGTGAGAATTGAACCGCTCTTTAAGAATTTAAGATTGAATTGATAAGCAAAGGTGAAGCATTGTGGCACGTATAACCCCTATTGAACGCTATCGTAATATTGGTATTTCAGCGCATATTGACGCTGGTAAAACCACAACGACTGAACGTATTTTGTTTTACACAGGCGTAAACCATAAAATTGGTGAAGTGCATAACGGCGCCGCTACTATGGACTGGATGGAGCAAGAGCAAGAGCGTGGCATTACGATTACCTCTGCTGCTACTACCTGTTTCTGGAAAGGTATGGCAAGTCAATTCGATCAGCACCGTATTAACATTATTGATACCCCAGGCCACGTTGACTTCACCATTGAAGTGGAACGTTCAATGCGCGTGCTAGATGGCGCATGTATGGTGTACTGTGCGGTAGGTGGTGTGCAACCACAATCTGAAACTGTATGGCGTCAAGCCAACAAATACAAAGTACCACGTTTAGCGTTCGTTAACAAAATGGACCGTGCTGGTGCTAACTTCTTCAAAGTGTACGATCAAATGCGTGCACGTCTAAAGGCCAATCCAATTCCTTTGCAAGTGCCAATCGGCGCTGAAGATAAATTCGAAGGCGTAATCGATTTAATCAAAATGAAAGCTATTTATTGGGATGATGCATCTCAAGGTATGAAATTTGATTACCGTGATATTCCTGCCGATTTAAAAGAGGAATGCGATAAATGGCGCGAAAACATGGTTGAAGCTGCCGCTGAAGCCAGTGAAGAGCTAATGAACAAATACCTTGAAGAAGGTGATTTGTCAGAAGCTGATATCATGAAAGGTTTGCGTATTCGTACCATTGCTTTTGAAATCGTGCCGATGGTTTGTGGCTCAGCGTTCAAAAACAAAGGCGTTCAAGCGATGTTGGACAAAGTGGTAGAGTTAATGCCAGCGCCAACGGACATTCCGCCAACACGTGCAGAAGATGAAGATGGCAAAGAGATTTTCTTAAAAGCCTCTGATGATGAAAAATTCTCAGCATTAGCTTTTAAAATTATGACTGACCCGTTTGTAGGCCAACTGATTTTCTTCCGTGTCTATTCTGGTGTAATTAAAGCAGGCGATACTGTTTACAACCCAATCAAGGGCAAAAAAGAGCGTATCGGCCGTATTGTACAAATGCATGCAAACACACGTGAGCCGCTTGAAGAAGTGCGTGCTGGTGATATTGCTGCTGCGATTGGTTTAAAAGAAGCGACTACTGGCGACACATTGTGTAGCTTGAATGATGAAATCATTTTAGAGCGCATGATTTTCCCTGAGCCGGTAATTCACGTTGCTGTAGAGCCAAAAACAAAAGCCGACCAAGAAAAAATGGGCGTTGCTTTAAATCGTTTGGCACAAGAAGATCCTTCATTCCGCGTTAAAACAGATGAAGAAACCAATCAGACTATTATTTCTGGTATGGGCGAGTTGCATCTTGAGATTCTAGTGGATCGTATGAAGCGTGAGTTCAGCGTTGAGGCTAACGTAGGTGCACCACAAGTAGCTTACCGTGAAGCGATTAAGAAAAAAGTTGAAGTTGAAGGTAAATTTGTTAAGCAATCTGGCGGTAAAGGTCAATATGGTCACGTATGGTTAATTATGGAGCCAAACGAGGCTGGCAAAGGCTTTGAGTTCGTGGATGCGATTAAGGGTGGTACGGTGCCGCGCGAGTTTATTCCTGCGGTTGAAAAAGGTTTGCGCGAAACAATCCCTTCGGGCGTATTAGCTGGCTTCCCAGTTGTTGACGTCAAAGTAACTTTGCTTGACGGCTCTTACCATGATGTTGACTCGAACGAAAACGCCTTTAAAATGGCGGCTTCAATGGGCTTTAAAGATGGTATGCGTAAAGCGGATCCAATCTTGCTTGAGCCGATGATGGCGGTTGAGATTGAAACGCCAGAAGATTACATGGGCGATATCATGGGTGACTTGTCATCACGTCGCGGCATGATTCAAGGTATGGAAGACAATGCGACCGGTAAAGTGATTCGTGCAGAAGTGCCATTAGCAGAAATGTTTGGCTACTCAACAACCGTGCGTTCATTGTCGCAAGGTCGTGCCAGTTACAGCATGGAATTTAAGCACTACACAGAAGCACCTAGAAACGTGGCGGAAGCCATTATGAACAAGAAATAATTAATTCTTAATATATAAAGGAAACTTAAGTCATGGCAAAAGGCAAATTTGA
>MSXP01000006.1:300151-354446 GCA_002083635.1 Proteobacteria bacterium ST_bin12 | reverse complement strand
CCAACATTATTACCCGTGAACAATTTAAATGTATTAACAAAATAAAGTACGAACTTACAAAATAAAGTTGTAACGTAAATAATAAAGTTGGAGCGTAAAAGTGAAAATAATAATAACGCTATTTCTATTTAATCATCTACCAAAAGATTCGTTACATAGGCCATCTCTTGAACATTTAGTCGAAAAGCAGTAAGTGAGACAATTTCAAGGCATAAACGTATTTGGCTTAAATAACTTTTATGTCAGTAAAAACGGAAAGATCTATGCTTGATGGCCAAATGGCAGATATGCGACTGTAAAAAGGTTCAGTAGGGCCTGAAGATTGTCATTCACTTTGAATTTAGCTTTAGGGAACAATATAAGCTACTCTCAGAATTCTATTTCTTTCTTTTACGGTTTTTTGGGTGGTAAGAAGGCATGGTCAAATTTTGTTAAATCGCCAGCCTTCGGCTCAAAGTTCATTTTGAACTGGCCTTTGTAGACTTCTTTCTTTGTTTCATCTTTTCTATCAATGTTCAGGTCGTAGAAAGCGATTTGAGCGATTCGTAGGCCTAGATAAAGACGAATAGGTATTTCACCAAGGTTGGCTAACTCAAGGGTGATGATGCCCTTGTATCCGGGGTTCACGAAATTTGCAGTCGCAATGTTTAACCCTTCGCGAGCCCATGACGACCGAGCAGTCACTACACCCTGTAAATAATGCGGTAGTACTACCCACTCTAAAGTAGGTACTAGTGCTAAAGCACCAGGGTGTAAGAGGAATGGATGACGGAAAGGTATTTCGAATCGTTCATGCTTTTGATATTTCTCTTTTAGCGCATCATGGCCTTCACTGTCATCGTACATCACAGGGTCAACATGGGATTGAGCGCCAGCACGCGCCATCATCACAACTGTGCCCATACGAAGGTCAATTGAGGTCATGCCAATCTGCTCTTTATTCAGTATGGGGGATACTACAAGGTCTTCGTCTTTTAATGCTTCCAAAATAGCAGCTCTCGATAATACAGACATATCGTTACCTCAGATCGATTGCTATTTGCTGCATGATGCCATGTTCGCAAAGACGGTTAAGAATATTGAAGTCAATTTTTTTCATTTCCCCGCCAGCTTCATCAATAGGCAGCATATGTTCTGAAACCAGCCAACCAGCGTAAAGAATATGGCGGAAATCTACATGGAAACTCGTATCAGGAGCTGCCGGTTCAACTTTATATCCTACAGGCGGAATCAGTTTGCTGAGCTTTTTAACCAATGGCTCGATGATGTCAGTAGAGTGTTGTGGATAAAATACCAGATTGTTTTGATTTAGTAGCTCATTCAGAGATGTAAGTGCTTTGGTCAGGTCTGCTTCTGTGAATAGATCGAACCAAGGATCATCCTTGCGGGATAACGCCATATGTTCCCAGAATTTCCTAGCAGTGGCTTCAAACCCAGCGTCTGCTAATTTGAAATTGTCATAATTCAGGATTTTTGCGGCCAAGAGTATCATGTTAATACGACTGGCAGCAATGGGATGTTTAGGTTTGACGGTTAGACCTGATGTATCAAGTGTGCTCAATAGAGTTACTAAGGCTGCCAAAAAGCTTGGGCCAAATATCAGGATGCCAATCAGGTCACAAAGTATCTCCTCTTTCCAGCTTTCCCAACTGACTTTGTACTCGAAATTATCCTTGTTCATGGACATTTTCTTACAGGTTATGATTAAATTAATTTTGTAATCATTCGGAGCATTCTTATCATCAAATATCCAATCCCGCGTCGCTTCTACGGAGTTGATTTTTGCGGATGATTGAACCAGACTATCCAATATTTTAGTCAGGCCAGTACGGAATTTTGATATCTTATAGAGTGCATGCCCCAATTCATGACCTAGAATCGGATGTAGCAAAACATAGTGTTTTAGTGTTCTTGGAAACTGGATAGTTAAAATACGCATGCGGCTTGTAGATGCACGTTTCGGTTCGATACCGATTGCATAAGCTGCCAATCCGCCTTCAGATAAGACGAACATCATAGGCGGAGCATCTTCGGTATTTATTTCTACCTTAGGTTTCGGGGCTTCACCTTCATGAATCTGGATGTTTGTACCAATCCGTTCGTTTTGGGCCCAGATGGTCGTAGCAATTTTTTTCAGTTCAGTTACAAACGGCCATGAGTATTCACCCAAACATGACCGTTCGATTCTGGATATCAATGTAGAAATGAGATTTAGTTCTGCAGGGTATGGTTGCAGGTTAATGGCATCATTTTCTGGAATGCTTTCAAGCTGCGCTTGGATAAAATCTAAGCGAGTGGTCAACTCGACATAGAAGTCTGTGGTGCCTTCTATGCCGTAGTTATAACCAAGGGTCTCTTTAAGAACTGAGCGAAGATTTTCACATTCAATGAGGAGAAAGTCTTTTGATATCATCCTCTACTCGATATCAAATCACTAATTCATGAATGAAGTGATTGAAGAACTTCTTAGCATTGTCCTTCTTATTATCCATGACAGGGTTATTAAGAGAGATCTGTTTTAAAACATCTTCTATTTCATCGATTGCATCGTTATTGTCTCGACCAAAAGTATGGTTGAAAGCACTGGTTAATGCCTTTTTGATGTCTGTATGCCAAGGGTAATCTTCAGCGGTCATATGATTGACGTTGTCGAGATCCAGAACGCCGCTGTGATTGTCATCAGCAAATGCATCATAACGATACATTTCAAATAATCTGTAAAGATTCTCTAATGGGATTTGAGCGATATGCAATTTATTAGGTTCTGGCAGTTTATCTACATAAGAGTTAGCCAAGATGGCAAACTGCTTGTAAAGAATATCGCTATCATCCAACTCATGTGCTGACATTATGCTCATTTCAGTCTCCTAAATAGTGACTTGGAATTAACCATTCACGCTCACAGAAAAGGCTCAGGCAGCCTGTTTCTGAATATTCGCCGTAACCTCTTCCCTGATAGCGCCCAGCTCTAAAACAAACGCAAAAGCCAGTTGGCCTGACTCGATTAACTCAATTACGCCATCGGTCTTAAAGTAGATACTCTTACCATCAGTTACGACATATTTTTGGGAAAGTAAATCCCTACAGTTCATGCCACGGCCTCGCATGACTTTAAATGACTTCTTTAGATTTAATACAGAGATGTCATTGGCCAACAGGCGTTTGATCATGCGCAACATCAATAGGTCTGTAAAAGAATATTTACGTGCGTTACCTTTTCCGCGTTTGGAACCAGCAGCTGGAACAACCAATTCTTCCCGGCATAGATAGTTGATCATGGCAAGACTCAAATCCGTTATACGTGCAGCAGATCTAGCAGTATACCAATCTTTGATGAAAATTATGGTGTCATTTTTAGTCATATAAATATAGTTTAACACTAGACTATATTTTTGCAAATACATATTTATTATTAACTTTCAATATGTTGTATGAATTTCATATCTAAATTATGGTTAAATTTTTACACAAATATACAATAAAAAAAGGTGCCTTAAAGGCACCCTTTATTTGTGTTAATAATCAAGAGTCGAGTTCAAGATCGCTATCGTCATCAGATGAAGATGAAAAAAGAATGATATAGGCATCTAACTCTTCTTCCACAAGATTAGGGATGTCATCTTCCGACACATCGACCGTAAGCCCCAAAGAAGTGGCGGTCAGTAACAGCTCCTGCAGTATGGAACGCTTTTTGTGCATCAACTCGGACACTTCAGCCATGTTAGATGAAGAAAAGCGATTAGATAAGCGTGTAACCGCGCTATCGAACTGCTTTGTAAGCATCTCTGATTGTTCTCCATTCGTGGCTAAATATTCATTGAAGACGTCTGCAGGACTTTCATTGATGAATTCCAACTCATGACTAAGGATTGCTTCTTCAGGATTTGGTTTTACCAAATTTTTCATAATTCTCTCCAAGTTTATTGACGGCTCTCAACAGACGACTGTCAGCTGTCCAATATTGTTTTTCCGTCATACACAATTGTTTTCTAATCTCACGCTTAGGTTGATTTTCTAATAACAGATTCAAAATCGCTAATGCTTCTTTGTCCTCAGACAGGGTCATTTTAAGTATGGCTACTTTAGTAGCCATCGTCGCATTTTCATGATCTTCAATAAGCTTTTCGGGGGGAGTAAGGGATCTTTGAACGGTAGCAGATGCCGTAGCTGACTCAAGTTCCACACTATCTTCAACATAATCAATGTTTGGACGTGTGTGAGCATTCTTGCGACTTTCATTAGATGCAAAACTTCGCATATTGCCAGAAATGAATCTAGGAAAATCCGCTTTGGCCGGATCCCAATTCCTTGTCTCAAGGGCCAGGGTAAGACCCTCTTGAATGAGCTCTTCTACACTCATGTGGATTTGTAATCCTGGGTGACGCCCAAGAATACGCTTTGCAGCCACAACGATTTTTTGTTTTGCCAATTTATCTAGAGTGTCTATGGCTGCCAAAACATCATTTTTTGATGCTACGGTTGCTGATATTGGTTTCAAATTAGAACCCTCCTCATATATGTAATGCTTAGAGATTCATTTTTTTCACGTTTTTAAGAAAATATTTTTTTTTCGCATCAAAAAATGTCGAATCTAAGCATCTTGTTAGTAAGGGAAGAACAAAACCCTAAATCTTACTACTAATAAAGGAATGATAATGAAAACTATAAGTGTATCCAAAGCAGAAGTAAATGTAGAAAAAGAATCAAATGGCCCTAAATATTTCGTAAATATTGAAGGCGTAGAACACGCCTGGTCGAAAAACACTATCACTACCGAAGAGATCGCACAACTTGGTGGATGGGGTACTGAAGGTGTAATCGAAATCGATGCTGACAACGTCGAGCAAACATTAGCGCCAAACGAAATAGTGAACTTGAAACCTGGTCATGGTTTTGCCAAAAAAATCCGCTGGCAACGTGGCGATGGCGTTTTCGATCATCGTTTAGCAGATGAGCTTTATCACCTACAAGGCCATTTCAAGAATGTTGAACAACAAGGCAACTGGTTCCTGATTAGGGACTACCTTTTACCTGATGGTTGGAGCGTGAAAAAAGCGGATATAGCCTTCAGGGCAATGCCTGGTTATCCAGGTACCCCACCTTATGGTTTCTTCGTACCTACGGGCCTGAGGTACAAAGAAACCATGCCATCAAATTATCAAGACATCATCGCTGATGTTCCGCCCTTTGCTGGGGAATGGGGAATGTTTTCATGGTCACCTATCGAATGGCGCCCAAGTGATGATCTGCGTAAAGGTTTTAATCTACTTAACTTTGCATATAGCTTCATGAACCGCTTACAAGAAGGAGCGTAAGGTGGACGTATCTATCCATATGTCGGCAGCTATGCATGCTGACATCCTGCTCCACCTTTTTCCCAAAGGCGACCGCAGAGAGCAAGGTGGTTTCTTATTCTGTAGTTACGACGATGAAACACAGATCTTCAATGTCAGGGAATGGCTGCCTTTGACTTCGTCTGACTATGCTTCGCAAGAACGAGACTACCTTGAATTGTGCGATACCACCCGGGCTAGCCTAATCAAGAAAGCACATGATATGGACGCCGCTCTTGTCGAAATTCACTGTCATCCGGGACAGCAAAAAGTGGCATTTTCCCTCGCCGACTGGATGGGGTTTAAGGATTTCGTACCTCACATTCGCTGGCGTCTTAAAGGAAGGCCATACGCGGCATTGGTATATGGCTATCAATGTATCGATGGCTTTGCTTGGATAGATCAACAAAAACTACCAATTAACGTAACTGGCATAAATACAGGACAGGCATTTCATTCCACAACCGGTAATTCAATGAACGCACTTAGCAGAGGTTTTTATGAAAAGATTTAACAGAAATATTATCTTCTTTGGGGTCGATGGTCAGCGCATATTGCGTGAATCAGTAGTGGCCGTGGTTGGCTGTGGTGGACTTGGACATCATGTAATTCAGCAGCTAGCATACCTTGGGGTCAAGAAAATCATCGCTATCGATGACGAGGTATTGAGCCTGACTAACAAAAACCGATACGTGCTGGCATACGATGACGACCCTATAACCGGCTTTCACAAAGTGGATTTAATCAAACGCAGTGTCTACATGATAGATCCATCAATCGAAGTGGAAACAGTTCACGCAAGTTTACGAAGTGCAAAAGCTATTGTAGCTTTGAAACAAGCCGATGTGATTTTCGGTTGTCTGGATGATGACGGCCCACGATTCATCTTGAATGAGTTTGCATTGGCTTACGACAAAGAGTTATTCGACTTGGCATCAGATACTGATAACGAAGGCATGCTCATCTACGGTGGTCGTATGGTCTATGTTAGACCTGATGAGCCAGGTTGTCTGGTTTGTATGGATGTCCTCAATATGAATGTCGTCACAAAATTCTTAAGTAGCGAGAATGGGCGGCGCGACCGGGAGGATTTGTATGGCGTAGACAAAACCCAGCTGGAAGAAGGTGGGCCCTCAGTCGTTTCCTTGAACGGCATCATTGCATCACTCGCCGTAATGGAATACATGCTTCAGGCTACAGGAATTCGTAAGGCTAAGAAAAAACTGGAATACCGGGGAAATATGGGCATTGTTGCTGTTAAGAACGAGATAAATATTGATGATTGCCATTATTGTAAAAATGTTCGTGGTGTAGCTGATGCAACAAACCTTGAACGTTATCTATAAGCGAGGATATTGAGATGTCATTTTTAGAAGAGTTTTTATTAGTTTTAGCCTATTCCGTCAAGACGCAGTTAGCCATCATTTTTGGTGTGGTGTTTTTCGTAGGTATATTATTGTTGGGTCATCACTTTGCAGAAACACTACATTTTAAAGGGTATCTCGCACCATTGGCAGATGTGATCAGGCCCTACATAGAAATGCGATACGAGTATGCTGCATGGGGAGCCTTGTTCACATTTTTCGGGGTGGCAATCAGGGTTTACTTAAAAGACCGTAAGCGTTTTTTACAATATTAAATAAGTAAAAGACGACTTTTGGCAAAGCGCAAATACGAATTTGACGAGCAAAAATTAGCTCGCTTCAAAAAAGAAGGCCGTGGCGAAGGTCATGGTATCGATTATAAGCCTTGGCTAACCATACAAGATGTGCCTTCTAAGGGCCGTTCCAGCAGGATTCCGAGCAGCAAAGTACCCCGTGAACACCATCTGCTTTCAGACAATGAACGGGGTATTTTTTTATTACTAGATTGGTCGGATGACGTAATTGATGTACGTGAACAGTTTCCCTTGGATCGTGACATTACACGCAGAATTGCAAAGGAAATGGGCGTAGCCCATCCTATGGATTCCAGAACTCGTACGGACATCGTAATGACCACGGACTTTTTGGTGGATAAACGCGTAGGTAACAAGATTATCGAAATCGCGCGGTCAGTTAAATCTCAATCTGAACTTGATGACCCTAGGACCATAGAAAAACAAGAAATAGAACGTCGGTATTGGGAGAGCAGGAATGTCGATTGGCGAATGTACATTGATACCGATATACCGGAACAACGCGTCGAGAACCTGCGATTGTTATACGAGATGAAATCATTTGATGGTTTAGTTGTTCCTTATCCGAGCTTCTGGGAGGATACCTGTCACAGGCTGATGGTTGCATTGAACAAGACACATCGTGTACAGATAAAAAAATTAATCCAGGAGTTGGAAGTTACCCAAGGCTTGAAAGCGGAAGATATCATCACTGCGATTCGTCACTTGGTTGCAAATAAGGCAATCACTTTTGACCTTGATATTCCGTTCAGTACCAATGTATTTATATGTAGTACGAAGCAATTATCAAGTGTTACACCTCTGAGGAACATAGCATGATGTTCCTTAAAAATGACTTGATTCAGTATGAAGGTGACAAAACAATCCGTATCTTGTGGATACATCCCGAACAACCATATGCCTTCACGATTGAAATCGGTGATGTGCATGCCCTGCCACAAAGTCTTAGTACTAATAATCTGCAAGCTGATTTATCAGATGGCAAGGCTAAGCTGTTAAAGTCAGATCCGTTCTTTCGCATCGTCAAAGACGAAGCCTTACCTCCAAAACATATAAACATTCGTGATAAAGCATATTCGTTCATTGAAGAGCTTGTAGCCAATCAACCTGCCATCTTCGTTGAAAATAAACGCTGGCATCTGATCGTCGCCTGCATCAAAAAAAACAAAGAAAAATATAAGACCACACATAAAACGATTTACCTTTACCTCAGAAGATATTGGCAACGCGGACAGACCAAGAATGCGTTGTTGCCTGACTACAGTAAATGTGGTGCTAAAGGAGAGACTCGAACATCAAACCCGGATATCAAACGCGGCAGGCCACGTAAATACAGCGAGGAAGTTGGCCTGAATGTTTCCGAAGACATGAGGAAAATATTCAAGGTGGCGGTATCAAGATTTTATGCAACAGACTCTAAATTTACCCTTCAAGGCGCTTTTGATGAAATGATTCGTAAGTTTTTTTGTAATCGCGAAGTCGATAATGAATCTGGACGCATCATACATCAACCAAAAGATGAAGTTGCAACTTCAGGCTTCCCCACCGTTGGGCAATTTACTTACTGGCTCAACCAGGATCATAACCGTCCAGACATTAAACGTAAACGCGTCGGCAATAAGGCATATGATAAAGACCTGAGAGGATTGCTGGGAACTTCGAATGCAGAGGTTTGGGGTCCGGGCTCACGGTATCAAATCGATGCCACGATCGCTGATGTTTACTTAGTCTCTCGAATCGACCGTACCAAAATCATAGGACGACCAGTGATTTACATCGTGATCGATGTATTCAGCCGGATGATAGTAGGACTATATGTTGGTCTTGAGGGGCCATCATGGGTAGGCGCGATGATGGCGCTAGCCAATACCGTCACAGATAAACAGGCATTTTGCAAAAGATTCAATATCAAAATTGAACCACATGAATGGCCGTGTCACCATCTGCCTTCTACGATACTGGGCGATAAAGGAGAAATTGAAGCCAATATCATTAATACTTTGATGAACAACTTCAATGTGATTGTTGAAAATGCATCTGCCTATCGAGCTGACTGGAAAGGCATCGTTGAACAGCGGTTCAAGCTACTTCCGGCAATGTTCAAACCTTATGTGCCAGGTTATATCGAACCAGATTTCAGAGAGCGTGGAAGTAAAGACTATCGCTTAGATGCGGTATTGGACTTAGATCAATTTACCCAAATCATTATAGAATGTGCACTCTATTACAACAATGACCATGAATTCAAACATTATGACCGTGACCAGGATCTAGCGTCAGATAATATTCCTGCGGTCCCTGTTGAGTTATGGGAATGGGGTATTGCAAATCGCAGTGGTCAGCTGCGCATCTATCCGGAAGAGTTGGTCAAGTTCAGCTTGCTGCCGGCCCAATTGGCCACTGTCACCATGTTCGGTATCAAGTTTGGCGGAGTCTACTATACCTGCCAGCGTGCAATGGAAGAATTATGGTTTGATCGCGCCCGACAAAATAATACCTGGAAGGTCAAGGTTTCATACGATCCGCGCGATGCAGATGAAATCTATCTGCATAGTGAAAAATCGCCTCGTCAATTTGATGTCTGTCATATGATTGAACGTAGCCGGGCTTATCAAAATGTCTCTAGCTGGGAAATAGAACAGCAGCAATTCAAACAAAAGAAAACCTCTGCGAATCATGCCCCGTCACAACAATTAGCCAGGTCCAATCTCGCTGGTCGTGTCGAAACAATCGTAGCGTCTGCCATTCAGCAAAAGCCTGATACCAGTCATCTCAGCAATTCATGTCAGACCAACAATATCAGGGAAAACCGTGCATTGGAAAAAGCTGAGAACCGTAAATCGGAAGTTTTCAATCTGGGCAAGACCTCAACTGAATCGCTAAACCAAGCTGCATCTAATGCCAAAGTAATCAAATTTCCGACACAGCCTATAGATGACTATGCTGAACCGGACATTACAGACATTGTTGCCGATAACAATAAGGGAAATGACGATGAACGACCTTGACTCAATACCTATTACGCTTCCGGAATACGCCAATAATCCGTTTATTATAGCCTTACCGCCGTTGCTTTCAAAGCTTGAGCAGCTGGAAGCTTTGGCGGTCAAGCCCATGTACGGGGCTAAAGAGCGACTGTATCCAGCGCATTTGCGTAAGCATTGCCTATTACGTCTGGGCCGTTATTTTGAACCCTTGGAACGGCAGCTGCAATTGGCTGAACGCTTTGGCATTCTGCTCAGGCAAGGCTATGTAGGACGAAATCCAAATACCCCCAGCTATATCCATCGTTTGCAAAATGGTGTTGATACTATTAATGCCAAATCCGTCTATATCGAAGCGCGGCAACCCATTGTCAATACTGCGAATAGTTTTGCCTTAGTCGGATGTTCTGGAAACGGTAAGTCTACCGCTATTGAACAAATCCTGATTCAGCACCCACAGTGTATACAACATACCAGCCCTGTCAGCCTAATACAAATCGTATGGTTGAAACTGGAATGTCCATCGCAAGGTTCCACAAGACAGCTCTGTATCAATTTTTTTTCAACAATAGACCGTTTGATCGGAACTAACTATTTAGCCCAGTACGGTAAAGCCAAAAACGGTGTGGACGTCATGATGGCGCACATGGCCCACGTCGCTAACCTGCATGCTATAGGTGTATTAATCATCGACGAGATTCAGCATTTAAGAACTAGCAAGATTGGTTCGGAAGGTATCTTGAATTTCCTGGTGACACTGGTCAATTCGATTGGAATCCCAGTCATATTAATAGGCACGTTAAGTGCTATTCCAATCCTCCAAACAAATTTCAGACAAGCCAGACGTGCGAGTGGCTTGGGCTCGCTTACATGGGACGCCATGCCCAATAACAAATCCTGGAGTTATTTCATCAACAAAATGTGGGCCTATCAATGGACTCGGGATTTCACCCCCATGACTACTGAAATAGAACTGGTGTTGTATGAGGAAAGTCAGGGCATCATTGATATTGCGGTAAAGCTATTCATGCTGACACAGCTTCGTATCATTTCAATTCGTGAAGTGAAAGAAGGCTCTGAGGTAATTACACCGGCACTGATTCACCGAGTTGCCAGGGAAGATTTACGCATTGTACAGCCCATGCTCAATGCTTTACGTGCTGGTGATAAAAAAGCTTTGGAAAAATATGATGATTTGAAGCCTCTTCAGGATTATGTCGTTGAGGTTTTCAACTCCGCTACATATCAACCTGAAGTCGTGACTCAAGCTGTTGAATCTTCCACTTCACATCCAAATGAAAGTGATGATGCAGTGCCTACAGATTCGCTGTCCTCGCTTAGAACCGCATTATTTACATTGAATATATCCAGTGATATCGCCGAGGTTCTAGTACAGGAAGCTTTGATCAAAATCCCTTCAGCAGACCCTCTCTTGATGATGTCGTTCATTTCCGAAAAGCTCACATCAGTACCAAAAACTAAACCCACAAAATCACCCCTCACTAAAGTTACCGAAGACAATGTACTTCAATTACCTGATAAGGATTTGCGCAAGATTTTGGCAGTTGCAAAGACAAATGGTATGAGTGCATACGATGCCTTAATTGGTGCAGAAGTCATCAAACGCCCCATGTTGGATATCGCTGCTTAACATGCTCGCTTATTTCCCAGCCATTTATCCTGATGAGTTGTTATACAGCGTATTGGCTAGATATTATTTGCACGTAGGTTTACCACCAGTAGCCAACTCTCACGAGATATTATTTGGTAGACGTAGCGTGATTGCTTCATACGATCTGATAGGAAGCTTGAATATCCTGGCCGAACGTATTCCTGCCGAAAGAAGCTTGAGCGCAGAAGTTTTATTGAATATGACGTTGTACCCCTATTGTGTCGCTTTTGAACCGGGTGAGGTTAGAACTAGGGTAGAACAGGATTTAAAGGAAGGTAAGGTTTTAGGTAGTCACTTAAGGTTGGGGCTTGCAACTTTTCGTATCGGTAGGGTAACTCATTTACGCTTTTGTTCTGCATGTAACAAAGAAATGTTAGTCCGATATGGGGAGTTATATTGGCGTCGTTCGCATCAGCTGGCGAGTGTTTTAATATGTACTGATCACGAAATTGCGCTGCAACAAAGTTCAGTCTACCTAGATAAGGAGAGTCGCCATGCGTTTATTGCGGCAAACCTAAACAACTGTTCCGTGTTATCAAGTACTAATTTATTTAATTCTAAATCAGAGTCTGTATTAAATCACTTGATGCAAATCGGGCATTTAAGTATAGACCTGCTAAGGGGAACAACGCCTAAATCGTTTGAAGAATGGACCATTTATTATCGCGCTAGGATGCTATCTGTCGGTCTAGCAAAATCAGCAGGCACAATGAATCAAAAGTCATTTTGTGAAGAATTTAGACAATACTACGCGGAGACCTTAGCTTATTTTCCACATGTGATTGATGGTGGAAGTTACCCTAATCAGTGGCTTCAAAGCTTGGTGCGTAGACATCGAAATGCAAGCCATCCTCTTTACCATCTGTTGTTACAAAATTTTCTAGATCAACGAAAAACAGTTGAGCCAATATTTGGAGTAGGCCCTTGGCCGTGTCCAAATCCATTAATCAAACATCCTGAAAAATATCCGGTGACCAATATCAATTTGCACGGCAATCGTGACAGGACCGTTGCACGCTTTAATTGTTATTGTGGCTATACCTACACCAGATGGTATGACAAGGCGACCAAAAATTTAGGTCCGATTAGATTCCTGAAATATGGCCCTAGCGTATTACCCGTACTACTCTCCATGGTGGGACTGAAAAAATCATTAAGAGAGATTAGCCGATTACTCAAATTAGACCCCAAGACTGTAGTAAAGCTTTGCCTCGAACTTGGAATCAAGTCACCCTGGCACTCAAAAGTATTAGCCCAAAGTATTAAACCCATCACAAACAAAACTAAGGAAGTTATTAGGCCTTCAGTTGATCTAACAAAGACATTGAGGGCTGCTACGACTGATTGGGCTGCTATCGATGCTGAATACAAATTTAAAATCTCTGAAAGCTCAACTTTGATAAAACAAGCCATACCACCTATTCGTGTCACGCTTGCTGAAATCGAACGATGCACATGTCAAAGGGGCTGGCTGGGTAAGCGATTAAGCAAATTGCCAAAATCAAAACGCATGCTTAAGCGGGCGGTTGAAACTACTGAGAATTTCCAGATGCGAAGAATCGTTTGGGCAAAAGATCAGTTGGAGCAGTCAGGCTTGCCTGTTGATGAGTGGAGAATCGCCAGACTTGCCGGGCTAAAACCTAAATCCTACGCGCTGATCACTCAATTCCTCCAGCAGCTAGATATTCTGGAGTAATTCTCAATGAGTCATCTTTATATTTCTCAATTTAATGTTGGTGCGAAACCCATCGAAACGCACTGGTTTGTAGGGTTACATCAACATCATGATGGCGCATATTCTGTGCGCGCTGCGCTAAAAAATGTCGATGACCATCAATTCCATTTATCGATACTGCCAATAGGTCTGCTTCCTATCCTAACTCATGGGCAGGTATATATAGAGGGTAAGTTAATGACACTTTCTTTAAAAGGTTTGATAGCAACTGAGTTCATTGAGGACCTATCAAAATATGAAGAAATCACATCATCTGATATTCCACATGATCTATATTCATTTCATGGTAGACAAGCAGGGACACAACGCTTATTGCGCTACACAACACAAGATGCCGAAATTTATATTCCTACTATTGAACTGATTCGATATCTATTTTTGCATAACCGGACATTGGCAAATGCATTAATGCGCCCGTCAGCTTTGTCTTTGTTGTATCGGCCAGATATGCCCGGATTCAGGAAAGAACTGCGTTTGGAATTTACTAAAGAAATGCCGATTAGATCACTCTCAAACAAGTTCGCTCAGGAGTTTGCATGGATTGCGTTTGATATAGAAGCTAGGAAGTCTTGGGACAGTGTTTATTTAAAAAGCAAAGGTCAGGAATACCTCACTTTATCGCCACCACCTTTACAAGATAGCCACTTAAGATTTAGAGGAATAAATGCTGGCAATCGATGGTTGGTGCTAGAAATACTTTCGATGACTGGTAGGCATCTGCCATGCGAGAGTTTGATATATAGTCATCCTCAGCTTAAGAAACCGCGCATTATAGAACAGGAAAAACCAGCCGGTGACCTAGGGGGTAAAACAAAAGATGGCACTATAGGCCAACCGAAAAAATATGAGTATGAATATAAATTGGAAAATGGTTCCAATGGAGTGCAGTCACTTGCTAAACAAAAAGCTTTGGTTGAAGTAACAAAATTTACTGAATTTGATAAAGCAATCGTAGTAGAAAAACTGTTTGTTGATACCGAGACAACTGTTGTTAAACCTGAATCATCGGAAAATTCCCCAGCAAAAAAAGAACAGAAAACAGTTTGGGTAAGTGCGGCAGAGCAAGGATTGAATGCAGAAGTGCAACCTATCGAGTTTAAGGTTTTGACGCCTGCTACTTGGGATTCAGTTGGAGATTTAGAGGGTACAGTGAAAACTATAGAACGTTTATCGACATTTTGTCCTAGAGCTAATATTGCAATGTCCCTATGTCACCTTAAATCTGGCCGAGCATTTTCAATGGCAAATAGGTCACCTAGAGTTGCTTTAGTCGTTGTGGTAGAAATTGATGCCAATCCCCCAATTGTCTTGATCGATATTGAACGTACCGGAGTACCCGCATTGTCTGTTCGAATGTTACGCTTCAAGCAACATGTGACTTTTGAAAGTATGGAATCATATATAAAGCACATGTTGGATGGCTTGGTTGATTCATCAGGCCATTGGGATACAACCATAGAAATTAGTTGCGATGAATGCTGCACATTTGAACGACTTCCAAAAATGTTTACTCCCAGAAACGAAATCATTAGTGAGGAACAGGCAGGTAAATGGGCAATTAAGCTATTGAATAAAATGAGGAACTAAAAGTGTACTTCATGCAAAGAGTAGTATTTAATACGGAGTTTTCCCAATCACATCCAGTAATATTTGTGTTTCGTGAGTTCGAAATTGACCTATTGGACACCGTACCAATTAGCCTGATTAACCATTTAGATTTTCTTGAGAGAAATTCGCCGAGACAACTGGAAGGGGTTAGCAATTGTCGCCAATTACCAAAGTTTCAAGCTATTAAATTTAATAAATGATTAAGAATGTTAATAAACATGTTTGTATGACTACATAAACCGTTTAAATGATATTTTTTAAATATTAAAAGATAATATCTTTTTAACGTTTGTATCTAATTATGAAGTGTTAATTTTAGATGATTATGCAAAAAGTAACTTTTATCAATCGCGCAGCTGCAGAACAAAAACTTGGTTCTGTTAGCTCAGCTATCATTTCAATAACACAACCAAACACATCTCCTGCTATTCTCCAGTCAGGATGGTACAGCGTACTTCCAATACAGTTTGATGATACAAACCCCGAGGTCATTAAACGTAAAGAACGAAAAATCCCTCGAATTGCAATGACACTTGCAGATGCCACGACGATTGTTAAATTTGTGCATCAAACCGCTCCAGATATTGAAGAAATGATAGTTCATTGCCAAGGCGGCATTAGTCGTTCAGCAGCAGTTGCAAAATGGATTGCAGAAGCTTACGAACTCCCTTTTGATCACGATTATGATCTTTTTAATCCATATGTATATCAGTTATTGAAGGATGCTAATAAACGAATTAAGCGTTGATGTTTAAATGTTTAATTGATATTAAATTTTTTTACAATTTTGAACATGAAAATTCATATATAAATATGAAGATGTAGTACTCCTCTTATTAATTTCAGCATCAATAGGCGAAAAAACATTTATTAGTAAACGATCAATATGCAATATTAGTACTTATCCAGCCAAGTTCCTGTTTTATTGGTTTTGTGTGTACTTTTAGCACAATTTTCACAAAACATGGTAGTTCTTACTTTTTGTCTTAGGCCCTTTGAATCTCCACAATTTGCACAAATACCTTTTGATAAATTCCTAGCTTTGTTTGCTGCACGCCATACTAGGACTTCTTTATTGGTCTTAGAAGCATCAAAGTGAATATCTAGTACAGAATACACATCTGAAACGTTGTTAATCGCAATCGAATAAGCTTTCATTTGTTCCACAAACTCTTCAATAATTGATACCCAACCTTTTGGAAACTTGATCTCTGTGGAATCTGAAACATGAATTTTAGTGTTAAGGCATAGAACCCTGAAGTAGGCTTGACTGGAAAACACTTGGTCCTCTTCTTGTACTTTGTTAGATGAACCCAACACGATGTTTCCCCTTTTCCAATACGGGTAAATCGCTAGAATAAATGGCCGTGCGTTGATTGCGGATTGCCTTAAAGGCTGCTTCTTCGATTGCTAATTTCACCGCTCTGGGTGAATATGTACTGAGATGCTCAATAAGCTCGTCATCCATTGATGGATTAAGTAACTTGCCATAGGGTTTATTCATAATAATGTGATCGTAGATGCTCTTAATCACGGATGACATCATGCTTGGATGGGGTTGCTCAATTAGGAAGACGCGCATTCTAGATAAAATAGGTGCTGGAACGTGTTGGAGATCATTGCTAGTTGCCATCCAAACAATACGGCTAGCATCTATAACAAGATCTAAAGCTTCATCTTTATAGCGTGCGGCCGAATGAGATTCAAGTAAACCATAGAACACATTCATGGGGTTGTAACGACTATCTGAAGAGGCTTTATCAATCTCATCAATTAGGATGAATGGATTTGCCACTTCACTACTTGCTAATGTTTCCGCAATAAATCCAGTAGCACCTTCTGACCATTGAATGCTACTACCACTTAAACTAAAAGAAGCACTGGTGGTAGTCATTGAAATTTCAAAAAAAGGTAGATTAATACATTTTGCCAGTTCACTGGCAAAGTATGTTTTACCTAACCCTGGATCCCCTTGTAAGAGGATAGGTTGAATTTCAAAAGGCAAGCCCAGTTTACTGAAACTTACAATGCTGTTCTCAAAAAAATCGATAACAGCTTCGAACTGAGGGAATCTTGAACGTAATGGATTTAGGTCAACGCTCTCTGGCACTGAACGCAAGATGCGTTCTGGATTCCAAAGTTTTTTAAGAGTGGGACCGACTCGACCCTTAACATCGTCTGAACGGAATTGCAGGTCGTCTACACGCTTCTTAATGTCGTGCACATCTGCAATAGGATAAATTAAATCATTTGACATGACAGCTCCAGTGCCGTCATGTGAATGACGGTTAACTATTTACATAAAAAGGAAGATTATCTCGAAACAATATTAGAGATCGACCAGTTGAGCCGATACGCTTTAGATAAAGCGCAGGGTGTTTTGTAGATGATGTGGAATGAATTAACATGAATAAATCATAAAGAATAAAGATTAATATGTCAACAAAAATATATAATAGAAACAATAGGTTATATTATATGTGTGATATAAACATGCTATATATTAATACTAATTAACCCTTAAAATGAATCTTTTATAAGCGTCGTATAACTGAAGAAAAAAGTTTATAAATTGAGCCTTATCCAGTATAACGAAGGGATTGCTACTAACAAATCTGAAGATACAGATCATCAAAAAGAATCGAAATAAAAATAATAACTCATTTAAACCAGTGAGATTTTAGTTTTCAGACATAGTGAATATGATTGTTTTAGAAGGTCAACTTCCGGCCCAGAGCAGACCTTCAGGATTAATATCCTGTGCTATCGTAGGCAGTTGCTGTTATTTTGTAAGATTTCAAACGGGATTGATAATTATCAATCTGTGAATTTAACACAAGTTAAAAATTCCACAGCACTTTAAATTGCACGAGTTGTCGCGGTAATCGTTTATTATTTCATTGAAAATTCCAAAGTATCAACTAACCATGAAAAATAAAACGATCGCCATATTGGAAAGCCGCTCAGCTCTTCAACTCGCAGACCTAGTCAGAAAATACGAAGGCATCCCCCTTTCCGCTCCTGCATTGGCAGAAACCCCTGATGTAGACCATGACCACATCTCTGAATTGATTCATAACTGGGATCATGATGCCCCAGACATATTCATTTTTCAGACAGGGGTCGGGGTTAAGGTCCTACTTCATACAACTGACGATTTACATCTCACGGGAAAGCTTCAGCAGATATTGAATGATTCATTGGTGGTCGTTCGTGGACCCAAACCTAGTGCGGCTTTACGTGCTTATAAGGTGCGCATAGACTTGTTAGCTGAAAGTCCTTACACAACCAATGAAATTATTGAATTGCTTGATAAATTAGATTTGCGCGACAAGAAGGTAGTCGTGCAGCGCTATGGGAACACAAACAAAGAGTTACAAGAAAGGCTTGAATCCAAAGGAGCGAAAGTTACTGAGATTGCGACCTATCGTTGGAGCATGCCAGATCCTCAACCTCTAATTCATTTAATGGATGCCCTGGATAAAAACGAAGTGGATATGGTTTGCTTTACAAGTGCGTCACAAGCAGATAATTTATTCAATCTGGCGAAAGATATGCATCGTGCTGAAAGCCTGCTTGCAAACATAAACAAAATCCTGGTCGCCTCGATTGGACCTGTTTGCAGTAATGCGTTACGTAAATTGGGTATCCACGTTGATGTAGAACCTTCACCACCAAAACTGGGGCCATTAATCTCCGCTATAAATCTGAAGTTTTCCAGCTTGGAAAACTATTAGGCAATGTTGCAAATGATCTATTTATGAACAGGTAGCGCATCTCCAAAATGATCAGTCTATAAAATAATAGATAGAAGAATGATCATGACACCAGGATTAACGAATGAAAAAGTGTTCATTCAAAAAAATGGTGTATCTGCAAAAAAACTATTTCTGCCATTTTCTCAAGGACTGGCATACAACATGAAACGCGTGATGAACATCATGGGGAGTGAGGCATTAATGAAGGCGGTGGCTACATAAGGCCTGTGGCCTAACTTCATGTCAAAGCTGTATAATAAAGTGTGATCTAAACAATTAACACTTTTGCTGCAAGACATAATTACAAATACTGATTCTAACGTTTTGACACATCCTCGGCCTATAGCGGACAGTCTTTATTTAATTGCAACCATTTGAATACTGAAGTTTGATTTAAAACTGCTAATTAGCGGCTTTTAAGTTGTCGGCGATTGTTTTAGTTTACCGAGTATATAAAACAATATTGCTCCTACGCACATAATACTTGCAGCAACCGTAAGGCCTTGTGAGTAACTGTCTTTTTTCGAAGCGATATAAGCAATAAAACTTGGTCCAATTATCTGTGCCAAACCGTATGCAATTGTCATTTTCCCCATCATCTTTACAGGATTTGTTGGGAAATAACGTCCAGCCATAGTGAGTGTTATGCTAACAATTCCCATACATGTGCCTCCAAATAAAATCGCGCTTGTCATCACACCAAACGTATTATTCATAATTATGGGTAGTGAAATACCGATAATTTGAATAATAGTAGCGATTAAAAGTGAATTAAGCTCCCCAATTCTACGCACTATTAAATCCCAAAATATACAGGATGGAGCAGCTGCTATACCTATTACAAGAAACACATATTCACCCTTACCCGCAAGACCGGGCAGAGAATTTACTATTGCAACTATGAAGGTCGCAGTAATAACATATCCAAAACCCGCACAAAAATATGCTGCCATAAATATTTTTAGAAATAATTGGTCAGGCGGGTTATCTAACATTAAGGTGCCTGATTTAGTAATAATTGATTTATTTGGGGGAGGTAACCAACTAAGTATAGGAATTAACAATGCAAGACCCAAAACTGACAAAACATACCATTGTTCTGTATATTTTAACCAAGGGCTTGTCACTATAATAACGAGTGAGCAAACAGCAATGCCTAAACCAACTCCTGAAAAATGAATGCCTAGTTCGTTTCGGTGATCAGAGCGAGTCAACCAATTCAAAATAAGCCCACTTCCAAGCATTAAACCTGCAGCGCTACTTAGACCCGCCATAAATCGTGATAGCGCCCAAATCATATAGTGATCTGATGCACCCATCATGAATGTGCTTAATACGGCAACGATCATTCCAATTCGATAAAGTCTATCTTTTAAAATGAGGTCATTTATGTAAGATGCGATTATTGCACCACATAAGTAACCAGAATAATTAATAGCTGCAAGCAAGCCTGCTTCAGATAGACCTAGGCCAGCCTGATCATGCATTAACGGAAGTAAAGGTGTGTAGGCAAATCTTGCTATACCCATAGTGAGTATTAGGCTAAAAATACCCGACGAAAGGACTTTGATTCTTAAAATTTGATTTCTTGAAAAATTCATTATTTTTTAAATGGATAGAATGGATCGTAAGTGACCAGCTCCAACTTTCCCTAATAATCTAAATTTGAAGAAATCACCTTAGCAGGGTTCTAGTTGCTGTAAGTGACATACTTAAACAATAAATATTCTCTACACATAAGGCTTAGAACACTACATTTCTAGACAAATTTTACCAAAATGTTTATTAGTCTCTTGATACTTGAATGCATCGACAATGTTTTCCAATTGGAATACCTTATCAATGATAGGTAGCATTCTATTTACATTGATAGCTTTCACCATATCTTGTTGTTGAGAGCGATTACCTACAATTAAACCTTGCAGTCTTAATTGCTTGATGAGAGCAGTCACAATTGATACTTCTCCACCTAAGCCCGTCAGGATGCCAATCACTGAAATATGTGCTCCAACACGTGCAGCAGCCATGGACTGATTCAGCGTTGCTGGTCCACCTACTTCAACAATATGATCTACTCCAACGCCACCTGTCATTTCGTATGCAATCTCACCCCATTTATCGTTTTTGCGATAGTTGATGAGATGATCAGCACCTAGGGCTTTTAATCTATCTAATTTTTCGTCACTGGACGATGTTGCAATCACATTCGCACCTGCCATTTTGGCAAATTGTAGTGCAAAGATTGATACCCCTCCCGTACCTTGTACCAAAACTGTATCGCCTGGTTTCAACGCATCGTCAGACATTAAAGCCCGCCATGCAGTTAGTGCTGCTGTGGTCAGGGTTGAAGCTTCAATATGGCTCCATCCTTTAGGTGCTAATGTAAATGCATTTGTTGAAGCCGTTACTATTTCGCGTGCATATCCATCTACACCATCCCCCGGTGTAGTAGCAAAGCCTTCTACAACAGGCTTTCCGGATAGCCATGTGGGATAAAAAGTACTAACAACATAATCCCCTACAGAAAACTCTGTCACGCCATCACCCACAGCTACTACAACTCCTGCGCCGTCTGCCATTGGAATCCTTGGTTCATTAGGTCCCCACATACCACTTACAACTGCAAAATCATGATAGTTAAGTGAGTTGGCGTGAAGTCGGACGGTAATTTCTCCAGTGTTAGGATCTTTTGCCTCGCGCTGAGCCACAAAGATTTTATCGTAACCACCGCCGGTACCAAGAATGATTGCTTTGTTTGTCATAATCAAATCTTTCTTTATAAGGACTTTCCTCTATTGATTTATTTTAATTGTAATCTAGGCGTAACTAAAAAATTTACATCTCTTAATTTAGTTGTTAATTATTATAGATAGAGCAAAAATAATGCTTGCCACAAATAAATTGTGCACAATATAATTGCGATCAATATAATTAGTTAAGAATACAAATTATGCAAAATGAATGCGTAACAAGCGACCTTAATGAGCAATCGATATTGAATTTGGATGAGCAGATGTGCTTTGCGCTCTATTCGGCATCTCATGCGATGACGAAAATTTATAAGCCGTTATTAGCGCCGTTTGGGCTTACGTACCCGCAATATCTTGTATTGCTGGTGTTATGGCAAAAAGATCAGATGACCGTTAACGCGTTAGGTGAAAGAGTATTTTTAGATTCGGGCACGTTAACGCCTTTGCTCAAACGACTTGAAAAACTAGCGCTGATTACACGCAAGCGTGAAGCTATTGATGGTCGCGAAGTCATTATTGCGCTAACGTCTTTAGGTCAGTCATTACGCGGTGATGTAGTTCATATCCCTGCCAGTGTATCTTGCAATACTGGATGTACATTGCCAGAAATTAAATTGCTTAATCAACAGCTTATTGCATTAAGAGCGCATTTAAATTCCAATTTAAACGCGGTTAAAGCCGCTCGTTAACTCATCATTTTTAACTACTTAAAATCCAACAATCAATAAAGGAATTAGCATGCATTTAAATACTTATGGCTTAAAACCGATTGACTTCAATACAATCAGTCCGGATCAACAAGCAGGTTTTACCCGTCGTGAATTTATGATGACTAGCTTGGCAATGGGCTTTGCACTGGCATCAAAACCTGTGCTGGCGCAAGCGATTAGTACGGATACCTCTGGCATTAAAGCGGGTGAAGTTAAGGTGCCAGTGGCCGATGGTGAAATTGCAGCGTATCAAGCAATGCCTGCCAAAGGGAAAAATTTCCCTGTTATTTTAGTCATTCAAGAAATTTTTGGTGTGCACGAACACATTAAAGATGTTTGCCGTCGATTTGCTAAATTAGGGTATTTGGCTATTGCGCCAGAAATGTTCGCGCGCCAAGGTGATGTGTCGCAGATGAATGATATTGGCGAAATATTAAGTAAAGTGGTTGCAAAAGTCCCAGATCAACAGGTAATGAGTGATTTGGATGCGACGTTATCATTTGTTAAAGCCAATAAAAAGGGCAACGTTGCCAAAGTAGCCACCGTTGGTTTCTGCTGGGGTGGCCGCACTGTTTGGTTATATGCCAACCACAACCCCAGCATTAAAGCAGGAGTTGCCTATTATGGCTTATTAAACGGCATGAAATCAGACATTAAAGCAAACGACCCAATTGATATTGCGTCGCAAATTAAAGTGCCAGTACTTGGCTTATATGCGGCAACCGATAGTTTTATTAAGCCAGAGGTAATTGACCAAATGCAAGCTGGGCTCGAAAAGTCGAGTAGTCGTTCTGAAATTATCGTATTCCCTAATGTGAATCATGGCTTTTATGCGGATTATCGCCCCACTTACAACAAAACGGCCGCTGATTATAGTTGGCAACTCACACGTGATTGGTTAAAACGTCACGGCGTTTAAAATCAATGATGAATCAACGATTAACCAATTATAAGGTAAATATTATGATAAATAACTCAATATTGTCCAGCCCAAAAAAAACCGCTTTAGTCGCTATGCTCTTAGCGGCAAGCGCTGCATTTGCAGAAGAAGCGGCCAAAACGCAAGAAACACCAGCGCCTGAAAAGCCAACAGTAGAACAAATTGTTGATACGCTGACCAAATTGTCTGGTGGCCCACATGCCGGATACCGTGCAAATCATGCAAAAGGTGTTGTCGTGCAAGGTGAATTTGTTCCTGCCAGTTCAGCGGCTAGCCTTACTAAAGCCGTGCATATGCAAAGCAAGCCAAGCCCTGTAGTGGTGCGTTTTTCAAATGCAACGGGTGTGCCAACGATTCCTGATGCCAACGGCAATGCCTTTCCAAAAGGGATTGCCATTCGATTTCAGTTAGAAGATGGCACTTATACCGATATTGTGAGTATTTCAACTAACGGTTTTCCAGCCGCGAATCCAGAGGATTTCTTAGGCTTGCTCAATGCCGTTGCTGCAACTGGCCCTGATGCCGTTAATCCTAGTCCTATAGAAAAATTTCTAGGCACACATCCTGCGGCCATGCAATTTGTGCAAATGCCCAAATTACCGCCAGTCAGCTTTGCCACACAGCCTTTTTATGGGGTAAACGCCTTTAAATTTACCAATGCCTCAGGCAAAAGTCAGTATGCACGTTATAGCATTACTCCAGTGAAAGGAGCGGCATTTTTATCTAAAGAACAAGCCACTGCTGCAGCACCGGATTATTTGTTTACCGATTTGCCCAAACGCCTGTCGGAAAATGTTGTTCAATATACTTTGTCTGCACAATTAGCCGAGCCAGGGGATGCAATTAATGATGCGACAAAAGTATGGCCTGAAGATAGAAAACAAGTGCTACTTGGCACTATCAGCTTAAAACAGGTTCAAGCCAATGGTGCTCAATTTGAAAAAGCCACCATGTTTAATCCCCTGAATTTAGTTGATGGTATTGAAGCTTCTGAAGACCCGATTTTATTAGCCAGACCTGCAGCTTATGCTGTGAGTTACGGTCGCCGCTTAGGCCAGTAATTGTTAGCATGTGCCGGCACTTAGGCACATTGAATTTAAGTAAGCTAAAAATTAATTTTTTAAAGACATGGAGTTGAATCGAAAATGACCACAAAATTAAAGCTCTACACCTCGCCATCAGCATTTCCTAACCCGCAACGGTTGAGATTATTTATGCATGAAAAAGGCATTACTCAACAGGTTGAAGAGGTGATTTATGACATGGCCCCAGGTGGTCAGCAACGCAAATGGCCGCATTTAAAAATGAATCCTTGGGGTGAGACACCCACCTTAGATTTAGGTAATGGTCATTTTTTATCGGAATCAACCGGAATTGCGCGCTACATGGATCAGCAATTTTCTGGGCGAAAAATAATGGGCGAAACGGCGCTAGAGCAAGGGCAGGACACCATGTGGGACAATCGAATCTTTACGCATGTGCTGTATCGGATTGTCACTATGTTTCATGTGATGCATCAAGGATTGGGGCTGAAAATTGAATTAACAAGCAATCCTCAATGGGGTGAGCATTGCCGTAAAGAAGCATTGGCACACGCTAGCTTGGTGAATCAACATCTTGCGGATGGACGTGAATGGCTTTTGGGCGGACAACACCCAACTTTTGCGGATATCACCTTGTGCACGGCTATTGCTTTCTCTAAATTTCCGACTAACCAAACCCCATTAGACGAACGTTTTGAATACTTGGATTATTTTTGGCAACGTTGGCAAAAACGTGAAAGCTTTAAAGACGCTTATGCCGATGGTAATAGTGGTTTAAGTGAATTGTCGCATTTAAAAGCGGAATAATTTTCACAAAGTAAGGCGTTTAGCACGGATTTTAGTATTCCTAAACTAAGGTCCGTGTCTATGCTCCGTTTATGCATATAACTCTTAAGTAGCGCGTTTCACTGCATGAATACAATGTGGCTTAAGGCCCATAAAAGACGATTGTAGTTAACTATAATCATTACTAATTGTGATTAATGCTGTACTAATATCTTCTGAATTAAATTTCCTTTCTAAACGTTTTAACTCAATACCATCTTTCATAAAAATTAAGGTTGGCCAAAGCTTTACAGCAAATGTCCTGCCAAGTCTGCGACCCTTGCCATCTTCAATTTTGATATGACGAATATTAGGGTATAGAGCAAGCTCCGATGAAATAATTACTTGTGCCGCTTTGCAATAGCCACACCACTCAGCACCAAACTCCAACATAACAGTGCCAGTATATTGATTGATTTCTTCTCGTGACAATTCGGATGTTGGCTGGTCATTAATCATATTATTAAACTCTTAAATCAACTAATGCAGAAAGTTTCATTTTGCCATTCTCATTAGACTTTTGGAAAGCTTTAGCAACAGATAATTGATGGGATAGTAATCATCGCCTCCAGTGACCTAATGACCGCTTAGGGCCGTTTCATGTCGTCGTTTTCGGCCCTAAGCGGACATTAAAAAACTTATTAAATAATAAATTTGACCTTGAAAGAAAGACCAGGATTAAGATTGATCAACTCAATATTTGCACCATGTTGTGTTGCAATTTCTTTAGCGATAGAAAGGCCTAATCCTGATCCATCAATATTTTTATTATCCCCTCTGTAAAACCGTTCAAATACCCGCTCAAGTTCGCAAGTTGGTATTCCTGTGCCAGTATCATTTACCTCCAGAATTATATTTTGTGAATCTGATAACAAACAAACATCTATTTTTCCATTAGTTGGTGAGTAGCGAATTGCATTGTCAACAATATTGTTAATGAGGATTGCAATCTCATGACGAACCCCTAATATCAATAACTCTTCTGAAGTGTTTAATCCTAAATCAATAGACTTTTCATGTGCCAGAGGCAGCAAGCCTTCAATACATTCCTTTATCAGGTTTAACATATTGATTTGCTGAATCTCCTTGGCCTGACTATTTGGTTCAATACGCGCTAATGTCAGTAATTGACTAACCAATTGTTCCGATCGATTAATACCAGTTTTCAGGCTATGGACAGCAACTTCTCGCTCTGCGTCTGTAGTAGCTTGCTCGACTAAAGTAAGTTGTAATTTCAGCGCAGTGATTGGCGTGCGTAATTCATGCGCAGCGTCTGAGGTAAAACGCTTTAGCACTCCCACCATGTCAGATACTTTAGCCATGAATATATTCAGTGAATGCACTAAAGGCTTTATCTCTGTTGGCACTTTGTCATCTTGAAATGGTTTTAAATCTAAGCTATTTCTGTGTTGAATTTCAGCGGTCAACACAATTAAGGGTGAAAGGGCTTTTCGGATTGCACAGAAAATTAATATGACTAAAACAGGAATGAACAAGAGCTGCGAAAGCATTAAATTAATAGCAGTATCTCTAATCGTTTTTTTTCTTAACTTTAAAGATTGGGCTACTTGAATGGTTTCTTGATTTACTTTGATCGCAAAAAATCGCCATTGATTTTTCTGGTATCTTTGCGTGTAAAGACCTGTCATAGAAGGAAATGGCACTTTAGCTTCTGGATGAGAGACATAGAGTGCCGCACCATCTTTAGCCAATACGCGCACGTATAATTCCTCTTCACTTTTTATCTTAAGACCTGCGCCCACTTGACTATTATTGTAGAGATGAGTCACATCTTCAATTGCAAGATGTTGTGCAGCAATTGCGCTAGCTACTTGTTGTAAATTAGCATCGTACAACTCATTAAGTTCTTCTTTACTGACCCAATAAGATGCATAACTTATCAGGCCGTATATAACCAGAATCGACAGTGTGATGTAAATCAACAAAAAACGTTTGATGGAATAATTCATATATTGGTTTTCACCTTTGGAAAGGTGTAGCCAACACCCCTTACATTTAAAATTATCTCAGCACCAAACTTTCGTCTGATAGTATGAATATGTACTTCTACAGCATTACTCTCTACTTCTTCATCCCAAGCATAAATTTTTTCCTCTAATTGGCTTCTTGAGTAAATTGCACCCGGATTTTCTAGCAATGTTTGCATGATATTAAATGCTTTGATTGATAGTCTTTCAGTGATACCTAGATAACTTAATGTATAGGTAGATGGGTTTAGACTGGCATCACCATAAGTGATCAATGGGTTAGTGCGATCTTGTTTTCGTCTTGTCAGGACACGGATTCTCGCCTCCAGCTCCTCTAATGCAAATGGCTTTAGAAGATAATCATCAGCACCGCAGTCAAGGCCTTTCACACGGTCTTCAACACTATCGCGTGCTGTAATAATTAGTACTGGTATCGTTACACCTTTTTTACGTAATTGAATCAAGTATTCAAGCCCAGACCGCTTGGGTAAGCCTAAATCTAATAAGATTAAATCATAAGCCTCTAAGGTTAAGGTGTGCTCAGCAGCAAAGGTATCTGTGACCCAATTCACAGCATGAGTTTTCAAAGCCTTCTGTAGGCTTTGACCAATCATCTCGTCATCCTCAACTAATAATATTCGCACAAAATATCCTTAACTATTTCAATAGCGAAAGCTAAGCAACACTACATTTTATAATTTGATTTTGCCATGCATTACTTAATGGAAACTTAAAGAAATTAATTCGTCTGTTAAGTTTCCATTAAGTTTAAGTCATTACAGTGCACGCAAGATTATTTAAGTATGTGATGCACGATGCCATTTAAGTTGATCAATCGCCTTATTTTACTAGCCACTGTTGCTGCAAGCACTGGCTGCCAGTCTATCCCTAACACGACAGATAATGCAGGTGTAATTAACAATGTGGTTGCTTACGATATGCAACTATCTAGCAATACAGTTGATGATATACAGCGTCTTGAGATCAAATTACAAGAAAAAAGCTCACTGAGTGAAACTGAAGCAGTGCTGTACGCATTAAATAATAATGCGGCATTTAAGGCTTTATTAATTGATCTTAAGTTAGCAAAAGCAGATTTAGTCAATGCAGGTTTACTGCCAAATCCTGAATTGCTGTTTGCCTTTGGTGTGTCTAATAAACCATACCGCTATGCGATTGATTTACCAATTGAGGCGCTATGGTTACGGCCAATTAGATTGCGCACAATGAAGCACGAAGCCGATGCGGTCGCAAATCGTCTTACACAGTCGGGTCTTAATCTCATTAAGGACGTGCGTATTGCTTACGCTCAAGCAGTATTGGCACAAGAGCAATTTAGTGTGACTGAAACATCTTACAAATTACGCAATAATATTTATACCCTCTCGCTAAAAAGACTCGAAGCAGGCGATATCAATGGCAAAGATATTTTACTTGCTCAGAATGATGCAGCTATAGCAAAACGCGACTGGGAGCTCGCGGAATATGATGTAAAAGTCAAAATGCAAAGTCTTCTCTATGCTCTTGGAGTTGGGCAAAAATACAATGCTATTACATTAGCACCCAATCTTGTTCCTGCTTGTAATGTAAATGAAGTTGACTACTTACTCACACAATCGCTAGGGCAACGCCCAGATATCTTATCAGCCCAATATTTAATTAATGCCTCTAAAGAGAAAATTAAATTATCTAAATTGGGTTGGCTAAAGTTTACTGGCACAGCAGATGCTACGAGTGGTTTAGTGAATGGGCATACGCTTGGGCCTGCTATCCGATCAACTATTCCAATTGCTAATCAGAATCAAGGCGCTGTTAGCCGTGCAGAAGCCGAGCTGGAAAAGGCTGAATTGAGTCTTGAAGCACTCAAGCAACAGGCAGTACTAGAATTAAAAGTCTCACATCTTCAATATCAACAATCTTGCCATGATTTGCGTGTACTTGAAAATACACTCATGCCCTCAATGAAGCAAATGACTCAACTGACAGAAAACGCTTATCAAAAAGGCGATATTTCTTACTTACAAACGCTTGAGGCAAATCGCCAGTTTGTGGATATTCAAATGAGAGAAGTGCAGCTGAAAGCAGGCCTTATTGCAAAGTACGCAGAGTTAATGCGCAACAGCAGCAAAAAATTGGATGCCAAATAATGAAATTTATAGCCCTAGATATTAAGAAATCCTTATTGAGAATAAACATGAATCAGAAAAAAATGTGGTTTGCAGTAGGTTTTATGACAATCACAATTTTGTTGATTTGCATTAAGTTGATCGCAGAGGCTAATCAACCATCTAAAGCCCTGCATCAACCTTTGCAGGCTGTTGTTCAAGAAAGCACGTTAAATACTGTCAATCTTAGTGATGATTCATTTCGTAAGTTGGGCATTCAAATTGGGGTGATTAAGTATGAATCGTTAACAGCTAACAAAACATATGGTGGTGAAATTATCTTGCCTGCAGGCGGGGTGGTCAGTGTTTCAGCGCCTATTTCTGGGAAGTTAATCTCTCTTGAGAAAAGCCAGTTAAAGTCAGGTGAGCAGGTAAAAGTAGGCCAATTGCTGTATCGCATTCAGCCCATTATTTCTGCAGATGCACGTGCTAATTTAGTGAATGCGCTGGCGGATGCCGATAGTTTAGTTAATGTAACGAAATCACAGGTTGATGCCACTCAAATTGCACTCAATCGCGCCAAAAAATTGCTTGAAGATTTAGTGGGGAGTCAGCGTAATGTCGATGACGCAAACGCTGCACATGAAATTGCACTTAGAAACTTGGAAGCTGCACATGCAAAGCGAAATGCCTTATACAAAGTGGTTAACTTAGGCACAGTTGAGCCGATTGATATTAAAACGCCTAAAGCAGGTATTGTCAGCAATATATTTGCAGTCACTGATCAATTAGTCTCTGCAGGTAACCCTATCGTTGAGATTTCTACGCTAAATTCACTTTGGGTACGCGTACCCATTCCAGCAGGTGATTTAGAAGCTATCGATCAGCAGGCAGAAGCTAAAATCCAGCCATTATCAGCAACATCAAAGGCAGAATATCTGATTGCAAAACCAGTTAAGGCTCCGCCAACAGCAGATCTGCTCACAAGTTCTAAGCATCTCTACTACGCGATTCAAAGTGACCAGTCAGCATTAGGACCTATGCAGCGCGTATCTGTCACGCTCAATACCCAAAGCAAATCTAATAAAGCGTTAACACTTCCATGGTCTGCTGTTGTATTTGATGTATATGGTGGCAGCTGGGTATACACACAGCAATCTAAAAATCTTTACGAGCGTAAAAGAGTCTTTTTAGATTACGTAAGCGGCAATCGAGCCATCATCAGTGATGGTCCACCTGAAGGCTCTAAGATTGTGGTGAATGGTGCGTTAGAGTTGTTCGGTGTTGAAACAGGCTTTGCTCACTAATCGCATAGGTTAAATATGTTAAAAAAAATCATTTACTCTGCAGTGAGCGGCCGTTTTGTCGTACTGTTTATTTCTTTAATTCTTATTGCGGTTGGATTAAATACCATCAGGCAGGCACCACTGGACGTATTTCCTGAATTTGCCCCAATTAAAGTAGAAATCCAAACAGAAGCGCCTGGGTTGTCCACAGAAGAAACTGAACAATTGATTAGCATGCCACTTGAGCAGGCATTGAATGGCACACCTCAACTGAAAACACTTCGTTCAAAATCGGTACTAGGTTTGTCCTCTGTCGTTTTGTTGTTTGAGGAGGGTACTGATCTATTTCAGGCAAGACAATATGTGCAGGAGCGCTTAAGTCTAGCTGCTAGCCGATTGCCTATTGTGGCAAAACCACCTGTGATGATGCCGCCATTGTCATCACTATCACGCGTACTAAAAGTTGGGGTTAGCTCTAAAACTCTCTCCCAAATGGATATCAGCACATTGACTATGTGGACGATAAGACCTCGTTTAATGTCAGTTCAAGGTGTTGCAAACGTAGCGGTTTGGGGGCAACGCGACAAGCAGTTGCAATTAGTCGTTAACCCCGAGCGATTGCGCACTAGGGGAGTAACACTACAGCAGGTAATGACGGCTTCAGGCAATGCAGCCAGTATTGAGTCTGGCGGCTTTGTCGATACCCCAAATCAGCGTATTGCCATACGGCATAAAAACTTAACGACTAAACCTGAAGATTTAGCAAATACAGTTATTGATTTTAAAAACGGTGCTCCTATTCTTTTAGGAGATGTTGCAGATATTCAGGTTGGCACGCCACCTGCCATTGGTGATGCGGTAATAAATCATGGTGACGGTTTGTTGCTAATTGTCGAAAAGCATCCAAATGCCAATACGATTGAAGTTACAAAAAATGTAGAGGCCGCCCTGGCTGAACTCAAGCCAGCACTCAAAGAGTTAGTGATTGATTCCACCATTTTTAGGCCAGCCACTTTTATTGAGCGTGCGATTGATAACTTACAGCATGCGTTGCTACTTGGTGCTCTCTTAGTTGCGCTTATTCTCATGGTTTTTTTACGTAACAAACGTGCTGCGCTCATTAGCATCTGTGCTATTCCACTTTCACTCATTAGTGCTGTTTTAGTGCTCACTGCATTTAATGTCAGCATGAATACGATGGTCATTGCAGGGTTAGTCATTGCGCTAGGCGAAGTTGTGGATGATGCGATTATTGATGTGGAAAATATAATCAGACGCTTAAAGTTAAATAATCTATTAGAGAAACCTCAATCTAAACTCAGCGTTATCGTGAATGCTTCACTTGAAGTGCGTAGTGCTGTAGTTTACGCCACGATGATTGTGATGGTAGTTTTTCTACCCGTATTCTTTTTAGACGGCATAGCAGGCGCTTTCTTTAAGCCTTTAGCAATGGCTTATTTATTCGCTATTTTAGCTTCATTGATGGTGGCGCTAGTAGTCACTCCTGCATTGTCTTTTATGTTGCTGAATGCAGAAGATGAGGAAAAAAAAATTGCTATTGTTAGTTGGCTCCATTCCAAATACGCCAAGTTATTAGATACCACTCTCGCCAAGCCTAAAAAGATATTTATTGCTACAGCGCTAGCGTTTGTTGCAACCATTGCAGGGTCAACTTTACTTGGGTCTGAATTTTTACCAGAGTTTAAAGAAACAGATTTTTTGATGCATTTTCTGGAACGTCCAGGATCTTCCATTGAACAAATGAAAAAAATGAGTATTCGCGCAAGTAATGACTTATTGGCTATTCCAGGGGTAAGAAATTTCGGGGCGCATATTGGCCGTGCAGAGGCTGCTGATGAAGTGGTTGGCCCTAACTTCACTGAGTTATGGGTCAGTATTGATCCTAATGTGAATTACGAGAAAACAGTCACAGCCATACAAAAAACTATGCAAGGCTACTCAGGTATTTTTACCGATGTGCAAACCTATTTAAAAGAACGCAGTAAAGAAGTGTTATCAGGTACAAGCTCTAGTATCGTTGTAAGACTTTTTGGATCAGATTTAGCTGTGTTGAGACAGCAAGCAGAAGTGATTAAAAACACAATGCAATCAGTAGATGGTATTGCTGATTTAAAGGTTGAACCACAAGTACTGATTCCTCAAATTGAAATACGTATCAAACAAGAGGCAGCAAAACGTTACGGCATTACTACCAATGACATTCGTAAAGTCACAAGTATGATTCTTAAGGGTACAAAAGTAGGTGAGGTATATGAGGCACAGCAAAAAGTAGATGTGGTAGTGATAGGTAGCTCAGAAACTAAACTAGATTTGAATGCCATCCAACAACTACCGATAGACTCTGCTTTTGGGTCACAGCTTAGAATTAAAGATGTGGCAGATGTTTATTTTGTTGGTATGCCAAATGAGATAAAGCGCGAAGCTGTTTCTAGGCGCATTGATATTGTCGCAAATGCTAAAAATCGTGACCTAGGTTCTGTGGCAGCTGATGTTGAAAACAAAGTGTCTGCGATGTCTTTTCCTGCTGGGTATTATCCAAAGTATTTAGGTGAATACACTGCGCAAAAAGCAGCAACACAAAAGTTATTTGGCCTAACTCTTTTAATGATATTAGCGATAGTCTTAATTGTGTATGCTGATTTCAAATCTTACCAACATACGCTTATTTTTTTAGCTTCATTACCTTTTGCGCTCATAGGTGGTGTAATTGGGGTGTTTTTATCTGGCGGTGTTATTTCACTTGGCTCAATTGTCGGTTTTATTGCTGTATTAGGGATTGCTGCCAGAAACGGTATTTTACTCATTAGTCACTATCGGTATTTAAATGCTACTGAGGGTCTAAAACATGGGTTGGAAATTGTTAAGCGGGGCTCTCAGGAACGTCTAGTACCTATTCTAATGACTGCATTAGCAACATCACTCGCTTTAATGCCTATCATATTGAAAGGGCCAATCTCTGGTTACGAAATTGAGTATCCACTGGCTGTGGTGGTGGTGAGTGGATTACTTACATCCACATTACTTAATCTTATTCTGTTACCAAGTATTTTTCTAAAATTTGGAAGAGTCTGATTTAATAATTTCTGTTACAGAATATTAGAAGGCTAAATGTCCGCTTTGGGCCGATAACTGATAGTTCGATAAATTAAGCACACACTATTGATCCCTAATAAACCTAGGAGATCATCATGGAAACCGTTATCGGCAAAAACAGTGTTCAGTCTTGGAATAAAGGTAAGTTAGTAGGTCAAAAAGCTCCTCTGAAATTGAAGGAGATTTGGGCAATCAGAATACGCTTAGAGTTATCTCACCAACTTCGAGACTTAGCTCTTTTTAATTTAGCATTAGACAGCAAGCTTCGTGGATGTGATTTAGTTAAACTAAAAGTTAGAGATATCTCCCATGGGGATCGAATCTCTGCACGGGCAATCGTGATTCAGCAGAAAACAAGTCGCCCAGTTCAGTTTGAAATCACAGAACCAACGCGCATTTCTATCGCTCAGTGGATGACTCATGAACATTTGGGTAGTGATAGTTATCTCTTCCCCAGTCGTATTCATGACTCTCCTCATTTATCTACTCGGCAATACGCAAGGATAGTGCATCATTGGGTGGAACAAATAGGTCTTGATCCAATAAATTATGGCACGCATACCATGCGAAGAACCAAAGCAACACTTATATACCGAAGAACAAAAAATTTAAGGGCGGTCCAGCTACTTTTGGGTCATACAAAACTTGAAAGCACGGTACGTTATCTTGGTATTGAAGTCGATGATGCACTAGAAATAGCAGAGCAGACTGAAGTGTAGCTTTTAATCAGTCGAGGTATTTGATTACCTTGACTGATTTGTAAGGGCATTAACCGGCCCATAGCGGACCTTCATAATACTTACGAAAATTTACAAAACCAATGAATACCATACAGAGAAAAAATAAAGCGGATTGTGAGTTTTCACTTACTGAAGATTTTTTATTCATCCTCTTTCAAATCTAAATCAATTTAAATTCTTCACATAGTAAATTGAATTTTTTTATTGTATTTTAACTAGACGACCGGTCTAATTAATGCAATAATGCACTTATGGGTAATGAACTTCCAATCACAAAGTTTGGCGATACACGTCAGCAAATCCTCGATACGGCCAAGTGCATCATCCTCGGCAAGGGCTTTGCCGCGGTCGGCCTCAACGAGATACTTTCCACTGCAGGCGTACCCAAGGGCTCGTTCTATCACTACTTCAAGTCAAAGGAGCAGTTTGGCGACGCCTTGCTCGCAGACTATTTTGAAGACTACCTGCGCCAGCTTGAGGACACCCTAAAAGACAACGGCAATAGCATTTCAAGCCGCCTGCTGGGATTTTTCCAGTTCTGGCTGGATACGCAGTCTAGTGATGCCACAACGGATAAATGCCTGGTCGTTAAATTGAGCGCAGAAGTGACGGATCTTTCCGAAGCCATGCGTATTACGTTGAAGAATGGTACCGATCGTGTGATAGCGTGCCTTACCAACTGCGTACAAGAGGGCATCAGCAAAGGTGAGTTTCCGGCCAACCTCGATGCAATAACTGTCACGGCAGAAATCTATTATATGTGGATAGGCGCAACGCTTTTGACCAAGGTAGGCCGCACGCGTGCAGCCCTTGAATGCGCCATGAATGCCACGAAAGTGAGACTGGGGGCTTGATCGAGCACGATCTTTTTATTAGGCCGAATACTAGTCGACTGGTCTAATAACTGTAATTTTTAAGGAGTTTTTGATGTTGAATTTTGATTTTTACAACCCGACGCGCATCGCTTTCGGCAAGGGCAAGGTCGCCGAAATTGACAAACTGGTGCCTGCTGAGGCTCGCGTGTTGATTGTTTACGGTGGAAGTAGCGCCAAGAAGAATGGCACGCTGGATGAAGTCAAAGCCGCACTGGGTGGGCGTTATGCCGAGGAATTCAGCGGCGTCGAGCCTAATCCGACTTATGAAACGCTCATGAAAGCCGTCGCCCAAATCAAGGCTAACAGGCTGGATTATCTGTTGGCAGTCGGTGGCGGCTCGGTGATTGATGGCACTAAGTTTGTCGCGGCGGCGGTGTATGCCGAGGGCGACCCGTGGGAGATTTTGCTCCAGCGCGGTGCTAATGTGAAACAAGCCATGCCTTATGGCACGGTGCTGACCTTGCCAGCGACAGGCTCGGAGATGAATGACGGCTCGGTGATTTCACGCACCGAAACTGCATCCGGCTTGCACGACAAGCTCCATTTTACCAGTGAGCATGTGTTTCCACAGTTCTCCGTGCTCGATCCGAGCAAGAGTTACAGCCTACCGCCGCGCCAGTTGGCTAACGGCGTGGTGGATGCCTACACGCACATCATGGAGCAATACCTGACCTACCCGGTGGAAGCGCGCGTGCAGGACCGCTTTGCCGAAGGACTACTGCAAACGCTGATTGAAATCGGCCCTAAAATTCTGCAACACCCGCAGGATTATGATTTGCAGGCCAATTTCATGTGGGTTGCCACGCTGGCCTTGAATGGCTTGATCGGCTCCGGTGTACCGAGCGATTGGGCGACGCACATGATAGGCCACGAAATCACCGCGCTGCATGGATTGGATCACGCGCAGACGCTGGCTATCATTTTACCGACTATGCTCAGCCTGCGCCGCGATGCCAAGCGCGCCAAGCTGCTGCAATACGCCGAGCGCGTCTGGCATATCAGTGAAGGTACAGAGGATGCTCGCATCGAAGCGGCCATACAGAATACCCGCGCTTTTTTCGAAAGCCTCAGCGTGCCGACGCGCTTATCCGCCTACAACATTAGCGCGGATGCCATTCCTGCCCTGCTGGCGCAGCTTGAAAGTCATGGCATGGTCAAACTCGGTGAGCATCAGGATGTGACGCTGGATAAGAGCAGGGAAGTGCTGGAAGCGAGTATTTAGATTTTTAGTAGGGTGGATAAGCGCGATAGCGCGTATCCACCATCTTCGTGTTTTATTTTTTTATTAGGAGCAATCATGAGCAAGAAATTAGCCCTGTATGTACGTCTGCACGCCAAGCCAGGCAAGGAAGCAGCACTGGAAGCATTTCTGAAATCCGCACTGCCGCTGGTGGAAAACGAGCCGGAAACCGCTACCTGGTACGCACTCAAATTCGACCCTACCACCTTTGGCATTTTCGACACCTTCAGCGACGAGCATGGCCGTCAGGCGCACCTCAGCGGCAAGATTGCCGAGGCGCTAATGGCGAATGCCGCAGACTTGCTGGCCGAGATGCCGGTGATCGAAACCGTGGATTTACTGGCAGTCAAAGGCCAGGCTTAAATCAGTTTTTGGCTAAGTAGATAGCTCCTCCCCTGGCTATTTCGGGCCTACACTGGCACATCGCTTTCCTCCCTTTTGTGGATGTGCCAGTGTTTTTTATTATAGAGCAGAATGTATACCCCTAATCCAAATCAATCGCCGACAGCCAACCGCGGCTGGCAGCGTGTGTTCCAGCGCGGCAAACTCACGCTCGGTATCATGTTCCCGATCGAGGTCTTTGAGCGCGACCAGCCGACCATGCTCAACCAGGTAGCGCTGGCGCAGTTTGCCGAAAAAGCCGGTTTTGCCAGCTTGGGCTTTCGCGATGTGCCGCTGCGCGACCCGAATTTTGGCGATGTCGGTCAAGTGTTCGACCCCTGGGCTTATCTCGGTTATATGGCCGCGCAGACCACAGAAATCGCGCTGCTGACAGCATCTATCATCCTGCCGTTGCGCCACCCGATTCATATCGCCAAGGCCGCCGCCAGCATAGACCAGTTGTCCAATGGCCGCTTGCTGCTGGGCATTGCTACGGGCGATAGGGTGGTGGAGTTCCCGGCTTTCAATGTGGATTTTGAGTCGCGCGGTGCGATGTTTCGCGAAGAGGTCAAGTTGCTCAAGATTTATTGGTCAGAGTTCTTCCCGCAAGTCAGCAGCGGCTTCGGCCATCTGCAAGGTGCCGATGTCATCCCTAAGCCGCTAGCTTCGCATGTGCCCTTGCTCGTCACCGGCCATAGCCAGCAGGATTTGGGCTGGATCGCGCGCAATGCCGATGGCTGGATGAGCTACCCGCGCAGCATAGAAGCGCAGGCGCAGATTGTCCAGCGCTGGCGCGATTCTGTTGAAGCGGAATTGCCGGGGCAGTATAAACCATTCACGCAGTCTTATTTTATTGATCTTGCCGATAACCCGAACGAAGCGCCAACGCCTATTCACCTGGGTCACCGACTGGGCAGGAATGCCTTACTGGTACATTTGCGTGCCAGCAAGCGTATCGGCGTGGATCACCTGATTTTCAATGTCAAATACGGCAAACGTGCGTCTGGTGAGGTATTGCAAGAGCTGGCTGAATACGTTTTACCGGAATTTATATAAAGTTGTAGCGCAGGCACCCCCCCGCCTGTATTTTTTTGATAAGTTGGCAGGCGGGGGGTGCCTGCGCTACAAAAATAGGAGCCGCCATGAAAGCCGTTGCATTAACTAGGTATTTACCTATCAGCGATCCTGAATCGTTGATGAATGTCGAATTGCCCAGCCCCGTCGCTAGCGGTCGCGATCTGCTGGTGCGTGTGCATGCCATCGCCGTCAACCCGGTCGATACCAAAGTGCGCAAACCCAAGGATAAGGTAGAGACCACGCCCAAGGTGCTGGGCTGGGACGCCGCTGGCGAAGTGGTTAAAACCGGGCCGGATTGCACGCTGTTCAAACCTGGCGACAAAGTGTTTTATGCGGGTGATATCACGCGCTCGGGCTGCAATGCCGAATATCAGCTCATTGACGAGCGCATTGTAGGGCACATGCCGCAGAGTTTGAGTTTTGAGCAGGCGGCAGCTTTGCCGCTGACCGCAGTGACGGCTTGGGAAGCGTTGTTCGACCGGCTGGGCATTGCGCTTGATTTAGCGCAGAACAGCAATAAAAGCCTGCTTATCATAGGCGGTGCGGGCGGCGTGGGTTCAATTGCAATCCAACTCGCAAACAAACTGGCGGGATTGACCGTGGTAGCCACGGCATCGCGGCCTGAGACCGTGCGATGGGTGCAGGAATTGGGCGCACAGCACGTCATCAATCATCAGCATGACCTGGTGACGCAAATGCGCGAAATCGGCATTCCCCAACCAGACTATATTTTCTGCTGCAACGATACCGATGGCTATTTTGCTGTCATGGCCGAACTCATCAAGCCGCAAGGCAAGATTTGCTCGATTGTCGAAACCGCACAGCCGGTGGACCTCAATCTGCTCAAGAATAAAAGCGCAACGTTCGCATGGGAGCTGATGTTTACACGCTCCATGTTCCAGACCGCCGACATGACAGAACAGCACCATATTCTGGATCGCATAGGCAAGCTGGTGGATGAGGGTGTACTGAAGACCACCCTCAACGAAAGCCTATCACCCATCAACGCCGCCAATCTGCGCAAGGCGCACGCTCAGCTTGAAGCAGGTGGCACCATAGGCAAAATCGTGTTGAGCGGCTGGGCTTGATTTCCATACTATTTTTTTACATTATCAGGAGATAAAAATGTCACTTGTCGTCAGATTCCACCAAACCGGTGGACCAGAAGTATTACAGATAGCAGATGAACAAGTCGCCGCACCAGGCAAGGGTGAAGTGCAGATCAAAGTATATGCCATCGGACTCAATCGTGCAGAAGTCATGTTCCGCAATGGTCAGTATCTGGAAGCACCGCAACTGCCAGCGAGGCTGGGATATGAAGCGGCAGGCATAGTCAACGCGGTGGGCGAGGACGTGACTGAGTTCAAGATAGGTGATGCGGTCAGCACAATCCCAGCGTTCTCGCAGAATCAGTATGGTGTATATGGTGAGCTGGCGAATGTGCCCGCATTTGCCGTGGTCAAGCATCCACCATCACTTTCCTGGCCGGAAGCTTCCGCCATCTGGATGCAATATATGACGGCCTACGGCGCATTGGTGGAGTTTGCCGATACCAAAGTTGGCGAATTTGTGTTGATACCGGCGGCATCAAGCAGCGTGGGTGTGGCAGCGATCGAGACTGCCAATCTGCTGGGAGCCGTTCCTATTGCTTTGACGCGTACCAGCAGTAAGCGCGAGGCTTTACTCAAGGCTGGTGCCAAACACGTGATTGCGACAGAAGAGCAGGATTTAGTGGCAGAAGTCAACCGCATTACCAATAACAAGGGCGCTAGGGTTGTGTTTGATCCAGTGGGTGGGCCTACCATCGCCAAGCTGGCAGAAGCTACAGCACAGGGCGGTATTATTTTCCAGTATGGCGCACTCAGTACCGAGTCTACGCCATTGCCGTTGTTCTCCCTGCTCGCAAAGCAATTAACCATACGTGGGTATACCCTATTTGAAATCAGCACTCATCCTGAACGCATGGCACGAGCCAAAGCCTTCATTGTGCAAGGGTTGACTGAAGGCAAGCTGAAACCGCTGGTTGCCAAAACCTTTCCGCTGGAGCAGATTGTCGAAGCACACCGCTATATGGAATCCAATCAGCAAATTGGAAAGATTGTGCTGACTGTTTAGTCGCTATTAGCATCTGCGTAGGCGACTTTGCAGTAGGTTGGGGTGTCACGTTTGAGTGCCGAATTGAAGCCTCAGCGGTTAAAGTGTTCAAACATAGAGTCTGGGGAGGCTTAATGGTGGATTTTGTTTAGCAAGCATAGCCTAATAACCCAGCAAAAGGGACGCCTGATGGCGCTTCTGAATTTAATTGTTGAAGGTCAGCTATGGGCCGATAACAGACTAAGTAAATATAAAACAAAAATTATTAAAAGCCCTTACGGATTTTTATTTTTTCTCCCAATTTTCATTTTTTGAATATAAAAATATTTGCTTAAATATTACAAAGTTTAGTAATTTGAGAAAAATCCAGAAATCGGTGAGAACCTACAATTACTTAGTAAATTTAGTTCCTACATTAATTAATATATGTTTATAAAGTTCCAACTTTATTATCTGAAAAACTCTACATTACGTTAAACTTATATTATTGTACGTTCCAACTTTTTTAAGTTTAAGGTAGATTAGGTCTATATAAAATCAAGGGGTTACAATCTTTTCTCGTTCCAACTTAATTTCCTATGAACATTAAACTTTGAGATTAATATGAAAAAAATTGGCTATTTTATAGGGCAGTTTCCAGGTCCCTCACATATATATTTTTGGCGCGAGATTAATAGCCTACGTAGCTTAGGATTAGATGTAGATTACTGTTCAACTAGATTACCTAAAACTGAAATTGCAAAACATGATTGGGTAGCTGATTGTATAAATCAAACTATATATTTGTATCCCATAAATGTTAAAAATGCTTTGCAAGCGCTTATAGCTTTGCTGAATGCTTTTCCATTTGGTTGGATTCGATGCTTTACATCAATTAAAAATGCAGATGTAAATAGTTTTAGAGAGAAATTGAAATTAATTGCATATGTATTTATGGCGGCAAGGTTGTTATCAGTAGCCAAGCAACGAAAATGGGAACATTTTCATGTTGGATTTTGCGGAGATGCGGCAAATATTGCACTGTTTACAAGATTGTTAGGCGGCCCTACTTATAGCTTAACACTGCATAGTCCACTGTATGGATTTGGACCAAACCAGATCCAAAAATGGTCGAATGCAAAGTTTGGAACTGCTGTGTCCAAATATCTATTGAACGATTTACAGCAATGTTTAGGATCTAATCTACCACCAGTTTACTTAGCATCATTAGGTGTAGATTTAAAGAGTCTGGTTAGAAAAAATAGTTATGTGCATTGGAAAGTAGGAGAAAAGTTAAGGATTTTTTGCGCAGCAAGGCTAGCGCCCACGAAAGACCAGTTAAATTTGTTAAAAGCTGCATCAATTATATGTAAAAAAGGTATAAATATCGAAATTAGGCTGGCTGGTGAAGATATGGATCCGAACAAATGGTATACAAACAAGCTCAAAGATTATGTACTTGAGAATAATATGTCGGAAAATTTAATTCTTTTAGGAAATATTTCTGAAAGTTGTGTATATCGAGAATTGGAAAATGCACACATATTTGTGATGCCCAGCAATGAAGAAGGTATAGGAGTAGCTGTAATGGAAGCAATGGGGATGGGTATTCCAGTGATTACTACTAATGCAGGAGGGCTGCCAGAATTAGTCACTGATGGCAAAACTGGATTAATTGTTCCATCAGCTAATCCAGAAGCTTTAGCTGCCAAAATAATACATTTAATTGAAAGTCCAGATCTTGCTTTTAAAATTGCAAAAAATGCAATTAAAGATATTGAGAAAAATCATCGAAGCGAAGTAGGCGCAGAAATAATAGCTAGCAAAATACTAGAAATCTAAATTTTATCAATACAATATAACTATGTTTGTAGATAAAAAAGCGTATTTAATCCTTTAATAGTAATGATGATAATTTGAACCAGCCAAATCAAGCTTAGTATAAAGCCTAGCAATTAGCTAAGCTTTATACTTGAAATAATAATTAACAACTTAGCTCGGTTTAGTTGACCATTGTTGCATGGCTTCTTCGCCAGAACGGTCGATTTTCACTTTACCGTCTTGTGTTGATACAACCCAATCTAGTGGAATATAGTGATGATGGCCGTCTTCATCTCTTTTCAGTTTAATCGTATCTGCACCTTCCAAATGGTCTACTTCAGCGAATTGACCATCTAATGAACAGACAACTGGCATATCTGGTTTAATCGTATTTGTGTTAATCATGATTCTTCTCCAATAAGGTTTAGTAAAAATGTCCTAGAAACGCTATTAAACAAGATTCAATTCTTTCAATTTATCAGTAATTGTCCTATAAATTTGTCAGACAAATTAATTAGTATTTACTCGCTTCTTTTAATATTGTCGGCGTCATGTCAAAGCTGCCAGCATCATGGCTCACCAAAATTTGGCCATCTTGAATTGTTAAACTCAACGTCAACCCGCGGTTGGCGATATCGGCTAATGCTTGCGTTTCTGGCAAATCAATCACTGTTAAGTTATGTATTTTTAATACCGATTTGCTATTTTGTGTCCACCACATATCGGCGATTCGTCCACCATATAAAACCACGACCACTTGTTTGGCTCGGCCTGCTGCTTTGCGAATGTCTTTTTCTGTCGGCAAGCCAACATCCATCCAAAGCTCAATTGCGCCCGTTAAATCTTTTTGCCATAAATCGGGCTCTTCGTCGTCGCTTAACCCTTTGCCGAAAATAAGCGTATCAGTGGCATAAAGCGAAAAACCAATTAACCGCACCATCACACGTTCATCGGTTTCTGATGGATGTTTCGCAAGCGTCAAATTATGTTGCGCATAATATTGCCTGTCCATATCGGCAATATTCAGGTCAATTTTATAGATGGTGGATTTAAGTGCCATTTCGTTATCGCAAGTTAGTCAAAGTGAACGCATTATACCCAATAAGCATGCCTGCTCTGCTTAGCAGTTAATGTTGCTTTCTGTTAAGCTTTCACCTTTCAAATTAGTTAACACTCATTATGGCTCAATATGTAATGTCTATGCTCCGCGTGAGCAAAATCGTGCCGCCAAAACGGCAAATCATCAAAGATATCTCGCTCTCGTTTTTCCCCGGTGCAAAAATCGGTTTGCTAGGATTAAACGGTTCGGGTAAATCAACCGTATTACGCATTATGGCGAATGCCGATAAAGAATTTGAAGGCGAAGTGCAATGGCAGCCGAATATGACAATTGGTTATTTGCCGCAAGAGCCGCAATTGGATGCCGAAAAAACCGTGCGCGAAGAAGTGGAAAGCGGCATGGGTGAAGTGATGCAAGCACAAGCTGAGCTAGAAAAAGTTTATGCGGCTTATGCAGAACCAGACGCGGATTTTGACAAACTGGCAGAAGAGCAAGCCAAGTGGGAAAATATTATCGCCGCCAGTGGTTCGGATTTAAGCACGCAGTTAGAGATTGCCGCTGACGCATTAAGATTACCGCCTTGGGATGCGAAAATCGGCCCATTATCAGGCGGTGAAAAACGCCGTGTGGCTTTGTGTAAATTATTATTATCCAAACCGGATATGTTGTTACTAGACGAACCAACCAACCATTTGGATGCAGAGTCGGTAGAGTGGCTAGAGCAATTTTTAGTGCGCTTTCCTGGCACTGTGGTTGCAGTAACGCACGACCGTTATTTCTTGGATAACGCCGCGGAATGGATTTTAGAGTTAGATCGCGGACAAGGCATTCCTTGGAAAGGCAATTACTCAAGCTGGCTAGACCAAAAACAAGAGCGCTTGAAACAAGAGGAGTCGCAAGAATCTGCCCGTAGAAAAGCGTTAAGTACCGAGCTGGAATGGGTGCGGCAAAATCCGAAAGCGCGTCAAGCCAAAAGTAAATCGCGTATCGCACGTTATGAAGAATTAGCCAGCGCCGAATACCAAAAGCGCAACGAAACGCAGGAGATTTTTATTCCCGCAGGTGAGCGTTTGGGCGACCAAGTGATTGAATTCAATAATGTCACCAAAGCATTTAAAGATAGATTATTGATTGATAATTTGAGCTTTAGTATTCCTGCAGGCGCGATTGTCGGCATTATCGGCCCCAACGGCGCAGGTAAATCGACGTTATTTAAAATGATTATGGGCTTAGAAACGCCTGATAGCGGAGAAGTCAATATCGGTCAAACCGTTAAGTTGGCTTATGTCGACCAAAGTCGTGACGATTTGGGCAATACCAAAACGGTGTTTGAAGAGATTGCAAACGGCTCGGATATGTTAACGGTTGGTCGCTATGAAACGCCAAGTCGGGCTTATATTGGTCGCTTCAACTTCAAAGGCGGTGACCAGCAAAAGATTGTTGGTCAACTATCTGGCGGTGAGCGCGGACGTTTGCATTTAGCGAAAACCTTGATTTCTGGCGGCAATGTATTGCTGCTAGATGAGCCTTCAAACGATTTGGATGTGGAAACTCTCCGTGCGCTGGAAGATGCTTTGCTGGAATTTGCGGGCAGCGTATTGGTGATTTCGCATGATAGATGGTTCTTGGATCGTATCGCTACGCATATTTTGGCGGCTGAAGGCGAATCGCAATGGACATTCTTTAACGGTAACTATCAGGAATATGAGGCGGATAAACGTAAACGTTTGGGTGAGGAAGGCGCTAAACCGAAACGTATCAGATACAAACCAATTACTAGGTAATAAAAATCAAAAAGGCTAACTAAAAGTTAGCCTTTTTGATTTATAGCCAATCCCACTCAATTCGCTTTTTATGCGGCGCATTTTTCATCAAATAGTCCCATAAACGCGCTGGAATTAAGCGCATTATTTTAGCAACAACGCCCATTTGCCAAGGAATCACTTGATAGCGCGCTTTGTTAGCTACCGCGTTGGCAAACTTTTCCGCAAACACATCAACATCCATCAAAAATGGCATTTTATATTGGTTAATTTCCGTCATCGGTGTACGAATATAACCTGGCGCGATGGTGCTAACCGCAATATTGTAGTGCTGCATTTCGGCGCGTAGGCTTTCACAATAGGTAATTACGGCTGATTTGCTGGCGCTATATGCTGCGCTGCCAGGTATGCCACGAATGCCTGCCACACTGGCCACGCCAACCAATTGTACGTTTTCACCTTGTGCTGCGGCTTGTTTCATCGCCGCTATAAAGGGTTGAAAGGTATGTACCATGCCCATCACATTAATATCCATCACAGCTTGAAAAGCAGGAATATCTTCGCGATATTCGGTTAAGGTGCCGCGACTGACACCTGCGCTGGCAATCACAATATTGGGTGCGCCAAAGTGTCGAACAAAATGCTGAGCCGCTAATTGACAGGCTAGGCTATCACGTACATCTAAAGGATAAATATGACAAGTGATGCCGTAATGCTTTAGCAGGCTATCAGCTAAGTCTTGTAAGTGCTCACTGCGTCTGGCAGCTAGGCCAATAATACAATCGGTGCTGGCGTAACGCTTGGCATACTCGTGCGCTAAGGCGTAGCCAATGCCGCTGGATGCACCCGTGATAAAGATATTCATAAGTTAAAGTGTAGCGCATTAAAAACCCGCTGTGTATAGACAACAGCGGGTTGTTTTAAGCACGATGAAATGTGCTGGTTAAAGTTTAGGTTTTGGCAAAGCCGTCTTTTTAGATACTAGTTTGGCCTTGATGGCCGTGACTACTTCTTTGCGGCGGGTGCCTTTGTGGTTTGTGTGGCTTTATCTTTGCGCACATTGTCGATAATGTAATCGGCCACTTTAAGCGCTTCGGCATTGCCACCACTCATGGTGCTAGACGTAATATATTTACCATCAATCACCAAGCTAGGTACGCCTGTTGCGCCAGATGAGCGGAAGATTTGCGCAGCGCGGTTTAAGTTGGTGTTAATGGTGAATGATTTAAAGGCTTGCTCTACTTTTAGTTTATCCATGCCGCTGGCTTTTGTTACCCACTCAATCGCTGCTTTTTCATCAGTTGGGTTCAATACCTTTTGTTTATGCACGGCTTCAAATAACTGGCTATGTAGTTTTTCTTGCACACCTAAAGTTTCCATCGCAAAAAAAGCTTTTGCCATTGGCGCCCAATCGGCACGCGGCAAGGCTGGCATACGTTTAAAATAAACGTCAGCAGGTAATTTTTTAACCCATGCGTTTAATGGCGCTTCCATTTGGTAGCAGTGAATACAGCCATACCAAAATACTTCCATCACTTCAATTTTGCCAGCTACATCGGTGGTAATTGGTTGCGCAACTGCATCAAACTCGGCACCTGGTTTTGGCGCCTCGGCCACTGCAGAGGTGCTTAACAATAACATTAAAATACTTAAAAACTTTTTCATGGGTGATTCCTAATTAACTGTAAAAATTTATTTTTAATACAACAAACTACCACTATTAACGAATAATACTCGATTCAGATGACAAATTATTAGGGCAGACTATTCCGTTTTAGTTTCAGTATGCACTTTAATTAAGTCGGTATTAAAGCCGCCGGTAGTTAGCTCGCCTCTAATCTTATTGATTTGATTAATGTCGCTCAAAGGCCCAACACGCACACGATGCCACACACCTTTTTCAGGAATCGTCGCGGTTTGCACAACCGCCTCAAAGCCTTGCAAAGCCAGCTTGGCTTTCATATTATCGGCATCTGCCTCATTTTGAAACGCGCCGATCTGCAAGAAATAATTATCTTTTTTAACCGTCAATGAATTATCTTTCACTTCTTGCTCGGTCACCGTGCTTTCAGTTTCGGGCAAAATCGTATAAAAATCAAATTGATTATCCGCTTTGTTTTGTGCGCTTTCATCAGGATTTTCGTCTGTTGGTAATGCGCTTTCGCTGGCTATTTTTTGCTTGGGCAGTTTTTCAGAAAGTATTTCACTATTATTTGGTGCGGCATTTTTATTATTAAAAGGGCTATCTGCGCCTTTAATATACATGGTTACGCCAAGCGATAAACCAACGCCTAGCAACAAGCCAATGAGTAAGCCCGTAAAAAACGGGCTGCCTTTACTGCTGGTTTTTTTCGGGGTAGGTTTATAATCTTTACTCATATGACTTCCTTAATATTGCTTTGTTCTTGATGTTATTTGGCCTACATTTTGTTCGGCGCGCTAACACCTAACAAGCTCAAGCCGTTTTTCAGCACTTGTTGCGTTGCCGCAATTAACGCCATACGCGCCAATTTGGTTGGCGCATCATCGACCAAGAATTTTGTATCATTATAATAACTGTGTAAATCGGCTGCACATTCTTTTAAGTAGTTAGCAATCGTGTGCGGCGCTAATTCAGTTGCCGCATCGCTGACTACTTCAGGATATTCACTCAAACGCTGCATTAATTTTGCCTCATTTTGCATGTTAAGTGGGCTTAAGTTAACACCTTGTAAGCTTGAAATTTCACCATTCCATTGCGTTAATACGCTATTGATACGGGCATGTGCATATTGAATGTAATACACAGGATTATCGTTGGTTTGCGCCCGGGCTAAGTCAATATCGAAAATCAATTGCGAGTCGGCACGTCTTGCAGCCAGAAAATATCTAGTCGCGTCGCAGCCCACTTCATCAATCAAATCGCGCAAAGTAATATAGCTACCAGCGCGTTTGGATAGTTTGACCTCTTCACCGCCACGCATCACGGTCACCATTTGGTGCAACACATAATCTGGCCAAGCGGCTGGAATGCCCACATCTAAAGCCTGCAAACCAGCACGCACGCGGGTAATCGTGCTGTGGTGATCGGCGCCCTGCTCATTGATGACGCGCACAAAGCCGCGATTCCATTTATCCAGATGGTAAGCGACGTCTGGCACAAAGTAGGTGTAGCCGCCATCCGTCTTACGCATCACGCGGTCTTTGTCATCGCCAAAATCCGTGGTTTTCAGCCAAAGTGCATCGTCTTGCTCATAGGTGTGGCCGCTTTTGATTAAATTTTGAACAGTACTCTCTACTTTGCCTGTGCTGTACAGCGCGCTTTCCAAAGAGAATGTATCAAATTTAATTTGAAACGCATTTAAATCCAAATCTTGCTCATGGCGTAAATAGGCCACAGCAAAGGCGCGCACCGATTCAATATCATTCAAATCGCCGCTGGCAGTCACCTGCATATCATCCGCAACCACTGTGCTTTTTGCCAGGTAAGCATTGGCAATATCCACAATATAGTCGCCGCGATAGCCGTTTTCAGGAAAGCTGGCGTCATCGGTAGCAATGCCTTTGGCGCGCGCTAATACCGAAATCACCAGATTATCAATTTGTGCACCAGCATCGTTGTAATAGAATTCGCGCGTCACATCCCAGCCGTTTGCATCCAGCAAACGCGCCAAACAATCGCCCACTGCCGCGCCGCGGCCATGCCCCACATGCAAAGGGCCAGTCGGGTTTGCCGATACAAATTCCACTTGTACCTTCTCGTTTTTACCAGAATCATTACGCCCAAAATGCGCGCCTTGCTGCAAGATTTCACCAATTACGCTCTGTTTTGATTGCGCGCTTAAAAAGAAATTGATGAATCCTGCGCCAGCAATTTCTACTTTTGCGATATATTCGCTTTGTGGCAACGCATTGATTAAACTAGTGGCTAATTCACGCGGATTTTTGCGTAGTGGCTTGGCTAGCATCATGGCCAAATTACTAGAAAAATCCCCATGTTCAGCCGATTTTGGGCGCTCAAGTATTAGATTAATCTGTGAGGTATCTGCACCGATTTGGGCTGCGGCTTGGGCTAATAAAGAAGATAATTGAGCTTTCAAAAAACGGATGCTTTCTTAAATGATGGTTAATTTGTGCAAAAACAATATTTTAACTCAAGCAAGATTTTAAATCTAAGTTACTGCAATTTAGGTGATGCAAATCAGCACTATTTCGCCAGTTTGGCAAACAACTTAATATCCATTAGTTAACTATATCGATATCCTCATTTTTTAAATGCTTCCTACCATTTTCAGTATTGCGCTAGATGTGCCGCTTAATCGTCTGTTCGATTACCTAAGTGGCGGCTTTGTTGCGCAGGTGGGAAACCGCGTTGTAGTGCCATTTGCAGGCCGTAACTTAATCGGCGTTATCGTGGATATTAGCAATCAATCAGAGTATCCGATTGAAAAGTTAAAGCCAGTCAGCCATGTGTTTGATGAGGTGATTGTTGATAACCCAAGCTTTAGATTATTAAATTTTTGTGCAGATTATTACCACTATCCGCTAGGTCAGGCTTTAATTTCCACTTTACCGCTACGTTTGCGCCAAACCAAACCAGCCGTTTCGCGCAAAATGTTTGCTTATCAATTAGCTAAAAATGTAGATGGCGCTTTAGTTTCGCCAAAAAAAGTGGTGATGCAACGCATATTGACGGCATTACATGCAAAACAAGAAGTCACAGAAGCAGATTTAGCTCTAATCTCTTCTAGTTGGCGTAAAGCGATTGCTGATTTAAAGGCACTAAATTTAGTGACTGCGCATGAAGTGGTTGCAGTAAAAGCTACCTTAGCCACATCGACAACTGAACCCGTTTTGAATAGTGAACAAATAAATGCAATTGAATGTGTGTTAGCACTCACTCACATATTTAAACCTTGGTTGCTGTATGGCGTAACAGGTAGTGGCAAAACAGAAGTGTATATTCAGGTTTTACAACAAATACTTAACCAAAAAAATGCACAAGAAATTGGCGCGCAAGTATTAGTGCTAGTGCCAGAAATCAATTTAACACCACAGCTAGAAGCGCGTTTTAGAAGTCGCTTAAGTCAATTTCCATTAGTCACCTTACACAGCAATTTAAGCGAGAGTGAGCGCTTGCAAAATTGGCTGGCTGCCAGTTCGGGCGCCGCTAAAATTGTGATAGGTACACGATTAAGTGTATTTACACCCATGCCGCAACTCAAAATGATTGTGATGGATGAAGAGCATGATGGCTCTTACAAACAGCAAGATGGCATGCGCTACCATGCGCGTGATGTGGCAATGGTGCGTGCTAAGCAGTTGAATATTCCAATTATTTTAGGAAGTGCAACGCCCTCACTAGAAACTTGGTTTAATGCTAAAGCCGTGCCTGACTTAACCCAAAAAAATAGCCAAAAACCACAATATGGTTTGTTAACCCTTACTAAACGTGCGGTTGAAAATGCCGCATTACCTGAAATTTATTGTATTGATATTGCAAAATCCCCTACCGAAAATGGCTTATCGCCTTTGCTGATAAAAGCTTTGCAAGAGCGCATAAATAAAGGCGAGCAAAGTTTATTATTTATTAATCGGCGTGGTTATGCGCCTGTGTTGCACTGTAATGCTTGCCAGTGGGTCGCGCCTTGTACACGTTGTTCAGCGCGATTAGTGGTGCATTTAAGCCAAAAAAGATTGAAATGCCATCATTGCGGACACGAGCAAAAAATTCCTTTGCAATGCCCAAGCTGCGGTAATGCCGATATGCGCCCAGTGGGGCAAGCGACACAACGCCTAGAGCAAACCCTGCAAACTTTGCTGCCAAACGCCAGAATAGCGCGCGTTGATCGCGACAGCATGCGCAATAAAAATGCGCTGACCGATCTATTAACGCAAGTGCACAATCAAGAAATCGATATTCTGGTGGGCACGCAGATGTTGGCTAAAGGGCACGATTTTCCGAATCTAACTTTAGTCGGCGTGATTGATACCGATAGCGCTTTATATAGTCCCGATTTTCGCGCGAGTGAGCGACTATTTGCACAGCTGATGCAGGTGGCAGGTCGTGCTGGGCGCGCCGACAAAGCGGGGCAAGTGCTGATACAAACTGCTTTTCCACAGCATATGCTGTTTCATGCGCTGCGCGAGCAAAATTACGCCAGCTATGCAGATGAGCTGTTGCAAGAGCGGCTCGTGATGCAATTCCCTCCCACACGTTTTTTTGCTTTGCTACGCGCAGAAGCCAATGATTTTAGCTTGGTTCAGCAGTTTTTAAATCAAGCCGTTAATTTAGCGCGTGGCTTAAAATCAGAGGTCATGATATACGACCCGCTTCGCCCGCAGATGGAGCGGCTTAAAAGCATGGAGCGCGCACAAGTGCTCTTACAGGCCAATACCCGCGCTGCATTACAGCGACTATTAAAAGTATGGATGCCACAGATTCGGGCGTTATCAATCGCCGCAAAAGTGCGCTGGAGCTTGGATATTGACCCATTGGAATTTTAATGCAGGCATTCCATGCTAAGCATTAATGATTGCTTGAAACGATTGCTAATCTTTGCACGCAAAGCACATGTTAAGAGCTATATGTTCTTAATTACGTTAAAATAATACTATTTTTCAAATGATTAAAGCCATGACACCTACCCCACCAACCGTACTCACTTTTGCAGCCACCGACCCTAGCGGCGGTGCGGGTTTGCAGGCCGATATATTGGCTTTGGCCAGTATTGGTTGCCATCCGCTATCAGTTGTGACGGGTATCACTGTGCAAGACACAGTTGGCGTTGAAAGCGTGATGGCGCTGGATTCTGATTGGATTAATGAGCAAGCGCGCACGATTTTAGAAGACATTCAAGTTTCAGCTTTTAAGTTAGGTTTGCTGGGCAGCGTTGAAAATATCGCGGTTATCGCTGAAATTATGGCCGATTACCCCGATGTGCCTTTGTTAATTGACCCAATTTTAACGTCTGGCCGTGGCGATGAATTGGCTAACGAGGATATGCAAGCAGCAATGACGGAATTATTGTTCCCGCAAGCAACCTTGATTACACCAAATAGCCTTGAAGCGCGCCGTTTAGCCTTTAACGAAGAAGGTGATGAGATTTTGCATACCTCTTTGGAGGAAGCGGCGCAGCGTCTATTGGATTTGGGCACAGAATACGTGTTGATTACTGGCACGCATGAACGCAGTACCGATGTGGTGAATTCGCTTTATGGCTCAAGCCCATCTGGCGCCAGCGGCTTAATCAAAGCTTATCACTGGGAGCGGCTTGCAGGCAGTTATCATGGCTCTGGCTGCACATTGACCAGCGCGATTGCCGCTTGCTTGGCGCATGGCTTAAGTATGGAAGAAGCGATTCAAGAAGCGCAAGAATACACATGGCAAACGCTGAAAAATGCTTTCCGTCCTGGCATGGGGCAATTTATACCAGACCGCTTCTTTTGGGCGCGCGATGATGAGTCAGAAGGTAATGAAAAAGTCCCTTTCATCCAGCATTAAAGGCACTTATGCCGTCACACCAGATATTGCAGACACCGATTTACTGATTAAAAAAGTAGAAGCTGCATTAGCTGGCGGCGTGAATGTTTTGCAGTATCGCAATAAGCAAGCCAATCACAAGTTACAAACCCAGCAAGCGCGCGCGCTATTGCCTTTGTGCAGGCAATATAATGTGCCGCTGATTATTAATGATTCAGTCAAGCTATGTTTGACTTTAGATGCTGATGGCGTGCATTTGGGTGCAGATGACGGCAACTTAGCAGAAGTTCGTGCAAGAATTGGCAATAATAAAATATTAGGCGCTTCATGCTACAACCGCTTTGATCTGGCACTTTCAGCCCAAAATCAAGGCGCAGATTATGTAGCATTTGGTGCCTGTTTTGCTTCCAAAACCAAGCCTAATGCGCCTGTGGCAGACTTAAGCTTGTTTAGCCAAGCGCGCGCGCAATTAGCAATTTCCACTGTCGCCATCGGCGGCATTAATCTGCAAAACGCACCGCAAGTCATAGAAGCAGGAGCAGATGCAATTGCCATTATTCAAGCCATTTTTGCTGCAGATGACGTAAAATTAGCCTCTCAACAATTTTCACACCTTTTTAAGTGTTAAGTCATGACCTCACTCGATCCAAATCTTTCTCAAAACAAAAGCTTATTTGATAAATCTCAGCAATTAATCCCAGGTGGCGTTAATTCGCCAGTGCGCGCCTTTAGAAGCGTTGGTGGCACGCCCGTATTCTTCAAAAAAGGTTTGGGGTCCAAGTTATGGGATGTTGATGGTAAAGAATATATCGATTACATCAATTCCTGGGGGCCAATGATTGTCGGGCATGCGCACCCAGAGGTGATTGCAGCGGTGCAGGCTGCCGCAGCGAATAGTCTTTCGTTTGGCGCGCCAACAGGACTTGAGCTGGAAATGGCTGCGCTAATCAACAAGCTAGTGCCTAGCATGGAGCAGGTGCGTTTAAATAGTAGCGGTACAGAAGCGACCATGAGCGCCATCCGCGTAGCGCGCGGTTTTACAGGCCGCGATACCATTGTGAAATTTGAAGGTTGTTACCACGGCCATTCAGATGGCTTATTGGTTAAAGCAGGTTCTGGCTTGTTAACGTTCGGCGAGCCAGATTCTGGGGGCGTGCCGGCGAGTGTGGCTGCTCACACTTTAACGCTGGAGTACAACAATGCGCAGCAATTACAAGATTTATTCGATAAGCGCGGCGATGAAATTGCCTGTGTGATTATTGAGCCAGTGGTCGGCAATATGAACTTAATCGTGCCGCATATGGAATTTCTACAAACCTTGCGCGCGCTCTGTACCAAGCATGGCGCAATCCTTATTTTTGATGAAGTGATGACTGGCTTCAGAGTGCATTTGGGTGGCGCGCAGGCTTTGTATGGCATCACGCCAGATATGACTACCTTGGGTAAAGTAATTGGCGGCGGTTTGCCAGTAGGTGCTTTTGGTGGCCGTAAAGATATTATGAGCGTGCTTGCGCCGCTGGGTAAGGTGTATCAAGCAGGCACGCTGTCTGGAAACCCTGTTGCGGTGTCGGCTGGTTTGGCGACGCTTAAATTGATTCAAGCACCAGATTTTCACGCTAAATTAACAGCACAATCCAAAAAACTGATGGATGGCTTAAAACAGGCGGCAAAACAAGCAGGTGTTACCTTTAATGCGCAAAATGTGGGCGGTATGTTTGGCTTGTACTTTAGCGAAAACTGTCCTAGCAGCTACGCAGAAATTATGCAAAATAACAATAAAGAGCATTTCAACCGCTTTTTTCACAGCATGCTGGATAGTGGCGTTTACTTAGGTCCTTCCGCTTTTGAGGCGGGTTTTGTATCGGCAGCACATACCGATGCAGATATTGCCTTTACTGTAGAGGCCGCTCAAAAAGCGTTTGCTAATTTATAATTTTTTATTATAAACAAATAATTAGCTAGCATATGTCATACTCAGTGCGCCATATGCGGTCTATTATTGAGTCGGTTTTGACCAGATTCTGAGCGTTTGTTTTTCGCTTCAATATGATCAAGCTGCAAACTCGCTTTCATCATTACGTTTGCAATACGTTGAATTAAGCTTGGATTAAGTCGCAGGCACGTTATGCCGATTTCAAGCTCAACTATATTTTTATCGCTTAAATAAAATAACTTGATGCCGAAGCTATCGGCTAGCAAAATCTTTTCATCGGCGTTCGTACGAGTAAAATAATTCATGAAAAATTCATCAAAAAATAATTTGACAATATAAAT
>MSXP01000006.1:288933-300125 GCA_002083635.1 Proteobacteria bacterium ST_bin12 | reverse complement strand
ATTTATATTGTCAAATTATTTTAATAAAGATACGCATTTTTGTGCTAAAACTAGGGTCAATTTAGCCTTAAGCAATTGAACTTGAAAGCTTTAAACGGTATTATTGAAGGTTCCGCTAAATGTTTTGATAGTGAATTTTTGGGCCAAAATATGCAATCCTTGAACACCAGTGAAACCATCAGTAATCTTGCACCGCAAAACCAAGGTTTATATGACAAGCGCAACGAAAAAGACGCTTGTGGCGTAGGCTTTGTCGCGCATATCAAAGGCAAGAAAAGCCATGCAATTGTGCAAAAAGGCTTAGAGTTGCTAACCAATCTAACGCATAGAGGCGCAACGGGCTACGACCCTAAATTGGGCGATGGCGCAGGTTTATTAATGCAGTTGCCTGACGCATTTATGCGCAAAGAGGCAGCAAAACTGAATATTGCGTTACCAGATGCTGGTCAATACGCTGTTGGTAACGTGTTTTTGCCGCAAGTTGCCAAAAATCGCGAAGCTTGCGAGACATTGATTACGCAAATTATCGCTGAAGAAAATCAAACATTCTTGGGCTGGCGCGATGTACCAGTGGATAACAGCAATATTGCTCAAGCTGCGCGCGATGTTGAGCCAATTATGCGCCAAGTGATTATTGCCAGCACCGTGCAAGATCCAAACGTATTTGAGCGCAAGCTATTTGTGATTCGCAAACGCATTGAACATGCCGTGCGTGCACTAAATTTAAGCGACAAAGCGGCATTCTATATGCCGTCCCTATCTTCACGTACTATTGTCTACAAAGGCATGTTGTTAGCGAACGAAGTGGGTGTTTACTACACCGATTTAAATGATGAGAGCATCGTTTCAGCGCTAGCACTAGTGCACCAGCGTTTTTCAACCAATACATTTCCAGCGTGGGATCTAGCGCACCCATTCCGCATGATTGCCCACAACGGTGAAATTAACACTGTGCAAGGTAACGTGAACTGGATGGCAGCACGTCACGAAACGATGAAATCTAGCGTGATTGGTGAAGATTTGGACAAACTTTGGCCATTGATTGTTGAAGGCCAATCCGATTCTGCTTGTTTTGATAACTGTTTAGAGTTGTTAGTAGCGGGCGGTTACAGCTTGCCGCATGCGATGATGATGTTGATTCCTGAAGCATGGGGCGCCAAAGATGCCGCAGGACAATATCTGATGGATGGAGAGCGCCGCGCCTTTTATGAATATCACGCAGCGCTGATGGAGCCATGGGATGGCCCAGCAGCAGTAGCGTTTACCGATGGTCGCATGATTGGCGCCACATTGGACCGCAATGGCTTGCGTCCTGCCCGCTATCTAGTCACGGATGATGACATTGTGATGATGGCTTCTGAAATGGGTGTACTGACTTTCCCACAAGAAAAAATCGTGAAAAAATGGCGTTTAGAGCCAGGAAAAATGCTGCTAATCGACACAGAGCAAAGCCGTATTATTGGCGATGCTGAAGTGAAAAATGCATTAGCAACAGCCAAACCGTACAAACAATGGATTGAAAAAACACGCTATTTCTTAAGCGATATGCCAAAAGTAGATAGCACACTAGAAATGACGGCTAATCTTCTGGATACTCAACAAGCGTTTGGCTATACACAAGAAGACATCAAATTTGTGATGGCACCAATGGTAGCCAACGGCGAAGAAGGTGCTGGTTCAATGGGTAACGACGCTGCATTGCCAGTGTTATCAGCAAAGCCAAAATTATTGTATAACTACTTTAAGCAGTTATTCGCACAAGTGACCAACCCGCCAATTGATCCGATTCGCGAAGAGTTAGTGATGTCTTTGGTGACGTTTATTGGCCCTAAACCAAATTTACTTGGCATTGATGAAACAAAGCCTCCAATGCGTCTAGAAGCAGCGCAGCCAGTACTGACGCTAGATGAGCTAGAGCAATTAAAAGTGATTGCTACACTTACGCAAAACCAATATAAATCAATGGTGTTAGATATCACTTACCCTGCTGCACTAGGCAAAGATGGTATGGCAGCTGCGGTAGCCAATATTGCTAGTGTTGCCGAAAAAGCGGTGCGTGACGGTTTTAATATTTTGATTCTTTCAGATAGAAGCGTAAGTGATGCACGCCTACCTATTCCTGCATTATTAGCCTGCTCTGCAACACATGAGCATTTAGTCAAATCTGGCCTAAGAACCAGTACTGGTTTAGTAATCGATACTGGCTCTGCACGCGAAGTGCACCATTTTGCCTTGCTAGCAGGTTATGGTGCTGAAGCGGTTTGCCCATGGTTGGCTTTCGAAACCATTAACCACATGGGTAGCAAAGACAATTACGAAGCGGTTAAAAAGTTCGTTAAAGCCATCGGCAAAGGCTTATATAAAGTGATGTCGAAAATGGGCATTTCTACCTATCAGTCTTACTGTGGTGCACAGATATTTGAGGCAATTGGCTTAAATACAGCGTTTGTAGACAAATATTTCACAGGCACAGCCACGAATATTGAAGGCATAGGCTTAGACCAAGTGGCTGAAGAAGCGGTACGTTTGCATACCAGCGCTTTTGGTGATGACCCAGTTTTGGCGAATAGCTTGGACGCTGGTGGCGAATACGCATTCCGCGTGCGTGGTGAAGAACATATGTGGACGCCAGATTCGATTGCTAAATTACAACATGCAACACGCACGAATTCTGCTAACACTTATAAAGAGTACGCAAAATTAATTAACGACCAAACACGTCGTCATATGACTTTGCGTGGTTTGTTTGAAATTAAATCAACAGGCAAATCAATTCCTTTAGACTCAGTAGAGCCAGCAAAAGAAATCGTTAAACGCTTCGCAACAGGTGCGATGTCTTTAGGGTCAATCTCTACCGAAGCACATGCAACCTTAGCCATTGCAATGAATCGCATCGGTGGTAAATCGAATACAGGCGAAGGTGGTGAAGACGCAAAACGCTTTATTCCAGTAGCGCACGACACGACAATGGCTAATGTGATTGGCGCAAAAAATATTGAGCGCGATATTCCACTTAAAGCGGGCGATTCAATGCGCTCACGTATTAAGCAAGTGGCATCTGGTCGTTTTGGTGTAACGGCAGAATATTTAGCGAATGCAGACCAAATTCAAATTAAAATGGCGCAAGGTGCAAAACCAGGCGAAGGCGGCCAATTACCTGGCCATAAAGTGTCAGAATATATCGCAAAATTACGTTTTTCTGTACCTGGTGTGGGCTTAATTTCGCCACCGCCGCACCATGATATTTATTCAATTGAAGATTTAGCACAGTTGATTCATGACCTTAAAAATGCCAATCCTAAAGCATCTATCTCAGTAAAACTGGTTTCAGAAACAGGTATTGGTACCGTGGCTGCTGGTGTGGCAAAAGCCAAGTCAGACCATATCGTAGTGGCTGGTCATGATGGCGGTACGGGTGCATCCCCGATATCATCGGTTAAACATGCAGGCACACCTTGGGAACTTGGTTTGGCCGAAACACAACAGACACTCGTGCTGAATCAGTTGCGTGGCCGTGTGGTTGTGCAAGTGGATGGTCAAATGAAAACAGGCCGTGATGTGCTAATTGGTGCATTATTGGGTGCTGATGAATTTGGTTTTGCAACCGCGCCTTTAGTGGTTGAGGGCTGTATTATGATGCGTAAATGCCATCTGAACACTTGCCCTGTTGGTGTGGCGACGCAAGATCCAGAATTGCGTAAACGATTTACTGGCCAGCCAGAGCATGTGGTGAATTATTTCTTCTTTGTAGCTGAAGAAGTGCGCGAGTTGATGGCATCTATCGGTATTGCGAAATTCGATGATTTAATTGGCCGTGCCGATTTGTTGGATATGCAAGCAGGCATAGACCATTGGAAAATTAATGGCTTAGATTTCAGCAAAGTATTCCACTTGCCAGAAATGCCAGCTAGCGTGTCGCGCAAAAATAACGATGTGCAAGATCACGGTTTGGTAAATGCGCTAGATAATCAATTGTTAGCTTTAGCCAAAAATGCGCTAGAAACAGGCGAAAAAGTGGTGCTTAATTTACCAATCACCAACACCAATCGTACGGTGGGTACTATGTTGTCGAATCAAGTGGCTACTCGCTACGGCAATAAAGGTTTGCCAGATGACACTATTCATATCAACTTTACTGGTACATCGGGCCAAAGTTTTGCGGCATTTTTAGCCAAGGGCATTACGTTTGAGTTAACAGGTGAAGGTAACGATTACGTGGGTAAAGGTTTGTGCGGCGGTAAAATTGTCATTCGAAAACCGCAGGCGTTTAATGCGGTTTCGCATGAAAATATTATTGTTGGTAATACCGTTATGTACGGCGCAACCACTGGCGAATCTTATTTCAGCGGCGTTGCAGGCGAGCGTTTCTGTGTGCGTAACTCGGGCGCATCTGCTGTAGTTGAAGGTGTTGGCAACCACGGCTGTGAATATATGACTGGCGGCACGGTTGTTGTTTTAGGCGTAACAGGCCAAAACTTTGCGGCAGGTATGAGTGGTGGCGTGGCTTATGTGTATGATGAAGACGGTCAATTTGCTAAACGCTGCAATATGAGCATGGTAGCGCTTGAAAAGGTAGAAAGTGCAGAATCAAGTGTTGGCAAAATTCATCACCTAGATCAACCAGATGAAATCACGCTTAAAACCTTGATTGAAAACCATGCAAAATACACAAGTAGCGAGCGCGCAAAAGCAATGCTGGCGGATTGGGTCAATTACAGAACGAAGTTTGTAAAAGTAATGCCAAATGAATATAAACGTGCATTAATTGAACTGGCAGAAGATAAAGCGCTGGTTGCAGCGTAAAAGTCGCAGCAAAACGGCAAAACTATTGAATAAAGGTAAGGGCTTCAGTATGGGCAAAGTAACAGGCTTTATGGAATTTGAACGATTGGCAGAGGCAAATCTGCCAGTGGTTGATCGCGTTAAAAATTACAAAGAATTTGTGCTACATTTAACCGATGACCAAGCCAAGCAACAAGGCGCGCGCTGTATGGATTGCGGAATTCCGTTCTGTACTACAGGTTGCCCAGTCAATAATATTATTCCGGATTGGAATGATTTGGTTTATAGCCAAGACTGGCGTGGCGCAATTGATGTGTTGCATTCAACCAATAACTTCCCCGAGTTCACTGGCCGCATTTGCCCAGCACCTTGCGAGGCGGCTTGCACGCTAAATATTAATGCTGATCCAGTTGGCATTAAATCAATTGAGCATGCGATTATCGATAAAGCATGGGAAAACGGTTGGGTAATTCCGCAAGTTAACCCAATAAAAACAGGAAAAAAAATCGCCATTGTCGGCTCTGGCCCTGCTGGTTTAGCCGCCGCACAACAATTAGCGCGCGTTGGTCATGACGTTGTGGTGCTAGAAAAAAGCAGCCGTATCGGTGGTTTGCTACGCTACGGTATTCCTGATTTTAAAATGGAAAAATCGCATATTGATAAACGTATGGCGCAGATGGAAGCCGAAGGCGTTGAATTTAGAGTCAATCAAAACGTTGGAGAAAACGTAAATGCGGATGATTTGGTTGCTGAATTTGATGCGGTGATTTTAGCGGGCGGCGCCGAATGGCCACGCGATTTGCCAGTGCAAGGCCGTGAGCTGGATGGTGTGATGTACGCCATGGACTTTTTAACGCCACAAAATAAAGTGGTAGCTGGCGATACCATTCCAAATCAAGTGATGGCGACTAATAAAAACGTGGTGGTCATTGGTGGCGGTGATACAGGTTCTGACTGTGTGGGTACTTCAAACCGTCATGGCGCCTTGAGCATCACCCAATTTGAGTTAATGCCACAACCGCCAGAAAAAGAAAACAAAGAATTAGTATGGCCAAACTGGCCGCTGAAAATGCGTACTTCTAGTAGCCATGAAGAAGGCGCAAACCGTGACTGGTCTATTACCACTAAAGAATTAATTGGTGAAAACGGTAAAGTCACCCACTTGAAAGGCTGTAAAGTCGAGTGGAAAGACGGAAAAATGGCCGAAGTTGCGGGTACTGAATTCACGATTAAGGCAGATTTGGTCTTATTAGCAATGGGCTTTGTGTCACCAGTGCAAAAATTATTGGATGCGTTTGGTATAGACAAAGACAATCGCGGCAATGCAAAAGCCACGACAGAAGGCTTAGACAGCTACAAAACCAGCAAAGCTAAAGTATTTGCCGCAGGTGATGTGCGTCGCGGCCAATCTTTAGTAGTGTGGGCGATTCGTGAAGGTCGCCAAGCGGCAAAAGCGGTAGATGAATTCTTAATGGGCTCATCTACCTTACCTAGATAATAGGTACAGCAATGCGCTACAAACAAAGGATACAAAGTTAAACTACTTTGTATCCTTTTTTGTTCGCTACAAATTTTAGGTAAAAAATATGGTTAAGTTACAAAATGACACGTTCTTAAATGCGTTAATGCGCCAACCCACAGACTACACGCCAGTGTGGATGATGCGCCAAGCAGGCCGCTATTTGCCAGAATACAAAGCAAGCCGCAAAACGGCAGGCAGTTTTTTACAGTTGTGTAAAAGTCCTGACTTTGCGACAGAAGTAACCATGCAGCCACTGGATCGCTATCCATTATTAGATGCTTCTATTTTGTTTTCCGATATTCTCACCGTGCCAGATGCGATGGGTTTGGGCTTGTATTTTGAAGAAGGCGAAGGCCCGAAATTTGAGCGCACTTTGCGCGAAGAAGCCAATATACAGAAGTTAACCGTACCTGATATGGCAAAACTGCAATACGTGTTTGATGCGGTCAGCCAGATTCGCAAAACCATCAATGGCCGTGTGCCGCTGATAGGTTTTTCTGGTAGCCCATGGACGCTGGCGACCTATATGGTTGAAGGCAAAGGCGGTACGGACTTTTTGAATATCAAAAAAATGGCTTATGCGCGACCCGATTTATTGCATCATATTTTAGAAACCACCGCGCAAACCGTTATTCAATATTTGAATGCCCAAATCGCCGCTGGCGCTCAGGCGGTGATGATATTCGACTCGTGGGGTGGCGCGCTTTCACATAATGCTTATAAAGAATTTTCGCTGAATTACATGCACAAAATTGTGGCCGGCTTAACTAAAAATAACGAAGGCCGTAAAGTGCCCAGCGTGGTATTTACTAAAGGCGGCGCCTTGTGGTTAGAGGCGCAAGCCGAAATAGGCGCAGACGCATTAGGGTTGGATTGGACTGTGGATATTGGCAGCGCACGCCAAAGAGTTGGCGATAAAGTGGCGCTACAAGGTAATCTAGACCCTGCTATTTTGCTATCAACGCCAGAGGCGATTGATAAAGAGGTGGCTAGCATTTTAGCCAGCTATGGTCATGGTAATGGTCATGTATTTAATTTAGGCCACGGTATTACGCAGTGGACACCACCAGAAAATGCGGCGGCAATGTTAAGTGCAGTGCGTGAGCATAGTAAGCAATACCATCAGTAAATAAAAAGCCCGCAATCGCGGGCTTTTTATTTACTGATGAAGAGCTAACTATTAAAGCGACATACGCTTTAAAGTGTCGTCTTTATCAATAAATTTATGTTTGAGCGCGCCTACAATATGTAAGATTAGCACGACTAAGATAATCACACCAATTAACTCATGCGCCTCTTCATAAACTTTGCGCATAGGCGTGTTATCTAAGCCTTTAATAAAAGGTATACCAAACCATTTAACGCCGTACTTGCTGTACGTTGCCATAATAAGACCGCTGACAGGCAACGCAACCATTAATAAATAGAGTAAATGATGGGTACCAGTAGCTAGTTTGCGCTCCCATGTTTTATAGCCAGTTAATAATGCTGGTGGTTTATGCGTAATCCGCCATAAAACACGGATAAGAATTAACGCTAAAATGGTGATTCCAATGGATTTGTGCAGATTAAAATAAAAAGTGCGAGGGCTAGACTCTTCAGCCAATTGCCATGTGTAGATTCCCCAATCGAATAAATCGTAGGACATTTGCTTGGGACCTTCTTTTGGTAGATCGGCCATAAACCAGCCTAATGCAAACATGCCGAAAATGGCGATTGCAATTAACCAGTGCAGGATGACGGCTGTTTTTGTATAGCGATTAGTACCAAAAATATTATCTGAACTACTCATCAGTAACCTTTCATGTCAATTGAAGATGTTGTGTTGTGATTTTGAATGTAACGCCAGTCACAATAGTTAACATCACATTTCACTTAATATTAGCGTATTCTAAGCGATTAAGTCTGTTTAAACACTATTTAAGGATGTAAATAATGCAGCGATTTTCTTTACTATTGGTGAGCTTTATTTTAATGAGCTGCGCGCAGGCGCAAGAAAAGTCGGCCATTGAGAAAGAGGCTACTTTTGCTATAAAAAATGTGGGTAATGGAATCTATGTGCATCATGGCAAGCATTTAGATATTGATGACGGCTATCAAGGTGATATTTGCAATATCAGTTTTGTAGTGGGCAGCAAAGGCGTTGCCGTGATTGACACGGGCGGCAGTTTAAAAGTGGGCAATCAGCTACGCGATGCGATTAAAAAAGTGACGCCCTTGCCTATTTTGTATGTCATCAATACGCATGTGCATCCAGACCATATTTTTGGCAATGCTGCTTTTAAACAAGATAATCCGCAATTTGTAGGCCATGCTAAGCTGGGTGATGCCATGCAATTGCGCCAAGAAGCTTATGAAAAATTAAATATCAGGTTTTTAGGCGCTGATGCCAAAGGCAGTGAAATTGTGAAGCCGACTGTTTTAGTAAAAGAGCCAATTGATTTAGATTTAGGTGATAGAACACTTAAGGTAACGCCCTACCCTAATGCGCACAGCAATACCGATATTTCGGTGATAGACTCAAAAACCAGCACTTTATTTACAGGTGATTTATTGTTTATTGAACGCACGCCTGTGATTGAGGGCGACATCAAAGGCTTGATTGCGGCGATTGAAACCCTAAAAACCTATCCAGTAAAGCAAGTGGTACCTGGTCACGGCCCTGTTGCTCAAGACTGGATAGGAGCGTTAAATAATGAGCAACGCTACTTAAACGCAGTGTTAAACGATATACGCGCGACCATTAAAAGTGGCGGCGATATGGGTAGGGCCATGGACACCGCCGCAGCGGGTGAAAAAGATAAATGGCAGTTATTTGATATTGCGAATAGGCGCAACGTGAATACGCTCTACCCTAGCTTGGAATGGGAATAAAAAACGGCGCATCATTATTATTTATGCGCCGCTAGTTTTATGCGCTCAGTGCGTTATTTTTTTAGACTATCAATACTAAATGCGTTGATTGGGTTTAAATAAAGCATCAACAAACCGCCTGCAATTGCTAGGTACTGCAACACTGGCAAATGCAGCAAGAATGAGATAATGACTGCATAAATTGCCATCAATAATGCAAAAAATTTAGTTTTAAAACCCAATAAAAGTGATAAACCACCAACCACTTGTATCAATATAATCAGTGGTGCGAAAATGCCAGGTAAACTTAAACTACCTAAACCTGCACGATATTGTTCATAGCCATCAGGACTGCTAAAAAATCCAACAATTAGCACAATCATTTGTATTAAAAAAACTTGTGCGAGTAAAACACGGGCAAGAGTCGATAAATAGCGTTGCATAGAGAACCTTTAGCAAATTAGAGTGTAAAAATTAAATTGAATCATGCACTGAACAAGCTTAAGAAGCAAGCTGTAGCTTGTCTCTAAGTTAATTTTAGAATAAATCCTGATGCAACAACCAGAAAATATCACTATTAATCTAGTTAATTGGCAACAAGCAGAGGCGTATCTGCGCCAAGTGCGCACGATTGTCTTTATTCAAGAGCAGCTAGTGGCACCAGAGTTAGAATGGGATGAGATGGATAGCCGCGCCATACATTTGTTGGCGATGTGCGGCAATCAAGCTGTTGGCTGTTTGCGCATTATTCATTACGAAAAAGTAGGCCGCATGGCAGTGTTAAAGCCTTGGCGTGGCTTAGGAGTAGGCAAGATGCTTTTGAACGAGGCAATACGTCTATGTCGCCAACAGGGCAGTAAGCAGATTGCAATATCTGCACAGAAACATGCCAACCATTTTTATGAACAAGCAGGTTTCAAAATCACCAGTAAAGAATATTTAGATGTGAATATTGTACATGTGGATATGCGGCTAGATTTAGATTAACTTATGCTTAATGACATGTGCAAGATTAATTGTGGGCTACGCCCAGCATTTGTTAAAATAGCTTGTTAAGTTTTTTATCACCAAACATTTATTAAACCCAAGAGAGAATTATTATGTCAAAAATTATTTTTAAAGCAGGCGAAGCCACTATTTACACTGAAGGCAAAGATGTGACTGCGGCCATGCCAGAAATCTTAATCGGCGCTGTAGATGGCCCAGTTGGTCAAGCATTTGCCAATTTAATGGCGCAAAGCAAAGGCCACACAGCTATGTTTGCGGTGCGCGATATTAACCAATTAGTACGCCCAGTTTGTATGACAGTGCCAAAAGTAACATTAAAAGGTAGTACAGACGTTAGCCTGTTTGGCGGAGTGGTACAAGCGGCAACCGCCGATGCGATTTTAGATTGCGTGATTGAAGGCATTATCCCTAAAGATCAGGTCAATGAATTATGCATTATCAGCTTGGTATGGATTGATCCAGGTTGTATCGCCTTAGAAAAAGAAGGCACTTTAGACAAAGCGGATATGTACAAAAATAACTATGACGCCACCAAGCTTGCTATTAAGCGTGCATTAAACGACGAGCCAAGCATTGATGAATTGATTGCAAACCGTCATAAAATCAAACATTGCATGTGGGAAGATTCTTGGAATCAAAAGTAATTAGTTTTAGATTTTACATTGCGCATAAAACAATAGCGTAAATACAAAATTTGGTATTAAATTAGTGTTAAGTATTAAAAGTAAATGAGTTAAAACGAGATTCGGAGGCAATATTATGGCAGAACGCAATGTATGCATGGAAGCATTTGAGCGACTTTGTGCAGATGTGAACACTGACGCAAAGTCTGCAATCGATCAATCAGATTATTGGTTGTTTGAGTTGGGTTTCAGGTCGGCGATTGAAGAGTTGTTGTCAATTGCCGATGCAGGCTCACAAAGTAGAAAATTTGTTTCGCCACGATTTCAAATGTTGGCGGATAAAATTTTAGAATCGCGAACACATTAAAACCCAGCGAATATTAACTTAACCAATAAAAAAGCCG
>MSXP01000006.1:140560-288920 GCA_002083635.1 Proteobacteria bacterium ST_bin12 | reverse complement strand
CGGCTTTTTTATTGGTTAAGTTTTTTTGTTCATAGATGCTTGTAGAGACAATAATATAGTACGAATGGGTGTTGGAATCGCCGCCGCAATCGCCTCATCAATAGGTAACCAAATTTTGGCGGCCTGATTTACCGCTGGCGAATGATGGTCAACAAAAATAAGTTGCGGTGTAATGTGCAGTTTAAAGTGCGTAAAAGTATGGGTTAATGAGTTTAATGTAGTTGTAGGTTTCAAGCCCATCTCAGCTAAATCGTTCAAATCTGCCACTTCTGGCAAACTCCATAAACCACCCCAAATACCGCTGGGCGGGCGTTTTTCTAGCATGACTTCGTTTTGGTTAAGCATCACCAGCATTGTGACGCTTTTTTCTGGGATGGTTTTGCGTGGTTTTGGTGTAGGCAGGCTTTTGACCAAACTTAGCGCTAGTGCTTCGCAGCTTGATGCAACTGGGCAAATCGTGCATTTGGGTTTGGTACGCGTGCATAGCGTAGCGCCTAAATCCATTAAGCCTTGGGTGTAGCTAATGGCATTTTGGGTATGTTCCGCCCCTTGCGGATTTTCGCGTTCTGCAATCTGCCACAATTGTTGCGCTACTTTTGGCGCGCCTGTATAGCCTGCGATATTAAAGTGCCGCGCAAAAACGCGCTTTACATTACCGTCTAATATTGGTCGCGGCAATTGCAGTGCGAAAGTGGAAACAGCCGCAGCTGTAGAGCGACCAATTCCAGCAAGGCTTTGAATATCGTCAAAATTGCTTGGAAATACACCACCAAAATCATCGACTATTTTTTGCGCAGCAGCATGCAAATTACGCGCGCGAGAGTAATAACCCAAACCGCTCCAATACTGTAAGACTTCTTCTTGCGTTGCTGCTGCTAGCGCCGCAATACTTGGAAAACGCTGCATAAACTTAGCGTAATAGCCAATAACTGCCGTCACCTGGGTTTGCTGCAGCATGATTTCCGAAACCCAAATCGCGTATGGGTCAGGCGCCTGATTTAACTTGGTCTGCCAAGGTAAATCGTGGCGACCATATTTTTTTTGCCAATCAATGATGCGTTGAGAAAATGAGGACATAAATGATTAAATGATTATTTTGCTTTTTTTATGATTATCTTGCACCATCATACTTGGTAGTTAAATTGAATAGGAAACGAATAATGAAACAAGTATTAATTGTGCTATTTTGTGTGAGTATATTAGGCGCCTGCGTACATGTGCCGCCAGGCCATGACCCTAATGGTCCTGGAAACAGTGAAAATGCCCCAGGCCATAATAAGCATCGTAATGGCCCAGGCAATAGTGAAAACGCGCCAGGGCAAAATAAATAAGCCTAAAACTTAAATAGTTCTTTTAGTGCTTTTTCTTTAGCTTGATCTTTTAAAGATTTTGGCTCTTCTGCAGGCGCAGGTGCTGCTTCAGTACCTGCCGCCGCATCAGTAGGTTTTTTCTTATTCAATAAGCCTTTAAGCGCTTCGGCTTTATCACCACCGTTAATCAATTCTTTTACAGCAGCACCTTTTTCACCACCTACTTTATCCAGCAATTTTGATTGCGCTAAAGCAGTACCAATTGCCGCGAAATCCATGCCGTATTTTGGGCTAGCGAAAGTGCCCGTAATTTTTACAGGTATGCTAATGCCACTTAAATCGTCTAAATCTGCTCCGCCTTGGCCTTTTAGTGATTTCACAATGGTTGGTTTGGCAAGATAGTTAATTGTTTCGTTAGCAATATCAATATCACCGCGGCTATCACCTTTCGCAAGGCGAAGCACAGGCGCTTTCATGGCTAAATCTTCATTATGTGCCACACCATTTTTGATGCTAAAAGTGGCAGTTAATTCGCTAAAGTCTGTTTTTTTAGTTTTATCGGCACTAGCATCTTTGGTTTTTAAAAAATTCACTTTGCTTTTAATATCGCGAATACTACCCGCAATATCCACGCCCTTTAGCGCGCCATCCGCCAAGTTAAGCGCAGCGCTACCTGCCAAGGCTTTTTTAAGCGCATTCACGCTAGCACCTTGTGTGGTGACATCTACATTCACAGTACCAGTGCCGCTCAACATATCATTATTAATAGCATCCACCATCAAAGGCCCAATGAATATATTTTTCATATTTTGCTGAAAAGTAATCACTGGTGTGGCGCGCGCATCGACTTTTAGCAAGCCGTTCATACTGCCTTGATATAAATTAGCTGAAAAAGGCGAAACAGTTGCAATGCCGCCATTGACTTTTAGGCCAACGTTCACATTCTGCGTTTTCACGTTAGCGAGTTTTAATTTGCCAATTTTGGCCTCACCCGAGGCGTTAAGCTTTTTTAGCGCGCTCAAATCAATTGGCGTATCGGCGCTACTTTTAGTTGATGAGGTAGCTTCACCTTTAGTGATGTACCGGTCAGCATCTAGTTGGTCGATATTAAGCGCAAAAGTAAAAGCGGGGTTGCTAAACTGGCTAATACCCAAATTGGCGTTAATCTGGCTATCGTCCACCTTAGCGCTTAATGGATTCAAGCTTAGTTTTTCGCCATCGGCTTTTAGATTGATATTGATATTGCTGGCTTTGGTTTTGCCATATTTAAGATTGCCCACGCGAATTGAGCCATTGGCGTTTAAGGCTTTTAATGCGCTTAAATCCAGTGGTTTACTGCCGGTACTAGCCTCTTTTTTAGCGCCAGTTTCAGCCACAATGTATTGGTCTAAGTCCACTTGATCAACATCTAAATTGAATGTATACAGTGGCTTAGCAAATTGGCTAATGCCCAAGCTGCCTTTAATTTGGCTGTTGTCCACTTTTACGTTTAAGCCGCTAAGCGTTAATTTTTGGCCGTTGGCTTTAATGCCTACGTTTAAACCAGAAACGCGGTATTTGTCATACAAAATACTGCCAACGCTTAATTTACCGTCTAGCAGCAAGTTTTTAAGCGCAGATAAGTCCGTAGACTTATTGCTGGATTTAGTCTCAGTTTTAGCCGCCGCGCTGCTTTTTGGCAGCAATTTATTTAAGTCTAATTTATCGGCATTTAGGTTGAATTTAATATTCGGCGTTTTAAAGCTGGCCACATTCACATCGCCAGCCAGCTTGGTTTCTGCAATTGCTAAATTAAATTGGCTGTTCACCAATTCTTTTTTAACATCGGCGTGCGCGCCTAAATTAAAGCTGCCACTCATGCTGCCATTGGGCAAGCTGGGGTCTTTTACGTCTAATTTACCCACCAATTTTGGAATGTCAAAAATCATGTTTTCGATATTGCCGCTAAATGGTGATGCAAATGTACCTGTTACAGTGCGCTTACCTTGCACCATAGACAAATCGCCCGTAATCCCGCTACTTTGAATGGCTTTGGGTGAACCTTTCATATCCGCCAACACCATATTGGCTTTTAAATTGCCATCTGCTTTTTCTTGAACAAAGCTGATTGTCACTTTTTTACTATCTACTTCATCTTTTGCAATAGTAATCTTAGGCGCACTCACATTGACGCTTTGCGTGCTGCCATCAAATTTGCCAGAGGCAACCAGTTGCAAGCCATCCACCAAAAACTCTAATTGCTCGGGCTTGGCGTCCACATCACCATTGATCTTAATATCCATATCAGTACCGCCCAGCATGTCGCCTGTGATATGCGTATCTAAACCTTTAACTTGATAATGTTTGGTTTCTGGGTCGGCTAAAAAATTACCTTTTAACACCACATCGGCAGCAATTGCAGGTTGGTTGGCTGTTAATTTAAAATCTGTTTCTAAATCTACTGGCTCAGCCAAAGCAATGTGGCCTGATTTTAAGTTGAATGCAGAGACATTGTATTTTGCGCCAGACGCTTCATCCGTGTAAGTCACGGAAGAATTGGTGATATTGACACCATCGACATTAAATTTAATGGTTTCTGATTCTTCCTCATCTTTGCTTAATAAGTCGTCAAAATTGGTGCTGCCATCTTTATATTTGATAATATTGGCTTTCGCGCCATCTACATAAACGGTATCTACTACCAATTGTTTTTTTAGCAAAGGCAACACAGCCAGCGCCACTTTCACGCTATTTACAGAGGCAAATTCAGTATTCGATTTGTGCTCAGAAATCGAAATTTTGCCTAAATCTGCACCGATTTTTGGCCAAAAACTTAAGCCTATATCACCATCAATCGTCAGCGTGCGGTCTTTTTTCTCTTTCACCAACTTAATGATGTCGTCTTTGTAATCGTTAGGATTAAACGTTGTGGCAAAATAGCCAGCCACCAGCAAAGCCAATAAAACAATGCCGCCAATGCCATAAAGTGCATACTTAATCAGTTTATTCATCTTAATTTCTCTTTTCATACCAGAGTCAAATACATGCCAATTCAATCAAACGGGCATTAATCTAGGTTTACCAAAAATACCATAATACAACCACACCAAAAACAATGCGATACCATGCAAATGGTACAAAATTATGTGTTTGCACAAAGCGGATTAAAAACTTAACCGCAATTAAAGCCGATAAAAATGCCGTGACAAAACCAAGCGCAAACACGGTTAAATCGTCGGCATTCAACAAGCGCCAGCTTTTTAGCAAATCGTAGCCAGTGGCTGCAAACATGATTGGAATGGCTAAAAAAAATGAAAACTCAGTCGCTACGGTACGGTTTAGCCCAAAAATCATGCCGCCTAATATAGTGGCACCAGCGCGCGAAACGCCAGGTACTAAGGCAAGCGCTTGGGCAAAGCCAATTTGCAAGGCTTGCTTGCTAGATATGTCATCCACACTTTGCGTAGGCGTTTTAAGCGGTAGTTTTTCAATGAGCAAAATAGCAAAGCCACCCACAATTAAGGCAATGGCTACCGTAAATGGTGAAAACAAATATTCTTTAATCACACCGTGAAAAGCCAAGCCCAGTAAGGCGGCTGGCATAAAAGCAATGAATAAGTTGCGCACAAAATGCTGCGCTTTGGCCTCTTTTGTGAGGTTGGTAACGGTGTCGACCAAACGCTGTTTAAATGCCCAACACACCGCCAAAATTGCGCCCAGCTGGATGATGATTTCAAAAACATCACGCTTTTCTTTGCTTAAAAAACCTAAGATATCGCCAACAATAATCAAATGACCGGTGCTACTGATGGGTAAAAATTCAGTTGCGCCTTCTACCAGGCCCATGATGACGGTTTTTAAAAATAGTATTAAATCCATAGTTACCGCTTCTTTACTAGTTAGTTTTCATTTTATCAGGTTTGCCAAACTATAAAGGGTGCATTAGCACCCTTAAACTTGAATCTTTGATAAACAAGACGTTTACTTCTTTAGCATGCCTAGCACGGTAGAAAGTAAATTGCCCGATTCGGCAGGTACTTCACCGTCTGGCGTTAATTTATCGATTACTGCAGGCAAATGTTCTGCAATTTGCGCGCTTAGTGTTTCTGGGTTGATGCCAAATTTAGCCGCCATTTCTGCAATTGCGCCGCTACCTAAAACGCTAGAAATTTGGTCAGCGGAGATCGACATATTCTCGCCCTTGCCAACCCATGAGGCTGCCGCTTCGCCCAAACCACCTTCTTTAAATTTATCTAAAATACCGTTTAGGCCACCGTTTTGGTTGAACATTTCCATGGCAACTTGCGCCATTCCGCCTTGCTCGCCCCCCACTTTGCCTAAAACTGCACCCGCGATGCTATCAAATAAACCCATTTTTGTTCTCCCTAATGTTGTTGAATTGACAAGATATTTGCTTTGCGCACCATAATTTCTAAGGCAAAACGACTTATTTCAAATGGTACATTAGTTGCTTATGTAAAAACAACTAAGCACGCATTTTTTACAAACGTTAACAAGGAAAAAGCATGAATCGCCAAGATGTCACAGAGATGATTATTATTAATAAAAAAATGAAAGGACTGACTTGGTTGGATATTGCCAACAAAATTGGCCTATCCAAAGAATGGACAACTGCCGCATTGATGGGGCAAATGACGCTGAACGAATCGCAGGCGACAATCATCGGCAAAGCGCTAGATTTACCCGCAGAGGCGGTAACGCAGCTGCAGGTGGTGCCTTACAAAGGCAGCTTGCCAACAGCGGTGCCGACCGACCCACTTTTGTATCGGTTTTATGAGTTAATCAATGTGTATGGCACCACGATTAAATCGCTGATTCATGAAGAGTTTGGTGATGGCATTATGAGTGCGATTGACTTTTCGATGGATATTCAGCGCGAAGCAAACCCGATGGGCGACCGCGTGAAGATTGTTTTAAACGGTAAATTTTTGCCTTATAAGACGTATTGATAGCCGTGTGACTGAATACTTAACCACTTTTTTAAGCCGAATTTTTGAGCAAAAAAAGTGGTTAAGTTACGCCAAAGTGTCGATACATAGCACCAAGTAGGTGCAAAAAAACTAAAACTTTTCGTTATCTCGCAAATAGCGCCATTGCCCTTGCGGCAATTTACCCAAATTCACGCTACCAATACGTACGCGTTTTAAGCCCACCACAAACAAACCGACCATTTCACACATACGGCGAATTTGGCGCTTTTTGCCTTCGCGCAACACAAAGCGCAATTGGTCTTCATTCTGCCAGCTGACTTTAGCTGGCTTGAGTTTTTCGCCATCTAAACTTAAACCGTGGTTTAAACGCTGTAAATCTGCATCACTTAATGTGCCTTCAACGCGCACCAAATATTCTTTTTCAACCGATGAATCTTCACCAATCAAATGACGTGCGATTCGGCCATCTTGAGTAAGCACTAACAAACCTGTTGAATCAATATCCAAGCGGCCTGCTGGTGCTAATCCATGCAAAAAACCACGTTGAAACTCTTTAGCATTGTAGTCGTTTAAATCGGGGTCATCCATCCACTCGTTATCAGGGTGAACCAACACAATCGCCGGTTGATAGCCATCTTCCGCTTGCCCGCTCACATAGCCTACAGGCTTGTGCAGCAATATAGTTACCTGCTCGGCTTGTTGCTCATAAGCGTAACCGCTGATAATGATTTCCGCGTCTGGCTTAATGCGCTTGCCCAGCGTTTCCATAATCACACCATCGACTTTCACCCAGCCATTCACAATCCATTCATCTGCTTCGCGGCGCGAGCAAATACCGCGTTCTGCCATCACTTTAGAAAGACGTGGCATTTCAACGTTTACTGGTGATGACTTATAAGCCGCTTTCGCCGCTGCGCCATATTGTGGCGTAGCAACCGCATCGTAACCATCGCGCACTTTGCCACCACGACGCGGTGCTTGACGATATTGCGGCTCATTTTTATCAGGTCGCGGGGTGACGCGCGTGTCTACACCTGCAAGTTTGTGCTGTTTTTGCTCGCTATCATCCGTCCTTAATGCACTTCTTAACGGTCTATTTGCATCGGTTTTTTGATAATCTGATTTTTCAACAGATTTCTCAGAAAAAGGCTCACCATGCGCTTTGCCATCAAACCGATGATTGCGCTGACGTGCGCCTTCCGATTTGGCGATATTAACCGATTTAACCACATTTTCAGATTTGTTTGCGTCAACAGAATCTCGAATAGCCGGCTTAGGGCGCGCTTGCGTTCTATCGCGCTTAGCAGGGTCAGCGCGACGTACAGGCGCTTTGCTCGGTATCGGCGTTTCGTTGGATTTTTTAGTGATTTTAATGGTGGTCAAAATAATCTGCAGTTGTTTAATTTATAAGGCTATTTTAACAAATTAATGCGCCAAGTTTTTATTTATTAAAGCGTCATTTAAACAACTAATGCTAAGTTTTGACACTGATGGTGCATCTAAATCAGATGTATTCACGTACATTAAATGCAGGGCATTTTTAAATTCAACTTAAATAAAGAAGCTAACTATGAAAAATATTCAATTAAATAGCGGTAAAAAACTGATTATTCAAACCTTGATTGGTGTCGGTATGACGCTTGGGGCTGTCTCGGCACAAGCAGAAAAGGATTGGAGCGGTGGTTTTGCAGGTGTCGATTTTGGTGTGGGGTTTGACTTGGGTAACACAGGTGAGCTTGAGTTTAGACGAGTGGACGGAACGAACAATACAACCGCGATTAATAACGCTTTTGGTCGCAACTTTGATGGCAAGTTTGAGGCAGGCGAAACTTTTGGTTTGCGCGCTGGTTACAACTTCCAACGCAATAATTTTGTCTATGGCGTTATTGGTGATATTTCTTACGCCAATATATCAGAGGAACAAAGCGCTTTTTCAAGCACGCCAGCCACTTATATTGAGCGCCGTAAATTAAATACTTTAGCATCGCTGCGCGGTCGTTTGGGTTATGCGAATGAATCGCCAATACTGCCTTTTGTTACTGCAGGTATTGCATACGGCGATGTTAAATACAGCTGGGAAGGAAATTCACCAGCCTTTCGCGGTGATAATGGCAGAGATACCAACGGCATAGGTTACGTACTAGGGTTAGGCGCAGACTATATGGTGAACGATAACGTGACTGTAGGCGTTGAGTTCTTGCATTACAATTTAGGCGAATCTGATTTTAAAGCGCGCTTTAGTGGCGAAGCTGGGGGCGCACTTGCTGCATTTGGCAATGCAGCATCGGGCGGCACTATTCAACAAGGTAGTGAAGAAGACTTTGCATTCCAAACGCTTAAAATAAGTGTCAATTGGAAATTTTAATGATTAAGCTGTTTTAAATGAATAAATGTTGTGTACTAAAGATGAGTATCTATTTTTGTACTTAACACTTAATTTTATGTAAAAAGCTGAAACGTTTTAAAACTTTCACAAAAAAGCCAGCTTTTGCTGGCTTTTTTGTTTAAGAAAGGCTGCTACACTTTTTGATAAACTTCACTACCTTTTTTCACAAACTCAATCGCTTTTTCTTGCATGCCTTTGTGTAGAGCCTCTTGCTCGTCAATGCCTTGCTCAGCTGCGTAATCACGTACATCTTGTGAGATTTTCATTGAGCAGAAATGTGGGCCGCACATTGAGCAGAAATGCGCTTGTTTTGCACCTTCTTGCGGTAATGTTTCATCGTGGAATTCCTTCGCTTTTTCTGGATCAAGCCCCAAGTTAAATTGGTCGTCCCAACGGAATTCGAAACGCGCTTTTGATAATGCGTTGTCACGAATCTGCGCGCCAGGGTGACCTTTGGCCAAGTCAGCCGCATGTGCTGCGATTTTGTAAGTGATGATACCAACACGCACATCTTCTTTATCTGGCAAGCCTAAATGTTCTTTTGGCGTGACGTAGCAAAGCATCGCACAGCCGTACCAGCCAATCATGGCGGCACCGATGCCTGAAGTGATATGGTCATAACCTGGCGCGATATCGGTGGTTAGTGGGCCTAAAGTATAGAAAGGAGCTTCGCCGCAATGCTCTAATTGCAGTTCCATATTTTCTTTAATTAAATGCATCGGCACATGGCCTGGGCCTTCAATCATACATTGCACATCATGTTTCCAGGCGATTTGCGTTAACTCACCAAGCGTTTTCAATTCAGCAAATTGCGCTTCATCGTTCGCATCGTAAATTGAACCTGGACGTAGACCATCACCTAAACTAAATGAGACGTCGTACTGTTTCATGATTTCGCAAATGTCTTCAAAGTGCTCATACAAGAATGACTCTTTATGATGCGCCAAGCACCATTTCGCCATAATCGAACCGCCGCGTGAGACGATACCTGTCATGCGTTTTGCGGTCATTGGAATGTAGGCTAAACGAACGCCAGCATGAATCGTAAAATAATCCACGCCTTGTTCGGCTTGCTCAATCAATGTGTCGCGGAAGATTTCCCACGTTAAATCTTCGGCTTTACCGTTCACTTTTTCCAGTGCTTGGTAAATGGGCACGGTTCCGATTGGCACTGGCGAGTTGCGGATAATCCACTCGCGCGTTTCGTGGATGTTTTTACCAGTTGATAAATCCATCACGGTATCGCCACCCCAACGTGTGCCCCATACCATTTTCTCCACTTCTTCACTGATTGAAGAACCAAGTGCCGAGTTACCAATGTTGGCGTTAATCTTAACCAAGAAATTACGGCCAATAATCATCGGCTCGATTTCTGGGTGGTTAATGTTTAGCGGAATAATCGCGCGGCCTAAAGCCACTTCAGAACGCACAAATTCAGGTGTAATCACTGACGGAATGCTCGCGCCAAAATCGTGGCCTTTATGTTGTTTTTGTAGCATTTCGCTCATATTTTCGCGGCGTTGATTTTCACGAATGGCGATATATTCCATCTCTGGCGTGATAATGCCTTTACGTGCGTAATGCATTTGACTGACGTTTGCGCCTGCTTTTGCGCGTAATGGTTTGCGCGTTAAATTGAAGCGCATAGCGGCTAGCTCTGGGTCGGTTTTGCGTTGTTGACCAAACTCTGAACTTGGGCCATCTAACTGCTCAACATCGCCGCGTTCCATAATCCAAGTGGCGCGCATGGCTGGCAAGCCGTTACGAATATCCACTTCTACGGTTGGATCTGTGTATACGCCAGAAGTGTCGTACACCATGACGGGTGGATTTTTTTCGGCGCCAAATTGTGAAGGCGTGTCGCTTAAAGTGATTTCGCGAAACGGCACTTGAATATCAGGGCGGCTGCCTTGAATATATACTTTGCGCGAGTTAGCAAAAGGCTTTTTGGTGTCTGGGTCAATCTCAGCAGTTTCGCCTGAAAACTTGGCAAGATTTTTGTGCAGGTTTTTATCGGTAGCGTTCACGGAGCGTTCCTATTTTATATGGCATAGGAAGCGTTACTGAGCTTTCCTACGGCGGCATTACCCGCATCAGGTTCAAAGGGTGATTCTCACTGATTTTGCTTTAAATGATAAAACTTAAAAGCAAATAAATCAGACCCCTAGCAATTCATGGAATGTACGCGAAATAGGCTTAAAAAGCAAGAATTGCGTTTTAGTGAACAAGGCGAGTAGTGCTTGATTTGCCAACAAAAATTTAGGTATTTTTTGCAAAAAATGTTATAAATGTCATTAATTATTCAAAACAAAACTATATAGGTTTAATTATGGTACTAATAGCACTTTATTATGCGCTGGCCATTGGTGTACTCACGTTACATTTTACGGGTCACTTGGAACGTTGGAATATGGAGTGGTTAGTCTTTGTGTTTGCCATAACGGTTTTTCCTGCGGTGCTTTATCTGTAAGAAAATTTAAATCTGTAAAAAACTTAACACATAAATTCAGGCAAAAAATAGTGTTAAGTTTTTTTAACAAACGGCGCGGCAAGCGCCGTTTGTTTTTTGAGCCCTATATTTACCACCTGCGGCAGCACGCCGTTTAGCCACGCAAAAAATGTTTGTGGCTGTCCAATAAAGACTTCTTGCTTTTCTTTTTCTAGCGCCTGAACAATAATGCTGGCGACTTTTTCAGCGCTATCCATGGCATTGCCAGTTTTGGCCCACATCGCAACCGTATTGGCATCGTTCATGTCGGTTTCTATCCCGCGCGGGGCAATGTATGTGACGCCGATGTGAGTGTTCACTAACTCACGTCGCAAAGCTTGTGAAAAGCCATGTACGGCAAATTTGCTAGCGCAATAAGTGGCAAAATGTGGAAAACCCAATGAGCCAAAAATAGAGCCTACAAACACAAAATGCCCTTGGTTTTTGCTCTGAAAACTGGGCAATAGTGCGCGTGTAAGTTGAATTAGCGCCGTCACATTGGTTTGAATCACTTCTGCAATACGTGTATCGGTTTGGTCTTGCAACTCAATAAAATCCAGCACGCCAGCGTTGTTAATCAACACATCAATTTCGCCTAAGTAAGCTTTTGCCTGATTGATAACTGAGCTAGCAATATGCGGCTCGCTTAAATCGGCTTGAATCGTAAAAGCATTTGCATCAAGCGCCTCAATAGTTACTTTAAGTGCATTGAGCTTGGTTTGATTGCGGCCAACCAATGCCAATACAGCACCTTTTTGTGCCAGCATCAAGCCTATTTGTTCGCCAAGCCCGCCAGTGGCGCCTGTGAGTAAAATGCGTTTATTGCGTAGATTCATGATGCGTCCTTGTGCATGGTTCGCGCTTCGATTTCTCTGAAAATATTGCCATACAATTGATAAAAAAGTTTGGCAGTATGAATAAGGCAGTCTTGATCTTTTTTATCGGTAATTTGATTGACGATTCCTGCGTAAAAATCGGTATGGCCCACATCCAACGCACCATGTGACAACAAATAACTAAACGATTTTGGTGTTAAGTTGAGGCTTTTCATAATGTTTTGACCAGCCGCAGTTGCCACTGCAGTGCTTGTGCCTTCTAACACCAACACCATGCCAAAAAAGCCGATTGGATTAACGCGATGAATCATGTCATAAGCATACGCGACCATCACCTCGGTTGCTAGTGAGGGCTTGCCGTTTCTCACCGCTTCTGCATCCATGCCACAACCTGCAATATCATTCAGCACCCATTCTTGATGGCCCATTTCTTCATCGATATATTCGCCAATTGAAACGCGTAGCCATTCATACTGCTCACTTAAACGCCCGCCACAAGCCATTAATAAAGGCACTGTGTGTTTTACGTGGTGATAGGCTTGCGTTAAAAATGCCACATAAGTTTGTAGCGATATATTGCCGGTGGCACCTTGCGTAATCAGTGGCAAGCTTAGTAGCGTTTTACGCTCAGTTTCTGTTGCTTTTAGTAAATCATCATAAAAGGCCATGCTTTAAATCCTTATCTTGTTCTGCATAAAATGCATTAATGGTATGTTCATAGCCGCGCCAAATCGCATCGCGTTTGAGTCTGCTATTGGGTGTTAACTGCTGGTTACTTACGCTAAAAGGAGTATCAGCCAGCACAAACTGTGTGATTCTGGCGTAATCAGGCAAGGTTAGATTCACCTTGGCAATCGATTGTTGAATTTGTTCAATATTGGCACTAGCTTGTGCAACAATCACAGCGGTATTCCAAGGTTTGGCTTCACCAAAAAGACAAGCTTGTGCAATCGCAGGCTGGCTGGTGAGTTCGCGCTCAATCCATTCTGGCGAAACGTTGCGCCCAAAAGAGGTGATAAAAATATGCTTTTTGCGGCCGTTAATGAATAAGTAGCCATCATCATCAACATAGCCTATGTCGCCTGTTGCTAGCCATTCTGGGCTTTGTGTAAGGTTTTCTTGCGCATAGGCCAAAAAATTTGCGCCTTTCACTAATATTTCCTGCTCTTGAGAAAACATTAACTCAATATGCTTAAGTGGTTTGCCAACACTGCCAATTTTATTAGCGACTGACGTGTTTAAAGCCACAACTGAAGCGCACTCAGATAAGCCGTAGCCTTCAAAAACGGGTATGCCTAGGTGCTTTGCGCGGTTTAAAAAGTGTGTGGCAACATGCGCGCCGCCCACCGCAACAAACTGCAAATCACTTAAGGCTTGCGCGCCGGATTCTAATTTAAGTACCAACGCCTTTAATAATTCAGGAATTAAAATCACTGTGTTGGCATGTGTATTGGCCAAGGTTTCATACAACTTTTGGCTATCGAATTCGCTGCCACTAAAGCCCACTTGTGCGCTGGGTAAGATATGCACAGTGCCGCCCGCTAGTAGTGTGGCGTATACACCTGCCACATTTTCAAGCAAAGTGGATAAGGGCAAAATGCAGGCATGCTGACTATTTTTTGGTTAATCCGACCACATTTTTAATGCTGTTTGCGACGTTAAGTATGGCTTCTAAACCAAGGCAAACCCCTTTTGGGTTGCCAGTGGTGCCCGATGTATAAGTGATTTTGACTGTGCCATCGGGCAATGTAACCGATGGAATGGCCAACATAAATTGCGTAAGAATTTTGTTGGCGACATTAAATGTGCATTGCCCGATAATTAAATCCCCCAAAACCTCACAAAATCGGTTTGGGTTATCGGTGATAACGGCTGCAACACCTGCATTTTGCATTGAGTGCAACAATTGCGCGTTTGAAAAAAAGCTGGGTAGCGGCACCAATACTGTTTCGCATGCCAACGCAGCCAAATCAACCACCACACAAGCCGGGTGATTATCGATATTAATGGCTACAGGCTTATTGGCTGTAAACGAAAATAATTGCGCGCTTAATTGAGCTATTTGCTTGTTAAGCTCATCGTAATTTAAGGCAAATTCTTCATTCTCGGTAGAAACAGATTGAAGCGCGATGGACAGTGGATATTGCGCCGCGTGATGTTGAATACTGTTTAACAAATTCATCACCAAATTTATGACGTGATACCGCGTACGGCGATAATTTGCGGCTGATTGTCGTAATAGCTGCCCCAAAGTGCTTGCTCAGATTTTGGCAATCTGGAAACATCAGTCGAATGCAATGCAAATACATCTCGCCCACCTTTTACTAGGCCATTTTGTAAGCTGCGATGCGCAGTTGCCACACACCATTTCACTTGCATATCTAAGCTTTGTTGAATGACATGCGCAATTAAAATGCCTGCGTTGCGCGGATTTGCTACAGCTAAATTGCCAATTTCAGTAATTTCATCGCGGGTAATCGTCTTGTTTAGTTGACTGGACATTAAATGTTCAATCGGCACATCTAAATATTGCTCTAAAAATAGTGCCTCTGTTGCCGCGCTACGTAAGCCAAAAGCCGCCATTAAATAACCATCTGCATCACGCAAAGCCACCAAAACAGGCATAAAGTGATGCAGCGTAGCGCCATAAGATGTTTCAAAGACATCGCTAATAAAGCCTTCAACCTCATTGCGGTCGGAATCGTATTTGTTCACTACAAAAGCATGAATTTCTTGCATCGTATAACGTTTGCTTTTGGCAAACTCTCTTAGTTTATAAGCGGTATGTGCCTGATAAGCAGGTGCTGATGCTGCGTTAAACGATTGCATATTAATCTTTCAGTTGATGTTGATAAACAACTACCAACAGTAAGTAGCAATTTCGATACCAACAAAAATGTCTTTAAAATTCAGTTACTTACATAAACTTATATTATAAACCCTGCAAAATTTGCACTGTTAAAAGTGTTAAGTAGTGCAAAGTTTGCAAGTTTTAACCATTTCTTAAATGAATGATGTTTAAAAAATCATCAGTTATCTAATATAAACAATCACTTATGCCTTTATAAAGCAGATTGGCATTAAGGTTGCATTAGCTTTGGTCATTTAATTGTTAGTCGATTAGTTAAGCGAATCATTACATGACATCTTTCACGCAAGCGCTACGTCATTTTTACATCACAACCTATCTTTTAGTCTTGTTCATCGTGGCAAGCACCATAGAATTTAAAACTACTTATCTTGAAAACAAGCTGAGCTTCATTTTTTTTATGCATTACATTTTTCATCTACGGATTTTTATATTTAATTCCATCGTATGCGCTTACTTATTTAACAAAAACAACACTTAGCAAACAGTTAAGTCAATCAAAAATACAAAAAGCGATTTACCTTATTGCAATATTGACAACCGCAATCACCACTTTGTTGCTGTACGCAAACGCCAAGTTGTTTGAGTTATATGGCATGTATATCAACGCTTTTGTGATGAATTTGGTGATGACACCAGGTGGGTTTCAATCATTGGGTGGCAGCGGTTCCAGTGACGCTGGGTTTGCACTCATAGCAGTAGGATTTTTGCTGTTGCAAGTAGGTTTGATGTGGCTGGCTGTTCAGTTTTCTCAACAGAGTCTTGCACATAAATTTTACGCATCAAACCAACATTTTTTTGGTTGGAAATCAGCGTTAAGTGCTTTGTTGCTGACTGTGGCGGTGCATCTGTCTTACGCTTATGATTTGCATACCAAGCATCAATTATCGACAGTGGCGCAAATGGTACCGTTTTATCAAATTGTGTCTGCGCGCGGTGTTTTTAAAGCATTGGGCATTCAAGGCACACGTTCTAGCAGTTTAAAAGCCAGAGGCAAACTGCATTATCCTTTGCATACCATTCAATCAGCTAAGCCAAGCAAGCCTTACAACATTGTGTGGCTGGTTTCTGAATCGTGGCGTGCCGATGCCTTAAACGCCCACATCATGCCAAATGCTTGGAGTTTTGCACAGCAATCAACGCGCTTTACTAAAAATTACAGCACAGGCAACGGCACTCGCGCGGGTGTTTTTGGCATGCTGATGGGCTTGCCATCTAGCTATTGGTTTCAGTTTTTGCAAGAGCAGCGCGGCGCCACGATTTTAGACGTGATGCGAAGCCAAGGTTACCAGATGCAGTTTTATACCAGCGGATTATTTAGCTATCCAGAGTTTGATAAAACCATTTTTGCCCAAATGCCTGCAGAAGAAATGCATGCCTTACAAGGCAACAATCGATTGGGCTGGCAAAACGATCAACAAAATGTGAGCGACTTATTATCGTTTATTGATCAACGCGATACATCGAAGCCATTTTTTACCTTTATGTTTTTTGAGTCACCGCATGCGCGATATTATTTTCCGCCAGAAAGTGCGATTGCCAAGCCCTACCGTGATGATTTGAATTACGCGCGCCTAAGCAAGCAAGCCTTGAGAGCCGATATTGTGCCGATTAAAAATCGCTACATTAACGCGGTGCATCATTTAGATAGCCAGTTTGGACGCGTGTTTGGGTATTTAAAGCAACACCAGCTATTGGATAACACCATTGTGATTTTGGTGGGTGACCATGGTGAAGAATTTATGGAACATGGCTTTTGGGGACATAACTCTACCTTTGTCGATGAACAAATACGTACACCATTGGTGATTTATATGCCTAATAAGCCAGCAGCTGTGGTTGAAAAAATGACGAGTCACGCGGATATTGTGCCAACGTTGATGCCAATGTTGGGCGTTACCAACGCCAAAAGTGATTACAGCATAGGCATCAACTTGTTGAGCAATCAAGTGCGCGACCATGTTTATATTGCCGATTGGGACAAGCTGGCTTATGTGGATAATAAAGTAAAAATCGTGCATCCAGTAAATAACAGCAGTATGTTTAAGTTGGCAGTGAGCACCGCTAGCGACAAAAATGTATCGTATGCAATGGCGAGCCAGATATTACAAAAAAAGCAAAAAGCCACAATGCAAATTATGCAAGATTTAACCCATTTTTCTAAGCCAGTTAGCCTCAACAAGGGAGTAAATTAATGCGCGTAAAGTTGCCTATTTATTCAGGATGGGTAAAGCAACAATTAATGTGGTTGCTACTGAGTATGCTGGGTTTGATTTTTATCTATCCTAAAACAGGTTTAGATCAGCGCTTAATCGCGCCTTACTTCGATGTAGTTAACCAACAATTTAGCCTGAAAAATACTTGGCTATTAAAAACTGTTCTACATACAGGTTTGAAATATGGCCTTATTTTTGTCGCGCTAATTGCCTTGTTAGTAGGCGTAATTGGTAGTTTGTATATACCCTTAAAACCTTACCAGCAGCGCCTTTTTTGGGTGTTTGCGCTAATGCTAGTTAGCACAAGCGCTGTTTCACTACTTAAACACCATAGCATGCACGGCTGCCCAAACGATTTAATGCAGTACGGCGGCCATTTGCCTTCTCTGCAATTGTTTGATGCGCAGCCAGTTGGCGTGGCAATGGGTAAATGTTTTCCAGGTGGTCATGCCAGTGGCGGCTTTGCCTTGATGGCATTTTATTTTGCTTTTCGTGATGTGAAGCCTAAGTTTGCACGATCGATGTTAATGCTTTCGCTCACTTTGGGTTTTGTGATGGGCTGGTCGCAGATGATGCGCGGGGAGCATTTTTTATCACACAACTTATGGAGCGCGTGGGTGGTTTGGGCGACTTGCCTTGCCTGCCAACCGCTGTTATTTACTCAACAAATCAAAAGAAATGTAAGTCAATGACATCTATATTCAGTCGCTTATCTACAATAAGTAAATTTATGTTCCATTCGCCAACACAGAGCCGTGTAATTTTAATGGTTACCGCATTTATCATGCTAACGGCCAATTGGTCACTATTTGGTCGAATATTAGAAATTTATCCGTTTAAACTGGTCAATCTGCCTTTTCTAATATCGTTGGTTATATTTTTCAGCGCATTAACCGCTATTTTCTTTTTGTGCATTTGCCACGGCAAAGCCACGCGCTGGGTTTTGGCACTATTTTTAATAATAGCCTCTCAAGCCGCTTACTATATGGATCAATTTGGCGTGATTGTGGATATTGTGATGATAGACAATATTATGCAAACCAATCCGCAGGAGTTTGCAGGTTTGCTGAGCATTAATTTGGCAATTAGAACCATACTATTCGGCATAATCCCAGCGTGGATAATCATTCAATATTGCCCTAAGCCAGCCAGCATAAGCCAAGAGCTGCAATCAAGACTACGCTTGGTTGGGGCGCTACTTATATTGATATTGCTTGTGATGGCACCGTTTACTGCGGGCTATGCGTCTTTTATTCGAGAGCATAAAATTACTCGCTTTTACGCAAACCCGACATATACCACCTATTCTGCAATCAAATATTTGAGTGAACAAATTCAACTGGCAAAGCCAGTAAAACTGAAAATGATTGCAAAAGATGCGGTCATTATTGGGCCTTCATCAAGAACCGAATTGATGATATTGGTTGTGGGTGAAACGGCGCGGTTTGATCGACTTTCTCTTAATGGATACCATCGTGAAACGAATCCGCTATTGGCTAAACAAAATGTGGTGAGTTTAAGTAATGTAAGCTCTTGCGGCACTTCTACCAGTGTTTCTATACCTTGTATGTTTTCGGCATTGGGGCGCAAAGGCTACCATAAAGAAGCAGCATTAAGCCAAGAAAACGCGCTAGATGTGCTGCTTGATCATGGTGTACAAATATTGTGGCGCGATAATAATTCTGACTCAAAAGGCGTGGCAACTCGCATTAAGTACGAAGATTTTAAAACCCCAACACTTAACCCTAATTGTGAGGGGGAATGTCGCGATATTGGTATGTTAAGCGGCTTGGATAAATATATTGAAGCTAGACGCGGAAAAGATATGTTGATTGTGTTGCATCAAATGGGTAATCACGGGCCAGAATATTACAGAAGATACCCAAAGTAGTTTGAGCACTTTAAACCCGTATGCATGACAGGAGAGCTACAAAACTGCACCCAGCAAGAAATTGATAATGGTTACGATAATGCGATTTTGTATACCGATTATTTTTTATCCAATGTGATTGATTTGCTAAAAAAATATGACGACAAGTTTGCTACATCTATGCTTTACGTGAGTGATCATGGAGAATCGCTGGGCGAGCATGGCTTTTATTTGCATGCTGCGCCTTATGCCATCGCACCAAAAGAGCAAACCCATGTACCTGCGATTATGTGGATGGGTAAGCATTTTGATTATAATAAAAACCAACTTATGCCTTACAAAGATTACCCACTCAGTCATGATGATTTGTTCTGTGGCTTGCTAGTGGGGTTTGAGGTTGATGCAAAAATGTGTGAGGCAAAGCAAAAGATATTGATGCAAAATTTAGATTTTAAATCCAATTTGGATGAACAAGCAGCGACTAATTAACTCACTTAATTTAAGGAAAAAAATGTCAAACCACAATCACTCAGAGCGTTACAGTAAATCAATTGTTATCATGCATTGGGTTATGCTGCTATTAATGGCTAGCGTTTATGCTTTTATTGAGTTAAAAGTGTTATTTGTAAAAGGCACACCACCACGTGAGTTGATGAAAGCAATCCATTTTACGCTAGGACTTACGGTATTTTTATTTGTGCTAGTGCGTATTTATTTTAGATTATCCAGCACCACACCTGCCATACAACCCGCGTTAAGTCCATTAGCGCAATATGCTTCAAAAACGATGCATCTTGTTTTATATGGTTTGATGATTGCCATGCCAATAGCGGGGTGGTTAACGTTAAGTGCAGCGGGCAAAACCGTTCCATTTTATGGTTTAGAGCTGCCGCCGTTAATCGCCAAAAATAAAGAGCTTGCGGATACCATTAAAGAATTGCATGAAACAGCTGGTAAAGCAGGCTATTTTTTAATTGCAGGCCATGCGCTGGTTGGTTTATATCATCATTATATTAGGCGAGATAATGTGCTCACTAGGATGCTATTGAGTAAATCCAATTAAACCAGCTGAATATTTACTTACCGAGGGCAATCCAAGTTTTCAGGTGCTTGCGTACTTATTTGGTCTTGCTCAATCCATATAACAGCTTTAACGCGGCTATCGACATGGCAAGCATCCACATAACCAATCGCGCCAGAGGTTTGCGCCACGTAGCGCAATACGGCTTCCTCGGAGTTAACCGAATACGGCGGCAAAATACCGTTAAAGTATTGGCCGTTCCAGTAATCAATTTGTTTTTTTGGCAAGCTACCCAATACTGCTTGTGAAAACTGCTGTCTTAATGGATGTTATGGCCTTAAATTAACCGGCTTAATACGCTGCCCTTTTGGCCAATACAGCTGTTTGCGCCAGTAAATCAGATTTAGCTCGCTAATACTGAATGCTTCATTAGCCAGCTTTAACTCACCGCTATTCACGATAATGGCGATAACAGGCGAGTTGCTTTCTGCGTGTGCCAGCGGCAACACGCTCAACAGCAACCCGGCTAGCCAATATTTATATATAAAAATTGGCATTAAAAAAACAAGGCAAAAGAAGCGCTAAATCCACGTGGTGATTCTGGCAAACTTTCGCTGCCACCTGTGAATTCCAGTTTTAATAGCTGCGTTGGCTTAACCCGCCAAGTAGCGCCAACCAGCCAGCGTTCACTGGATCTATCATTTGGGCGCTGAAAGGTTTCGAGCCGAGAAATCCAATACCAATCCGCCAAGCCTAGGCTATTGAGTGGCACGGCTGTTTGCAAATAAGCGCCACTACCACCATCACGGTTGTTGTTTTTAAAGCGCTGAAAAGCTTCTGCGCTCACTTCAACATTTTTAATTGTTGTCACAATATCTAGGCCCAACATGCGGTAGCTGGTTGCATTCAAGCCTTGTTCACGAAAAGACAGTATTGAAATGCCGATATCAGATTGATTTTTTAAACTAAGCCGCAAGCCGCGCACGTTCTCAAACTGCAGCTCTTCATCGTCTTGCTCGCTATCTTCTAATAGCTCACCAAATAGCTTATATTCAAAAGCGCCTTTTTCTAATGGAATAGCGCCATGCAACATCACACCGTTGGTTGCAGTAGGAAAAAGCTGTGTGGTTGCAAGCGGGCGCGATGTTGTCCACACTAACGGCGGCGCATGTAGTAGATTCCAGCGACTGTTGGGGGTTAAAAAACGGCCTGCACGAAAGTTTAGTTTTTCAGATAAATTGTAATCAAAATAAAAACGTTCTAAATCAAAATGCCCTTCTTTGCGTGAAAAGCGCTCATCATCGTTCCAGGCCAAGGGCCGCTCTAATTCAAACTCGCCGAAAAAACTGAAGCGGCTGTCATTAGCCCAAGTTAACAATAAACTCACCTCGTTAATGGCGGCTTCAGCCTCTTGGTCTCTTTGTAGAGTAATGCCAGCACTACTGTAACCACCTAGCTGAAAACTATCTAGCCAACTCGCATTGTCTTCTGCCAATACAGGCTTGCATAGCAGTGTGGAGAGTACTAGACTTGCAATGATGAAAACAAAACAATTTCGCATAATCAATTCCAAAGCCACGGCACATTTATGGCACTATTTTGATAGTGCCAATTATCTCATAACTACTTCAAATCAGTCTTAATAACCACTTGCTAAAACGTCTTACGATTCGCCAATTGTTGCTATTGGCTTTTTTGCTAGCAGGCTTGTTGCCCGCGATGTTGGTGAGTTTTTTAAGCTTTTATCAAGCCAAAACAGCGCTCAAAAAAGAAATCATCCACGATTTACAAACCTTAAGCCAAACGGTTGCCAATAACGTGTCGCGCATGATGTTTGAACGCACCCAGAATGTGGCCTCTTGGAGTCGGCTGGCGATTATGCAAGAGCTATAAATTGACGATATTGATAAGCGCTTATCTACTTTTTTGCGGGAATTGCAATTGAGTTACGGCGATGTTTATCGCACCATTTATGTGGTTAACTTGCAAAACAAAGTCATTGCTTCTAGTAATACGCGTCAGCTCAACCAAATAATTGCAGCCCCTGAATCATGGTTTAGTATTGGTGTAGGCGATAAGAAAGTCGCTTTTTCAATTATTCAGAACGATGTGCTGGCGCTTTCGCAAGATGTGATAGAGCCGAGTTCTAATCAGGTGATTGGGCGCTTAATAGCAGAATTTAATTGGCAGCAGATACAACACCTATTAAGTTCGGCAGTGCAAAAACCCTCAACTGTTGCCTTATTGGGTGAGCAGGGTAAGGCGCTAGCGGCAAGCAATAATTGGGATGCAGATATAGGTTATGAAATGTATGCAGCGACTGAATTTAGCATTCAACCTGCTGCACCAAGATGGAAAGTCCGGGTAGAAAAATTGCACTCATTAGCAGTACAGCCAGTGCACCGCTTGGGTTACATTTTCTTGGCACTGCTAGCCAGCACACTGTTATTTGCTGCATTTTTAGTGACACCAATTGCACAAGCCATCACGCAGCCACTGGCTAAATTAACATTGTTTGTGCGTAGCTTTAAGCAAGAGCAGCTAGCAGAAACGCCCAAAACTGGGCCGCCAGAAGTGCAAGAGTTGGCGATTGCTTTTGAAAATATGATGCAAGATTTAGCCAAAACGCAGGACAATTTAACGCGCGCTGCCAAGCTTGCGGTAGTGGGTGAAATGGCCGCAGCCATGAGCCATGAAGTGCGCACGCCGCTGGGTATATTGCGCTCATCGGCCGATTTACTCTTGCGCGAACCTAAGCTGACCAAAGATGGAATAGAAGTGCTGGGCTTTATTATTTCGGAGACTGAACGGCTAAACAGGCTAGTTTCTACCTTAATCGATTCTGCACGCCCACGCCAGCCACAGTTTGTTGCCGTTGATTTGGCTGGCTTAATCAAAAAGGTGATTGGTATGCTACGCGGGCAATCAGAGCCTAAAAATATCACCCTCAATTTAGCGTTAAGTAAGCCGCTAATAGCAGAAATTGATCACGATCAAATCACTCAAGTCATCATGAATATCGTGTTAAACGCGATACAAATTTTGCCAATCGGTGGCCAAATATTTATTCGTTTATATCAAGAGCAAGATACTGCAATGATTGAGGTGGCTGATGATGGACCAGGCATTACTGATAGCAATCAAGCGCATATTTTTGAGCCATTTTTTACCCAGCGCGCAGGCGGTGTTGGTTTAGGCTTGGCCGTAGTGCGACAAATTGTGCAGGCGCATAGCGGCGATATTCGCTATAGAAACAGCCAGTTTGGCGGCGCACAGTTTACAATCTCATTACCAACTCACAGGGTAACAACTTAATCCATGCAAAAACAATGCACTATTTTGGCGGTAGATGACGAACCCAATATGCGCCGTTTGCTGGAAATTAGCCTGCGCCAAGCTGGCTACAAGCCTTTACTGGCAGCAGATGGCAACGAAGCGCTTGTGCAAATTAAAAACCAGCATATTGATTTGGTGGTGAGCGATTTACACATGCCGGGCATGAACGGCTTGGCATTACTTAAAGCGGTTCGGCAAGAAAACGAAACGCTGCCATTTATTATGGTGACAGCGCTTGGTGAAATTAAAACAGCGGTAGAGGCCATGAAAATGGGCGCAAGCGATTATATTCTGCGCCCATTTGATTTAGAAACGCTAGAAATTGCCATTGCAAAAGCGTTAAGTAACAGGCGCTTGCAGCTTGAAAACACCTATTTAAAATCAGATAACCACGCTGGGCTTATTGACGCTGGTTTAATTGGTGAAAGCCCGCCTATGCTGGCTTTAAAACAATTGATTAAGCAAGTGGCGCCAGAAAAAGCAACTGTATTGATTACAGGCGAAACAGGTACAGGTAAAGAGTTGGTAGCAAAAGCCATTCATGCGGCGTCATTACGTAAAAATGGTTTATTTGTGGCCATCAATTGCGCAGCGATTCCAGCAGAAATTTTAGAATCAGAATTATTTGGTCACGAAAAAGGCGCATTTACAGGTGCGGTAAAAGAGCGTATTGGAAAGTTTGAGCTGGCGGATGGCGGTACACTTTTCTTAGATGAAATTTCTGAAATGCCGATTCAGCTACAAGCCAAACTACTACGCGTGTTGCAAGAAGGCGTGGTAGAAAAAATTGGCAGTAATAAATCGCTAACTTTAGATGTGCGTGTGATTGCGGCAACCAACCGCGACCCTTTGCAAGCGGTGAAAGACGGAAAATTGCGTGAAGATTTGTACTATCGGCTAAATGTTTTTCAGCTGAATACACCGCCTTTGCGTCAGCGACCTGATGATATTAAACGACTTGCGCAATACTTTTTAGCTAAAACAGGCACGCAAATTTCTGAAACGGCGCTTATTTATTTGCAAAGTTACGCTTGGCCAGGCAATGTGCGCGAGCTGGAAAATATACTAGAACGTGCCGCTATCTTGGCGGGTAAGCAAATTATTTTACCGCAACATTTGCCTGCCGATATGACGCCTGTTGCTGATTCAGCCAGCAATTTTGTGACGCCTGAACAGCCATTTTCTATTCCGCAAATGACAGCGCAAATTGAAAAAAAATTAATCGTTGAAGCACTCGCCGCCTGCCAAGGCAACAAAGCCAAAGCGGCTAAATTACTAGAAATTAGTGAACGCTCACTTTGGTATAAGCTCGACCAATTTAACCTTAAATAATTGCCATCAAAAATTCATTTGATGGCCATTGACATTTTTACTTAACATTGTTAATTTAACAATGTTAAGTAAAAGTTTAAGCCAATTATTTCAGTATGCCACCAAAACCTAAAACTGAGTCTGAGCGCCAACAACTGCGTACACTAATCATGGATGCAGCGCGCGAGCTATTTGTTTCGCGCGGCGTAGAAGCGGTGACGATGCGCGAAATAGCCAAACGAATTGGTTATTCTGCGACCAGTATTTACCACCATTTTGCTGACAAAGAGGCGCTAATTCGCGCGGTGTGCGATACCGATTTTTTGGCGCTAGCCGATGCATTAAAAAACAATTTAGTGATTACTGACCCGGTTGAGCGCATGCTGGCTTTTGGGCGTGGCTATGCACAATTTGCACTTAACTATCCTAATCACTACCGCATGATGTTTATGACCGAACACCCGCCATGTGACCCAGCGATTAGTCATGTGCAACAAAATAATGCAGAGCAAGATGCTTATTTTCAGTTAAAAATAGTGGTTAACGAAGTATTTTTGGCAGGTAAATTTAAGCCAGACTTAAAAGATTCTGAGTTAATTGCCCAAACCGTTTGGGCGGGTATGCACGGCGTTTGCGCTTTGCAAATTAGTATGGCGAACGATATTTGGGTGAACTGGACAGGCATTGAAGAGCGTTTGCAAATGATGCAACTAACTCTGATGCGCGGTTTGATGCGTGACCAATAATTAAAGCAATGTGAAAAAAATGAAAGCCGATATGCACTTAAAAATGAGCACATTAACCATGATAGCAACGCTGCTTGCGGGTTGTGATAAGCCGCCCCAAGCTCCGCCGCCGCCTCGCCCAGCTTTAGTCGCAGTGGTTGGCCAAACGACTGTAGAGCGTGGGATGGTGCTGGTAGGTGAAGTGAAATCGCGTTATGAATCCAATCAAGGTTTTAGGATAAGTGGCAAAATTATTGAGCGTAAAGTCGAGGTCGGCAGTGTTGTTAAAAAAGGCCAAATATTAGTATTATTAGATGCTGCTGATAGCAACCTCACAGCCGCTGCAGCGTTCGCCAGTGTGCGTGCAGCAGAAGCCAGCCATGCACTTGCCAGCGCAGAAGTAGAACGCCAGCGCATGCTGTTTGATAAAAAATTTATTTCTGCTTCTGCGCTTGATTTGCGCGAAGCGGAATTAAAAACTTCAGCCGCGCGCCTGCAACAGGTTAAAGCGCAAGCGGCGGTATCTGGCAATCAATCACGATACAACAGCTTAATTGCAGATAGAGATGGCGTGGTCACACAAATTCGTGCAGAGCCGGGTCAAGTGGTTGCGGCGGGTGAAATGGTGGCGCAAGTAGTGGATACGCAACAAATTGAGGTGCTGGTTGCCGTGCCAGAATCGCGTGTAGCTGGCTTAAAAGTCGGTGACAGCGCAGTGTTAAAGTTATGGGCAGGCCAACGATCAAATCCTGACAAAACCTATGCAGGAAAAGTGCGCGAAATTGCACCAGCAGCCAGTTCGGCTACCCGCGCGTTTGATGTGCGTGTGGCGATTTCAGATGCAGATGAAAGTCTTAAATTAGGCATGACGGCAGGCGTGCGCTTTGGCAACGAAGAATCAACAGCAGATATCGTCGTGCCATCTGGCGCGCTAACTCAAATCAACGGCAAAACCAGCGTATGGATTATAGATAAAGCAGGTATTGCAAGCCCCCGCGCAGTGGCTGCTGGACAATTTACAGAAGACGGCGTGCTCATTAGCAGTGGATTGCAGGCGGGTGAAATGGTGGCAATCGCTGGGGTGCATACATTGATTAAAGGCCAAAAAGTCAAACCGATAATACAGCCTTCACCATCAGAGTTAACAACATTAGAGTCTGTAAAATGAGCGAGCCAGAAAATATACAAAAAACTGGTTTTAACCTATCTGTTTGGGCATTAAATCATCAAACATTAGTGTTGTATTTGATGTTAATCCTCACAATTTCGGGCTTGTTGGCATACAGTAAATTAGGTCAATCTGAAGACCCGCCTTTTACGTTTAAAGTGATGCTAGTGCGCACCAGTTGGCCAGGGGCGAGCGCGATTGAAGTAGAGCAACAAATCACTGATAAGCTCGAAAAAAAGTTACAAGAAACACCGCATCTAGATTACACCAGCAGCTACTCCAGGCCTGGTGAATCTGTCATTTTTATTGTGATTAAAGATGATACGTTTTCAGAGGATATTCCTGATATTTGGTATCAAATCCGCAAAAAAGTAGGGGATATTCGCCATACCTTGCCACAAAACATTGAAAGCCTTACTTTTAACGACGAATTTAGCGATGTTTACGGCAGCATGTATGCGCTAACCGGCGATGGTTTTGATAACTATGCGTTAAAAAGGCAAGCAGAAATCATCCGTGCGGAATTGTTAACCGCTAAAGATGTGGCAAAAATTGATTTTTTTGGCGAGCAAAGACAGCGTGTATATATTGAGTTATCAAACGCCAAGCTTTCTACCTTAGGCATTAGCACCAGCGCGCTAGTGAATACAATACAAACGCAAAACGCTGTCGTCAAAAGTGGTACGTTCGATTCATCAAACGAGCGCATTCGTATTGAGGTATCAGGCCGTTATAACACCTTAGACAATCTACGCAATTTAAGGCTGCGCGCCAATAATCAAGATTTTAGGCTAGGCGATGTGGCGCGTATTTATCGCGGCTATGAAAATCCGCCCAGAGATACGGTGCGTTATAACGGAGCAGAGACTTTGCTGCTGGGCGTAAGCATGCGTGAGGGCGGCGATGTGATTGCGTTGGGGCATGAGCTGGACGCAAAAATAGCCCGCATTCAACAAAATCTGCCAGTAGGGTTAAGCTTCGAAACCGTGACTGCACAACCTAAAATTGTCGCCAATTCGGTCAACGACTTTGTCACTTCTTTAATTGAAGCATTGGTGATTGTATTAGGCGTTAGCCTGCTTTCCCTTGGCTTGCGCACAGGTATTGTGGTGGCCATTACTATTCCCGTTGTGCTGGCAGCCACTTTTTTGGTGATGCAATTAATGGATATTGGCTTGCATAAAATTTCACTGGGCGCGCTGATATTGGCGCTGGGCTTGCTGGTGGATGACGCGATTATTGCCGTAGAAATGATGTCATCCAAAATGGAGCAAGGTATGCAGCGCATGCAAGCGGCGGCATTTGCTTATACCTCAACCGCTATGCCAATGCTGACTGGCACATTAGTTACAGTTGCAGGATTTTTGCCGATTGCAACTGCGGCCAGTTCTACTGGCGAATATACGCGGTCAATCTTTCAGGTTTCTGCGATTGCCTTGATGATTTCATGGGTGGCAGCGGTGATTTTTGTGCCGTATCTCGGCTATCATTTATTACCCGATTACAGCAAAAAACCAACAGATTCTAAGCTTAAAATTTGGCTTAAAAATAGGGTTAAGTTTGCGGCTAAAACAGAAAAAAATCATCATCACGATATTTATAACAGCGCATTTTATACCCGTTTTCGTTCATTAGTCACCACTTGCGTGCGCTATCGCAAAACCGTGATTACGATTACCTTGATATTGTTTGTGTTATCTATTTTAGGTTTCGGCAAAGTGCAACAACAATTTTTCCCAGATTCAACGCGTTTGGAATTGGTGGTGGATATGCGCATGACTGAGGGCGCGACTTATATTGCAACGAATAAAGAGGTGAAAAAGTTAGAATCTTGGCTACGCGCTTGGAATCAGAAAAATAAAGGCATTGATAATTTTGTGGCATACGTTGGCACAGGCGCGCCACGCTATTATTTGCCTTTAGATGTGCAGTTGCCGCACCAAGGATTTGCTCAATTTGTGATATTAACTAAAGATTTGCAGGCGCGCGAAACATTACGTAGCGAATTGTTGAGTTTGTTTGAACGTGATTTTCCTGCCTTAAGAGCATCTGTATTACGGCTAGAAAACGGCCCTCCTGTTGGATTCCCAGTCCAGTTCAGGGTGGATGGCAGCAATATCGGGCAGATTCGCCAGATTTCACATCAAATTGCCGATGTGATGCGCGCCAACCCTAATTTAGTGAATGTGCAATTAGGCTGGGAAGAGCCCAGCAAAGTGATTAAAGTGAGCATTGACCAAGCAAAAGCCAGATTGCTGGGTGTGAGTTCGGTTGATGTCGCCAGTGTTTTAAATGCCGCTTTGAGCGAGCTGTATATCACCGAATTTAGAGAGGGCAATGAGCGCATTGATATTGTGGCGCGCGGCGCAGAAGTTGAGCGCACGCAATTATCGCGCCTGCCCAATTTGATGATAAATGTGCAAAATGGCAGTGAAAATCAGCTCGCCAACCAATCTGCTGTGCCTTTAGCGCAATTGGCAACGATTACTTCTGAGTTTGAAGAAGGCGTGATTTGGCGGCGTAACCGCGTGCCTTCAATCACAGTGCGCGCGCATTTACGCGGCGATTTGCAAGCGCCAGTGGTGTCAGCGCAAATAGAAGAAAAACTCGTCAATATTAAAGCCAATTTACCGCTCGGTGTAACGGTTGAAACAGGTGGCGCGGTGGAAGAGTCAGCTAAAGGCGGCGCATCGGTAGCAAAAGGCGCACCTTTATTTTTGGTGGTGGTATTAACGCTATTAATTTTGCAGTTACAAAGTTTTTCGCGCGTATTTTTAGTCTTGCTTACCGCACCATTAGGCTTAATTGGGGTCACAATAGGGTTGTTGTTGTTTAATCAGCCGTTTGGTTTTGTGGCCATGCTTGGCACTATCGCTTTATCTGGCATGATTATGCGCAATTCAGTCATTTTGGTCGATCAAATTGACCAAGACAAAGCCAGCGGTTTGCCTGCTTGGCAGGCGATTGTAGAATCGACCATACGCCGCTTTAGGCCGATTGTGCTAACAGCAGCGGCTGCCATATTGGCCATGATACCGCTCACCCGCAGCGTATTTTTTGGGCCAATGGCAGTAGCTATTATGGGCGGTTTGGCAATTGCCACTATTTTAACCGTATTGTTTTTACCTGCATTATACGCAGCCTGGTTTAGGGTTAAAGTACCTGAAACCAGTTAAGTACTTCAGTTATAATTAAGCTTAAATTAATGAGAGTTGACATGATACAAACAGTAGAAACGAAAACGGCAAGTGAAACCGCGCGATTTAATATGATAGAACAGCAAATCCGCACATGGGAAGTGTTAGACCCAGTAGTACTGGCATTGCTCAATGAAATTCCGCGCGAACACTTTGTGCCAGCCGAATATCAAGGCTTGGCTTTTGCTGATATTGAAATCCCCATTGGCGCAGGCCAAACCATGCTTAGCCCAAAGCTGGAAGGCCGTATTTTGCAGGCATTGAGTGTGCAAAAAACGCACAATGTATTGCACATTGGTACAGGCAGTGGCTACATGACAGCGCTGCTGGCAAGCTTGGCGAAACATGTGACTTCTATTGAAGTTAATGCTGAAATTAGTGCAAAAGCAGCCAAAAGTCTTGCTCAGCAAGGCGTGCAAAATGTCACCCTAATGGTGGCAGACGGCGCATTGGGCCTGTCAAATCAGGCCCCGTTTGATTTAATCGTCTACACCGCTTCCTCACCAATAGAGCCACCCAATGTGCGCCATCAGTTGGCGATTGGCGGCGCATTATTGATTGTTTTGGGCACAGGCCCTGCCATGCAAGCCACCCTGATTCAACGCTTTTCTGAAGCTGGTTTTAGGCAAGATGTATTGTTTGAAACTTACGTGCCGGAGTTGGTTAACGCACCGCAAGCCACTACTTTTGAGTTTTAATATGTTATTTAAGCCGCTTATATTAAAAGCGTTTTTGTTGAGTGCGCTTTTGCCAACAGCTTTGCATGCACAAGATAAACCGCTGAGTTTGCTGGATATTTATCATCAAGCCTTGGCGCGTGACCCTGTGTTGGCTTCTGCATTAAGCAGCAACAAAGCCGCTCAAGAAATCATTGAGCAAGGCAAAGCTTTGTATAGACCCACGGTTTCGTTTAGTGCAGGCATTACTGCGACCAGAAGTAATATTGCATTTAATAACGTGCAGTCAAACTTTCCACGCGTTGAAGGTGGTGCTAGTTTTGAAGGCTATAATTATGGCTTAGAAGCGCGCCAGCCGATTTATCGGCAACAAAATTTAGTGCAAATCAATCAGAGTCTCACGCAAGTGAGTATTGCAGACAAGCAATACCATTTAAGCCAGCAAAATTTGATTTTGCGCACTACGCAGGCTTATTTTAATGTGCTGATTGCGCAAGACCAGATTGAATTAATTAAGGCGCAAAAAACGGCTATTTTAAGCCAGTTAGAGCAAGCTAAAATTACGTTTGAAGTAGGCACCGCGACCATTACCGATGTAAACGAAGCGCAAGCACGCTTTGATCTAATCGTGGCGCAAGAGATTGCTGCAGTAAATGCTTACCAAATTGCGCAACACGAAATTGAGCAAATTACGGGCGAGCTACCTGCAACATTAGCTACGGTTAAAAGTGATATTCAAGTAAGCCAGTTGAATCAGCCTATGCAAAACCTATTGGATGTTGCGCAAAAAAACAACCTGAATATTGCCATTCAGCAAGACACTTTAAAACTGGCAGAGCAAGACGTAGCGTTTAACAAGGCGGCGCATATGCCGACTTTAGATGCGGTGGCCAACTATACCGATAATTACACCAATGGCGGCTTAAACGGCTTTGGTAACCAATTTGACAGCACCAGCATTGGCTTGCAGCTACAAATTCCACTGTATCAAGGCGGTGCAATTAGCTCGCGCGTGCGCCAAGCCATATTAAATCAACAAAAAGCTAAAGACGATGTAGAAATTGCACGCCGCCAAACCGATTTAGATACCCAACGCGCATTTTTAAATTTAAGCAGCAGCATCGCGCAAATTAAAGCGCTAGAGCAAGCATTAGTCAGCAGCCAAAGTCAGTTAGATTCAACCAAATTGGGCTATGAAGTGGGCGTGCGTATTAGTGTGGATGTGCTTAATGCCCAACAGCAATTGTTTTCGGCTAAGCGCGATTTATTGCAGGCGCGCTACAATTATTTGGTGAATATAATCCGTTTAAAATCCGCTACTGGCGTGGTGGCAGAGGTTGATTTGCAAGATATTAATCAGCAACTGGTTCTGGCTGAATAATGAACACTACCCATAACATAGCCAAAATCGAGCTGAGTCAGCTTGCCATCATCGATATGCAAACCAAGCTTATTAATGCCATGCAGCCAGATGCCATGCAAGCGGTGATTAAAAATTGTGGAATTTTGGCGAAGGCAGCCAGTTTGCTTGCTGTGCACACAATTGTCACAGAACAGTATCCGCAAGGCTTGGGCGAAACTTTGCCAGAAATTAAACAGCATATTGGCGCAAATAAGCCTATAGCAAAAACCACTTTTTCAGCAGCTAGCGTGCCAAAATTTAACCAGCAACTGCATCGCGATCAACCCCAAATCATAGTCGCGGGTATGGAATCGCATATTTGTGTGCTTCAAACCGCGCTAGATTTAATCAAAGCGAATAAGCAAGTTTTTGTGGTGGAAGATGCGATTATTTCGCGCAATCCAATCAATAAAACCAATGCTATCGCGCGCATGCGTAACGCGGGGTGCATCATCACTAATACAGAATCTGTTGTATTTGAGTGGTTAAGTAACGCCAACCACACTGCGTTTAAAGCTGTTTCTCAGCTTATTCGATAGCGCTTAGCGTGAACTGGAAGCTAATCATTTGTTTCATTTTGATTGGTTACGGCGCTTACCAACACTTTTCAAATCGCCCAGTTATCCACGGCGCAGGCGTTTTAGCAAGCCAACAGCCGATACAAGAACGCACGCGTGAGGCTGAATTTAAGTTTGACGATTACAACATTCATCCATTGCAAAACTTTCATATTAAAGCCCGCGTGTTATCCACCAAACATTACACATTCGGACGCGAGGCAGATTTAGCCCCCGTTGATTTGGCCTTGGGTTGGGGCGTCATGTCAGACGATTCTGTACTAAAAGACATTCAAATATCGCAATCAAATCGTTTTTATTATTGGCGTGTGGAAGCTTTCCCAGTACCGCGCGAACTCATCGAAACCAGCAGCGCCAATATGCATATGATTCCCGCCAATAGTCAAATTGAAAAAACACTTAAGACTATTAAAGTAGGGCAATTGGTGACAATTAGCGGCTATTTGGTCGAGGCAAAATCAGCAGATGGCTGGCGCTGGAAAAGCTCACTGACGCGAAACGACACAGGAAACGGCGCTTGCGAATTAGTGTACGTGAAAGCGATTGCGGTTACTTAACCCTTTTTTTGAGGCAAATATTGGGTTAAGTACGTTTAATTAAATACTTTTAAATAAGTGGGTTTCAATCATTTCCATGGTGCGCAACGTTGCGCCAGTCGATGCTTGGCTAAACTGCAAACTAGCTTGTTGCATGTTGGCTCTTGCTTCGCTGTTGTCACGTAGATATTGGATTTTTTCGCGCAAATCTTCAACACAAGTCACTTGTATAGCTGCACCCAGCATCAGCGCGTTTTTGCTGGCATCAGCAAAGTTATAAGTATGCTCGCCAATCAAAATCGGTTTGCCCATAATAGCTGGCTCAATTAAATTTTGCCCGCCAAATTTAAGCAAGCTACCGCCCACAAAAGTGAAATCACACGCCGCGTAATAACTGAACAATTCGCCCATACTATCGCCTAAAACAATTTGAACAGTTTCATCAATTGGTGTGGCTAATTGGCTACGGCGCACAAATTTTGAATTGACATCTTTCAATAACTGCGCGACTTCATCAAATCGTTGCGGATGGCGCGGCACGACAATCGTTAAAATATTTAAATCTCTAATCGCTTCCAATATCAAGCTTTCTTCACCCTCGCGGGTGCTGGCGGCCAAAAATACAATTTTTTTACCCAATAATGCACGCAGTTTTAAGCCTTTTTCATACGCATCCGCTGGGGGTTTTACGTCGAATTTTAAATTACCAAACACTTGCACATTGCGCGCGCCTAATATTTGTAATCGTGTTGCATCTACAACTGTTTGTGCGGCAATCGCATCTAAGTTTTGCAAACCTTCGGATACCAATTTACCCAGCTTGCCATAACCTTTTGCTGATTTTTCTGAAAGACGCGCATTCAGCAATAGCAACGGAATATGACTTTTTTTGCAGGTAGCAATCAAGTTAAACCACAATTCGGTTTCCATTAACAAACCAATTTTGGGTTGAAAATGTGTTAAAAAACGCTGGACTGCAAACGGCAAATCGTAGGGCAGATAAACACGTAGCACGCCATCACCAAAAAGCTGCTCACTGGTTTCGCGGCCAGTGGGCGTTGTGTGTGTGAGCAAAATCTGATGATGCGGATACTGCGTTTGCAAGGCTTTGATGAGTGGTTCTGCCGCGCGTGTTTCACCTACCGAAACGCAATGCAGCCAAATAACAGACTTAACACTTTTTTTAGCGTAAAAACTCTTATCATAAAAGCCAAATCGCTCGCGCCAATATTGCCGATAAGCAGGCTGCTTAATGCCGCGCCACCATAATTTAAGCGGCACAAAAGGCAAAACTATATACAGCAACACCGAATATAAAAAGCGATTCATGCTGCATTTTCTCACAATTTAAGCGCGCTGTTTTTGTGGCTTTATGGCCGTACTCACAAATAGACTTTTTAAGCGACTTATTTATTTTTTTATTTTTGAATTAAGTCAGTAAACACTCACCACAACTCAACGCAAATACTGGCCTCATTTTAAGAAAAATCACACCAAAGTGGTGCAAAAATGAATGAAAAAATAGGGTTGACGAACACAAAATAAAGGCATAAATTTACACCCAGTGCACAATATGTTGTGTTTAAGCAGAATATTTTTCATCAAAAAGTGGTTAAGTTATATGCTTAACTAGTTAAATCAAAGAGTTAACTAATTACATTGATTTTTCTGTGAGCAATACAGATTAAATAAAAAAATTAAGGGAGCAAGTCATGCTAAAAGTTGTTGAACCAGCAAGCAAATTATCTGAAAACATCGCAACTGAGATTCCAATTCAATCGGTGTCATTAGATATTTGGGATAAAAAATATCGACTGAAAGCAAAAAATGGTGACCATGTTGATCAAAATATGGATGACTCTTATTCACGCGTAGCGCGCGCCCTGGCTGATGTAGAAACCACTGAAGAAAAACGCCATGAATGGCATGAGAAATTTCTATGGGCATTGCGCCGTGGTGCAATTCCAGCAGGCCGCATTACCTCAAATGCAGGTGCGTTAGAGCACAAACCAGCGACTTCAACCATCAACTGCACCGTCTCTGGCGTGGTGGAAGATAGCATGGACAACATTTTAAATAAGGTGCACGAAGCTGGCTTAACGCTAAAAGCAGGTTGCGGTATCGGTTACGAGTTTTCTACCTTGCGTCCAAAAGGCGCATTTGTGGCGGGTGCAGGCGCTTACACCAGCGGCCCACTATCTTTTATGGATATCTACGACAAAATGTGTTTTACGGTATCTAGCGCAGGTGGTCGTCGTGGTGCGCAAATGGCAACGTTCGATATCTCTCACCCAGATGTAACAGATTTTATTAAAGCCAAACGTGAAAATGGCCGTTTACGCCAATTTAACCTAAGCTGCTTAATCACCAAAGAATTTATGGAAGCGGTAAAAGCTGATTCCGAATGGAAATTGGCTTTTCCTGTCACCGAAAAAGAAGCAATTGTGGATGGCTTAAACGTGAATGACGAAAGCCAAGTAGTGTGGCGCGAGTGGCCAGTCAAAGGCAAATACCTCACTAAAACTGATGGTGTAGATGCAGGCAAAGTCGCTTGCCGTGTGTATAAAACCATTAAAGCACGTCGTTTGTGGGATGTGATTATGTCTAGCACTTACGACTTTGCTGAGCCAGGTTTTATTTTGATTGACCGCGTAAACGAAATGAACAATAACTGGTTTTGCGAAAATATCCGCGCAACCAACCCATGCGGCGAGCAACCATTGCCACCTTATGGCGCTTGTTTGTTAGGCTCAGTCAACTTAACTAAATTCGTTAAAAAACCATTCACAGACGAAGCCTATTTTGATTGGGCTGAATACCGCGAAGTAGTGGCGATTTTCACCCGCATGTTAGATAACGTGGTTGAAATCAATGGCTTGCCGTTGCAACAACAACGCGATGAAATCGCACGTAAACGCCGTCATGGCATGGGCTATTTAGGTTTAGGCTCATCACTCACCATGATGAAAATGAAATACGGCGAAGAAGATTCACTAAAATTTACCGATGAAGTCACCCGCATGATGGCAGAGGTAGGCTGGGAGGTAGGCGTGCAATTGGCTGAAGAAAAAGGCGCCGCGCCGATTATGGAAGAGAAGTTTGAAATCACCGCAGATATGCTGGCAAAACGCCCAGAAATGGCGGCGGACGGCATTAAAGTTGGCCAAAAAGTAGCAGGTAAAGTGTTGCTGGGTAAATATAGTCGCTATATGCAGCAGTTTCCAGAAGGCTTGCGTAACCAAATTGCCGCCAAAGGTGTGCGCTTTACGCATCATAGCTCCATCGCGCCAACAGGCACAATATCATTAAGCTTGGCAAACAACGCCAGTAACGGTATTGAGCCTTCATTTGCGCATCACTATGCGCGCAACGTAATTCGCGAAGGCAAAAAATCTAAAGAGAAAGTCGATGTATTCTCTTACGAATTGCTGGCTTACCGCGAATTGGTCAATCCAAACGCCATGCCATTTAGCGATAAGCCAGAAGAGCAATTGCCAGATTACTTCTTGGATTCTTCCACCATCATGGCAAAAGCCCATGTGGATATCCAAGCCGCATCACAAAAATGGATTGATAGCTCAATCTCAAAAACCATTAACGTGCCGACGGATTACGATTTTGAAGACTTTAAAAACATCTACTTATACGCCTACGACAAAGGTCTAAAAGGTTGTACGACCTTTAGATTTAACCCAGAAGCATTCCAAGGCGTATTGGTGACAGAGAAAGATTTGGAAAATACCACGTACAAATTTACGCTAGAAGATGGCACTGAGTTAGAAGTAAAAGGCAATGAAGAAATTGAATACGATGGTGAAATTCATAGTGCCGCCAATCTTTATGATGCGTTAAAAGAAGGCTATTACGGAAAGCTATGATTGTTAAATGTCCTTAAATTTAAAATATAAATCAATAGCTTATGATGTTTTAGTGTACAACACTATTACTAATATTATTTATTGTAAAAGTTGACTTTCATCTTACTTGTCTAATATTATGAATAATGAAATTTAAATTATTCTTTTTTGTTAGATAATCGTTGGAAATATTTTTTACGAATATTGATTACAAGATTATGGGCACCTCGTTTCCTGGGGTGCCCTTTTTTATGGATTCAAATTACCAGTTAATTGATGATATCAACGAATTTTTTTCAAGATATATATTAGTTGACGGTAGAATAAATTCTCCAAAAACTTGGAAAAGTTACGCTTATTGGTTGCTGGACTTTCTGAAATGGACAATTGCAAATAATTTGAATTGGAAATATTTAACAATTTCAGACATAGTGGTTTATAGAAATTGGTCTATTGAAACCTGTTCTCTAACTCCCTCAACCGTAAATTTAAGAATTGGAGTTTTAAAAAGATTTTATCAATACGCCTTTGAAAATAATCTAGTTAATCATAATCCAATAAAAAGTATCGAAACAAAATTTTATGTCGATAAGCATTCAGATTTCCTATCACATTCACATAAACTAACATTAACTAGAAATTTGTTGAGTGTTAAAACACATAGTGAATTACCAAAGTTTTATTCAGATGTTGATTTAGTAAAGATATTTAACGTTGTGCACTCAGATCGTCTAAGGTTGATGATGAGACTAATGCTCGAATGTGGTTTAAGAAGACAAGAAGTAGCAGAGTTGCCTCTAGTAACAATAGAAGAAACTATCAAAATTGCTCAGAAAATTGGGCCAAGTAGTGAGATATTGCTTAAACTTCCAGCTTATATTTGCAAAGGAAACAAATCACGTTCAGTGATAATTTCATATCCCACTGTTATGAGGTTAATGCAATACCGAGCAACAGTAAGACCGAAGCTAGAGAAAAAATTTAAGAGTCTCAATAAAAAAATTCCAATTAATTTTTGGCTTACACATTTGGGTACTGAGTATAAACCTGAATCACTTTCGATAGAAATCAGTCTGTTAGGAAAAAAAGCTGGTGTTGAAAAGGCAACCCCTCATAAATTTCGTCATACATTTGCTACCAATTTATTTGCCTTAACAAATGATTTGAGACTAGTTCAAAAACTATTAGGACATTCTCATATACACACCACAACTATTTATGAACATACTGCTGCGAATGACAGATTGGGATTGTTGGCAGATTATCAAAATAATTTAAATAATTTATTAAAGTAAAAATATGGGCTCGCCACAAAAAAACAGAAAAGTTTATGGGATTTCGGAAATCTCTAAAGATATAACCTTTGAAAATATTCCTTCAAGTTACGAATTCATAATTGCTGGAGTAAATTTAGATTTTAAACGTTTCATTTTAAAAAAAGATAAAACCGACGATATTGCATGGGCTTTTGCAGTTGTAGCATGGCGAAAACGTAATGATATTGAGGCATCAACCATAATTTTACATATGAACGCTATTGATCGTTTTTTTGAGTTCATATCAACTGAAAAAGGACCTGTCGGATTAAATGATTTCAATCAATCTTTAATTAACGAATTTATTTATTGGTTAAAATTCATTTCAAAAAAGAGACTTAATAAAGATGAAAACTTATCAGAAACTTCTAAAAGTAAATATTGGGGGGTAATCAGAGATTATATTAGAGATCTAATTATCTACGAAATGTTAAGTCCAGATTTAGAATTTCCAATTCAAATGTTTAATTTAAATGAATTTCAACCATTTAAAGCCTATACAGAAAATGAAGTAAAACAAATATTATATGCTTGTATTAAAGACACTAAATCTGTCCTATTAAATAATCAAATTGTCGATAATAGAGGAATTCTTTCACCATACCTTGCAATATTAATACCACACGCTTTATTACTTTCATTGAGAACAGGTATAAACCCCGAAGTGCTATTCAACATTGATATTACTTCAATTTCTGTTAAAGAAAGTCATATTTTGAATTCAAAAATTTTGATTTTGCCAATTAAAAAACGATCCCGCAAATCACAAAATATCGAGCTAAAAGATGAGATTGAAAAAGGATTTCGTGTGAAAAGTAACGTTGCAAGGCTCTTAGATGAGGTTGAAAAAATAACTAGTCCTGCAAGATCGTCACTTGCTAATAATAGTCCTCTAAAGAATAAACTTTGGTTGGTAATGTCAGATAGTGGGGTAATTAATACCTTTAACAACTTTAGATACTTCGCATCCCTTCAATCATTTTCAAAAAGACATAATATTACTGATGAGTTTGGTAAATTAGTTGATATTAATTTCAGGAGATTTAGACCTACTTTTGCAGAGGCCATGCTTAAATTGAATGGAGGGGATGTACGCGATCTTCAAAAAAGGCTTGGTCATTCAAATTTGGCTACAACAATGGGATATTTAGATCCTAACCTTGAAGACCGTATTAAAGCATTTAATTATGCAGGTAAGACAATGGTTGAGTGGACCTTCAAAGGTGATAAAAAGCCATCTGTAGAACAGGTTGCAAATAAACTTGAAATTTCATTAGAAACCGCTGAAAAGTTCAGCAATGGAGATTTTAATATGGGTGTTGCAAAATGCAAAGATCCATTTAACTCACCTCTAAAAGGTATTAAAAGCGGTGAATTATGTACAGAGTATTTAGCATGTTTTCGTTGTGGAAACTGCGTTGTTGTAAAAGAAGACAATCATCGATTGTTTAGTTTTTACCATTGGTTGATATCAAAAAAGATGATTTTGGGAGAGGAAAAGTGGAAATCCTCTTATAGCTGGATCATTGAGATCATTGATAATGATATTGCTCCTAAATTGGGAGATCAGGAATGGGTGAACTTAAGAAAATTTGAAGCTATGAACAATCCATTTCCAATGTGGGCTATCTAACAATTGAAAATATATAATGAACAATAATCAATACAATTTGAAGCCAAAACCAGTTCAAGGAGAATTCGACCGAACCAACCTTACTATTTCCTCTAAATCAAAATATGAAGACTCATCATGGGATTTTAGTGAGTTTGAATCTAGTCCGAATGTTAAACCTACAGCTTCGATACTTAGATTTGATTTTGACTTAAATAATGGTTTAAGTTTTTCAGATGAAATTTATAAGCCATTAAAAAATTCCTTTAAAGAAATTATTTACAGCATGGCCTCTTCGCCAAAAGGAAAGCTACCATCCCCAGCAACATTAAAGAAAAAATACAGTTGTTTCAGATTCTTTTTTAATTTTATTATTGATAACAATTATTCGAGTTTAAAACAATTAAGTCGTGCTGATACAGATCAGTATATTTTGTTAGTGAAAGATCAGGATGTGCATCCTGTAACCAAAATTAATCAAATTGATGTACTTAGCAATTTATGGAAATATAGAAAGAATTATTCGGAACCAATAAGTTTCGACGCTCTAAATGGTCAGTCATCACAAACAGTAGCGTCAGTTACAAGGCAGGATAAGGCTGAGAATAAATATGATTTTATACCTGATGAAGTTTGTCAAAATTTAATTAGATCCTGTGTTAAGTTAATCCGAGAAAAAGGTATCGATGTTGCTTTAGCAGTGCAGACTAGAGATCAGGCTAGTTTGAATGAATTAATTAAAGGTAAATCAAGGGCAAATAAAAATAGAGCTAAAAAAAAATCACTAATTGGATTGGAAATAAATAACTCTGAAGTAACTACTTTAGCAAGGCAAATGCTAACTTGTTGTTACGTAATTATTAATTTTTTTACAGGTATTAGGGCATCCGAAATGCTCTCGTTAGGACCAAATACCATTGTCGTAGAAGATGGACATACCTGGATATTAGGGAGCCAGTTCAAAATACAAAAGAAAAAAAGAAGGTGGATGGCTCCTGAAGTTGTTCATGAAGCGTTTCATTTAGCTAAATCTCTAACTCAATCAATGCGAGATTCTATTGATTATGAGATTGTAAAAACAATCGATGAAGCGATAATAAAAGAACTAAGAGATTTAAAAAATGAACTTTTTTTGAATTGGTCACAAAAAAGAAAACATGGATATATCTTTCAATCAGCACCTCAAGTGTCAAATATTAAAAGCTCTATCCATACCAGTCTGAAAGAGCTAGTTGTATTATTTGGCATTAAAGATGAATCTGGCGATTATTGGAATTTACATTCACATCAATTTCGCAGATCTTTTGTAAGATTTATGTGTGCAAATGCGATGAACATTCGTTATTTGCAGGAACATATGGGTCATAAATCGTTGGATATGACTGCTTGGTATGACAGTGATGATTTAGAACTCACTGAAGAGATTTCTAAGCAAATGAAAGAATTCAAGACACAAAAGCTTGACGCTATTTTTAACGGGAGCCAAAAAATAACCGGAGCTGGTTCTGAAAATTTAATTAATGAACGTAAAGATTATTATGTCGGCATTACGGTAACAAAATCAAAAAATAAATTTTTAGAAGATTTAGCGGATGACGTTTCTCTGAGGTCTACAGGGCATTCATGGTGCATGGGTGATTCTTCTGTAGGTAGTTGTACTGGAGTGGTCGGCTGCATGATGGATGTTAGTATGACTCAGAAATGTACCAGTGCATTGATTACGGAAGAACATTTGCCCGCTTGGGAAAAAATCAAAATTAAGAATGTTCAGTTATTAAATTCTTCTGAATTAGGACTACATCAAAAAGAGGCATTGAAACGAGTCATTGCAGAAACTATTGATCCAACTATAAATGCGCTTAGAAGTTCACAGGCGCTTTCATAATGCCATCGAATAAGAAAGCTACTAATGCGTTAATTAAACACAAGGTTGAGTTGGAAGAAAAAAACCACAACAGTATTGTGGAAGCAATTGTTAGAATAAAAAACGCAAAACCCCAGGTTATTCGGCTCAGTCCTATTGGTAAAGTAACAGTAGCAGATTTAGCTAAAGAATCGGGTGTATCAAGAGCGTCTCTATACGGAAACCACAAATCTTTATTGGACGAGTTAGAGAAAATTAATAGTAAGCGAACAATTAGCATCACTGAAAAACGTAAATTAAAAGAAAAAAAGATTGATTCAGATAAAGAATTAATTAAAGATTTAACAAAGAGTAAACAACTTTTAGCTCAAGAAAATTATAGTTTAAACGAGCAAAATAAAACTTTGAAACGGCAAATAGAAGCCCTAATCTCTCAACTTGGATCAAAAGAAAACGTTATTTCTGGAAATTTTAAGAAATAATTTATTATTTACTATATTTAATATTAATCTTTATATCTGATACCTCGATTATTCTCAGTGTTCTTTGATCATGCTGGACTTCACCCGCTTCTCGTCTTAGGTGCATGTTTGTTTATGACTAAATCTGAACAACTTAAGTTGATTTATCCCTTGGCAACAAGTCCTTAACAATTAATCATCTACTTGTTTTAGTTGTAACCTTTTTGATTACGATTGTTAACTTTTAGGTAACAATAAAAATGTTTAAGAAATTTTAAAATATACATCTAGTTCAATTTTTTAATAAAATTAAATCTATAAATTCTTCAAACCTATTATTTCTTTATTTATGATCTTCAAAAGATCATCAGCCTCAACATCGTTCCTTTTAATCATGTAAGTCAATGTTAATAAAGTTAATGGTTCAATCTTTAGGACATTAGCTAGACTTTCAATTTTATCGAGTGTGGGACTCTTAATAGCCCTCTCAAGAGTGCTTACATAAGTTCTACTTGAAACATTCGAAAAGTCCTCCTGAGTCAGTCCTTTATTCGATCTAATTTGTTTTAAAGCTTTTGCAAATGCATTTTTGATTTCCATAGAGAATCCAATTATTTAAAAACTCTATCTTGCTAAAATGAATACTATAGGGCTACAATCTATAGTGTTCATTATCAATATATTTTCTACGACCAATGAAGCTGCACGTCATTTCAGATTTACACAATGAGTTCTCGTTGCACCAGCCCTCGCCCGTTTCATATGAAGCCGACGTGATTGTGCTGCCTGGTGACATATGGAAATATGCGCGCGGCATTGGTTGGGCGCGTGAGACATGGCCTAATCAAAAAATCGTCTATGTTGCCGGAAACCATGAGTTTTACGGCAAGATGCGTAAACCTACTCTGGCTAAATTACACATCGCAGCCAAAGAATGTGGCGTTGATTTTTTAGATAACGACGAAGTCATCATTGATGGCGTGCGCTTTCTAGGCGCAACGCTATGGACTGATTTTGAGCTTTTCGGTAAAGACAAGCAACGTCATTGTATGCGCGAAGGCCAAAACGGCTTGAATGATTTTAGAGTTATTCATGAAGCTAAAGGCACCTTCAGCCCGATTGATTCCGTGCTCTTGCATCGTTCTACAGTTGAATTTCTAAAAGCAAAACTTGATACGCCATTCAATGGAAAAACGGTTGTAGTAACTCATCACTTACCCTCTGAAAAATCGGTCGTTGAACGTTTCAAGGGTGATGTTTTGTCTGCCTGTTTTGCATCCAATCTTGACTACTTATTCGATGGCACTAAGGTTCAGTTATGGATTCATGGCCATACCCATGACAACCTGGATTATGAGGTGAATGGCACCAGAGTAGTCTGCAATCCGCGTGGCTATGTGACTTACCAAGGCACTGAAAATACGCTATTCGACCCATCACTGATCGTTGAAGTATGAAAACTCTATTTCTGGATTTTGACGGTGTACTGCACCCTTCCAGAGTTTGGTTTAACAATGGGGAAATCCAGCTTGATTGCGAAGATGAAAGCTTGTTCCTGTTCTGCTGGGCGCCGTTACTAGAAAGCATCCTTGACGATGAGGATCCACAGGGGCAGATAGATATAGTTTTATCGACTACCTGGGGCCATCGCTGGGGCTGGCAAGTGGCCGCTAAGCGATTACCGTTAGGGCTACAAACTAGGGTTAAAGGCGGTACCACAGGCTACCCACAACCCAGAGGCCGCCAGATTGAGATGTACGCCGAAGATGTTCGGATGCACCACGATAAATGGATCGCCATTGATGACGACGATTACTGGTGGCCGCAACGTCATTTGGATAAGTTGGTTAAAACAGATCCAGATTTAGGCATCCTTTGTAAGAATACTCAGCAGCAGCTTAGGGTAAAACTGCAAGAATTGTTGCTCCGATAAATGAAGATTTTATTTCTTGATTTTGACGGCGTACTACACCCTTTCAATGTCCGGTTTAATAAGGATTTAGAATTGGCGCTTGAATGTGATGATAAAAGTTTGTTTCTATTTTGTTGGGCGCCAATACTAGAAAGCATCCTTAATGAAGTTGATCCCGAATGCCATATCAAAATCGTGTTATCGACATCGTGGGCGCATCGATACGGTTGGGAAGATGCAGCGAAACGACTGACACCTTATCTAGAGTTAAGGGTTGTCGCTAGAACCAATGGATACAATAGGCCTAGAGGCCTGCAGATCTTGAAGTGTGTAGAAGATATGAGCATCGGTGATCAACAATGGTTAGCGGTCGATGACGATGATTATTTATGGCCAACACATTTACTCAATCAGTTAATCAAGACAGATGAAAATTTGGGATTGTCTGAAATATCAACACAGCAGATATTAAGACTAAAACTAAAAGAACTGTTGCTTAGATAGCTATCTTTTGAAACAAGTGTTGCTTTAACAGTAAACGGCTTACCGAATTTGAGAGGGAAATGTTGCAATGCCAAATAATAATTATAGTGAAGTCATCGTCGTCGATTTAGAGGCAACCTGCTGGAATACGGCAGAAGAAAAAGCTGCTAATACTTCTGAAATCATTGAGATCGGGGTTTGTGTACTGAACGTGCTTACTGGTGAAATCAGAAAGCCAGCTGGTTTAATTATTAAGCCGCGTCAATCTAAAATCAGCCCATTTTGCCAAGAGTTGACATCAATTACGCAAGCGATGGTGGATGAAGGAATGAGTTTTGAGGATGGACTAGGTATTCTCAGATCTGATTACGGTGTGGGCAACAGAATGATGGCGGGGTATGGCAATTACGACAAAGTGATGCTGGCGCGTCAATGTATCAACTATGGCGTAAAGCCAATGTTTGGCCCTACTTATCTCAACATTTCAGCCATGGCCACTTTAAAGCTTAAGGCTAATAAACGAGTGGGCTTAAAAAGTGCGTTAAATAGATTGGGTTTAAAGTTTGAAGGAACGCCTCATCGTGGTGTAGATGACGCTGTGCAGGCGGCCAGAATGTTGTGGGAGATTATTAAATGAGCTTGAATAAAGTGATGTTTGTCGGTCGTTACAGCGTAGAAGTATGCGGACCATGGTCAGATTTTGCCTTGATTAATATTGGGGAAAGTGACGCCAGTGAAGGTTATGCCAATATCCAAGATGGCTGGCACGATGTATTACGTCTAAGTTTCCATGACATTTTGCCCAGTACGCCTGATCCTGATGGCGTCTACGCTTTGATGCGAGATAAAGATGCAAAGGCAATTGTCGATTTTGTGCGATACGTTGCCCCCAATGTAGAGGGCATTATTGTGCATTGCAAAGCTGGCATCAGTCGAAGTGCGGCTGTCGCTAAATGGATTTGTGGCGATTACAACCTTCCTTTCAATGTGAGATATACCAAATATAACCAGTACATTTATCTCATGATTCTTATGGCCGCTCAAGATGCCCCGTCAAAAAGCTATAAAAATAAATTAAGAACTGTAATGCGTGACTTATGAATTTAATGTTCGGCGACGTCCACGGCAACTTTCGTGATGCTTCCGCCGGTGATAGCCGATAAACCGGCAGCTATCATTTTTTTGGTGATCTGCAGGCGCAGCAGCCCTTAGAAAAAGACCATGAACGTTTAGGCTTTAACGCTCATGGTGTGAGGTTTTGCGGCGTCAGTGATATGTATGGTGGGATGATCATGGTGGGAGATTTTGATGACAATCGGCTGCACTTAAATAAAGGACGAATGATGGCAGAACAATATCCAGGTTACGAAGAATTATTGGCTAAGCTGAGCTCTGCGGTAAGAGCTAGGATCCCACCTTCATTGGATAAAGTTATCAAATTACAGAGAAGGGACTACAAACTTCGTTTAACAACAGATGAAGAGATTTTTAACTTACACAGGATGATAACCCCAAGCACGCCGAAGGACATTATCGATAACTGGAACCTCATTACACTCGTAAGGCCGCAAGGCAAGCTAGTGTTTTTGCTAGGAGAAGTAAGGCGTAAAAATGGCTGTCCGAGAATTACAAGCGATATCGTTTCTATTGACCGTGAATTTGGTTTTTTAACAACGATTTCGGGTTCCCTTTATGAATTAGGTGACCCTAAAAACGCACCTCCGACTGAGCTGGAGCTTTTCTTAGTTTGCAGAACATTCCATTCGTGGGGATTTGGAGATGAATTGGGTGTGCCGCTTTATTCAATTAATTACCATTAGGAAAATTATGATGGATGAGCCAATAATAGATGGGAATGACGATAAGCTGGCAGCAGTGATTGAAGCCATGATACCGAAATCAATGGATGACATTATCAGAAAGAATCGTGAAGTTGTTCAGTTGCGCCTGGCCAATGAAACTGATATTTCAAAATTACAGGCAGAGATAGAGGAAGATAACCCAGTCTTTATTTTGGATAACTGGAACCTGCTCGCATTCGATCGACTAGGAGTAACAACAGTGCATTTGATCGGTGATGTTCGGGGTGAAAGTGAGCCAAGAATAACCAGTAAGGCAATTGAAATTGACATGAAACGTCATGTTTTAACGACGATTTCGGGCAATCTGTATCGAATGGGAAGCCGGAACGATGGTGAACCAAACACAGAAAAGCTTTATTTGATCTGCGCATACATGCATGAATGGGGCATCGGGCAGATGCTTGGTGTGCCGCATTTTTTCTATTAATTAATTTGATGCAATCATGAATATAAAGGACGACAATTCGGATCAGCTATCAGCTACTAATAAGGTCATAAATCCTAAATCTCTGGATGACATCGTCCGGAAGGTTCGAGATGAGCTTCAGATTCGCCTGGCTAACGAGCTTGAGATTCAAGGTATGCAGGCAGATATTGATATGAGCACTTCTGAGGATATATATGATAACTGGAGCTTGATATCATTCATTACTCCTCACCATACCTATTTTCGATTGATTGGTGAAGCTAGAAGCTGCAAAAAAATAAAAATATCAAGTAGCATTTTTTTGGTAGACAGCAAGAATAGCGCTGCAAGCACATGGATTGGCCCAGTTTACCAGCTGGGCACACCAAATGAAGGTGAGCCAGACATTAATCATCTGATGTGCCTCTGCTTTTATCTTCACGATATTGGGATTGGTTCTACCTTTGGTGTGCCGGAATTTTTCTACTAAAGACGCAATGATTATCTTCTTAGATTTCGATGGAGTACTTCACCCTGACGCCGTGTTTAAACCAGCCAAAAAGCCAATTGAGCTTCGCACACATGGGCAGCTTATGATGCACGCTAAAGTTCTGGAAGATATCCTGAAACCATTTGATACAAGTATTGTGTTATCGACATCATGGGTACGCTCTATTGGTTTCTATAAAACAGTCAAGAGTATGCCTTCTGCACTTGCTTCTCGTGTAATAGGGGCGACGTGGCACTCAAATATGGTTGATAAAACAGTATATCCGTATGCGTCAGGACAATATACTGCTGATCCTTTCAATCACTGGTCCCGGTTTCAACAAATCGAATATTACGTGGTTAGAAATAGTGTTAAGAATTGGTTGGCTATCGATGATTTACATTCAGGTCAAGAAATTGAAAAATGGCCAGTGAATATGCTAAATCACTTAGTTTTAACAGATGGTGTTAAGGGCTTAGTCTGCATTGATACACAGCTAGAATTAATCAATAAAATTTTGAAAGAATGTGGTGCTTTAGAGAATAGCTAAAACATACTATGTTCTTGGACTAAAAAACAGATTCTAAGATCATACTTTCAATTTAAAACCACAAAAAAATAAACTGGACGTTTAATGTACATTTATTTCGATACTGAATTCACGACTTTAATTGCGAGAATACAAAATATTAAGCTGATATCAGCTGGTTTTGTTGCGGAAGATGGTCAAGAGTTTTACTTTGAGCTACCGAATAACTACCGAAAAACCGACTGTTCTTATTTCGTGTCGGAAAATGTAACACCTCATCTGGACGGTGGTGAAAAAGTCGCATTTAGCAGTTTTGATGCGGTCATAAAACTTAAAGATTGGGTTGAAAGTTTTGAAGTGCCAGTTACATTTTTAACAGACGCGCCTAGCTATGATTGGATTTTGATTAATGAGCTGTTTTATAGACACGGTGATTATTTTCCCAAAAACTTATCACATTACCCTATGAATGTGGCCTCATTGCGGCTAGAAACTGGCATTGGACTGTATTTCGATAAGAATGAGGACGAAGTACGTCATCACGCCTTATGTGATGCCAGAGCGCTTGCATATGCGTGCAAGTATTAATATGAGAAGATAGGGTCAATCATGACTATCGCATACGAAATTATCTTTATTTAGTGGACAATAGATAAAGCCGAATTATTGATATATGCTCAATTTAATCATTACATATTGAGTAGTTTTCATCTGGTAGGCTAGTTTGTTTCTAAATCAGCATGGAGTATTGTTATGTCTGCAGAATTAAGTTGTTTAGCATGGTCAGTCATTTTGGGTTTGGTGCATATACTTGCGGCCGGGAATGCTAGAACTCTTGAGCTAGGCTCAAAATGGAATATGGGTCCGAGAGATGGAGAGCATGCTCAATTAAGTCCACTAACTGGTCGTTTATTTAGAGCGCAATCAAACTTCTTTGAAACATTCCCCCTGTTTGCAGCTTCAATTTTAATGGTTGTTGTGACAAACAGTTTCAGTACTTATAGTTATTGGGGAGCAATACTTTACCTAGTCTCGCGGGTAATATACCTTCCGCTATATGCTTTCGGTATACCATTGATTCGTAGCTTTGTATGGCTAGTTTCGATTGGTGGACTTTTGATGGTATTGCTGCCAATCACGTTTTAACTATTACCTTCTGCCTAGTTACCGTCATTACAACGTTTATATCTTTGAGTTATCTAAAGACTTGCTTTATGAAGCCAAATTTAAGAAATGTAACCTTAATTACTTGACTGGAAAACCTTGTGTATCTGTCGGAATAACTGGATTCTATCCCGATGTTCGATTTGACAAACACGAAGCTGGAATACAGTCGAATCGGTATTTTCAACAGTATGGCCTTCGATTGCTTCCAGATCTCTATGAAGGATTTAATCCACTCACCTATGACGAAAGAAATAAAAAAGAAATTGAGATTGGTATTGATTTAAGAATTGCAGGTTTAGGGGTGTGGCAGGCTTAGAAAGTGGCGGCTTTCGGCCCAAAGAAGACCTACAAACTTTGCCATAAAGATAACCTTTAATAATATTTTTTACAAGATGCACAATTTAAGCCTGCTCAGATTATATTTATTTGATGAATTATGATTAAATTTTCAAACTCAAATATTTCTTGGTGCAAACATAATGATCATCATGCCCACTAAGGCAAAAGTTACCCCCAGCAAATCCCACGCAGTGGGCTTAATACCATCCACAACCCATAACCAAAAAATTGCTACAGAAATGTAAACCCCGCCATAAGCAGCGTAAACTCTACCTGTTGCAGCGGGATGTAGTGATAGCAACCAAGCAAATAGCCCTAATGAAATAGCAGCAGGTAGTATCAACCACACACTTTTATTCTGATTAAGCCACAAATAGGCTAAATAACAGCCAACTATTTCCGCAACTGCGGTAATTAAAAATAACGCTATGGTTTTTAACTCAAACACGTTTTATTTCCCTCTGTTTTTTTTGCTTTTGCTGCCTTTTAATTGAGAAAAGACTTAACTAGTAGCCCAATCCTATGACTGCTTACGTAGCAAACGCAAACCATTAAAAACTACAATTAAACTTGCACCCATATCCGCGAAAACTGCCATCCAAAGCGTTGCTATTCCCATAAAAGCAAGCACTAAAAACACTGCTTTTATACTTAATGCGATGAAAATGTTTTGCTTCAGAATTCCAGCAGCTTTTGTACTCAATCGAATGAATTGTGGAATTTTCCTCAAATCGTCATCCATCAGAGCAACATCCGCCGTTTCTAATGCGGTATCTGTTCCAGCTGCGCCCATTGCAAAGCCAATACTAGATTTAGCCAGTGCTGGTGCATCATTGATACCGTCACCTACCATCCCCACGGTGCCGTATTTAATCAATTCTTCATTGATAACAGCCAATTTATCTTCAGGTAACAGGCCACCTCGGGCGTCATCGATGCCTACATTTTTCGCAATGGCTTGTGCAGTAAGATTATTATCACCAGTCAGCATTAAGGTACGAATGCCTAACGCATGCAATTCAATAATTGCTTGGCGACTTGTTTCACGAACGGTATCTGCTACAGCAATCACTGCAAGGGGTGTTGTCTCGCTGCAAATCACAATAACGGTTTTACCTTCGGCTTCTAATTTATTTAAGGCATCTTCAGTCTCAGTATTGCAAATGCCTAATTCTTCGACAAGACGATGATTACCTAAGTAATACCATTGATTATCAATGCGGCCTTTGACACCGCGCCCTGTAATCGCTTCAAAATCAGCAACCTCAACAAGCGCATCGTTATCTGGCAGCGCCTTCCAGTACTTACTAACAGCGGTTGAAACGGGGTGGTCAGACCGAGTAGATAACGTTGCAGCTAATGCTAAAGCAGCCTTTTGCTCACCTTTTAACACCACAATATCAGTGACAACTGGCTTGCCTTCAGTAATCGTACCTGTTTTATCCAAGGCCAAAGATTTTAGCTTACGGCCTTCTTCAAGATAAACACCACCTTTAATCAGAATTCCTGCTTTAGCAGCTGCAGCCAATCCGCTCACAACGGTCACTGGTGTTGAGACAACCAATGCGCATGGACAGGCAATTACCAGCAATACGAGCGCTTTATAAATCCATGGCATCCATGCTAGGCCTAACAAAAGAGGCGGCATAATTGCAATGCCTAAGGCGACAATAAACACAATAGGTGTGTACACTTTTGCAAAGCGATCAACAAATCGTTGTGTCGGGGCACGGCTACCTTGAGCATCTTCTACTACACGAATAATGCGCGATAATGTTGAATCGCTTTGAAGAGCGGTGATGCGATATTCAAAAGAACCTGTTTCATTGATAGTGCCTGCGAAGACCTTATCCCCTAGAGATTTAGCAACTGGTATGCTCTCTCCGGTAATTGGCGCCTGATTGACTGAAGACTGCCCATTTGTTAATTCCCCATCTATCGCAATACGTTCCCCTGGGGATACACGGGCAATCATGCCAATCGTAATTGATTCGGCTTTTATTTCTTTCCAAGTACCGTCAGCCTGTAACACGTTTGCCTTATCAGGCGTCATTTCCATCAGGCCACGGATGGCGTTTCGTGCACGATCTAAGGACAAAGCTTCAATCATCTCAGCAAGGGTAAAGAGCACCATGACCATCGCAGCCTCTGGCCACTGTCCAATTAATACTGCGCCCGTCACTGCAATTGACATCAACGCATTGATATTCAAATTAAAGTTCTTGAGGGCAATCCAGCCTTTTTTATACGTACTTGTACCACTCACTGCAATAGCAAAAATTGCTAACATGATTACTGGCCAAGATTTCTCAGAACCGCCATTCCACACTATTACCTCGGCGAGAATGGCTGCAATAACGCCAAGGCCTAATAACCACCATTTTTTTTGTGAGTTTGGACTGGGCTTACTATCTGATTGCACGTTAATCGCTGTAGCAACCAATGGAATTGCGTGCATATCAATATCAATTAATGCTTGCTGGATTGCATCCGATTTATCCAACGTATGAGTCACTGTTAGCTTACGTTGCATTAAATTAAAATCTAATTTGGTAATACCATTCATGGTTGATAACTTATTGCGGATTAACGTCTCCTCGGTAGGACAATCCATGTTATCGATAATAAAAATGGCTTGCGAATCTTCAGAGAGTAGGCTAGGAGCCTTTTCTACTACTGGGTCCATATCAAGTGCTGCAACCGCAGCAATAATCGATTCAGGATCTTTTAAATAATGCTGTATGGTAAGTTTACGTTGAGGTAGATTAAAACTCAGACTTTCAACACCTTTCGTACCTTTAAGCTTTTGGCGTATCAAAGACTCTTCTGTCGGGCAATCCATTTTTTCAATACGAAGAACCAATGTATAAAGAATCTCTTTTGGTAATGTTTCACTTTTCGTCGGTATGAGGGAATTTTCACTCATTAAATTTCTCCTGCCATATTTACTGTTTTTAACATAGATCTTGGTTGATTAACTAATCTGTATAGCATTGGCAATACCAGCAAAGTCAATATGGTAGATGATAAAATACCACCGATTACTACGGTTGCCAGTGGGCGTTGAACTTCAGCGCCAGTGCCGGTTGCGATTGCCATTGGTAAGAAACCTAGTGAAGCCACTAAAGCAGTAATTAATATCGGGCGCAATCGATTCATACTACCTTCTTGAATCGCGATATCGAGTGGTTTGCCTTCAGCGATTAGGCCTCTTATAAAAGTAATCATCACTAAACCGTTTAAAACGGCGACTCCAGATAATGCAATAAATCCAACACCAGCTGAAATTGAAAGTGGAATTCCGCGTAAATATAAAGCTAAAACACCGCCAGTTAACGCAAACGGAATGCCTGTGAATACAATTAATCCATCTTTTAGGTTGTTGAACATCATATAAAGTAAGATGAATACTAAAAGTAAAGAAATTGGCACAACAATTTGTAAACGTTTACTAGCTGATTGCAACTGCTCAAAAGTACCGCCCCAATCGATCCAATAACCAGCTGGTATTTTTACCTCCTGTTGGATACGTTGCTGTGCTTCTGCAACATAGGAACCTATATCACTATCACGTACGTTGGCCGTTACCACAACATTTCTCTTACCATTTTCACGGCTAAACTGATTGGGGCCAGGCGCTATATCAATGGTTGCAACTTCACCAAGCTGTAAATAAACAGGTATATCGTTGTCATTAGCTATTTTTATGGGTAAACGTTTAAAACTATCCATATCGGTTCTTAGTGCATCCGGTAGCCTTACCACAATATTAAACCTACGGTCACCCTGAAAAACTATACCCGTTTCTTTACCATTCATCGCAGTAGCAATGGCGTCTTGTACTTGAGTTATATTAACTCCTAGCCTTGCTATCTTTTGGCGATCAATATTGACCGTAAGTATCGGTAAACCTGTGGTTTGTTCAACCTTAATGTCTTCACCACCTTGAATTTTAGTTAATATTTCAGAAATTTCTTTGGCGGTTTTATTCATGACTTCCATATCATCACCAAATATTTTTACCGCTACATCACTTCTAACGCCAGAGATTAACTCGTTGAAGCGCATTTGAATCGGCTGTGTAAACTCATAATTATTGCCTGGCACATTGCTTACCGCCTTCTGAATTTGAGCAGTTAATTCATTTTTGCTTAAATTAGGATCTGGCCATTCCGATTTTGGTTTAAGCATAATGTAGCTATCCGCCACATTAGGTGGCATAGGGTCAGATGCAATTTCAGCCGTACCGATTTTGGAAAATATCCTTTCTACCTGCGGAAATGATTTGACGGTATGTTCAAGCTCTTTTTGCATTTCTAAGGACTGAGTTAGACTTGTGCCAGGTATTCGGATGGGTTGTATCAAAATATCACCCTCATTTAAACTGGGCACAAATTCGCTTCCCATACGTGTTGTAAGTAAGCCACTGAGTACAACTGATGCAATGGCAAGTGTTAGCACCAGTGCTTTATTGTCCATTACTTTGTTATAAACAGGCTGATATCCCCGTTTCGCTAAACGAATCAAATACTGTTCTTTTTCATCCACTTTTCCGTTAATAAAAACCGCAACAGCAGCAGGAATGAATGTGACAGAAAACAACATAGCGCCTACTAAGGCTATCACCACGGTTAAAGCCATCGGATGAAACATTTTTCCTTCTACGCCAGTTAAAGCAAAAATGGGTAGATAAACCACCATAATGATGAGCTGACCGTAAATTAATGGCTTTCTTGCTTCTTTAGCAGCCTCAAACACCTCTGAAAAACGTTCTGAACGTGTCAATGGTCGACCTATTACACCTTGCGCATGGGCAAGTCTACGCATACAGTTTTCTACAATAACTACTGCACCATCAATGATAATGCCGAAATCCAATGCGCCTAAACTCATTAGATTTGCACTTACTTTAGCGGTGGCCATGCCAGTAAAAGTAAATAACATGGATAACGGAATAACCAGCATAGTGATAATGGCCGCGCGAATATTACCCAAGAAAATAAATAGAATGGCGATGACTAAAAGCGCACCTTCTAATAAGTTTTTCTTAACTGTGTTGATGGCTTTATCAATTAGGATAGTTCGATCGTAAACAGTATTCGCGACAATGCCTGCAGGTAAAGATTTATTGATCTCAGCTAGTTTTTTTTCTACGGCAGCAGATACTGTACGGCTATTTTCACCTGTGAGCATGAATACTGTTCCCAGTACTACTTCTTGGCCGTTCTCAGTAGCGGCTCCGCTTCGCGCCTCTTTTCCGATCATTACCTCTGCGACGTCTGAAACACGTACAGGTACACCCTCTTTAGAACTGACCACTATATTGCTTATATCCACCATGTCCTTCACTTGGCCAGGTACACGGATCAAATATTGTTCACCCGACTTTTCAATAAAACCTGCGCCCATGTTGGCATTATTATTTTCTAAAGCGGTGACTAAATCATCAATTGAAAGACCCCTAGCTGTCAGCTTTTCAGCTGAAGGTGCGACTTGATATTGCTTAACATAACCGCCAATTGTATTAATCTCATTTACACCTGGAACGTTGCGTAATTGAGGTTTAATAATCCAATCTTGTACCTCTCTTAAATCCATTGGGGTATAAGGTGTTTTATCAGGTTTTAAAGCACCTTCTTTCGCCTCAACAGTCCACATAAAGATCTCACCTAAGCCAGTAGATGTAGGCCCCATTTCAGGCAAAATGCCATCAGGTAGCTTCTCTTTGGCTTGCTGAATGCGTTCGCTAACCAATTGCCTTGCGAAGAAAATATCGGTACCTTCCTCAAAAATGACGGTTACTTGAGAAAGACCATAACGAGAAATGGATCTTGTTTGTTCTAATTTAGGCAACCCAGCCATCACGGTTTCTATAGGGTAGGTGATTCGCTGCTCAGTCTCTAATGGCGCATAACCAGGAGCTGATGTGTTAATTTGAACTTGTATATTGGTAATATCTGGTACCGCATCAATTGGTAGTTTTTGGTAGCTAAACATACCTAACACAGCAATAGCTAAGACCATTATTAAGGTTAACCATCGTTGATCAATTGCAAATCGAATTATCTTTTCAAACATTGGAAAGCTCCTTTGAATAAACCACAGATGCAAAATTCATTAAATTAATGATCATGGCTTGCTCCTGCTTTACCAATGTCTGCTTTAATCAAAAAGCTGTTTCCCGCCGCATATTTTTCCCCAGCGTTGAAGCCTTCTAATACCTCTACGTACTTTTCATCTTGACGACCCAACTTAACCGGCCTTGCTTCGAAGTAAGTGCCATAGCGACCAAATACAACTACCTCTTCATTCAGAGATTGGACACCTTCAACTGAAATCGCCAATGGCACATCCACCTCATTTGAAGTAAGTTCAATATTGACAGGTAGGCCAGGCAACCATGTTCTATCCGAATTATTGAGAACCACTCTTGCCATCGCTGTGCGTGATTGCTCCCCAACCAATGAGCCTACGTAAGCAATTTTGCCAACAGTTTGAGCGTCGAAAGCTGTTGATTTAACAACTACTTGCTGTCCAGCTTTAACCGTGATGATGTCTTTGGCATAAATGGTCATTTCAGCCCAGACTGTTGATAAGTCAGACACTTCAAATATGCTGTCAATTTCACTTACAACCTGTCCCTGACTTACCTTTTTTGAAGTGACTACACCATCAATCGGAGAGCGGATGTCATAACGCGTTTGACCAGCTCCGCCGGTACCAGCACCTAGCGCACCTAATTTTTGCTGTACTCGACTAAGGTTGATTTCTGCTTCATGTAAATCATTTTCCGCCTGAAGGTAATCTTGTTGAGCAGAAATTTTTTCTTCCCAAAGTTGCTTCTCGCGTTTATAGGTTGTGCGTGCTAGCGCTACTCTTTTCTGAGCGGCTAATAAGTCACTGCGCACTTCTGCAATCATTTGGCTAGATAGTGTCGCCAATACCTGCCCTTTACGCACTTTATCGCCCGCATTAACGCTAACTTTTTCTATTATTCCTCCCACTCTAGGAACAATGGTTACACTTTTATCAGCATTTAGTTTGATTTCACCCTGTAATTTCAAAATGCCTTTAATTTTTGCAGGACCTGCAGTAAGCACTTCAACAGAATTTAATGTCAGTTGTTTATCAGACATTGAAATCCTGCCTTCAACTTGGCTGTATGAAAAGCTATAACTTTTATTGTTATATTGTGAATTAAGATGCACTTCAAAAGAGTGAGGCTCCGCCACCACTTCTGCACTTTTAAGGTAATCTTTTTCTTTAGAAAAACTATACTTTTCGGGTTTTCTACCTAATCGTTCTACGTTAACACTTACTTTAGATAAAACTGGATCTAACGCTTTTTCATCTAAGTAGGTATAAATTCTGAATTCTGGCGAGGTATCTTCTTCAAAAATTGTAATCTCTACACCATAGTTATCTTTTACAAATAATTTCCCGCCATGTGAGCCTCTTAAAACTTCTTCCGGTTGCGTTGCATGCTGCTTTTCATGATCTTCTGTTGCTTTCTTATCAATGCCAGTTGATTCATCATGTGTCCCTTCTTCACTTTCTGAGTGCACTTCACCTTCAGAATGTTCTTCAGTCATCGCTTTAGGCTTTTCGGCTTTTAGTATCAATCCACCTAATACAATGCTGATAATGATGACCACAATAATTGCGATCACTTGCCCCGTTTTTTTGCTGCTTTTATTAAAATTCAATGTCATGATTCATTATCCTTAAGGCTTAGTAACGGAATGCTCGATAACCGCACCAAGAGTGCGTTCAATCTCTGCTATAGATTGATGAGCTTCCAGTAGTGCATTGATATATTGCGATTTGGTTTGATATAACGTGCGCTGTGCATCTAGCACATCTAAGAAATTAAACTTACCTAAACTAAAGCCTCTATTAGCGGCATTGAAAGCACTTTGAGCATTGGGAAGAATGTCATTTTTGAATGAGAGTGTTGATTGTCTAGCAGCACTCAGTCTTTCATATTGAGTAGCTAAATTTGTTTGAATTTTATTTTTAATCGCAACTAATTCATCTTCAGCTTTAAATTTACGGCTGACTGCCTCTTGCACATTACCCTGATTGCGATCAAAGACTGGAATTGGAATTGATAAACCGAATAAAGCCTGATTGAGTCCAACTTCTTGGTTATTGACTACGCCCGCACTAATAGTGATATTAGGTACAGCCCTACTACGCTCAATTTTAGTTAAGGCATCTCGCGCAATGATTTCTAGTTTAGCTATTTTTACAGCAGGTGAATCATCAATTAAAGCTTGTAATTCTTCAAGATGACTGACTTCAGGAATAATGGTAACTTCACCAGTAGCACGTTCGAAGCGCGGAGCGCTATCTCCCCATAAAGCACTTAAGCGTTTACGACTATTGTTTAATTGCGTAGTGGCTTGTATTAACTCTATTTTTACTGATGATTCAGCAATGGCAGATTTGGTTTGTTCAACAGGTGAGCTTTTGCCTGCTTTTACACGCTTTGAGGCAACGTCTAATGCCGACTCGGCAACTTCAACCGAAGATTGAGCAAGCTTTACTCGTTCTTGAGCTACTAATACTTCAAAATAAGCCAAGACCACGTTGGCATGAATTTCAGCCTGTTTAGAGTCAAGTTCTGCATCTGCTTTGCTGTAAAAAGCATCAGCTGCATCTATTCTAGCTTTACGCTTATTACCCAATTCAAATTCTTGATTCAACTGAAGATAAATTTGCCGTGTAGCGCTGCGGGTGTCTTGGATAGATGTTGAAACGTAAGGATTAGGTCGAGTTGCAGCCTGTACTTTCGTACCACTTAATGCCTCTCGCTCACGCAAAGCAACTGCAATATCTGGATTTGCTTTTAGTGCTAAATCAAGTGAATCTGAAAGTGTAAGCTCTTTAGAGTCTTGCTGGACTGACTCCTGAAGGTCGGCATTATTAGCCGCCTGCAACGAAGTTGATAATAAAATAAATGATAAAAACAAATAGCAAAAACGCATGGAATTCTCCTAAAATTAAGGTAAGAATTCAGCGAGAAAGTACTTTTTGCTAAGAAAAAATTAGATAGTTGGACAATTACTCGCTGAATTAAACAGCGAAATACCAATTGGGGCGTTCAGGTTTTAAAGGAATTATATCTGGGTAAGAATAGTGAAAATCTTCATTAATGTCATGTTGAAATTGTGCAACTAAATTTAACAATAGATTATTAGTAATAGACTTCATACTGCCAAGATTACAGTAAGGACAATCGACATCTTTATCATTACTAGAATTATTACCAGGGTTTTGAACTACTACATTTTTATTCTCGGCATCTTTAGCATCATGTTTTTGGGCTGGGTGACCAGGGTAGCCGATATTCAAATTGCTTTTGTTCTGGCAATACTGGGCTGAAACAGCCCATGTGGACTGTAAAACAAAAATTAAAAGTAAAATTTTAAAAAAACTTTTCACTCAATGACAATATCACGATGTATGGAAATTCACAAATTTTTAAATAACTAAATCTTATCAGTTCAAAATAACATTACTTTAAAAGTTGATAATGATAAGTAATATTTAAGACCCGTTTTGATAATTAGAGCAAATAATTAACGTCAATTATCAGTGAATTAAAATATGGCAATTAAATTTAATTAGTTTATTTAATTTTTAAAACCATAATATAAGCCCAGTAACCAAGCTCCACCCATTCACATCTTCACCTCGGTCTCTCGCAAAATCAGCAGTTCCACCATAGCGTGACTGCCATGACACACCAACATAGGGGGCGATTTCTCTCTTAATCTCATAACGCAAACGTAATCCTAGTTCGAGATCATTCAAGCCGCGGCCTATGCCTTGATCTTTTACTTCTTGTGATTGCGTAATTGATAGCTAGGCGCGGCTGTAAAATCCAGCGCTGGATTAGCAGCAGCTCAGTTTAGGAGTCAGATTTTCTCAACCGTAAAGCATTTGTAATTACAGAGAAAGAACTTAAACTCATTGCAAGTGCTGCAATCATGGGCGAAAGTAACCAACCGGTAAATGGATAAAGCACACCAGCTGCCAACGGCACCCCCAGGGCGTTATAAACAAATGCAAATCCTAAATTCTGTTTCATATTAACAATCGTTTGTTCAGAGATGGCGCGTGCTTGAGCTATACCTCGTAAGTCACCTTTAACAAGAGTGACTTGAGCGCTGTTCATCGCAACATCAGTACCTGTTCCCATCGCAATACCAACATCTGCTTTCGCTAATGCAGGTGCATCATTAATACCATCTCCCGCCATCGCTACTACATGCCCTTCACGTTGTAATTTATCTACCATGGCTAATTTATCAGCAGGCTTTACCTCACCATGAAATTCTTCAATGCCTAACTTAGCTGCAACTGACTTAGCAGTGAGTTGGCCATCCCCTGTTGCCATAATGACGCGCATGCCTGAAGCTTTTAAAGTAGATAATGCTTCTAATGTGCTTTCTTTGATTGGATCTGATACTGATAGTAACCCAGCCAACTGGTTATCTACAGCTAGATACATCACGCTAGCACCCGTGGTGCGCAATTCATCCGCCTGTATTTTTAATGGCTCGATTTGCACGTTTAGCTGATCCATTAGCGCAGTATTTCCAAGCGCCAATTGTTTACCACTAACACTGCCACGTACACCAATGCCCGTGCTGGACTCAAAGCTGTCAACTTTATCAATAACTAAACCTTTTTCACGCGCTGCTTTGACAATGGCATCTGCTAGAGGATGTTCACTACCTTGATCAAGACTGGCAGCTAATCTAAGTATTTCGTCTTCGCTGTAGCCGGACAAGGCTACTGCGAGATTAAAACGCGGTTTACCTTCGGTCAATGTCCCCGTCTTGTCTACGATCAAAGTATCTACCTTGCGGAAATTTTCAATGGCAGCAGCGTCGCGAAATAACACACCTTGTGATGCAGCTTTACCAGTTGCAACCATGATAGACATAGGCGTTGCCAAACCAAGTGCACAAGGGCAGGCAATGATGAGTACCGCCACTGAGTTGATCAAACCAAACACCCATCTGGGTTCGGGGCCAAAAAATCCCCATACAAAAAAAGTGATGAGAGCAATGCTGACGACAGCGACTACAAAGTAGCCTGCCACTTGGTCAGCCATGCGTTGCATAGGTGCTTTTGAGCGTTGCGCTTGCATAACCATCTGCACAATACTGGCCAATACTGTTTGTGAGCCCACTTTTTCAGAACGCATGATTAATGCCCCGCTAGTATTCATCGTTGCGCCAATAAGTTTATCCCCAACCCCTTTCGAAACAGGCATAGGTTCGCCAGTGAGCATAGATTCATCCACTGCGCTTTGACCTTCTGTAACAATGCCATCAACAGGGACTTTTTCACCAGGACGAATACGTAGCAGGTCACCGACATGAACATGTGTGAGTGCAACATCTTCTTCAACACCGTCTGCATTTATCCGTCTTGCTGTTTTTGGTGATAAACCAAGTAAGGATTTAATTGCTGCAGACGTTTGTGAGCGTGCTTTCAATTCTAAGATTTGACCAAGTAATGTTAACGAAATAATCACTGCTGCCGCTTCAAAATACACTGCTACACGACCCATTGCCATAAAAGATACTGGGAATACATCAGGGACAACCGTGGCAACAACGCTGTAAATAAATGCGGCTGCAGTCCCTAAACCGATTAAAGTCCACATATTAGGACTGCGATTCACGATTGATTGAAAGCCGCGTACGAAGAACGGCCAGCCGGCCCACAGTACAATAGGTAAGGACAGCAAAAGCTCAATCCAACTCTGAGTAGCCATCTCGAACCATTGCAAACGGTGACCAAGCATCGCCAAGAACGTGACGATGATAGTGAGTGGAAGCGTCCAAATAAAGCGCCGTTTAAAATCCACCAATTCAGGACTCTCACCTTCATCCAAATTAGGCATTTCAGGCTCTAGTGCCATGCCGCATTTAGGACAAGCACCGGGATGCTCCTGCCGAACTTCGGGGTGCATGGGGCAGGTGTAAATTGTACCTGTGGCTAAAGTTTCTGAAGGGTTGGGATTTTCTACTATAACCGTAGGCAGCGACTTGGTATCGTCCAATAGATATTTGGACGGTTCCGCAACAAACTTAGTCTTGCAACCAGCGCTGCAAAAGAAGACGGGCTTATCTTTATACTTGAATACATGAGGAGACTTTTCCGTAACCGTCATGCCGCAGACTGGATCTTTTAAAGTTTTTTTGTTAGTTTCCAAAGTATCCATGACATAGACTCCTAAGTACTTAAAGTGGATTATCCACAACATCCTTTACCTGTAGATGGCGGTGAAGTGTCAGTGTTATCTACACCATAACCAGCCTCTTTTATCGCTAGTTTCAACTGCTCAGGCGAAGTCAGTTTTTCATCATACTCCACTGTTGCGTTCGCATCGGATAATGAAACAATCACATTCACAACTCCGTTTACAGCATTTAAAGCCTTCGTAACATTGCTGCTACACCCGCCACATGTCATACCTGTTACTTTAATTTGCGTAAATTGCATTGTAAGTCCTCATTCTGTTGAATATCAAAAACGATAAAATTGTTTGAAGTGAATTAATGTTTTATTTTTGTTTGGCTAACCATTTGTCAAATTGAGCAATTTCTTTTTTTTGAGCACTCATAATCTTTTTAGCCATTGCCTTCATTTCAGGTGATTTACCATGGGCTATTTCCATTTTTGCCATATCTAACGCTTGCTGATGATGCATCTTCATCGTCATTGCAAAATCCTTGTCAACGTCGCCAGACATTTCCATGTTTTGCATTGATTCCATACCCATTTTCATGGAGTCCATCATATCGTGCGACCCAGCATTTTTTTCCATATGCTCATGGGATGGACCGCTGGTAGATGTTTCAGCATTTGCTATCGTAATAAAGCTTGATGACATAAAAAATGCCGTAATCGGGACCATACATAAAGCTTTAACTAATTTAACTAATTTGAATATCATTTTTCTCTCCAATGTATAAAAGGTTTAAAACTTGATCTTAATAGATAACAAATGTTATTAAATTTGACCAAGTTTTAAATATTTCAAGAGAAAATTATAGTCTGTACGATAGCAAGCTTAGGCCGGTTAATGACCTGTATGACCAGATGGTTTTCGTACATTTAACTCAATACCAGCATCAGGTGTCTTCATATCTGACCGTTCAACAGGAGGCAGGTCGTTTACAACTTCGCTTGCCACCGTACCTTTAGGGTGCTTGTAATGACCAGGGTCTTTAAAATCATTGCGAGCAAGGCCTTCTCTTACTTTAACTGTAGTGAACATACCACCCATTTCAACCGCGCCAAACTGCGCTTTACCAGTCATCATGGGGAGCGTATTTTCAGGTAATGGCATATCCATCATTTCTGCCATCTCTGTCATTTCCGACATGCCAGTTTTACCCATTGGCATATAATCAGGCACTAAATTACCAATCTTCTTCATCAAGTCGCCTTGTTTTACGCCAAGTAAAGTAGGGATATCATGCCCCATAGCATTCATGGTGTGATGACTCTTATGACAGTGAAACGCCCAATCACCAGGCTCATTTGCTACAAACTCAATCGCACGCATTTGTCCAACAGCAATATCTGTCGTCACTTCTGGCCAGCGTGCAGTTGGTGGAACCCATCCGCCATCAGTGCCAGTCACCTGAAATTCATGCCCATGAATATGAATTGGGTGATTGGTCATAGTGAGGTTACCAACACGAATGCGAACACGCTCATCCTTGCGGACAACTATGGGATCGATACCTGGGAAAACACGACTATTCCATGTCCATAAATTAAAATCTAACATGGTGCTTACTTTTGGCGTGTAACTACCAGGGTCAATATCATATGCATTTAGCAGAAAGATAAAATCACGATCAACTGGCATAAATTTCGGGTTCTTAGGGTGTGTGACCCAGCTTCCCATCATACCCATTGCCATTTGCAACATTTCATCGGCATGCGGATGATACATAAACGTTCCAGCTCGTCTTGCCTCAAATTCATACATAAACGTTTTACCTGGTGGAATAGGTGGCTGATTTAAACCACTTACGCCATCCATGCCGTTTGGTAGTCGTTGACCATGCCAGTGAATACTGGTAATTTCAGGTAAACGGTTCGTTACAAAAATCCTGACCTTATCCCCTTCAACAACTTCAATTGTAGGGCCAGGGCTTTGTCCGTTATAGCCCCATAAATGTGCTTTCATACCTGGCGCTAATTCACGTACAACGGGTTCAGCTACCAAATGAAATTCTTTCACCCCTTTATTCATGCGCCATGGCAAACTCCACCCATTAAGTGTTACTACAGGGTTATATGGCCTACCAGTATTTGGTTGCAATGGTGCTTGTGTATTAGCTTGCTCAGTAGTAACTATTTCTGGCAATGCGGCCATCGAAACTTTACTTACAGCAGATGCAGCAATGCCAGCACCCGCTAATTTGAAAAAGTCACGTCTGCTAAATTTAGAAAAATCCATGTTAATTACCTTCCATCATATTTTCATTACCTATCATCGTCATTTGTAATGTGCTATCGGCCACCCAGAATTCACGTAAAGATTCGATATAGCTTTTCACACTAGTTACCTGCGCACGCGCGTCACCAAACAGTTCAAATGGGCTTGTTAGCATGCCGTTGTAACGAAGTTGGTTTTCTTGCAGAATTTTTTTGCGAAGCGGCACGATTTCATCCCGTATATGCTTTGTCACATCGTAATTGGTACGGTAAGTGTTGTAAGCCTCTCGTATTTCAGACTGAGCGTTAATTGCTACTTGTGCAGCCCGATTCACTGATTGCATGTAAATGGATTCTGCCCGTGAAACGCGTGCAGTACCCCAGTCAAATATTGGCAGCTCGAATGATAGCTCTACACCCTTTCTATAAGGATCGCCACGACGACCTTCTAACACTCTTGCTGGGCCTATTTCTAGTACATTAATAAAGCGGGTCGCCTTAGTTAATCCTAACTGTTTAGCTAATGCATCCGTTTCTAATTTAATAGCCTGTAAATCCAATCGCTGTTCGAAAGCACCTTTTTCAAAAGGTTGTAGTTCAGTGAGCGATTTAGGTAAATCTGGTAAACGTTCCTCCAAATTCAATTGGTCAACTGATACACCTAATAACCGCGATAGTGCTTCATAGGTGCTCACTTGCTTATTGGTAGCGTTTGCATAATCTAATGCTGCATCCGCATAAAAGCTTTGTTCACGAACTTGTTGAAGCTTATTAAAATTACCTGCCTTAAGTAGTCTTCTTGCTAATTCAGCACTGGCTTCAGCTGATTCCTTTACTTGTTCGCTATAACGTACTTGCTCTGTCGCCGCGACTGCATTGAAATAAGCTATACGTGTGTGGTTAGCGATTTTAATCACTTGATAAGCGGTTCTTTTCTGTGTTTGCACGAATCTCTGACGTTCAATTTCTTGCATTTTAGGCATGGTTAAAAGCGAAAAAATATTAAAAGTGAGTGATTGTTCAATCTTGTAATCACCGTTATCACGCACGTAAAGCATAGAAAACCTTGGATTAGGCAAACGACCAGCTTGTACTAAATCGGATTCCGAAATACCCAGGTTATAAAAATCCGCCTGCAACCCTTTGTTGTTTAGCAGAGCAATTTGCACGGCTCGCTCTACATCTAGACGTTTAGATAATAATTCGTTTACGCGTTCAGAGATTTGATTCTTTTCAGTATCCGTTTTTGGCCAAACCACCTCTTGTTTGATGTGTTTTTGAGTGTTTTCTTGAACACCACTAAAACCACCATCTTTAGAAAAAGTAGCGCATCCACCTAGCGCAAAACTGGCAATAATGAGAACTGTTAAAGTGCGGTATTTGAAGTCCACATGTTTTAAATTAGTGCGCATGAGATTCTCCTTCTTTATGATTGTCCTTATCTGCGTGCTCGCTAGCCGTCTGATTGGGCATAGCTGACTCTACTACGCCTTCATTATGAACATGGCCTGAATTACTGCTGGATGGAATGGATAACACACCTACACCATGTCGATACACCACTTCTCCTCCCAGCCATCCTGTTATTGCAATTGCTTGAGAAAGCAGGAAAAGTAATAACAACATTGGCACCGATATCAATTCATTAACCCGATATTTCAATGCATCCCAGCTTGCTAGCAAGATCAAACCTACAGCTGTGGGAATAGCCCATGAACGATGTAATAACATGGCAGCATGGCCTGCGTCATCGTGATTAGTTATCGAGTTAAATGCCAGCCAACCAAATAATACGGCGGTCGCTGCCCCAATTGCAGCTAGCCAGAGAGTGAAATGCCCAGCAGCGGCCAATTGTGAGGAGTCAGGATGGTTGCGTCTAACATAAGCAGCGAAACTTAACAGAAAAGATACAATTGTTAATGCAATCGGGAAATGCACCACAATAGGATGAAAGTTAGGGATTATCTGCCATGGCGTGGCTTCTGTTGCAGCTGGCATCGAGGGCATTGACATCCCTGCATGTTCTGACGCTTGTGTAGATGCATGCGCGTGTGGTTGAGTTTCATCTTGCCTGACCTCTGCGTTTAACGCACTTTCCTGACTTGGTTGCATGTCATTAGGCTTTGTGTCGCCCATCTTTGGATCATTCATTTTTGAATGATCCATCGCTTTCATATCAGAACCACCGTGGTCATGCCCAGCCATTTCCTCATGGTTCATCTCTGACATGTTATCTTTTTTCGTTGGTTGAATGGCTGATTTGCTATCAGGCATAGACTTCATATCGCCATGATCCATGCCGGTCATTTTAGAATGATCCATTCCAACCATTGGTTTCATGGTTTGGTCTGGTTTCATTTGGCTGTGATCCATGCCTTTCATGTCGTTTGGAGCCGCTTTTTCCATGCCTTGCATGCTGCTATGGTCCATGCCTTCCATTACAGGCGTTTCTTTACTGTTCGACGGCATATTAGCCATCTGATCTGGCGTCATGTCATGCTGCATACCCTGCATTTGATGACCAGAATGTCCACCACCATCTGAGGATTGGTTGATTGTCTTCCAGTCAGTTAAGCTATCTATGCTGGTAGCGCGATAATCGTCAAAAGTTGATTGATAAGGAACGTCACCTTTAGCGTTTGCGGTCTCTTCTAGCGCAAAGGCTGTAGTTGTTCCAAGGAATAATGTTGTAAATAGCCACATTAAATATGGGCGTAATATCGCTGGCCATGGCCGCTTGAAAAGTATGTATTTCATAGAAACCTCTTATTTAGTTTTTCCAAATTAATGACTTCGGAAAAATGATTCTTTGCAAACTAGTTGCTTAAGAATGCCTGTGAATGTTCGAATATAGGCAAATAAAAATCTGCCACTACTCTACAAAACAATTTAAATAAGGGTGTATCTTGGGGGTCGCTCTAGACCAGAGGGAATAAAGCCAGTGAAAAGAAGTGAGTTGTAACCGTATCTAATTTCACCAGCGTTTAATTGTTGAATCAAACTTGATGTAGTGGTTTGGAATGTAAAACCAGCACAACTGCTTGTACATTTAGCGCAATAAGCGCATGAGTGCTTACTTTTATCCGCATTTTGAGATACTGGATTGCTGCTATCACTTGCGTCATGAGAATGCTCATTAGACATGTCATGTCCTGTGTGCTGGTCATGATCGTGAACAGTATCAATCGCAAGATTTTTGCTATGATGATTGGGTGACTGTTCACAGTTCATCATTGCAACCGATGCAAACCCTTGCACAGGGATTGCAATTGCAATAAGCAATATAGCGAAAATTTTAATTAATTTACTCACCAGATTATTCTACATAACTAATTTAATAAAATCCAAAAAATATTGATTATTGGATAAATGACTTTAAATGGGCGGCTTACTAAGCCGCCCACTTTTACTAGCTTATCAATATAAAGGCATTACTACATATGATGGTCGCAAGGCATGGATGATGTTTTCACCTTATGCTCTTCCATCATTTGTCCCATCAAAGCATCCATAATTTTTTGATGCTCTGCAAACCACTCGTCACGTTCTTTTTCTGACATACCTGCTTTTGGTTTCATATCACGACAAGCAGCCATATTTTCATGAAGCATCTGACCATGTTGAGTAAGAAGTTTTTGTTGCTCAGCACCCTTAGCCGCCTTGGCTTCTTCAAGTTTTTGTTTAGTCACTTGAATATTTTGAATTAACTTTTCTTGATAAGCGTCTCGGCCCGCCATAGCGCTAGCAGAGGCAAAGCCTAAACATGCAATCAATGCGGTGGTAACAATTGTGTTCATCATTTTGTTGCTCATGGTAATTCTCCTAATTTTGGTTTCACCTGATTGGTGACAAATTTTTACTCTCGTTAAACCAATGCGTGACCTTATATGTTTCTGGATCGACTCATTGTTTTGTTTTTTGATAGAACTTGGTTACAAAGGTGGTTTTTATAACCATCATGCATGCGGGATGATCAAGTGCAATTTAAATCGGACAACAAAACCCGTTTTAATTGCGGAAATCTAAACCACCCAGCATTAAGAGAGTGATTGCTTTGGAGGATGTAACAAAGGAGGCAAAAAGTGTTGATACAACGGTATGGTTAAATCGGAATAAACTGTGCTGTGGCTGTCGATTAAGACAATATTATTAGTATTGGGCAATTGAAATAAACTTACATGACAAAGCGAGCAGTTCATGGTTGAACAGTCTTTACTGTTTTCGTCAATACATTTGCTACTAGTCTGCAAATGACAATCAGTAGACATCTCCATCACTTTTGCGTTGTTAGCTACAAGGTTTAGTTTAATGCTGTTAGATGGAAAAGGCGTGTCAATGCACACGGGCATCGTTGCACCAGCAATTCCTTGAAGCGGAATGCTGATCGCAAGTGCCATAAAAACTAGAAATTTGACCCAATATTTCATTTGTATTTTGTAGTTCGTGTTATTTACTAATTAAGTTGTCATTACAATATTTAAAATATAAAGCTTCCAACACTGGTAAGGTCAAGCACTTTTATTCATTATTTGCATTTATCTAAAAAAGTTACTTATCTTGTGCCAATTCGTCCAATATTGGGCAATCTGGGCGCTCATCGCCATGACAGCAACTTACCAATCGTGTTAACTCAGACTTCATGCTAATCAATTCTTGTATTTTTTGATTAAGCATTTCAATATGTTCTAAAGCCATTTGCTTGACTTTACTGCTAGGACGATTTCTATCGCGCCACAGACTTAACAAGTCAGCAATTTGTTTAATCGAAAAGCCCAAATCGCGTGAATGTCTAATAAATCGCAACATATGCACATCTTGATGGTTGTAGGTTCTGTAGCCAGAAAATGTTCTTGACGCTGCTGGCAGAAGCCCCACCTCTTCATAATGACGAATCATTTTTGCAGAGATTCCTGAAGCTTTTGCTGCCTGGCCAATATTGTATAAATCACTTTGCATAAATTGTCCTTACTTTTTGCTTGAGGGTCGCCATTTACTTAACATCAAAGCATTCATTACGACACTGACCGAGCTGAATGCCATGGCAGCGCCTGCGATAACGGGGCTGAGAAATCCCATCGCAGCCAGTGGAATACCAATTAGATTGTATATAAACGCCCAGAACAGGTTTTGTTTAATCTTGGTATACGTTCTGCGGGAGATATCTATGGTATCTGCCACCAAACTTGGATCTGATTGCATTAATGTAATGTCAGCAGTATGCATCGCTACATCCGTACCTGAAGACATGGCAAAACTTACGTTGGCTGCTGCCAATGCTGGTGCATCATTGATTCCATCACCCACCATGGCAATAACTGCATCTTTTTCACGTATAGATGCAATGCTACTAGCTTTTGATTCCGGCGTTTGTTCTGCCAATACATTATCAATGCCAATCATTTCGGCAACGCGTACTGCACTAGTACTGTTGTCGCCTGTTAATAATAACGTCTTGATTCCTTTATCATGTAAAGCGGCTATTGCTTTGGTTGATGTCTGTTTGATTTGATCTCCAAAAGCTAATATACCTAACAAGGTTGGCTTATTCTCATTAGCTCCCTGCGCAACCCAAGATACTGTGTTACCCGCATCTTTAAATGCTAGAGCGGCTACATTTTGGTGATCAATTGATACGCCCAATTCTTCCATCCAGCGCTGGTTGCCGACGTAAATAATTTGGTTATTCACCATACCGTGTAAGCCACGTCCAGCCAAATCTCGAACTTCGGTGGCTGTAAATAAACTCTTTCCTAATTCATGTAGTTGATTTACAACTGCTTTAGCGAGAGGGTGCAGGCTGTTTTGCTCAATACTGGCAGCTAGTTCCAATAATGATTGATCGTTACCGTCTACTGATTTAAATGCCAATAGAACTGGTTTACCTTCGGTTAATGTGCCCGTTTTATCAAACACCACATGGGTAATGCTATGCGCCAACTCTAACGCTTTTGCGTCTTTAATTAAAATACCGTGACGTGCGGCTACTCCTGTGCCCGCCATAATAGCGGTTGGCGTCGCTAAACCAAGCGCACATGGGCAAGCAATGACAAGAACAGCCACAGCATTTAATATCGCAAGTTCCCAGTTGGCGGAATATAGACCCCAAGCCAGCAGTGTAATGAAGGCAATAACGATGACTACTGGCACAAACACAGCGCTAACTTTATCAACTAGACGCTGGATGTCTGGCTTTGCCGTTTGTGCATCCTCTACTAAACGTATAATACGAGACAGCGTGCTTTCAGCGCCTATAGCAACCGTCCTAACCATTAGCATGCCGTCGATATTTACTGCCCCGCCTATCACTTTGTTACCCACCACTTTATTCACTGGCTCACTTTCTCCAGTCATCATAGATTCATCAACATGGCTGCTTCCCTCGATAATCAATGCATCTACGGGTATACGCTCCCCTGGACGAATGATTACAACGTCATCAATCATCACTTCCTGAAGGGGGATATCTAACTCTGCATCTAAACGCTTTACTCTGGCGGTCTCAGGTCTTAGTTTTTGTAAAGCGCGTATGGCCTCTGTAGTTTGTCTCTTTGCACGTTTCTCTAGCCATTTACCTAGCAACACAAGGGTAATGACCACGCTTGAAGCTTCAAAATATAAATGCTCATGACCTTGTGACATCATATATATGGAAAGGAAATATGCGGCTGAAGTGCCGATTGCAACTAACAAGTCCATATTGCCTGTTTTGTTCTTAATGGCTTTCCAAGCGGATGTATAAAATCCTGCACCTAAATAAAACTGTACAGGTGTTGCCAGTAACCACTGAACCCATCCTGGAAGATTCCAATATCCTCCCGCCAGATTAAATAGCATCGGGATAATGAGAGGAGTACTTAATACAATCGCCATTACAATACGGATGCCATTGGCTGACTCATCGTCATAATTTTTTAGGCTGTGGTTGTGCGCAATTAATTCAGCGCCATATCCAGCATCAGCAACAGCATTCAAAATGGCTTGTGTTTGAAATGAGACGCCTTCTTTAAGCACTAAATGGGCTTTTTCAGTGGCAAGATTAACGGTCGCTGATTCAACTTCAGGGATTTTACGCAAAGCATTTTCAACAGTAGAGACGCATGATGCGCAGCTCATTCCACTAATCGCAATATCAATAGAGAGATCAGAATCTTTCATTTTTTACCTCCAGTTTCAATCATTATGAATCATCTTAAAGATTCCCACCATTGGAAGGTCAAGTGGTATTTTAACAATTGAAAACTGCTTGACCTTGCCATAGTTGTAAGGTCTAAAGTGATTGTTCGATTATTGAAAGGATATGATAAATGTATACATTTAATGTACCAAAGATGAGCTGTGGTGGCTGTGTGAACAACATCAAGAAAGCCATTATGCAATTAGATCAGAGTGCTGTAATCGAAGTGGATTTAGCTACCAGAAAAGTTAACGTTAAGTCGGATATTTCTGAACAAGCTATTGCTGAGGCAATGTCTGATGCTGGATATAAACCTATGTAAAAAGTAGCAGCAATTGAAAAATACTGCGCATAAGAATAATCAATTTAATACATGAAAAGATTTTTAACCAGTGCTGTAAACAAACTTTATTAGATGGCCCGTGAAGATTTTACTGCTGAGTTGAGCATTGCCGAAAGAAACGGAATGTTGTTGTAAGGCCACTATCGATGTTTAATGATTGCAGAAGAATACAAGCTTAATCTAGGCGTTATTAAGAAGGGCTCAGAAGTGCGTATGGTTACTATCCTTATGACTGCATTAGCCACATCACTTGCTTTACTGCCAAGTATTTTTCTTAAGCAACCTTGCAGAAGAGTTAGGCTTTTGTGATTCCCTCTGCATCTGCGACCCGCTTTGGTATTAGCCACCAACTTCCCTTTTTTGCTGGTACAAGCCTTTCTATTGAAATGTTTTGTAGCTCATCAATAGGCATTCCGGCAACTTCGGGATCTGCAGGAGCGTTGGTAAAAGATTTTAAATGGTCGAATAGGTTTTTTTCCGCCTCTGGTGACTTAGTAGCTATATTCATATCAATCTCTAATGATTTTGGAGTATGTTTACTCCAAAGTGCTAATGTAAGGTTTGATTGAATACCTGGTGGACGTGGAGCTAGCTTATGCAGTCCAACTTGTCGCTCCAGTTCAGTTTTCAACAACAACTCTCGGTTAATGCGTGCCAAATCACTTTTGAGTTCTGGTGCCCAAATGAAATCCTGTTCTTTCCGCAAAAACAAAGGGGCACAGAGTTTGTGCAGTTTATCGCCAGAAACGAATATGTTACAGAACGGCAGGTAAAATAAGTAGGCAATGTCAACGCGATTGGAAGGTCGTTGTGTAGATATAAGTTTTGCTGCCAGAGCGATCTGGAAGAAGATTTCGACCGTTAATACATGCGCAGCATAACTGGCGTATTCTGCTAACGGAGGAAAACCTGCTTGTGACCAACAGTGAATTATCTGCGATTGCAGATGCTGCGGAACTTGCAAAAACGAAAAGAGTAAGCCAATTTGTTGTTTTGGCTCGAAGCGAGAATTGACAAGTGAGGTGGCAATTCCATATGCTTCTTTGACTGTGCGACAACTCTGAGGTGTTATACCCAAGGCACCCATTCGTTGAGCAACCTCAGATAAATTGAGTTTTGTGAGCATTTCTCTCCAGTTGGAAGCTGCATCATGCTCAATTTCGTGAAATTTACCGTGTTGCCAGCGTGCAAATGCCTCCGCTTCTGGTGAATTCTCAAAAACAACACCTGGTTTACCGTCAGCACCACGTACAGGACGCCCGCCAGCCACCGGAATTTGACCAATGAGAGGTGCTTCATGACCAAGAAGGTTTGCAATGCAAAGCTGTTCATGGTGTACACAAGGTGCACCAGATATAACTGGGGTCTTGTCCGCAATTATGCGAACAACTTTCTCTGGCGATCGTTCACCGTCCTTACGCTGCTTTGCCAGATCCGCAAGTGTTTCCACAAAGAATAGAGGACAAACAACGGGAAGAAAAAAGTGATCAAACCAAACCGACTCATCTAATGTAAGTGACTGTAGAAAAGATTTGTCGAAAAGTACAACTGGTCCCATGTTTTCTCCTTAGCGTCTACATATCTTGTACTAACCGTGATCCAGCGCGCGTAAACATATAAATATTGTTTCCGCTTTTGTTATATTCATGACGTAAAAGACCATATTCGACTAAAGTTTTTAGGTCATCCTCTACAAACTTTTGCTCAGCTATAACGAGACCCCCACTAGTTTCGAGAAACTGATATATCGTTCCATCCATTAATTTAATTTCAAGAACTTTGGAGGCGCCAGACAATTGAAATTGCTCAAGAATATTAACGGCCTGCTTAGATAAACTGGCGTTAGGATTTACTTCGCGAGCTAATGCATCGAAACCGTCAATAGCGCTAGCAAATGCAGTAATAGCTGAATCAATTTTATCTAGCTTTTCCTTGAAAATTTTGTGGTCTTGATTAAGGAGTGCTTTGATGTGAATTGTTGCTTGAGTATTCAATTCAAGTAGAGATCTGATTTCAGTATGGTTGGCTTTAGTAAGCCACTCCATGAAATCATTGAATTCAAGTTGTGCTTTAGCTCCCTTTTCGGAATAGTATTGTCCGAGTAAACCCACTAATGTTGCAAAAGATTCTGCTAACAAAATAAATTCCTTCTTAAATTTTAATGCTCATAGTTCGAGCGATGTATAACTAGTGTTATTTATGTGTTGAGAACTGAATATATCAATTTTTTATTAATGTTTGCTATTAAATTGCTATTAATATAATTTTTGATATTTTTTAGTAAAGTTGTTAACAATTAATTTCAAGAATAAATCTGCTGGCAATAACTTTTTCGGAATCTGCCTGCCTTTTAAACGGTTAATTGTAATGAGTTTTTAAATTTTGACAGTGTGATGCTTTTTATGAGTTTAATAGACAATAATATTACAAAATTATCAGCAAGCATATTAGGCCACCAATGATTAAAGCTACCGGTTCGATTAAATCAAAAAAACTAATTTTTATTAGTCATGCCAATCCAAATGATAATGATTTCACCGCATGGCTCAGCGCACGTCTTGCGTCTGATGGTTATGAAGTTTGGTCTGACTTGACCCATCTTGTGGGTGGGGAGGTTTTTTGGAAAGATATTGATGAGTCTTTACGTCAATATACTATTAAATTTATCAGTGTTTTATCTCCAGTATCTTTAACTAAAAGGGGATTTCAAAAGGAGCTGAGTGTTGCTGATTCAATTGAAGCGAAAGGAGATTTAGGGGACTTCATTATTCCGGTGCGCATAGGTGAGATTCCATATGATGAAATCCCAATTCATATCCACAATAAAAACGTAATAGACTTTACAAAGGGTTGGCATCTAGGACTGGCACGACTATTGGAGAAACTTGAAAAAGACCAAGTTCCTCGTCACCAAAGTACTGAAAATGTATTATCTAATTGGGCTAAAAACTTTTTAGAGTTAGATAAGTTACTCGAAAGAAAAAATGAAGAAGTAATGTCAAATTGGCTTCCTATATTAGAAGTCCCAGCTGCAATTAAAATCTCTTATTTTGAATCTGCACCCAAGAACATTGAACCTTTAAAAATACAGTGGCCTTGCCGACAAGTTGATAGGTACATCATTAGCTTTGCTGATGCAAAGGATTTCAACACATTAGATGCCCCTAGTGCTTTAAAAAAGCTTAGTGCAATTGAAACCACTTCATTTCTACAAAGTGGCAGTAACAACTTACCTCAGCTTTCTTATCAAGATAGATCTAATATAGTTACTGATTTAATTCGTCAAAGTTGGGAACGTTTCGCAGCTAAGGAGGGATTGCTTGGATTTGCATTAGCCAATAATAAACTGTGCTGGTACCGATCTAAGGCCGAATCAAAAATAGAAAGAACTAAGTTCATTGATGCTTTAGGCAATTCTGGCAGCAGAGCTTTATTGGGCGAAAGTAAAAAATTAAAAGCTTTCTGGCACTTTGCTATTGAAGCTGTTCCAACGGTAGGCAAAACCAGTCGCTTCACACTACTCCCACATGTAGTTTTCACGTCCGATGGAGTTACACCTATTGGTGACTCAGCTCAAATGCATAGATTAAGGCGTAGGTTTTGTAAGTCTTGGTGGCAAGACCGTTGGAGAGATCTATCCTCGGCATATTTAAGTGAATTAGCCAAAGGCGAAGAGAGAATAACAATACCTGTTTCACCTAATCGAAATATAGAAATTGAAGCATTTCCCTTAACCTATATGGCATCAGTAAAAATTCTTGAAAATAAAATAAAAGATACAGCAGTAGAAGACCTAGAAGATGCAGACCTTCTGTTTGATGACAAAGATGACAGTTATTTATATCAATTAGAAGAAGAGGAAGAACAATGAGGAATGTAGTTATTCAACAAATTGACTACATTGATGAACCAGAACTAGTTTTTGGTAGTGGTCAGAAACTTGCCTCACCTAAAGACGGCTTATATCTTTTTGGCCCACTAAAAAATAATACTAAGGCTGCCACATTGAGAATAGGCGTAGTTGGGACAAGTGATGGTTTAAGAATATTCAATCAATGGCTGTCTAAAATAAATGGGGTTATACCTGCAAAAGAATCAGACTCACCACAGCATCGTATATTTCCCGGATTTTCTGCTGTTTTTGGCTTGAACTTACCTAACAAATCCGAGTGTGAGATTGTTATTACAAATCAAGAAATTGATCAGGCGCTACTGATTAGCGATCGTCATGTGGCAATCTTTAAAACTGTAGAGGTATTTTCAAATGCTATTCAACGCTATTTAAATGAAGAAGAGACTCCGGTTGATTTGTGGTTTGTCGTCATTCCAGAAAGAATCTACCAATATGGCAGACCTAAGTCAGTCATTCCAGCAGACCTACGGCTTAAAACTAAAAATTTGATGAACAAGACATTAGCGAAAGAGCTAATAAAAGAACCTTCATTATTTGATGCCGACAACGAGGCCACAGAACCATATCTTTACGAGGTGAATTTCCATAACCAATTAAAAGCGCGCTTATTAGAAGGTACTAATCGTGCTGTAGTCCAAATTTTAAGAGAAACTGCAATCGCTCCAGAAGAGTTTGTAAAAAGTAATGGTATGCCTTTAAGACAAATTCAAGATCCTGCAACTGTAGCCTGGAACTTGGCTACAACAGCCTATTTCAAGAGTGGAAGACGCCCTTGGCAGCTAGCCCAAATTCGTAATCAAGTCTGTTATGTTGGTTTAGTGTTTAAACAGCTTATGAATGCGGAAGAAGGTAGTGCTTGTTGCGGTGCACAAATGTTTCTTGATTCAGGTGATGGGCTTGTATTTAAAGGCCTTATAGGCAGGTGGAAATCATCAGAAACTAAAGAATTTCATCTTGATAGATTAACTGCACGAGCTTTATTGGCTATGGTTTTAGACGCTTACAAGGCAAAAGAAGGCGTATATCCATCAGAACTATTTTTGCATGGGAAAACAGCATTTAGTAGTGATGAATGGGACGGATTTACTGATGCTTTGCCAGAAAACACAAAGCTTATAGGTGTCAGAATAAGGCAATCGAACAGCATTAAATTGTTCAGGCCTGGTAGTCATCCTGTTATTAGGGGTACGGCAATATGTTTAACCGAACGTAATGGGTTTCTTTGGACAAAAGGATTTATACCCTATTTAAATACTTACCCAGGCCGTGAAACACCTAATCCTATAAAAATAGATATCGTTCGAGGTGAGGCGGATTTGTTAACCGTTATGAAAGATATTATGGCTTTAACTAAGTTAAACTTTAATGCTTGCATTTATGGAGATGGAATACCTGTTACTTTAAGATTTGCTGATGCAGTGGGTGAAATATTAACTGCAGGCCCTTCAGATAGAGAACAGCCGCCACTCCCCTTTAAACATTATATTTGAGTAAACAATGCCTTATTGTATTTTGTAATCAAATTAAAACTTAAATTTAGATGCACAAAAAATATAGTGATAATTTGTCTAATCAATAAAGATTAAATGATAAGATGTTTATGTTATAAAAACACAATATGGTGTGTTAAATTATTGTTGTAAACCCATATAATGTGGTTTATGATGGATAAATGTAATAAATTGATTAAACTAAATATTAGACACTTTATTTTTACTTGAATGTTGAACACTTAGTTAAATGAATTGAATGTTGGGTTTTTAATAGTGTTAGACATTTAATAGTTAATATAAACTATGGTAAATTTTAAGCAAATTAATGACAAATAGTGCGTTAAGTATCGGTTTGATTTCACATACTTAACCCTATTTTTTAGTCGAAAAAGTGCAACGGATTAAGCTTTAACGCTACGCATAAACAGAGGCAAATAAGTGTGAGGCTTGACCTCAAAAGGAGAACAAAATGGCAGTGAAAATTGAAAAGAAAATTACAGGTTACGCGCTAGTTAACGAGCAAGACAAAATCGACGCAGCGGCAAAAGCCACTGAATTAAAAGACTTAAATGCAAAAGTCGTACAAATTGGCGAGCCGCTAGACCGCCCAGAAAAAATCACAGGAAGCACGTATAAAGTCAAAACGCCAGTGACTGAGCACGCGCTTTACATCACCATTAATGATGTAGTGATGAACGAAGGCACGCCGCAAGAGCACCGCCGCCCGTTTGAGATTTTTATCAATTCCAAAAACATGGATCATTTTCAATGGATTGTGGCGTTAACGCGCGTGATGTCTGCCGTGTTCCGCAAAGGTGGCGATGTGACGTTTTTGGTAGAAGAGCTGAAAAGCGTATTTGAACCAAGTGGCGGCTACTTTAAAAAAGGCGGTAAATTCGTGCCGAGTTTAGTGGCTGAAATCGGCGAAGTGGTGGAGCAACACCTGCAAGAAATCGGTATGCTAAAAAAACCGAGTTTAGATGAACATCAACAAAAATTAGTGGCCGATAAAAAAGCTGAATATTTAGAAAAGAATGCAAATGCAGGTGGCGAGATAAACGAAGAAGGCTTTCCAAAAGGTGCATCGCTGTGTAAAAAGTGTAATACCAAAGCGGCGATTGTGATGGATGGATGTTTGACTTGTTTGAATTGTGGTGAGAGCAAGTGCGGTTGATTTAATTTAACTTTTTAAGGGCAGCTAGTCTGCCCTTTTGCTATTTAAAAATAAGAAAGTAATCATTTGCTAATTTTTATTGATGAAAGTGGAGATCCAGGTTTTAAACTCACGCGTGGTTCAACATCCCATTTTGTTGTTGCAATGGTAATTTTTGATAAAAATGAAGATGCAGAGCAAACATCGGAAGTGATTAAAAAGGGATTGACCGACTTGAAGATAAAACCAGAGTTTAAATTTAGTAAGTCACGTGATGGTATAAGAGATGAGTTTTTTAACAGAATAAAAAGCTGTAAATTTAGAGTTCGTGCGCTAGTTGTTGATAAAAAGAAAATTTACAGCCCTAATCTACGCGAAAATGATGAAAAATTTTATAACTATTTTGTAAAACAGTTAATTAACTTTGAAGAGATTAAATTAAATAACGCCACAATTAAAATAGATGGGAGCGGCGATAGGGAGTTTAAAAAGGAGTTGCATCGCTATCTGAGGTCACAAATAAAGCCTAGTTTAACTTTTAAAGTTAAGTTTGTGGATTCTCAAAAAGACGCATTAATTCAACTTGCCGATATGGTAGCTGGTGCAATTTACAGGTCTTATCCGAATGAATCGAGAGAGGTTAATAAAATTTGGAGAAAAGCTATTGCAGATAAAATTGACAATGTTTGGGATTTTAAATAAAGGGCGTTTCTGCAGGCTAGCCAAGCGATTGCTTGGCAGGCACACCATCCGGTGACGGTTCGCCTTACAGAAACTGTGTGATACTATGATACCAACATCTTTAAAAAATTCAATATATATGTGTTTTTGGTCTACATTTATTTCTTCATGTTGCATTAATCCCTAATTTTTATTACATAATTATTACAGCAATATCAAATAGTTAACAAGATTGTTGCACCATAAAATGGTTTCGCCTTAAGGCGAGTTACTTTATTTTGCTTGCCCAAAACAAAGTAACAAAATAAAAGGGCACCCCACTGCCGCTTGTTTCCTTCGGCTAAAAATAAAATCTATCCTCGCGGCATCTGCGTTTTGAGTGCGGAAATCGTTTTCAATCCTCAAACAGTCACTTAATCAGATGAGTTGGTTTGTTTATGTGATTGATATATCAATGTTGTTGAAATGCCCGCTTATTTCAATATCCTTAAGTAAATGTTGCCCACGTCAAATTACATCGGAGAATTAAAACATTGGAAAATATAAGGCTTAACATAATAAAGATGAGTGTCTGCTTAGCCATCATGACAATGCACTTCAGCCAACAAGCATTTGCAGCCGAGGCCAGTCAGGAGTCGCCAAATAATTTGAGCATTAGCGGATACTTAGAAACCTATTATTTACATGATTTTAATCATCCCTCAGATGATTTAAGGCCCAGTTTTACCTATAGCCACAATGTCACAGATAAACCTAGTATTAACTTGGGGTTTATCAAAGCAAGTTTTAACGCTGAACGGGTGCGTACAAATCTAGCTTTAGGTTCTGGTACTTATATGCGCGCTAATTACGCAGCAGAGCCAAGCGATTTACAGAAGTTATTTGAAGCCAATATTGGGTTAAAGCTCACAGATAACGTGTGGCTGGATGCCGGCGTGATGCCATCACATATTGGGTTTGAAAGTGCAGTTGGCTTAGATAATTGGACACTCACCAGAAGCATACTGGCGGATTTCGCCCTATTTTGAAACAGGTCTGCGACTTTCCTACACTTCAGATGATGGCAAATGGTATGCGAGTGGACTTGTTTTGAATGGCTGGCAGCGCATTCAAAGGCCAGATGGTAATACAACACCTGCAATTGGACATCAACTCACCTACAAACTTAGCGCAAAAATCACCTTAAATAGCAGCTCATTTATCGGTAACGATAAGTCAGATAAGGAGAGAAGAATGCGCTATTTCCACAATTTTTATGGTCAATATCAATTAAATGATCAATGGGGTCTCATTACTGGGTTTGATATTGGTGCTGAGCAAGCCGAAAGAAATAGTAAGCGCTATAACGTTTGGTTAACGCCAGTTGTGATTGCCAGATATAGCTATTCAGACAAGCTGAGCATTGCTGCAAGAGCCGAATATTACCAAGACAAAGACGGCGTGATTGTGAACACTGACGCCCCCAACGGCTTTAGAACTTTCAGTTATTCTACCAATCTAGATTACAAGCTATCAAACAATTTTGCGATACGCGCTGAGCTAAGAAAATTCCACAGTAAAGATAAAATTTTTCAGGATAGCAATGGCTTTTCTGATGAAAGCCTGACCGCTACAACGGCAGCAATTTTCAGCTTTTAGAATTTTCTGTTTCATTTTGCAAAGTCTGTAGACTGGCAAGAAAAGTGTGAAAAAGGTTTTTAAAAGCTAAAGCAACTCTTCCACATGCTTTTTGATATTCGCCGCAATCTTTTTAGTTGGTAAATCGTTATCATCACCACCAAAAGGGTCTTCAATTTCTTCGGCAATTAGTTCTAAGCTGGCTAACACGTAGAAAATAAATACCACAATTGGAATGACGTAATAGCCCAAGCTAAACACGTAGCCAAACGGCAAAGTCATGATGTAAAAGAAGATGAATTTTTTAATAAACGCGCTGTAAGAATAGGGAATCGGCGTGTTTTTAATGCGCTCGCAGGCGCCACAAATATCGGTAAATGATTGTAGCTCTGCATTAATAATATAAAACTGGTCGCCAGTGATTTTGCCTGACGTGTATAGCTCATTCGCCTTTTGAAACAAGTGTTTAGCCACTTGATTGGGATGGTGTTTGTGGTGGTCGATTTCTAAATTTAGGCCTTCAAACAGCATTTGGCCAACTTCTTCATTTAATAAATGTTTAGACAACACCGATGCATATGCTGGTATGGCTTTTCTAAAAAAAATTCGGTCGGTTTCATGTGTTAAGTATGCAGAAAGTTTAATCGCCAAATTGCGGCTGTTGTTCACCAGCGCGCCCCATAATTTTCGACCTTCCCACCAGCGCTCATAAGCAGTGTTGGTTCTGTAGGCTAATAGTAATGACAACACAAACCCGACTGTGCTGTGCATTAGGGGGATATTTTTTACATGACTTTTATCGGAAAGTTGCCAAAATTCTATTTCTAAATAGGCAATGCCGCCTGCATATAATCCGATGAAAATCATCATCGGAATTAGTTGCCGAAAGGTATCCGCTTCGTGAAAACGGAAGATAAAAGTAATCCAGTCTTTTGGGTTGTATTGAATCATTTTTGACGTATATTGAAGATGGGTTGAGATGTTGTGGCAAGTTTATCACGGCAGCAACGCGCATATATAAGCGTGCCCAAACTGTTTGAAGACAAATTTTTAATTGAATTATTAGGGCTAAGTAAATGAATCAGTGTGCGGGCATGCTTGCAGCGTGCAGTATTCAACTTTTTGCGTCACAACTTGGCGAGTTGCCTAATTCCACAGCATTGACCTTAAAGCAACGCCAAGCTTAAAGGCCGTTAAATCTTATTTTATTGCTTTTTTAAGGGTTAAGTTTTGCACTCAACCATTAAATGATGGCGAGGGTGCACGTAAAAGCCATCACTAGAGTTTGCATATACCTCTTTATGGTGTGATAGCAGTTTGTAGTCGTTAGCGCATAGTTTGCTGGCTTTTGCTGTGCATTCTTCTAAGCTGCTATTAAATTCGCTGCAAGACAGCTCGTGCAATAGTTTGCCATTTTTTTCTGTGGTGGTAGATTGAACACTCGCACAAGATATCAGCATTAATAAGGGTGCAAAACGTAGCATGTTGTTCATGATATTGGCTCCTTTTTTAATTATTTAATAAAATGTCATCTTTTTGTAACATTGGTATGAATCGAGTATGCACACATATATAGTGCCCCTGTTTTCAGTAAAGTTCTATGAATTTTTTGTGACAATATCGTGTTAAGTCGCTTAAAGGCAGTCATTTGAGGGTTTCTGCACTGAACACGTATTGAGTAAATATAAAATCAGTTCAGGTTTGGCGTCATTCAAGCAGCCAATATCTGGTTTAACATTTGATGCGTTAATTACGAGCCGCCAAATGGTAAGTCTGCTCTTTAATGGCCTGTCATTTGTAACCACAGATAATGTTACTTTTGTAGATGTGGCTGCAACATTAAAAGCATTAATTGGAGCCAGATACACCCCATATTTGATAACAAAAACAAGCCGATTATTGCGCCGACAGTATTTGATATCAATACGAGTATTCAACGCTGTTTAGTGAAAGCGATTGCGCTACATGGCTTGAGCTTAAATGTTTATGCTGGGGAAGACTTACCTGCAACGGACAATGCAATTAATCCTAGTGCTATTGGCCAATCTTTTAAACCTACATTTAAGCCTAGCTTAGTAAATAAAGCATCAGATAACGGGTTTAGTCAGCCAGAATTACTAACGGCGAATCAACTTCGTTACATCAATCGGCTGATTAGAGAAACAGGCACAGACATTGACCAGTTGCTAGCTTACTTTGATTTTGAGTCACTAGAGCAGATACCTAATTTCGAAGTAAATCGGGTCATTCAAACGCTTGAAAGTCATCGACAACAGGATGCTGCTTAACTTAAGTTGCACCATTTAACGTTTCAAAGATAATTCGGGTGGTGTAATTCTCATTAATTCATGATTTCCCGCAAATATATTTGCGGGAAATGCTAGCCTGGTGCTAGCCAAGAAGTAAAAATAAACGCGACACCCTCTCGGATGCCGCGTCAAATATGGTGGGAAAGAGGGACTTGAACCCTCGACCCCAGGATTATGAATAAGTTATGAATAAGCTTTATTTAGTTTTAATTTCCTTGTAATTACTTTATAAAACATCAATATATCAATAACTTAAGAACATTCCCCATTTTATTTTCCTTGCTTTAGATTTTAATAAATGCTATAAATTTGCTATAAATACGCTATAAATTTTTAGTGAGGAAATTCACATGGCACAAAATAGCAATGTCATTAAACAGGTAAAAATCACCAATACGATAGCCGAGCGAAACTATCCCGAGGGGCTTGTGACCACTATTTGGGATAGTGAAACTAAGGGCTTCGGACTTCGAGTTAGTCCGAATGGAAAAACGCGCACTTACTTTATTCAGTTCCGTGTAAAAGGTTCTAAGCAAGAACGTCTTATCAGTATCGGCAGGCACAATGACCCGTATCGGGTTGACCAAGCGAGAGCAAAAGCCGTACAGATAAAAGCAGAAATGCTGGCAGGTGTTGACCCTGTAATTAAAGCTAAAGAAACAGAAATTGAGCGTAAGCGTAAGGCGGCAGAGAGTGAGGCTAAAACTATCACCTTGCGCGAAGTAATGCAGCATTACCTAATCAATAAACGCACAAAGCATGGCGAACTTCGTGACACCACAAAGCGCGACCTAAAACACCATGTGGAAAATAACCTTAGTGACTGGGCAGATAAACCAATTGCAAGCATTACTAGAGAGAAGTGCCTAGACCGTTATGAGCAAATAACTAATCGTGGCGCTGCCAGTCAAGCCACACAATGTTTTGTGAACCTGAGGGCGCTAATCAACCATGCAAGAGAGATGTTTACCAATGAAGAAGGTGAGCCTTTAATCTTTGTGACTAACCCAGTATCGCGCATGTTCAAAATAAGAAAGCCAAACCCTGAGAAAGCAAGAACAAGCCGTATTCCATTAGATAAGATTGGTGCAGTGTGGTTAGCTTTACAAAAGCGCCGTCTAGCGAATGCGAATATCAACGATAGAACTAGCGTTGATTATGTGCAATTTCTTTTGCTAACGGGCTGCCGTAGGATGGAGGCTGGCAGTTTGAAATGGTCAGATGTGAATTTAGAAAAAGGTTACTTCACATTACGTGGTGATGTGGTTAAGAACCATAACGAAATTAGTCTGCCAATTAACAGCTTGCTAAAAGACCTTTTAGAGAAGCGTAGGGCAATCTTAAAAACAGATGAAATATATGTGTTTCCAAGTTTTGGTAAAAAGTTACCGCATATTTCAGATGCTCGCGCCACAATGGGGGTTGTGAGTGAGGCTTCAGAAATTTCCCTTTCACTTCATGACCTTAGGCGTACGCATGATGATATTGCAAAAGCAGCAAAGGTCAGTGATGACGAACGGAGACAACTATTGAACCATATGGCAAGTGACGTTCACGGCATGAGTTATTCAAACAACCCAGACCCCGCTTCACTGGCTGGCGCAAGTGAAGCTGTGGCGAAGTTCATAGTGAGGCAGGTTAAAATTGCCGAGGCTATGTTGCATAAATCCAACATACTGAGATTTACGGGCTAGCCTGATTTTTATTATCTTATTTTTTGTTTTATATCAGCGTTTTTATGTTGTATTTCAATTTTTAATTTGCTAATATTTATTCACCTTACGCCATCGGGCAATTCAAAAAGCTCGTTGTAATAACATCCAAATCGGGTGTCGGCGGAAACATTATCTTTAATGTTTACCGCGACACTTATCACAATCAGTCTGCGGTGAACCTATGCACTGGAGACTGAAATATGACCACTTCGACACTTACCCCGCTTCTCAGCACTAAAGACCTTGCAAGCCTTTTAGGTTTAAAAACCAATACCGTTGAACGCTTGCGCTGCCAAGGCCATGACTTGCCGCGTCATGTAAAACTACCCAGCGGTGCGATTCGCTATGACCCCAAAGATGTTCAGGATTGGCTAGATAAAAATAAGCATAAAACCGCAGCTTCTCAGCTAGCGGCTGCTTGACCTACTTAGTCCCAAGACTGTAAAGCCAGTATCTAACGGATTGAAATAATAATGAAAAATTGCGCGTCACGCGGGCATTCAAGCATATTGTCAGCCGCATAAAGAAAAACCCCAGTTTGGGCGAACTGGGGCAGGAGTAAAGCAATGAGCAGCAACACTAATTTAACAGAAACTAATCGTGGCATGTTTGATAATGGGGGTTATTTACCAGCGATTACAGGTGATATTGAAAGTAGCCAATACAAGCACGGCGACCAGTACATCAACCAAGCCCCAGCTGACACACTAAGCCAAATGAAAGCGAGTAAGCGCTGGCTAGTTTACAAACTTGAGTGGGTGAAAAATAAACTAGAGCCAGATAAGATTCCGTACTATGTTAGTGGTACACGACGGAATGGCACTTTAGATTCTGATGCTGATATTCAGCAGCTAGCAACCTATGAGGATGCTAAATCCGTAGTAAGCCATTACGATGGATTGGGCTTCGCGCTTGGCAAAGATGGTGAGGGTTACTGGCAGGGGGTTGACCTTGATGAGGTAGCCACCAACAATCTATCAAGCTTTGCCAACGAAATTGGTGGCTATGTCGAAAAAAGTCCAAGTGGGCTGGGTTGTCACGCTATTGGTTACGGTAGAGCGTTTAAAACCTTAGGTCCAAATTCCACTGGCATTGAGGTTTATGCAGAACGTAGATATTTCACAGTTACAGAAGATGCTATTCAACATTCACCTTTAATTTGCTTGGCTGATTATGTTGAAACAAAACTTGCTCCAGCTCATAGCGCATTCCGCGACCCTGCATCGAAAACTGAAGAAATAGCTGTTCCACCGCAAACGGTAACAGAACTGCGTTCTGCCTTATTGCACATGCGAGCAGATGATTACCACCAGTGGATTAACATGGGAATGGCACTTCGAGGGCTAGGTTCTACTGGGCGCGGTTTATGGCTTGATTGGTCAGCCACTTCTGAGAAGTTTGACCCAAAAGAAGCCTCAAAAAAGTGGGAAACTTTTGAACCACACAGTACAAGTTATCAAGCCGTTTTTGCTGAAGCACAAAGGCAAGGCTGGCTAAATCCCAATAGTAATGCAGCTCGAAAATTAGAGGCTACTCCGAAAGTAAAACAAAAAGCCCCTGATGGTTTTGCTCTTAAGAGCTTTCTCGAGGAATATACACTTACCAAAAGTGAGGCGGACAAAATGCTAAATCAAAAATTCATAGTGCCGAACTTAATACCACAAGGGTCAATCAACGTTTATCCAAGTCCACCCAATGGTGGCAAAACTAGCATATTTACATATTTGAGTGGCAACATGGCTCGTGATGGATACGAGGTTTTCTATATCAATGCAGACGCTAATCTAAGCCAATTAAAGGCGCAGAAAGCTAAAGCGGAAAACTCTGGTTTCATAATTCTAGCTCCCGATGCTAAAGACTCAGTTAGTGTAGCTGGTTTACTTAATGACTTGCGCAAATTGGCAAATTTTAATGTAGAACTAAGTCAAGCAGTTTTAATTTTCGATACGATGAAAAAATTTACCGACATGCTGGATAAAAAACAGGTCAAAGAGTTTATTGCGCTATTGCGAAGTCTAGTGGCAAATGGTGCAACTATCTGTTTGTTAGGGCACACAAATAAGTATCTTGATAAAGATGGCAATCTTATTTTTGAAGGTGTTGGCGATTTACGTGCTGATGTGGATAACATGATTTATTTGTATTCGTCCCTAGCATCGGAGCGTGTGAGAGAGGTAACGACAGCGCCTGATAAAACAAGGGCAATGTTTAAACCTATTAGCTTTCGCATACATTTTGGCGAGGATGGGGTTGAAGTTGAAGAGTTGCAAAATGTATTACCTCGTTTGACGGATGAACTGCGTAAAACATTGAATGTTGCGATTGCTGGAATAAAGGCAGGGAATAGACAACAAGAAGCATTGGTTCAGTATTGCAGCGAAGAAACTATGCAGGGGGTAAATAAAATACGCGAGCAATTGCGAATGCTATTTGAGATGGAAAATGCACCTCTAATAAGAAAACGTGCATCAAATGGTAATGGCTACGTTTTTAATGAGGCAGGTCAGATTGAGATTGTTCATGGCGGTAATTTAGCATTTATGCTGCAAAAATAGCCCCCCCCCTAAAAGCAGTAAAACCCGTAAAACCGATTCGCCATTACCATCAGTCTAAACACAGTGTTTACCGCTATATCCCGCATGGGTACTCGGTTTTACTGGTTTTACGGGTTTTTTAAGTTTTACTTGTTTTTTAGCTTTACAGGGGGAGGCTTTTCTTTAAAACAATTATTAAGTCTTATAGTGAATATCACTAAATTGCAGCGACCTTAGTATTTGAAATAATAAGTTACCACTTACATATCACTTTGATTTTGTGTGTTTTTATCAAGCTATTTAATTGTTACTTTCCTAAAATTAAGCCCTATATCAGCTACTAGGAGAAACACATGGAAGTTCATGCACATATCTCACCATCTTTGCATCCCAAGAACGTTGAAAAAATTGCAGACGGTGACACAGAGGTTTTACCGTATTTGAATGCTGCGGTGGAGGCATTTTCAGAAGCATATGATTCGATTAGCAAGGTGTATGTTGCTAAAGATTTAGCTGCTAAAAATCAGGCGTGGACGAAAGAAAATGTTCACATGCTGGTTGGTGAGTTAGCAGAAAAGCACTTAACACGCGTGTGCAAGAAATTCGACTCAGTTGTTGCAAGCATGACGACTAGCATAGATGCGCTAGATGGTCAGCTTAACTCACCAATAACCGCAGATGCGGAACGCTTCAACATCAGCGCAGAGATTCGCGCACATGTAAAAGGACTATCTGTAGAAGATAGATTGAAATTCATTGATGATGCTTTTGCTAGTCATGATGTGGCTACATTAAGAGCTATTTTAGGTGCGCCATCTTTTCTATCAGGCATGTCTGAAAAAGAGCGTCAGCTAAGAACACGTATGCTGCATGAGCAATCCTCACCCAAAACTGCAAAAACTTTGGCAGCGTTGCGAAGGGCTAAAGAAATGTTGGAAACTCGCGGTGGTCTGTTGTTCTCTGAAATGGAAAAGGCAGTTGGCGTACCTAGAAACCGTATTTTTGAATTGCAGAAAGTAAATAAACACGCCCTAGATGCGCTAAAAGCGTAGAGCATTGATAAACATATGATGAGATCAAAAATGGATGAGTTAAAACTAGATGCATCAACACCAAAAATAAAAGGCAATCCGCACTGGGTACGTGGAATGCCTAGCCCTAACAAGTCTGGTCGTCCAAAGGGGATTGTTGATGCAAGAACTAAAGTTACGCAAGCCCTACTCGATGATGCTAACGCTGTCGTGCGTGTGGTGATTGATGCTGCTTTGGCTGGTGACGTGCAAGCTGCTGGCATTGTGTTATCGCGTGTCGCACCAGCCCTCAAAGCGCAAGGTGAAAAAGTGCAATTCGACTTTGATGCAAAAGCTGGTGTTACTGAGCAAGCAGAATCTGTGCTGCAAGCAATCGCAAACGGTGAAGTGTCGCCTGATATGGGTAAGCAAATTATTGAAGCAATCTCTATGCTTTATGGCATCAAGCAAATATCAGAATTTGAGCAGCGATTAGCATTATTGGAGGGAAAACCATGAATCATTTAACCAATGCTATATGTGATGTGGAAAACAGGTTTTTAATCCTTGAAGCCCACAAGGAAGACCACGCAATCATCTTGGAATATGACACTCGATATTTCCTTTTTGACGAAGGCAACCTTGATGCATCAATTAAAGCCGCGATATTAACTTTTGGGGCTTTCAAGTCTTTTTGGCACGAGATAACAGGAAGGATACCTCATGCCCAAAACTGGGCAGTAATGACACCTACCTGTCGGTCAAAACATCCGTTCGAGTTTGAAATAGTTAATTCAAAAATAGATGATTACTTAAATAAGGTTTTTGAGGACGATTTACTTGTACAAAGTTTCATCCACGATTTTGCGTAGATTGCAGCGTATTGAGCAATCCTCAATCAATCGCCAAACCAATAACTTCCCGCCACTATTGCCAATTGACTTGTGGGAAGCGAAAGCCATGGCAACTCAAGAGCAATTATTGCAAGACACGCGCGAATTTCTAGCGAAGTAGCTATTACGCTGCCAGCTACAGGCAGTGACTTTCATATAGCTGCGACAACTATGCTGGCTAACACTGATTCACCGCTACAAGGGCGGTAGCTAGCCCACTACATACACAGTTTGCTGATATAAGGCTAGCATTTCACCTAAAGCTGAAAGCTGGTGATAACACATGCCTGTTTTTATTGGGTTTATGAAATGATGGCGCTAGTATTGGATGTACTCATGTAGAGTAAACTAAAGAATACAAATTACTTCATGCAGCTTTTTATCTTATTGGCCACAACCTCAATTGAAGTGTAAATGTCTTGGCTTCTTGCTCCATACCAAGTGCCAACAGGAGCAAAACCATCATTTGCAATTGCCCCAGTTTCTTTTTGGGCGCGAGTTATGTTCATAAAAACTATATTCACTTTACTCCCAACCAAAGAGGATTTCATATCAAATTTAACGATGTCTTTAACAGGTATCAATTGATTAGAGTTTGAAATGGTTGAACCGGTTGCTATCAATGCGGATGCTTTATCATCGACATATTTAAAAACCCCTTGTCCCGATATAATTTGGGTATTACTATTTCTATAGTAGTTACCAGTATATGCACCTACAAATGAATCCGATGAGTCTTGTAAAGTTACGGGGTCGTTTGTAATATTTTCAGCTACACACAATTTCAGCTTTGAAAAGTCTTGTGCTTCATTTGCTGAATAAGAAAAATCAACCTTATCTATATATGTACCACCATCAGAGCTTGCGCGAGTAAAAACATTGCTTGGTAAAGCTGCTTGAGTGGCACAGGCGGTCAATCCAGCCATAGCAGCCAAGGAGATTGAAAGTGTTAATTTAGTTCTCATTATTTTCCTTTCTAAGATTTAAAGTAGCTGAAGCTAAAAATCGCTACATCTCGCCAAAAACAAATTGCTATTCATCCAACATGATTTTGCTGGCAATCCAATCATCAGTTCCTTTTATATTTTGCAACTTTACGTAATACCTTGTTCTTATCAATGCCCCAAAGCTGTTTTGAGAATCTACGTATGCTAAAACCTCATGTGTGCAATCACCTAAATATTTGGTTTTAACATTTTCATCTGAAATGCTAGGAAATTTGGCAGTGGCTGGTGACTTTAATTTTTTCTCAATGAACCCTTGAGTCATAACAAAGGCGGTAACATCGTTGCTGCAAGTTTTTTCATCTGCTATCGCTTTTTCTTCTGCTTCTTGCTTGGCTTCCTCTGCAAGTCTTGCAGTTCGCCGCTCCTCATTTTTTGCACGTTGTTCTGGAGTAGAGTTATCTTGAAAAATTTGAGGTAGCAAGGATAAAAGAATTAGAAACCCAAATGTATAGACAATCATTCTTTTCCAGCGAGTTGGTCTTTTTGGTTTTGCGCCACATGATGGACATGTTTTTGCTTCAGTACTAACTTGTTGACCACATTCATGGCATTTAATTAAAGACACAAAAGCTCCTTTCTTGTTGTTCGTACGTGCCTATAGTGCGTGGACTATATGCTACATTAAATTGATATTGCCTGCATGGAAAATGCAGATAATTTGGAACTAGAGAAAATTTTTGGCGATATTTTGCGTAGGCGCAGGTCAGAGATTGGCATATCTCAAGAGGAGTTAGCTTTTTTAGCTGGTGTCGATAGAACTTTTGTTTCGCGCATCGAGCGAGGAATTAGGCAGCCTTCTTTAAGGACGCTTATAGGCTTAGGTAAAGCGTTGAAAGTGTCTGCTGCTGATTTAGTATTGGAAACAGAAAGACTGTATTCAGATAGTCTGAATAGTAAATAAACTTCCAGCAGAAATCACTATCTTGTCATCGCGCGATTACACGCGCAAATCAAACGTGGTCTTTATTAGCTAGTAACGCTCACCCCTAGCGGGAGTGCTTTTGCTATAAATACGCTATAAATATTTGTGTTTATAAAAAGAAAAAACGCGGCACCCTCTGGGATGCCGCGTATTTATTGGTGGTGAAAGAGGGACTTGAACCCTCGACCCCAGGATTATGAATCCCGCACGAGGCATGTTGATATGTGTGGATTAGTGTTTAATTTTATTACTTAATACAATTAAAACATGTAGTTATAAAAATTTCACATCTTACTAGTGTTGATTAGTATTCCGATATATACTTAAAATTTGCCTACAAATCAGCTACAAATTTAAGGTGTATATTTTGGCTAAGACCAAATTAACAGCAGGCCGCATATCTGACTTTCAGTGTCCTATTGATAAGGCCCAATCATTTCTATGGTGCAGTGAAGTTCAAGGACTGGCAGTTCGTGCTACACCTTCCTCTACACGCAAACGATTTATATTTGAATCCAAAGTAAAAGGTAAAACGGTTCGAATGACTATTGGAGAAGTTTCAGTATGGAGCATCAGTCAAGCGCAGCAAGAGGCTCGACGATTACAAACTATAATCGACCAAGGTAACGACCCCAGGCAAATTAAAATTGAGCTTGATGCATCAAAAGAAGCTGAAATTGAGGCGAGTGCATTAAAAGCTAGGCGTGAAAGCATAACACTAGCTATGGTTTGGCCGATTTACATTGAAGCGCGCAAAAATAAATGGAGTGAATGGCATATTCGCGACCATGAAAATATAGTTAATATAGGTGGCGTAAAGAAGATTCGTGGTAAAGGCTTTACAGAGCCAGGTCCCCTTGCATCATTGCTGAACGTAAAATTGGCTGATCTTTCAGGTATAACTATTGGTAAGTGGCTAGCGCTTGAAACTGCTAGTAGGCCTACACGTGCCGCATTAGCCTTCCGTTTACTTTCTGGACTTATTAACTGGTGCGAATCACAATCAGATTATTCTGGATTGATTCCCTCAGGTGCATGCAAAGCACAACAAGTTCGTGATGAATTACCCAGTAAAAAATCAAAAGAAGGCGATTGCTTGCAGCGAGAGCAACTTAAACCATGGTTCGATGGGGTTATAAATATGGTGAATGTAGTGGAGTCAGCCTATTTACAAGCGTTATTAATGACTGGCGCTCGGCGTCGAGAACTCGCTGCATTACGTTGGACTGATATTGATTTTAAATGGATGAGCTTAACTATAAGAGATAAGGTTGAAGGTGAGCGGACTATACCGCTAACACCTTACGTAGCTAGGCTGTTATCTAAACTACCTAAAAATAATGAGTGGGTTTTTTCTAGTGCAGTATCAGCAAGTGGCTATTTAACTGAGCCAAGGCTTGGGCATCAGAGAGCATTAGCTAAATCTGGCTTACCTAGTTTGTCTATACACGGTTTACGACGGTCATTCGGTTCTTTGGCTGAATGGACTGAAACACCTACAGGTGTGGTTGCCCAAATAATGGGACATAAACCCAGTGCGCTTGCTGAGAAGCACTATCGCCGTCGTCCGTTAGATTTATTACGAAAGTGGCATATCAATATTGAGTCATGGATACTAGAGCAAGCTGAAATAAAAAATGAAGAGACATTTACTTCTGAAAATTTTAGTAAATAACTATTTAAATCATTTAGGATAATTAGATGGCGCTACCAGAGTCATTGGAAGAATATTGGTTTGAAACTTCAGATTTAACTGTGCTTGATGCTGCACTTTGGATGCAATTTGGAACTGATCCGCGTGAACATAATTTTCGATGTGATTCAGATGAGGTTTACCAAGCGCATTATTTAGAACATCCTTCAGGAGAAGAGAAAGTCTACGAAAAATGTAAAGTGCTTTTAAGTGCAGTGCGTGCAAATTACATAAAAGTTACTAACAACAATCAAATACTAAACTTATGTGACGCTAAATATATTTATATTAATAAGGATGATTGGATTAAATGGTGCGCTACTAACGGCTACATCGAACTGAGTAATTTATTTAAAAATAATAATAAGTTAGAAGTCTACGATTGTATTAACTTGAAAATACAATCAAATACAAGTTCAACAATAGTTAGCCAACCCAATCTTGCATTAACGTCTTACATTAAAAGGTTTGGCAGAAACAGTCTTGATACCGCTATAGAATTAGCTATTAAGCAAGCAGGTAACGCTAGCTTAGCAGATGTTTATATGCAGTTAAAAGATTTAGCTCTTAACGAAGAGAAGCCTTTTAATGGGCAAATTGAAGGTGATGCTTTAATTTATACAAATGACCAAAACAAAGAGGCTAGGTTAACTAAAAACGCACTTGGAAAGAGACTAAAGAGACTTAAAAATAGACTGAAAATTAAAGCTCATTAAGCCATTTAATGCCATTTAATGCCGTTTAACGCGTATCACAGCCGAACATAACAACTAAAAATCAAACTCATATTTAAATTACCACTGGTGTAAACAATGCCAAAAGGCGAAAGGTGGTAACAAATGTCAACCGACACAAATCAACAATTCAATCAGCAACCAACCCTGCAATTAATTGGACGCAACTATCAGTTATGTTTGCCACTTAATTTAGAACCGCGTGTAGCAATTCCAACTGCTGATGCCGCATTTCATTTAAATCGTAAGTGCCAAACCTTAAGAGTGTGGGCGTGTTTAGAAAATGGTCCAATTAGACCGATGCGAATTTGTGGCCGATTGGCATGGCCTGTAGCAGACATACGTAAGTTGTTGAATCAGGAGGCTGCATGTTAAAAGCCTCCTTTACATTATTTACTGGCGATAAAGATACCGTTGCTAAAGGCTACAAGCTTTCTGACGATAAATTAACAAAAGTAATGGCTGATAATTTTTACTATGGCCATTTTAATAAAGTTGATATAGAACCTGAAAACTTATTAACTTTTATAAATTCATTAAAACCTGGTCAATTTATAACGGCAGGGGTTCATCAAACGCTTATTTCAGGCAGATGTCCCAAGGATGCTAGCCGCACCAAAGGAGAATTTATATTTAGTAGTGAAGCTGGCTTGCTAATTGTGGATTGTGATTCATTACCCGAGTTAGGCATAAAAACTGTTGAAGAATCAATTAAAGCCCTACGTTCATTGGATGCCGCACTGAAGAATGTGCAAATTGTTTCATCACCTAGTGCTTCGTCTGGCATTACTTATAAGGATATAAAACATGGAGTGCGTGGACTGCATTTATTTATATTCGTTGATAATGCCAAATCAATTCCCAAAGTCTTAGAAATATTACACAAGCGTTCAGTGCTTGCAGGATATGTTCGCCCACAAATTACGGCAAGTGGTGCAGTGCTCATAAAAAGTATAATTGACCTAGCGATGAAATCGCCCAATCAGCCCTGTTTTGAAGGTGGCGCTAGACTTTTAGATTCCGCTATAAAACAGCGTAGGTCCATAAAATCACATGGACATGGCATTTTGCAAATTTCTAAATTAAAGCCATTAACTGAAGTAGAAGAAGCGAATTACTTACAGCGTTGCAATTCAGTTAAAAATAATGTTAGTAATGAGTCTAATGCGAAGCACCAGGAATGGCGTGAAAAGCGAGAGGCAGAGTTAGTTACAAAAGGCGTAGCGCCAGAAAAAGCGAAACAACTGCTAAACAAAGCCCTTGACGGAGGTGAATTATCTGGAGAAATTGAAATTTCAACAGATAATTTTGGTGTAGTTACTGTTTCAGCAATTCTTGCCAACCCAGCCAAATACCATGAGCAGACATGTGCAGACCCAATAGACCCTGAGTATGGGCAATCCAAAGCCAAAATTTACAGCTTACAAGATGAGCCGTGCATTAATTCTTTGGCTCACGGTTTAGGCACTGTTTATCGACTTCACGAAACTGAATATACATTTGAAGAGCTTTTTGAAATGATTCAGACTACAAACGATTGTGACGAGTTGGTTGGTCGAGTGGCTAGGTTCGTTGCGCGTAGTAATATGCTCGAGGCTAATCGGGACAGATTGCATAGAGTGTTAAGTAAAAAAGCAAAAGTTTCGCTTGCAAGCATTAGAGCGGACGCTAAAACTTATCAATTAGGCACTTCATTACACGATACTGATCACATTAATGCTGCGAAGGCAGTAATAAAGCATTTTGGAACAGGCAATTTAATTTTTGTACAAGATTTTATGTATATTTGGCGTGGTGATGGTGTATGGCGTATATGTGACGATAGAGAAATAAAAAAAGCAATTCACAAAGTTGCAATGATTCCAAGATTGAGTGCATCAGGAATAAATTCAATTATGGATATTGTAAAAACTGAACTACATATTCGAAAACACTCTTTTGACATAAATTCCAAAATTATTAATTGTTTTAATGGCGAACTAGTATTTAAAGATGGGAAATGGTTGTTAGAGCCCCATAATCGCGAACATTATGGTACGGCGATGATACCAATTGCTTATGATTCAAGTGCTAAAGCTGATCGATTTACACAATTTTTAGATGAAGTTTTTAGTGGTGATGCTGATGCTGAAGACAAAAAAGCTGCAATATCACAAGCGCTAGGTTACACGCTAATTACATCTTGTCATCTTGAAAAATTCTTTATGCTAATAGGTAACGGTGCAAATGGTAAGTCAGTTTTGCTAAACGTTTTAGCAGAATTAATTGGTAGAGAATACACCACGGCGGTGCAGCCAAGCCAGTTTGAAAACAGATTTCAGCGCGGTCACTTACTGGGTAAATTGGCTAACATTATTACTGAAATTGCTGTTGGTGCAGAAATATCAGACGCTCAACTTAAAGCACTTGTATCAGGTGAAATGACTACAGCTGAACATAAGCATAAAGACCCTTTTGACTTTCAGCCTTACGCAAAGCATTGGTTTGGAACCAATCATTTGCCTCATACACGTGATTTTTCTGAAGCGCTATTTCGAAGAACCATATTAATTAGGTTTAACAACAAATTTGAAGGTAAGAACCAAGATGTGCATTTAGCCCAAGCCTTGAAAGCAGAATTGCCTGGAATTTTGAATTTTGCATTAAAAGGTTTAGAACATCTGTTGATTAATAAATCTTTTACAATTCCAGCGAGTTCAACAAATGCCATCGCACAATGGAAGCTAGAAGCTAATCAGGTGGCGCAATTCATTGAAGAAGAATGTGAATGCGGCCCTGGACTAATTATAAGCACCGCTGATTTGTATAGTAGTTATAAAAACTTTGCAGAAGAGGGTGGTATTCGCCATATATTAAATCGGAATAACTTTAGTACGAGAGTCCAGCAATTAGGCGGTGTACTATCAAGAGGATCAGGTGGCACGCGTATGATTTCGGGTATATCTTTAAAAAATAGGACACGTAAAGTTCTTGTTGCCGTCCCAAAAGCTCAAATTAAATGATTGATTCATGTGGATGACGCAAGTGACACTAACTTCTACATTTAGCCAAAGAATATAAATAAAAATGTAATTTTAATATTTATACACTTTTAAAAAATGTAGTTCTAGTGTCACTTGCGTCCCTTAAAACCCATTCAAAGTGAGCTACCATTGATTATTTCCATAAGCTGTTCATCGGTCAATGCTTCAAGTTTAGCTTTAATAACATCCTGATTTGGACTGGCTCTAATCTCAACTTTTTCTGGCAGGTAGTGACCCATTAATTTACCTACTTCTACCCAGCCTTTTATCATGGCGCCAGGATCAAGCTGATTATTTGCCAATTTAATAGCTGCTTGAATCTCTTTAATAACTTGTGCTTTGTTAAGTTCGTATTCGCGTGCTAAATCTTGTGATTTAGCAGCAATTTCAGCTTTTACGTTAGCATCTGTTAGCAATCTGTGTGCTGTGACTCTAGCACCTGAAACTGCATATCCTGCGTCGCGCGCGGCCTTACTGCCATTGTGATGGAGTATGTATTGTTCTACGAATTTAGAGCGGCGTGCGGAGAGCATGGATTCTAACCTATCTAATTGATTTAGATATACTATTTTATCATTTTACCCATGCAAAGCAGTTAAATAAAACTTAAATTTAAATGATATTAATTGTGATTAATTTAATAATTAAATAAACTCAAAAGACATTTCATAACTGTGGATTTCTGACTGTTTGAATATTTTCTTTTTCAGTCACCCATGCATTAATAACACTTAGCCTCCATACAGCTGTTCTTTCCGTTAACTTAATTTGTTTAGGAAATTTATTTTCTTGGACGAGTCTGTATATTGTGCTTTTGCCAATGCTTAACATCACCGCAAGCTCTTTGATTCGAATATATCTATCTTCAATCATTTGGCGCCTCACTTAAATATGTGTAGCTTATGATATGTTTATTTCATCTGAACAATATCTAATAATTTATCGTAGCTGCTAACTTTTGAAAACTTCACTACTCCGCCACTTATAGTTTCGAAATGCTTTTCTGCGCAATGCATTTTTAATAATTCTATTCCACGTAATTCCATATCTGAATCTGAACCTTTTGTTTCCGCTACGAAATAAATTTGGCGCACTTTGTCTTTATCAAATACGATTGCCCAGTCAGGGCTGTAATTTGCAACTGGGGTAGAAATGTAAAAACTTTTAGGAAGTTTGGCATAAACAATTACTTCTACGCTGCTTTCAAGTGCCTTAGAAAAGTCAGCTTCAACAGCTGAGTCTGATATTAGATAGTCATAAATATGTTTTTTCAAAAGCTCGGAGTCACGAAGCGCGGACTTATCATTAGTAAAAATTGTTTTCGCATCATGTCGCTCTTCGGTTTTGTGATACACGATATTGTTGATTATCAAACTAGCTTTTACTTCATTAATTAGCTTACTGCATTTGGCGATAAATTCTTCAGGATTTTTGCGTACAAAATAAAATTTTTGTGCGGATATAGCTTTAAGTATTTCAACAATGGTGCGTCTGGTCAAATTAGTTAATGCCTCTATCTCACCAACAATATCGTAAGTTGCATTAGTATAAATATCATTCTTCAACTTGAGATTTTGGCGTTCAGATTCAACAATTAGGGCGCCATCTTGCATTTGCTCTTTCGTACCGTCCCTTAATTCACCCGTTCTAACTTCATAGGTGCGGTCGCTAATATTTAAATCACGGTCAATACGACCTTTACTGTCTGCAATTAGCTTTTTGGTATCAAAATTCACCTCATAAATAGTTTTAATATTTATCTTTTCCCAAAGCTCCTGAAACTCCTTTTTCTTGAAGTTAGGGTTGGTGGTTAAAATAATCGTTTTACGCTCATCTTCAGGTTTGAATGCCTCGCCCGTGTAAATGGATTTTAGTAGTTTTGCAACTGCTTCACGATATGCTTCAAGCGACTCGGGCAATGGCATAGTGCCTTGCTCTATTAGCTCTCGTCCTTTTACAGTAATTTTATCGTCGTCATCAATTACATCATTTTTATAAAGCACTTTGTTTAGTTTATTGGCTTCATCTTCTGTTAAACGGTGTTCTTCATTTTTCTCATTGATTAGCAATTTGCCAATAAAAAACTTAACTTCCGCTTTCTGTGGTCTATCTATCAGTGTTGCTGCAATCTCGTTTTGCAGCCCTTTGGCAAATGCTTCATAACTTTCAGAGGCGATCACGGTAAGTTTATTCATCTCATGTACCTGATCGCCAATCAATTCAAAGTCTTGGCGTATGCCACGCTTATCCACGCACAATCGCATGCCACGACCAACTTCTTGGCGCCTGCGGGTTTGACTGCCTGCTTCAGCATTTTTTAAGGCACAAATCTGGAATACATTCGGATTATCCCAGCCTTCTTTAAGCGCTGAGTGAGAGAATATAAAACGCGTAGGTTCTTCAAAGCTTAATAGACGCTCTTTGTCTTTCATAATCAAATCATAGGCCGAAATATCGTCTGATTCTTCACTACTACGCTTCACCGTTGAGTCAATTGACTTACCTTTTTTATCAACAGAGAAATATCCATCATGCACGTTATCAGCATCATCTCGCTTTAAATAAGCAAAGTAATTGCTTGGCATATAACCTTTATGCACTTTGCTAAGGTCTGTCTCTTGCAGATATTGGTTATACTCTTCATGGAATAAATCAAAAACTGCATTCACAGCATTCTTGTATTCTTCTTCAAATATCTGTCCATATTCACCTAGCGCTTGCTCGCCAGCTTCATCATAAACGCGATACTTTTCCACGGAATCGATAAAAAACAGGCTTAATACTTTAATACCCTTATCAAACAACTGTTTTTCTTTTTGCAAGTGCGACATAATCGTTTCGCGAATTTGTACACGGCGGAAGGCATGTTCATCTTTGTCATTTAAAATGTCGCCAGGGAATATATCCTCACCACTTACTACTATTTTATTCAGGTAGCCGTTAATTTCGGTAATGGTGTGGTTTTTGTAGGCTGGCAAATTACCAGAAAGCTCAAATAAATTAGCGCCTTCAGCCAGTTTTTGCCGCACACGTTTTACACCTTCACCTTGGCGCTTCTCAAACTCCAATACTGCAAAAGGTGGCTTACTGGTGCTAAGGCTAATCTGTTCTAAATACAAATACCCTGTAGTGCCAGTGGAGCCTTTGAGGTTAATGCCTTTTACCTGAATTTTTTTCACTAGCCTTTGGTTATAGGCATCTAGCGCATCCAGCCGAAAAACTTTGTTATATTCAACTTTATGTGTAGCTGAATAACGCAAGCTAAATAACGGATTAAACGCTTTCATACTTTCAAGCGTAGTTGGGCCATCTACAGACTGCGGCTCATCAATGATAATAATTGGATTAGTTTGCGCAATAATATCAATTGGCTTTCTAGTACCAAACTGATCAAGCTCCATGTAAATCCGTCTAGCGTCCGCACCTTTAGCAGCAAACGCCTGCGTGTTAATAATCATCACGCTAATCCGGCTATCAGATGCAAAGTTTTCAATATCCTGTGGGCGACCAGAGTTGTAGATGAACGGGCTGATTTTATGCCCGTAGATTTCTTGGAAGTGATCTTGCGTCACTTCAAACGATTTAAACACGCCTTCACGAATGGCAATGCTCGGTACAATGATAATAAATTTGCTCCAGCCATAGTGCTTGTGCAATTCATACATAGTACGGATATAAGTATAGGTTTTACCCGTACCCGTTTCCATTTCTATGGTTAAGTTATAACCATTCCTCAAGCCTGTTGGGCGCTGAATCTGTTGGCTTTCATTCAAGTCATTTAAACGCTGTATTGATTGAATATTTTTAAGCACTTGTGCATCGGCAATCAACAATGGGCTGTTTCTATAACCAATATCCTCAAACACATCGGTTTCTAAACCTAAATCTTGAGCACCTTGGGCGACCAGTTTTGCTTTGCGGATAATCTCTTGGCTACGCTCTAAGGTAAAGCGATTAGTTTTTAAGGGCTGCCCTTCAAAGCAATCTACCACCGCTTTTACGGCCTGCAACTGAAACGCTTGCTGTTTAAATTGCAGTTTCATTAAAGTACCTTCATCTCAGTTTCTGGGCTGAGCTGTTTGAGTAGTTGTTTCACATTGGTTTTAGCGGTGTCATCTTTAAAGCCAGCATCTTTAAATACCATGCGCAATGGTTTTTCTTTAGCAATCTCTTTGGCAAAAGCTTCGTCTATGTCACGGTCAAAGCATGCAAAGAGTGAATTCTCAGCTACTCTAAACACTTTTTTGCCAGCCACATTGGCTTGTTCAATTTTTAAGCTGAGTGGCAAGCCCCAATCCAACATTACTTGCGCTAATAAGTCATCTTCAGTGCGGTCAGGTTTTACGTTATCGCCAAACAAATCCATTTTGGCTTGATCAAAGTCTTGCGGACGATAATACACATCCTGCATATTGCTTTCATCCAAGCGATAAACTCTGAAGCCATAATCAATATCAGCGCCAGTTTCTTCTTTGATTTTTTTCGCAGCACGGCGGATGCGCTCTTTACCAATTTCACAGATATTTTTAAAGCCTGCTTTATAGGCTTCACTATTTTCACTAGTTTGTTCAGGTAATTGAACTTGAATATATTTAATATTTTTCGACTTATCGGTACTGTCTGAATTTATACTCAAAACAGAATGGGCTGAGGTGGCCGATCCAGAAAAAAAATCTAACAATATTCCATCGCAATCAGATATTTGAATTAACAGACTTATTAAACTAACTGGTTTTGGATATGAAAAAACTCCTTCTTGCATCAGCTCTTCAAAATCCTTTCTACCTTGAGTAGTTCCACCTTTATTAATTATTGATTTTAAGTAGACTTTTCTTCTATGGTCTGTAGGGATTATAAGCCTTGGCTGATTGGTGCCATCTTTTCCCCAATATATTAGATCCTCCTCAAGGAGTCTTTTTATTTCTTGATTGTTAAATTTCCAGTGTTTGAGCCATTTTTTACCGTTGGGCGCGGTAATTTCCATCCAATTTATATGACCATCTCTTACATTTTCTTCGTTTACTGCTAAATTAGCAGTTTGCAATTCATTTTCTTTGCCGAGTAGAGGTTCTGATATTCTTGAAAACTCTACTAAATCAATATGCTTATAACAAACTAAAATTGTTTCATGAATTATGCGAAATCTTAGAATCTGTTTTAGTGTGCCTGATGAACCCTCTGCTTCTTTGTTCCAAATTAATTCCTCAACATTATTATCCCCAAAGATTTCATTACATATTTTCTTTAGATTTTCTGTCTCTCTATCATCAATAGATATGAATATAACACCATCTTCTGCTAGTAGATTTCTAGCCAATTTCAAACGAGGATACATCATGCTTAACCAGTCTGAGTGATATTTGCCTGATGTTTCAGGGTTTAATACTAAGCGCTGACCTAACTCATCACTTTGCCCACTTTCAAACAACTCTTCATCTTTGTCTTTAGCAAAGTTGTCTTTATAAACAAAATCATTTCCCGTATTGTAAGGCGGGTCGATATAAATCATCTTGATTTTGCCTAGGTAGCTTTCTTGCAATAGCTTGAGCACTTCAAGGTTGTCACCCTCGATATAGATATTCTCCGTGTTATCAAAATTTACGGAATCTTCGCGCACTGGGCGCAATGTCTTAGTGGTGGGCAAGTTAGCAGTTACAATTGCTTCACGTTTGCCAGGCCATTCTAGGCGGTAACGTTCTTTATTGCCTTCAACCACAGCATGGCTGAGCTCTTGTTTAAGTAAATCAAAGTCAATGGCTTTGCCGTTAGCACTCTCAGTTACGCAATTAGGAAATAACTCCGCAAGTTTCTCAATATTCTGATTCACCAAGTCAGGCGATTGCATGTCGAGTTTGTCGTAGTCTTTATTTTGATTGTTATTCATAGTGCTTTCCTATAATACTTAACGGTTTTATACAGGCACATTTATGCTTGTAACTCTGCTAACTGGCTCTGTAATGTTTTAAGTTGGTTATTCATTTCAACCTTGCGGTTAAACTGCTTTTCGTTCCGCATTTTACTTTGTAACTGGGCTATCTCTTTTTGTTTTTGCATGATTTTGCTTAGGCGCTCAGTGTGCGCTTTTATGTTCTCACCTTCATTGGCTGCAATAGGCATTAAGACCTTGAGCATTTTCTCGTACAACCCGCCTAAATTAAGCACAATGGGTAATGGCGTTTTTAATTGCTCTGCATCATTCACGGCAAACCACTCTGAACTTAAATACTGCTCAATGACCCACTTGGTTTCGTCAGACTCATTGATGCGTTTATAAGCCAACGCAACCCGCATTTTATCTTCAAAAAATAGTTGGTAAAAAATGGGGTGCGGTATCGCTTTGTCTATACTAAGTAATACGCCGTTATCCAACTCTGGCGTTTTAAGCTGAATATTAAACACCTGAATTTCAAACAATCCCTTAACCGCTGCCAGATTGGTAGTTTCTGGAGAAAGCTTATACGCCCAAGTGATTTGCTGAATTTGCGAAACAAACTCATCCTTCAAAGCCCGTGATATTGAAGCATGCTCATAAAACTTAGTTTTGGGGATGTTGCGGTTGACGAAGGCTTTGTCAGGGAAAGTATATAAAACCATGGTAGCAATAAATACTCTATTGCATTATTGAATTGATGAGTTCATTGCTATGCCTAAATCACTATAGATCGAACTGAGCTCACTGTCTAAGCTGTTATAAGGCCAACTTTTTTGTATTACTCGTGGATTGTTTGAAACAAGCCAGTATACAAAGAGTATCACTGGCTGTTGATTTAAATATCCATTTTCGCGCCTTTCTTGGACTCTTGCGGGGAGATATGTTTTCTTTTCTATAAAGGACTTTATAAGCTCGAAAGAATCATTATTAAATTTATCCTGATAACAATCTAATAGCTCTATGTTAAAAAGATAATCAACACTTTCATAGGGAGTAATTATGGCGTTATAGAGCTTTAATAACTTCTCATAAAGCTCATTTCTTAATGCAACAGCTTTTTCTAACTCAACTATTGTTTTACAAAAAAGCTCATCTGTAGACTCCATTAATGCCATACTTCGGGCAATTAGCCGCCTTGCCTGGTATGGCACATTTGGAATAGATGGCTTATAAACGTTGTCATGTGTGAGTTCAGCATATGCATGTTGCAATAATGTGCGGATTTGGATTTCGCATGGCAAACCTTCAGGAATACCTAATGCATCCGTATAGGTTTCTTTTTTGGATCGCACAACATAATGGATGGATTGATAATCAAAGAATTCAGGATTCTTTTCTATTGCATCTAAATAGTCTTTATCTTTTGATGCATCCCAAATTTCATTATTTTCTATAATTTCTTGAAGGATACTTAAATCATCTGTAAGCAATACTACAAATCGCGCTCCAACTAAATCCGTCATCTGCGTTAAAGGGTCGGTATAGTTCTTTCTTACAATCTTACTTAAAGCTGAACGCTCTTCTTTTACTCTCTTACCTGAAATTTTCAAAAACACATCAGCATTTATATTTTTAGAGTTCAGAGCTTTTCTTATTTGATCAATAACCACATTGCCCCAACACTCCAGCATAGGCTCATTGTCTTTAAAAAAATTTTTAAATTTATCTATCATTCTTGAGATTCAATTGCTGCATTAATTACCAGTATAGTTCTCTGGGCATTACTTTCCTGTATGGTTACCAACTGAGTAAGACTGTCAGCTGGAGTAGTAATTTCAACCCCATGAGAAAACCTCATTCGTTGACGTCTCTTTAGCTTGCCTTTAATGAATTCTGTATCTTTAGAAAAGTTATCGTAGTTAAAATTATTCTGGGCTAAAAAATCTAGATAACTTTGCTGTAACCCTTCGCCCATATGATCTGTAGCGAATGTTTCGCTATGAATAGTTGTGCGATTGCTTTTTAGCTCGGACCTTAATGCGTCAACAAGATCGAACTTTGCATCTCTATCGATAGGTACTGCATTTATATACTTGATTGTTAAATCATAAAAATCTCTAGTAATCTTCTTTTGCGAGTGCAACATGTCGGCACCAAGGAACTGTTTGTAGAAGTAATGGGCGGCGTTTCTAGTTTCTAATGCTGTTATTAAATGATCAAACAAATGTATTCTAAAATCATCTGAATTTTTCAAACCTTCTTCATCATTTGGATTAGCAATTACTTCTTCTAAAAATCCTATCTTGTACAAGCGTTGTGTAGGTGTAAGGAATAGATTCTGAAGTAATGCAGCTCCAGAAACATTATCGTCTCTGAAACCATCCTGGAGGTCAGCTTTAATAACTGCAAGAAATCTATGTTGTCCTTCCCCTATACGGCCATCGATGATAATTAGCTTACTTGCCGCCAAGTCAAGCGAAGCCTGAACATCTGCAAGTCTTGTTGCTATCACTCTAGAGTTTAATAGGTAGTCTGCATCATTCATGTACATCAATTTAGCCGCTTGCTGCATAAAGCTATTATGATTTGAATCTACGATTGTCAACTCTACTCCATGAGAGCGTTTACCTAAGGCTGAAGTAATTCTATTTTGAAAAACGTCAAGACCACTTTGATTCAGCGTCGTAAGTAACGAAGCATAAATAGGAGTAGCTGGTATTCTGCCCTCGTTTCGCTTTGGTATTGTGTTAACAGCTATTCTTTGAATAGTTAATGCTTCTAAATTTAATGCCATACTTACCCTTTTTGTAGTTTTATTAAAGCAATAATCCAAGCTTAACGACTATACCATAGTGATATTTGAATATAAATTAGCCTACTTAAATTCTTTAAAGCTCAACAAATAAGCATAGTTAGTGTTTTCAATCTTGTACAACAATAAAGCTAATCAACTCAAAATCATCCAAGCCTTGAATAGTGTTGGATAGTGCAGTGGTTCTTCCAACGCTAAACAAACTATCTAAATCTTTATCCTCTTTCACTTCAATCATGGATTTAATCGCTTGATCAAGTAAGCCTGATGCATGCCCCATCTCTTTGCCATCGTGTGTTTGCTTATTAAACAGTTTGCAGACTTCGTTAATTGGTTTGGATTCACCTTTACAAGCGGTTCTGGCCAAATCGAGTAGGTGTTTTACTTCCGTGTGGTTATGCACCACTTCGCCATCGTTAGAGATATAGATTATATAAAACGGATGCAATCTGTTTTGCTGGTTGATGTTCACCCCTGAGTTGATGTTGCGCAGGGTGAAGATGATGCCAGGTTTGAGGCCTTTATCCAGATTCGCAGGCACTACAGCATGCAGACCAGAAGGTAGGTGTTCCAAATCACCATTCTCTTTGATGTAGTTGAGCAAATCCATTCTAAAGTCATTAAGGCCAAGATCAGTAATAGATACACCGGCTTTTACATCTTCTAGTTCAATTACTTCTTCTTGCAACTTGCGCAATTGCTCACGGCGGTATGACACATCATTCGCCTTGGCATTCAGTATGTTGTCATCTCCTGTGGCGCTGACATCGGCGATCATCATACGGTTTTCGACACGCTCTTTTAGATTGATATATTCATCTAGTGAAATGTCTGGCCAATAATTCATCAACTGAATGCAATCATTAGGCGACCCAATACGGTCTACGCGTCCAAACCGCTGAATAATGCGAACTGGGTTCCAGTGAATATCATAGTTAATCAGGTAATCGCAATCCTGCAGGTTCTGGCCTTCTGAAATACAATCTGTGCCGAAGAAAACATCAATCTCTCTTGGCTCATTAGGTAAAATTTTGTCTTTTTCTTTTGAGCGAGGTGAAAATAGTGTGAGTAGCGCCTGGAAGTCATAAAGGCGTTTTGTATTATCTGGACTAATGGTTGAACGCGGTGCATCTGAGCCGGTAACTTTGCCCGAGTGCAAGCCATGTGTTTTCAGAATATGTGGCGCAATATTTTCGTAAAGGTAATCTGCTGTATCTGCGAATGCGGTAAAAATTAGAATTTTTTTATTGCCAGCATTGATAGGGTTATCAATTTTGTCTTTGATCTGGCTAATCAGATGTTGCAGCTTATAGTCATACTCTGGCGTTATTCTGCTCATTTCTTTGTGAAGTTCATCGATGAAGACTAAATCAGCCTTGAGGTCCTCTTCCCATGCAACGATATCCATATCGGATAGCTTGATTTTGACCTTGCCTCCTATTTCATTATCATCTTGGCTTTCTGAAATATCGTCTTCATCAACCTCTAGGTTTTCATAGGTGTTGGAATTATCTTCAAAACCTGAATCTATACCAGTTTTTTTGAAAGCCTGAATTTTATTTAGCGTAGCGATATGGTTGTTTTTGAGTTTCTCTAGTGTGAGTCTAAAGGAGTGCACCGAACTCTCAAGCCGTTTGAGAAGATTAGTTGTCATTAAGGCCACTAAGCTGCGCTCACGGTCTACCTGTTTAAACTTGCCTTTACCCTCTCGTACATCAGTGTCATATAGTTCTTCATATTTGCCAATGCGGCTTGGTAATATGTAGCTTACAGGTGAATATACACAAAGCTTTAAAAGCGTTAGATGTTGATAAATTTCATTGAAACTCATCACGTCATCTAAGTCTGTCAGCGGGCTGTGAAACGAGATTGGTTTTAAGCGCGTTGGGAATTTACCAATATCAGCAGTGTTGTAGAAAGTCTCGATATGCTTTCTGGAGCGGGCTATCGTAACGCGATCTAGTAGCTCAAAAAAGTCAAAGTCGAGTAACTCTAAAATGGCTTCTGCATTGCGTTGCTCAACAGGCAAGTTCGACCAAGTTGTAAAGGCTGCTTGCGCGCGGCTGAAAATAGTTTCTATATCGCGCTCGGTTTTAACTTTATCACGTAAGATGCTTGAATCACCTTCATAAGCCAAGGCTAGCTGGTTTCTTAAGTCTGCAAAGCGATTATTTACGGGTGTTGCGGATAGCATTAAAACTTTGGTTTTTACACCTTGTTTAATGACCGTGTTCATTAATTTCTGATAACGCGTTTCTTTATCTTTAAACGCATCATTATTTCTAAAGTTGTGTGACTCATCGATCACGACTAGGTCATAGTTGCTCCAGTTGACCTTACTAAGAGGCATACCGAGTGATTCCCCAGAGGTGCGCTGCAAGTCTGTGTGGCAAAGCACATCGTAATTAAGTCTATCTTTTGCAAGTATATTGGTGGTTAGGTTGCGATTATAAGTAACCCAGTTATCTGCAAGTTTCTTTGGACATAATACCAATACAGACTTATTTCTGAGCTCGTAATATTTAATAACGGCCAATGCGGTGAAGGTTTTACCTAGTCCTACGCTATCAGCTAGAATGCAGCCATTGTAGGTTTCAAGCTTATTGATGATGCCAGTTGCTGCATCTTTCTGGAAGTTAAACAGCTTGTTCCAAATAACACTGTCCTTGTAGCCAGTAAGGTCATTAGGCAATACATCTTCGTTAACTTCGTCCAAGAAGTCTCTGAAAATGTTGTAAAGCATAAAAAAGTAAATACGCTCAGGGGAGTTTTCTTGATAAACGGAAGATATGTGCTCGCAAATTGCCTCAGTAACATCTTCAAGCTTTTCCTGGTCATGCCAGATAGTATCGAACAAGCTTAGATAAGCACCAGTCATTGGTGCTTCAAACTTGTTGACGATATTAGAAAAGGCGTCGCCTCGTTGATAGCCCAAATCAACAGCAGTGAAACCCGAAATTGGCATATAAACAGATTCACTATCCTGTTTGATGCAAGCTGCAAATTGTTGCATGGGCGCTTTAGTTTTATTGGATTTGAATGTTGCTTTTTTTAATATCCAATCTGCACATTCTTTAGCAATAGCACGTTGATTTAATTTATTTCTTAGCTGAATTTCAAACTCACTCCCATAGAAATTCTTTTCTGCATTCGGCTTGGGAATATGAAACTCGCGACGATCTTTTTTAATTTTGTCGGTTACTTCAGATGGAATAAAAGTGGGGGATGTGAAAATAAATTGTAGTGAGTCGATGTGCTCCAGCTCTTTTTTAAGTGCAGCAAATGCATAAATAGAGAAGCATGAGGCTGCAATCTTTAACTTGGTATTGGGTGTTAGCTCTTCTTTTAAATCTGCGCCAAACAATACGTTAATGTTATCTATTATTTTCATTTTTATATAAGCTACCAGTCTAAAATTTCAATCTTTAAAATGCTTTAATTTGAAAAGTGTTGATAAGTTAATTTATTAGAACTGCATTTAACAAAAAACTTACAGTTTAACTTGCTCGAATTTTCCTTTACCACTGAAATTCCAGCTGACTTTAAAAGCAGCTCCACCTTGAATCCCACTTGTTTGCTCCATAATTCTTGGCCACCAACGTACTAACTGGTATGCCTTTTCCCAAAATTTATGATTTGACCAAGATTTATCTAGAAAGAATACTATTAACCCAGCTTGTCGTAATACTTCACGTTCTATTCCTTTATTCAAGCTGTCATGTGTTAATACGACCCACCCACCTTCTTTAGATAGGGCTTCAATCCAAACCGAATCCTCTGTGTCTTGCGGGAATTTATCTTTAAGGTGAATTACTGAATGGTTTTGAGGAGATGAAAGCGCATTTAAAGCATGCGCTAATGCTTGAGGTAAATTATTGTCTACGAAGAACTTCACGCAGCCAATCGTTCTTCGAACTTGATTGCTGCCTCCACAGAAGTAATCGGAACATCATACAATTTAGATACAATACGTTGATTCCCTTCCGCTTTGAACGCATCATATAGTATTGAAGTTCTAATATGGCCATCAGTTACAATAGGCTTGCCGAAAGAAAACTTAGGGTCTAGTACAACCGATTTGTTTCTCTCTAAAGGATACCATTTTGAAGCTAAATCATCGTCTCCAAATTCTATACCTTTATACAGCGATGGTTTAATAACCTGCTCAAAGGCATATTGCTTTTTCACCATATCAAGAAACTCTGTCTCACCTGATTCTTTAATAGCACCTGCAAAAATTGTGCGACCATCAGTTTGAAATCGTTTACAAGTAAATGGGAATTCATGATTAAACAATTCACGTGCATTTATGCTTGCGCGGCGTATCGTTTGCAAACTAACACCATGTTCACGGAATGCTTGAACAAACCTTACTTCAAGTAACTCATGGAACGTAACGCCATCAATACCATAGCTATCCAGCTCTGATTCCCAAAGAGGCTCGATTTCTTTACGCTCATCAGATTTTTCCAGCTTATGAGAGTAGCCTCGTAACCAGCGTCGCAAATCTTGTGCGGGAATATCTGTCAGTTTCGACACTTCCGAAAAAGTGTAAAGGCCGACTCCTGTTAAATTCATTTTAAACTTTTGCTCCAAATAACAATGCAACTCAATCTTAAAAAATCAATATAATCATATAGTTAAACATTGATACTAAAACATGCATTCTGTACAATATTCTAATCTGAAACAAGGCTCATGGTAAGACCCATTCAACAGATATTTCCTTTATAAACTGCTGTTTGATTTGTAAGTACCCAACTATGTTAGGTTGTTCACATTCAATAAGTCCTAAATGAACTGGTCACCACACCATAAATTTCAAACAAATCCTTGGGTCTAATTACATCGAAATCCTTATTAGCAGGTATCAATATAAACTTACCGTTTTCTTTACCCAGCGTTTTGATTGTGAACTTATCATCGATAATGGCGACAACAATTTGACCTTCATTAGCTATTGGCCTTTTTTGTATAATCACTGTGTCGCCATCAAGGATACCCAGGTCTTTCATTGAGTCACCTTTAACTGGCACCAGTTCAGTTATTGATGGCTTCTTAACGAGCTGCTCGTCAATATTAATATAATCACCACCATCACTGTAAGCGGCAGTAAGTGCTCCAGCTTGTACTGTTGCATAAGAAATATGCCGCTCGAAGAAACGTTTGCCAGGACTAAGCTTGTTATCGGGTGCCGTATCCAAAAAACCCATCAACTTCAATCTAGCTATCAGTTTATAAATCGTTTCTTTCGATCGCAAATTCAATAGTTGCTGCATATAGCTGTAGCTAGGTAACGTGCGATAGCTAGCAAAATAGTCACGCAATTGTCCCAGCTTCTCAAAATCTGATTCCTGCACTTGATTAAAATCATCCATGTCTAGACATCCCATTTTATTCTATATATGATACAAACAAACGTTCGTTTGTATTATCGATCTAATTTAAATTGATTACAAGCAACTTAGCCCTAATTCCCTGGAATAACGCAACTTAGTAGCCAATCATGCAAAATTTAGCCATCCAAGAACCATCGATTGAAAGTCATGCTGTAAATAGGCCTAGGCTAAAGCTTGTCACTTTCGATCAGAATTGCTTAATCGAGTACCCATTAGCTGAGCATCTCCCAGTTAATAGGCCGCTATTTTTAAGCAAGGTCTATGCTGGATTTCCATCTCCAGCTGATGACCATATTGAACAGCGATTAGACCCCAACAAATATTTGGTCGACAACGAAATATGTACCTTCTTTTATACGATGGAAGGCTACTCGATGGTTGATTTGGGACTGCTGCCTGGTGACAAGCTGACTTTAGATCGGTCAAAGGATGCCCGAATCAATGACGTAGTATTAGCTTTAGTGAATGGTGGCTACACAGTCAAGACACTAGGTTTGGGTAAAAACAACAACTTAAGACTCATTCCAGCTAATTCTGAAGATGAGTTCCCAGTTATTGAAATCAATGAGTTTGATGACTTTCAGATACTGGGTGTAGTGATCAGTTCGTTCAGACGTTTCAGGCAACAGTACAAATAAAAAAGCCCCGCATTAGCGAGGCTTTATATAAGTCTGTCGGTAGGTGACTAACTATTTGTTCATTACGTACATTGTTACTTCAAAGCCAAAACGCATTTCTGTAGCTGCTGGTGTTGTCCACATAATAATTCTCCTAAGTGTTGGTTTTGAACTGACGTTGTGTCTTGTTCGTATGTATGCATTATGCGCCCAGCTAAATTTAATACTCTATATGACACCATGAACAATGCTTACGTAAATTCATGAAGCACAGGTAAGTAATCTTGAATAATACAGCTCCCACTTCCCAAGTTAAACCAGTCAAGCGTGCTATCGCCCTAATTGACGTGAACAACTTCTATGTAAGCTGTGAGCGTGTGTTCAATCCTTGGTTGATAGGCAAGCCAGTTGGTGTTGCTTCTAATAATGATGGATGTGTTGTTGCTCGTAGTGACGAATTGAAAGCCTTGGGCGTTAAGATGGGTGAGCCTGTATTTAAGATGAAGCAGCTGATCAAGCAATTCGGCATTATTATTTTATCCAGTAACTTCCCACTTTATGCTGACATGAGTAATCGTGTGATGAGCATCTTGAGTATGTTTAGCCCTGACCAAGAAATTTACTCAATTGATGAGTCATTTCTAGACCTTACGGCATTTCAAAGCAGAAACTTGGTTGATTATGGCCAGCAAATGCGTTCACGCATATTGAAGTGGGTAGGCTTGCCCGTCTGCGTGGGTGTCGGGTCAACCAAGACCTTGGCTAAACTGGCCAATCACTGTGCCAAGAAGCGGCCACAATTTAATGGCGTTTGTAATTTCAATGATATGCATGCTGCAGATTTGGATGCTTTGCTAAATGAAATCTCTGTAAGCGAAATCTGGGGTGTTGGGCGGAAACTAGCACCAAGGCTTGAAGCAATGGGTTATAGGACAGTTCTGGATTTGAAGCGAGCAAACTCAGCCGCCATGCGCAAGCAATTCAGCGTGGTGATGCAAAAAACGATTCATGAATTGAATGACATCTTATGCATCGAACTAGAAGAAGTAACGCCTCCCAAAAAACAAATACTAAGCTCACGCAGCTTTGGTCATCCAGTTACAGATTACAACAGCCTAGCTGAATCAATTACGATGTATGTAAGCAGAGCAGCTGAGAAACTACGCAAGCAGAAATCATTTGCTGGCAGCATTTATGTCTATATCAGAACATCACCCTTTAGACCCGATGATCCCTTTTATAGCAACGGCATGACGATTCCAATGCCTTCGCCAACCGATAACAGTAGGCAACTGGTAAATGTAGCGCTATGGGGCTTAAAAAAGTTATATAAGGCGAACTTTAATTATGCCAAGGCAGGCATTATGCTGAGTGAGTTAGTGCCAGCAGAGGGCGTCCAAGTTGATTTATTTAGCCAAGGGCAAGCTACATTAAAATCAGATGAATTAATGGCCGCGATTGATCAAATCAATCAAAAAATGGGAAAGGGCTCAATCAAGCTTGCTAGCGAGGGTTTTAAAAAACCATGGAAGATGAAACAGGAGAATAAGAGTCCGAGTTATACGACAAAATGGGAAGATAACGTTGGGGTTAACTGATTAATTTAAGACCATTTATAAAATAAATATATATACAGCTTTATTATCAATAACTTTTAACCACCACTTTATATCTATTTAAAGACCATTGTTACTCTTATAATTAAAACAAGCAGCATTAGTTTGCGATATCATTAGCGACTGTAAAGAATAACAATAAAACTTCATTTTAGGATTGCAGAAAGTTCATGAAAAAGCTTACAAAATGGCGCAGAGAACTCGATGTAAAAATTGGATTACAACATAGAAGTTGCAAAACCAAATCAAGAAAAAAATTACTCAAAAGCAAGAACAGTAATGGTTTCGGGCTAAATAGCTGGATAGACAGAAAAATAAATGAAGGACTGAACGCATTCGTTAAAGGTAATAAAGTAACAATTGTTTTACCCGAGAAATTAAATTTCAATAATGAATTGGAATCAACTGCACTTCATTTTAATGCAATCCGTAAGTTGACTCAGAAAAAATCAGTTCCACATAAAGTTTATAAACTTGGCCTAGTGAATTTTGATAATTTAAAGTCCATATCAACCTCGGCATCTTTGGTTTTAACAGCTGAGATGTCTAAATGGGATGATGCAATTAGAAACAGACTTAGGCCAAACATATTAAATTGGGATAAAGAGATACTAATAACATTTTATGACTTGGGGTTTTTTAATTTATTTAAAACAAAGCCTGTCAATTTTGCTCTATTAAAAAACGAAACTACTCAATTCAGACGTATTATTAAATATATTAAAGGCCGATGTGGCGATGATCAAAAGACTAGAATTTTAAAAGCTAGTATTACAGACATTATTGGTGACGAAATCAATAAATGGATGTTTTTACATAGTGGATTATCAGAAGCTATTGTTAATGTATCACATCATGCATATCCTAAAGAACAGGGATATATTGAAGGCGATAAAAATTGGTATTTGACGGCATCGTTTGACAACGGTAATAAGGAATTAAAAATCGTGTTTTATGATCAAGGCATTGGAATACCCAAATCACTACCTGCATCAAAATTTAAGGAAAAAGTATTAGAATACCTAATCAAACTTCCAATTGCTGAAAGATACAGAGATGAAACTTTGTTGAAAGCAGCAGTTGAGCTAGATAGATCGAGCACAGATGAACCTGATCGCGGAAAAGGTTTGCAGGATCTTTTGGAGTTTATACGACAAAGAGGCGACGGGTCTTTGTCAATTCTAAGTTTAAAGGGATTGTTCGAGTTGGAAATTAAAAATGGTTTAGAGGTAATACGTACTTCACATTTCGAAAATCCTGTTAGCGGAACTTTAATCATCTGGACTGTGATAGTTTGATCATAAGTTATAGGACAATGTAATGAAAATACTAAATATTGGAAAAGACTTTTCTGCTGACCCAATTGGTAGATTTAGATATCCAGATGGCAACAGGAGTGGTGAAGTTTTTCGAGAGGATTTTTTGAAGCCAGCACTAAATAGCCTTAAAACACATGAAAAACTTGAAATAATTATTGATGATCAGGTGGAGAGCTATGGCTCATCGTTCTTGTCAGAAGGTTTTGCGGGACTAGTTAAGTATGGATTTATGACTAGCCAGGATTTTCATAATAAAATTGAAATTAAGTATGTTAATGATGACTTTGAGTTTTACAAAAAGAAAATAATTGAATATGTAAATTCTGCAAATTACAACTCAAAACCTTACATTCCTACTAAATCATGATTGTTTATGACTGCTCCAGTGCAACTGATTTTTCTACAATAATTTATGATTTTACTTATCGCTTACAATCTTACGATGATTGCAAGTTTTTGAAAGATGTAATCAACGAAAATATAATTATAAATACTAGTTTGAAAGGTTCTTTAGATGTATTAAATTCAAGCCTTATACAATATCAAAATAGCGTAAATTGGTTTACTCCTTATATACCTATAATCGCAGTTTTATCTGGGTCAGTAGCTGCATATTGTTTTACTCGCTTCCACTGGGCTTACTCCGAAAAAATGAAGAAACAAGCAGAAAAGTTTAATAAAATAGCTTCGTTAATTTCAGAAATTGAAAAAATTGCAGTTGAGTATTGGACTAAAGATCACAATCCAGAAGATGTTAAAAATGAAGTATATATAAAATCAAAATTTAGATTGCTCTTAAAGTACTTAAAAGTTATTGATAAAAATCATGCTTTAATTAAAACTGAATTAGATGAATTCGCATCAGTTTTGTTTGACACAACTACAGGGGATGATTTCGAATCACCGAGTAGAGTTGCAGCGAAAAACAAAGCTACTAATATTTCTTTTTTATGCTCTGAAATGAATGGAACCTTATCTACAGTATCTTAATTCTATTTATTATTTTTATAAATTGATTGTTTTAGAACTGGGCTCGCTTATTAAACTTTTACTGTAAGGCAGTCGTAGTAAAAGTCTCGCTTGTTGATGATCAGCTTCAAGCCATGACAAAAAATCTTTTTTTTCTAGTACCACAATTGACCGTTTTTCATCTTCAGGCTTATGAAAATGTTTCATCACTTCATGCCCATCTGCATTAATGGTCAACATACTGAATGAAAAGATAATCTCACCAGTTTCCTTGTCAATTATTCGTTCCCAAATGCTTGCAGCAGCACATGGCTGGCCATCAGCTCGTCGAATTTCCCAACGGACTGCTTTACCTGTTTCCCAGTTAGGTTCATAGAAACTTTCCATCAATATCAATCCAAAACGCCGTTCTTTCCAGGCAGATTTGTAGGTTGGTTTTTCGTGTACAGTTTCTGACCTGGCATTGTAGGTACGCAAACCATATTTCTTTTTGTCTTGTGCCCATGCAGGAACTAAACCGAACTGTGCTAACTCGCATTTTGGCTTGCCATTATCTATATAAATGAATGGTGCAGGGTATGTTGGGTAGGCTTGTTCACGCCATGGTTCTGATGGTAAATCGCAATCAAAGTGCTTTCTAACCCAATTCGAATGGTGAGATTTTATTGGTTGGAAGTTGCTACACATGCTTTGAGATGCTATAGCTTTTCGTTTTGCATTTCAATAACTACTAATTCGATAATGTAATAACTAGGCTTATTAAGTGCTTTTGCTACTTTTAAAATGGTTGTTAATGACGGCTGCTGATTTCCAAGTTCTAAAACACTGATGTATGTTCTACGAAGTTCAGCATCAAGCCCTAACTCTTCTTGCGTTAGACCTTTTTCAAGGCGCAATTTTCTTAGTACCCTTCCAAAAGCTAAAGCAGCATCCAAAACCAATCTCCTACAATTGTAGGAATTGTGTCTTCATGATAATGTAGTGTCTTCCCACAGTTGTAGGAATTATTTCAATTCAACTAAAAATAATGAATAACCAAATCGCTCACAAAATACGAACTAAAGGTTTTTCACTTGTTGAAATGGCTATCGTTATTTTTATAGCTGGTATTTTGTTAACAGCGGGTCTTAAGTTATTATCTGTCCGAGTAAATTCAGCACAGATTGAAACAACTACAACTCATCAAGACGCAATTAAACAGGCCTTAATTGCATACTTAGGTAAAAATAAAAGACTACCCTGCCCAGGTAATATAGCAGATGGCTTTGCACTGCCACCACCATGCAACTCAACTTCTGGGATAGTGCCATATTCAGAGTTAGGTCTGGATCAAGCAGCTGTTTTAGATGGCTGGGAAAATTACTTTACATATGTCATAACACCAAACCCTATAACATTGCCACTTTTAGCGAAATCACCACCCTATACGACATCTTGGACATACGCTTACAATCCAACTAATAACACTCCACCTTCGACCAATAATCCGTCATTAGCTTTTTGGCCTACAAATTCAACTGGCGGTATTATAGTTTCCGATGGCATAAATGAAATTGCAAAACCTACACTTGCAACTGGAGCTGTAATTGCGCTGATATCTCATGGTAGAAATGGATACGGAGCTTTAAATGTTAAACAAGCGCTTAATGATGCATCAGATGCATATCCAGATGAAAAACAAAACATAAATCTTTTAGATGCTACTGGTAATTTAAAAGTTGTCAAAAAGGATACGACAGAATCTACAGATGCAGGTGGTGTTTTTGATGACATTGTTATCACTCTAAATTCTAGTGAGTTAATTACCCCATTAATTACCAATGGAACATTTGGAGAAAACTCCTCAGTTAGTTTATATAGAGCAAATGATTATATTCTAGGTGCAATTATCTCAACAAAATTTTGTGTTGGAACGCCTTCAGACTGCTCGTATAACATTCCAGATAAAAGCTTGATACCTTTAAGCATATTTGAAAATATTGTTGATTACGAACGTCTTATTCTACCTCCAACTGTAAACATATCAACACCACCAGGCCCGGCTTACAGAATTACTGCAGGAGATGGAACTGTTTATCAAATGACTGTAGATCAACTTCGTGGACTACTTGCTAGGGGTTCTGGATTCTAAGGATTATATGATTAAACTATCAGACCGATTAAGACTATCACTGGCACTTAGCCCAGCATTACTACTCTTACAAGTATGGATACTTGTTAACTCAAGTGGTTCTCTAATTCAAACATTTGGAATTGTTAAATCTCTATCACTTGCACTGGCCTCATCAATGATAGTGGCTTACATCTTCGTTACTACTTTTTCTTATGCCATACAAATTTGGCATACAAATTACAATAAAAATGACTAATCGTTTTAATAGCGGTTTTACAATTATTGAATTAGCAATTGTATTAGTCATTATTGGTTTGCTTGTTGTAGGTGCTCTAAATGGGTTAAGCCTTACACGAGGTGCAAAGATAAATAATGCCATATCACTTGCTCAGGACCTTTCTGTGGCTGTAAATACTTTTAAAAAACAATACAGATTGTTACCTGGTGATTTAGGAATTACTGTAGCTAATCCTGAAATTCCGAATGTGCGCGCTGAGTGTAGGGCTGGAGGTAGTAATGGCGGCACGAATAACGGCTTAATTGATGTCAGCGAATCAAAATGTGTACCCGAAGTATTATTAAAGTCTGGTTTAGTTAAAGTTGAACAAGATGATGGGTGGCCTGTATTTAGAAGCAATTTTGGATTAGTGAATGTTGTTGGTACAGCGCAATCAAATATCCCTGTAGGATTTTTACCATCGGTAACTCATGTTGTTGAGTTTCAAAACTTGCCATGCGACGTGGCACAAGAAATAGACCGCAAAATTGATAATGATGATTTAGCATCTGGTAAGGCTATTAGCACAAACTGTTTGCCAACTAACATTGTTGCTTTCTATGCAGTTGCGCTTTTATAAAAAATTTAAAAAATTTATTAAAACTTTACTCGCGCACTTACTCCCCGTATCAGCCTATAAAGCCACCACCACTTCTGATTTGCTTTTCCGGCAAAAATAGGGGTCCCAATCATCTTTCATTAAGTTAACAAGCTTTAAATGTGGCATTAGCCACATTTTCACAACTTGTTTTTTGAGTCAGTTAATTATTCGATTAGCTGAATCATTTACTTTTAACTTAAGGAGACAAGCATGTCTAAAACTACACATACCATCACATTAAAATCAACAGAATCCAAGCGCTTTGTGAAGCGCTTAGCACTGTATGCATTTTGCTCTTTACGCGACACAACCAACAGGGCATCAAAAATACCTGGCGTTTTATCAGTTGCTGCTAGTGATGTGCGTGATGCATGGCGGGAATCCGCCAACCAAAAAGCATAGGGGAACAATCATGTTAGTAACAGGATTCATGATATTTCTTAGTACGTTTTTACTGCTGATAAAGCTACCTCGTCGCCTAATGCTTCGCGCTTTGAAGTACGACCTAGTGATTGATGTTTGTGTTTCAGTAATTGTCCTAATGATTCACTTCGGCACATTCAGCGGTGTAATGGCCGCTACAATCGCTGGATTATTAACCAGCGTTGCAACTAGTGGGATGAAACGACTGTTTGGCTTTATTGACGGCGACTTGTATCACGTCGGTCGTATAAAGCTAAATGTTTAAATCTATTTTATAAACCTCACACTAGTAACTACGTAGTTACTTTTCAACTAATTTTTACACCAAACAGCCCTGCTTTTTTAAGTAGGGCTTTTTTACATCTATAAACAGGAGAAACATGATGTCACATCAAATTCATACAATGGCCTATAGCGGTGATACACCTTGGCACGGCCTAGGCAATCTAATATCGGAGCAACAACCAATCGAGGTCTGGCAACAACAAGCAGGCATGAATTGGGAAATCCAATCCAGTCCAGTGCATTACTTAACTGAGCACAGTGCGGAAGTTTTTAGCGATGCAAAAGTATTATTTAGGTCGGATAACGGCGAAGCCTTATCCGTCGTATCAAACCGTTATCAAGTAGTACAACCACGTGAAGTGCTAGAGTTTTACCGCGATTTAATTGATTTAGGTGGATTCGAACTTGAAACCGCTGGCGTATTAAAAGGTGGCAAGAAATTATGGGCACTCGCCAAAACAGGTGAAGAAGTCATGCTTAAAGGTAATGATTTAGTCAAAGGCTACCTATTATTAGCTACGGCATGCGACGGCTCACTAGCAACTACTGCGCAATTCACATCGGTGCGTGTAGTCTGCAACAACACATTACAAATAGCCATGAATGCTAGTGAAGGCGCTATCAAAGTACCTCACTCGACCAAGTTTGATGCTGATAAAGTCAAACAACAACTAGGCGTTGGTACGCAGCAATGGCAAGGCTTTACTAAGAAAGTTAAACAGTTATCTAAACACAGTATTCATCCATTCGAAGCTCGTAGTTATCTAGTAAATGTATTGGGTAATAAAGAGTTACCGTTTCATCAGCAACCGAATCTAAAGGTATTGCACCACGTGTATGACCTATTTAACGGTGCAGGTAAAGGCTCAACACTAGCTGCTGCTAATGACACAGCCTGGGGGCTAGTGAATGCAGTGACTCAGTACGTTGACCACGAGCGTCGCGCTAGAAACACCGACAACCGTCTTGAATCAGCTTGGTTTGGTACAGGCGCTACCATTAAACAAAAGGCATTTGAAGAAGCATTAAAGCTTGCCGCATAAATAAACTCAATTCATCAACGTCCATGCGCTTAATTGTGCTGGACGTTTTTTTTATATCCAGAGGAACTATCATGAACAACACTATCAATAGCAATTACTTTGCCACCTTGGCAGCCATAAACGTTAACGACCATCTCGAAAAGAAAGGCCAGTTCAGTTATTTAAGCTGGCCCTATGCTGTAGCACAATTACGTTTATTCGATGAAACCGCTACTTGGGAAGTCATGCGCTTTAATGGTTTGCCATTTCTGACCACAGATAATGGTACTTTTGTTGAGGTAGCTGTAACGGTAAAAAGCATCACTTTGAGCCAAATTCACCCAGTACTTGATAATAAAAACAAGCCAATTATTACGCCGACAGTATTTGATATCAATACGAGTATTCAGCGCTGTTTAGTGAAAGCGATTGCGCTACATGGTTTAGGCTTAAATGTTTACGCTGGGGAGGACTTGCCTGCAACTGATAATTCAATCAATACTAATGCTAGTGGCCAATCTTTTAAACCGTCATTTAAACCCAGCGTAGTTAGTAGACCAGCAGATAACGGATTTATACAGCCAGAATTGCTAACGGCGAATCAACTTCGTTACATCAATCGGCTGATTAGAGAAACAGGCACAGATGTCGAGCAATTGCTTGCTTACTTTGATTTTGAATCACTTGAGCAGATACCTAAGTTCGAAGTAAATCGGGTCATTCAAACACTTGAAAGTCATCGACAACAGGATGCAGCTTAGTGAACAGTGATATTTAATGTCTGTATCTGGTGGCAAAATTCAGAAAATTAATTAAACCCAAAGACTGAAAAACGCCTACAAATCAGCTACAAATTTGCTTGATAGTAAAAAATAAAAACGCCCCAATCTCTCGATAGGGGCGTCGTTATTGGTGGTGAAAGAGGGACTTGAACCCTCGACCCCAGGATTATGAATCCTGTGCTCTAACCAGCTGAGCTACATCACCATGTAAACTGTTACGTAAAGCTAAACTTTCGATAAGGGCGCAATTTTAGTGGTTTAGAAAGCTATTGTCAAAGTAAAAACAGAGTATAAGCCCATGATTATGCCTATATTTTTCGGTACACAATAAGTTTTCACTCCAGTTACAGTCAGATACGCATCTCATAATAAAAAGACGACTTAAGGATTTCTCCTTAAGTCGTCTTAATTGGTGGCCCCTCTGTGAGTCGAACACAGTACCAACGGATTCTGGTTTGTGTAGCTTTCACCACTCCCTGGACTTTGTCTTCACCATATCAATCATGATGATTGCTTTAGGTGGGTGCCGTCAAGTCTCTACACGTTCAACAAGCATTTCTGCTTGAGGCTTCGCTCGGCATTGCCTTGTGCATTTCTGCCGTCAGGTTTCACCGAATTTGACACCATCCCATATACAGTTTCCAAGTATATGGCACATTTACATATGAGTCCGCTGCTCTAACCAAGCATGAGCTAAGGGGCCTTAAAACTTTTAATTAATCTTGTCCTGTCTCTAAGAAACTACGCAAACGCTCTGAACGTGTTGGATGGCGTAATTTGCGTAATGCTTTCGCCTCAATTTGGCGAATGCGCTCACGTGTTACATCAAACTGCTTACCTACTTCTTCTAGCGTGTGGTCGGTATTCATTTCAATACCAAAGCGCATACGTAGCACTTTTGCTTCGCGTGGGGTTAATGATTCAAGTACTTCACTCGTTGCATCACGCAAGCTGGCATACACCGCAGCATCCATCGGCGCTAGCGTTGTATTGTCTTCAATAAAATCGCCCAAGTGCGAATCTTCATCGTCGCCAATCGGTGTTTCCATTGAAATGGGTTCTTTGCTGATTTTCAAGATTTTACGAATCTTATCTTCTGGCATTTCCATTTTTTCAGCCAATAAAGCTGGATCTGGCTCTATGCCTGTTTCTTGCAAAATCTGTTGGCTGATACGATTCATTTTGTTAATCGTTTCAATCATATGCACTGGAATGCGAATCGTGCGTGCTTGGTCAGCGATTGAGCGCGTAATCGCTTGGCGAATCCACCATGTTGCATAGGTTGAGAATTTATAGCCGCGGCGGTATTCAAATTTATCTACCGCTTTCATCAAGCCAATATTACCTTCTTGAATCAAATCTAAAAATTGCAGGCCGCGATTGGTGTATTTTTTGGCAATCGAAATCACCAAACGCAAGTTGGCTTCAATCATTTCACGTTTGGCACGACGCGCACGCGCTTCACCAGTGGTCATTTGCTTGTTGATTTCTTTAAGTTCTTTAATTGGAATGCCGACTTTGATCTGTAGCGCAATTAAACGATCTTGCTGGTCAATAATTGAGTGCCTATAACGTGTTAACTTTTCAATATAAGGTTTTTCAAAACCTAATTCAGTATCTAACCAAGTTAAATTGATTTCATTACCAGGAAAGCTTTTAATGAAATGTGGGCGTGGCATGCCAGATTTTTCCACACAAAAATCCATCACTTTACGCTCATGGCCACGCACTTCTTCTACCAAGCCACGCACTTGCTCACACAAGGCTTCAACTTGTTTGGCAGAGAGTCGGAACGCGGTTAGCTCTTCTAATACAGCTTCATGCAGTCTTTTATAGCTTGCATCTTGTGAGCCTTTTGTTTCGCGAATCGTATTCATTTCTGTGTTTGCTTTGCGAATTACCGCAAAGCGTTTTAACACTTCTTCTTTTAACTTAGCTAAAGCTTCTGCAGAAATGGCGGCAGCTTTTGCGCCATCTTCATCATCATCGTCTTCATCGTCGGCGTCATCTTCTTCGTCTTCTTCCGCTTCCGCAGCCATCGCGTCATCTAAACCAATATCGGTATCGATTAAGCCATCAACTAAATCATCAACGCTGATTTCATCTTTTTCAACTTTGTCCACCATATCCAATAATTGGGCAATGGTCGTTGGGCAAGCAGCAATCGCCTGCACCATGTGTTTTAGGCCGTCTTCTATCCGTTTGGCAATTTCAATTTCGCCCTCACGCGTCAGCAAATCAACGGTACCCATTTCGCGCATATACATACGCACAGGGTCGGTTGTGCGGCCAAACTCAGAATCCACCGTGGCTAGCGCCGCTTCAGCCTCTTCTACAGCATCTTCGTCAGTTACGGGTGGCGGCGCATCAGACATTAACAATACTTCAGCATCAGGTGCCTCTTCGTACACCTGAATACCCATATCATTGATTAGACCAATAATGCCATCAATCTGCTCAGAATCTTGTGTGTCATCAGGTAAATGATCATTGATTTCGGCATAAGTTAAGTAGCCGCGCTCTTTACCTAAAATAATAAGCGACTTCAAGCGCGTTCGGCGTGCTTCCGCGTCTAAGGCAACTGCCGCAGGGTCAAGTGCCGCTTCTGCTGCTAGCTTATTACGCTCTTTTTCTAATGTTTTATCTGATTTTGGTCTGGCCATGCCTGATCCTATTCTATGAAACTACTTCTTCGATTCCGGTGCTTCGTCACTGTTAAGTTTCGACTATGACGAACAACCCTAAATTATACCGCAAAAAGTGCTAAATTTTAAGCAAAATATGCCGTGTTTTGGTAAGAGGCGTTTTGCTAATGTGTTATTTGGCTAATTTAACTGCTTGTTTTAGCGCTTTATTTTGAGGATGGGCTTTGCATTGTTAGTTTCGCAAACTGATTATTTTTTCGCTGTCAAATTCTTCAGCATTTCACGCTCCTCAACTGTTAAAGCGCTTAATGGCTTCTCTTTTAACGTATCTAGCATGTTACCTTCACGTTTCTGCTGTGTCGCTTCCATTAATTGGGTACACGCACCCACAAATTCAAGCTCAAAGTCCAAACTTTCATCCAATAATTGCAATTCACGCTGCAGCTCTCGCAGTAATCGCGGTTCTACTTGCGGCTCTATTGTATGCAAAAGAGCGGCTGGCTTAGATTGTGGTTGTTGCAGCGCAGCGCTAACCACTGCTTTTAGCAAGATGTCTTGCTCATCAAATCCCAATCCAAAATTTAGATGTTCAGGCTTGGCTAGATTTGGCTGCATCATCAACATCAATATAAAACGCTTTTCAATCGACAAAGGCGCACGCGATTGTTTTTGCGTGGCTTTAGCTGGCGCTTTATTGGGCGCAGGTAGTTTTAACAAACTTTGCATTTCTGCATCCGACACATCCGCCATTTCTGCTACACGCTTACGCAATAATAGGGAAAATCTTGGCGCTACAATTTGCCGCAAAATCGGCTCTGCTTCGTTTAAAAACTTTACTTTATCTTCTTGAGAATTAAGCGGATTTTGCTCGCTTAAATGCTGAATAATATATTGCGAAAGCGGCATCGCATTTTGCATTTCTAGCTCAAATTTTTCTTTGCCAAATTCGCGCACATAACTATCAGGGTCATGCTCTTTAGGAAGAAATAAAAAACGCAATTTCAAGCCATCAGTTAGCGCTGTTAACGCATTCATTACCGCGCGCCAAGCAGCAGTGCGGCCTGCATTATCGCCATCAAAACAAAATACAATTTCATCCGTTTGACGCATTAACTTAGTGATATGAAACGGCGTAGTGGCCGTTCCTAAAGCGGCAACGGCATATTCAATCCCATACTGCGCCAGCGCTACTACATCCATATAGCCTTCTACTACCAGCACGCGTCCTGCATCGCGAATTGCGCGTCTGGCGACAAACAAACCGTATAATTCGTGGCCTTTTTGAAATAGCGGCGTTTCAGGAGAGTTGTAATATTTTGGCGTGTCTTCGGGATTAATCACTCGCCCGCCAAAACCAATCACTTGGCCTTTTTGATCATGAATCGGAAACATAATGCGATCGCGAAAACGGTCGTAACGACGGCCTAGCTCATTCTCAACAACCAAACCCGCGGTTTGCAAAGCATCGTTTTCGTAATTGGCAAACACGCCTTGTAAATTCTGCCAGCCAGTCGGAGCATAGCCAATTTGAAATTTGGCGGCAATCACCCCGCTTAAACCGCGCCCTTTTAAATATTCAATGGCACGTTCTGATTTTTTGAGTTCTGATTTGTAATAATTGGCGGCTTGTTGCAAGGTTTCTTGCAAACCTAATTTGATGGTTTTATTGGCTGCATCTGCCTCGCGCGAAGCTGGCGTTGAGTCTTGTTGCGGCACGATCATGCCAACATTTTTGGCTAAATCGTTAATCGCTTCCACAAAACTTAAGCCTGCATATTCCATCAAAAAACCAATCGCCGTTCCATGTGCGCCGCAACCGAAACAATGATAAAACTGTTTAGTCGGGCTTACAGTAAAACTGGGTGATTTTTCGTTGTGGAAAGGGCAACAGGCGGAATAATTCGCGCCTGCTTTTTTCAGCGGCACGCTTTTATCAATCACATCAACAATGTCGACGCGATTCAATAAATCTTGAATAAAGCTTTCTGGAATCAAAATATTTACGCCATTGTCGTGAGTTGATGTGATACTTAACACTTAAAATGAGTGAATAATTCTAGCCCAATTTACAAAACAAAAAAGGAGCTTACGCCCCTTTTCATTTTATCGCTAATTTGCTTTAAGCTAACCGCGATTTAATCAGACCAGACACTTTACCCATATCGGCCACCCCAGCAACTAGAGGTTTGACTAGCCCAACTACTTTACCCATATCTTTTGCGCCAGTTGCGCCTGAATCGGCGATTACTTGCGTGATGATTTGATTCAGTTCGTCATCACTTAGCTGCTTTGGCATGTAAGTTTGCAACACGGTGACTTCATATTTTTCAATATCAGCTAAATCGATGCGGTTAGCCGATTCAAACGCAGCAATCGAATCGCGGCGTTGTTTGAGCATTTTTTCAATCACCGCAATCACATCAGCATCTTGAAGCTCAATACGCTCATCGACTTCACGCTGTTTAATTGCAGATTGCAACAAACGTATCGTGCCTAAACGCGCACTATCTTTGGCGCGCATGGCGGTTTTCATGTCTTCTGAAATGCTGGATTTAAGCGTCATGGCAACTTACTTGCTAAAGTATTGCGCAAAGTTTTTTTGATAATCGGTGATATTGCTAGTGAGCGCCTGCGCGTATTGATTCACAAAATACTCAATCGCTGCGGCTTTTTCTGCTTCAAGCGCTTCTGGCGTTCCACATTGTGAAGCAACCAAAAAAGCCGTAAAACGCGCGTTAGCATACAAAAAGCCTGCACTTGCTGTTGCCAAATCTTTTTCTTGCGCTTGCTCATTGGCTAAGGCAATAAATCGATCTGCAATATGCAAAAATGCAGGCACTTCATTTTGAGCTGTATCAGCGGCTTGATTGTCCGCTACATCATTCTGGCCCACTGCTTAAACTTAATAAAGTTTTGCTGGCAATGTTTGATTGCGTAAACGACGATATTGACGTTTAACCGCAGCGGCAGCTTTACGTTTACGTTCCCAAGTTGGTTTTTCGTAAAATTCGCGTGCGCGAAGGTCGTTCAACAAACCTGTTTTTTCAATTAAGCGTTTAAAACGGCGCAATGCAACGTCAAACGGCTCATTTTCTTTTACACGTACACTAGACATTCGTTCTCTCTTATCGGCAATTACTTCAAATTAACATTCAAGCTTCTGTTTAGAAACTTAAGAAAAGTCCTCTATTTTAATCGTATAATTGCTTTTGTTCAATGATTTTGTGCATTTACATTCTAAATGGTACAACTTAACGACAAAATTCGCTTAATTTTTCACTCATTTGTCAGGAATCATCATTTGTTGGTTTTAGGTTTTGAATCATCTTGCGACGAAACAGGTGTCGCGCTTTACGATACGCAACACGGTTTATTGTCACACGCGCTACATTCACAAGTGGCCATGCATGCCGAATTTGGTGGCGTAGTGCCAGAACTCGCCTCGCGCGACCACATTCAACGCGCATTGCCGCTAACCGAAATCGTACTGAAACAAGCCAACAAAACCTTGACCGATATTGATGGCATTGCTTACACGCAAGGTCCAGGCTTGGCTGGTGCATTATTGGTTGGCACAAGCATTGCGCAATCGTTGGCTTTTGCTTTGGGTGTTCCCAGCGTTGGCGTACATCATTTAGAAGGTCATTTGCTTGCGCCTTTACTAGAAGAAAATCCACCACAATTTCCATTTGTGGCGCTGCTGGTATCTGGTGGTCACAGCCAACTCATGCGCGTTGATGGCATTGGCCAATACGAATTATTGGGCGATACACTGGATGATGCAGCAGGTGAGGCCTTTGATAAAACGGCAAAATTATTGGGCTTAGGTTATCCCGGCGGTCCCGCGCTGGCAAAACTTGCCTCTACTGGAAAAGCACAATTTATTTTACCCAGACCCATGTTAAGCAGCAAAGATTTGAATTTTAGTTTTAGCGGATTAAAAACAGCGGTTTTAACTTTGGCTAATAATAATCAACCGCTTACAGATTCGATTAAAGCCGATATTGCCTGGGAATTCCAAGAAGCGGTGACGGAAATTTTAACCACAAAATGTATGAGCGCCCTGCGCGAAACGGGTTTGGATAATTTGGTGGTTTCTGGCGGTGTGGGTGCCAATACGCGATTGCGCGAAAAATTAAATGCCATGACTAAGCGCAAATTATGCAAAGTCAGTTATCCGCGTTTGGAGTTTTGCACAGACAACGGCGCGATGATTGCGTTTGCTGGCGCGATGCGACTCGAAGCGATACGGTTATCACAAGTACAATCTGGCGAATCACCACACAATTACAGCGTCAGCGTTAAGCCAAGGTGGGATTTAGCGGAATTAAAAGCGCCGTAATGGCAGAGGTTGTAAAAACTTAACCCCAAAAATTGGTTAAGTTTTTTGAGGTTAAGTTTTATTTTTGCCAAAGCCAGCTTCTGTGCCAGCCAGCAGTTTTTGAATATTCGTTCTGTGTCGCCAAACCAGCATCACTGCAATTACAAACATCAACATCACGTAATCTTTATATGGTAGCAAAAGCCACGCGTAAATTGGCGATAAAACCGCCGCCACAATCGCCGCCAATGATGAATAGCGCGAAATTGCAAACACAATCGCCCACGTCACCAAAGCCGCCAAACCCAGCATTAATGAGATTGCCAGCATAATGCCCAATGCAGTCGCCACGCCTTTTCCGCCTTTAAAGCGATGAAAAATGGGGAACAAATGTCCTAAAAATACAGCCAACCCAACCCAAGCCACCACCCACATCAGCATGCCCGATTGCAACGCCAGCCAAACCGGCAACCAGCCTTTAAACGCATCGCCCAACAAGGTTAAAATCGCGGGTAATTTTTTACCACTACGCGCCACGTTGGTCGCGCCAATGTTGCCGCTACCCACCGTGCGCGGATCGGGCAAACCGAATAATTTGCTCACCAAAATACCAAACGCAATTGAGCCAATTAAATAAGCCGCCACAATCCAAACGATTGGGATAATAGTAACTGGAATAAAACCTAACTCATTCACTTTGCTTAATCCTCTCGAGATGCTCTAAAATCTAACTACATACATTCTAAACCATCGCAAAAATCATGGACACCATATTTTTAGAGCAAGTCAAAGTACAAACCAAACTCGGCGTACCCGAATGGGAACGCATGGTGGAGCAAACCATTATTTTGGATATTGAAATTGGCTATGATTTAAGCAAAGCGGGTACAAGCGATTCCATTAAAGATACCATCGATTATGGCGCTGTGGTTGCACGCATACGCGAAACATTAAGGCAAAACAGCTTTCAATTGGTTGAAGCGTTAGCTGAACATATTTGCCAATTGATTTTGAGTGAGTTTAAGGCGTTAAATGTGAAGATTAATGTGGCTAAACCTGCGATATTGCCAGGGTTGAAGGCTTTGGGAGTAACAATCGAGAGGGCTATTTAAAAAATGGATAAATTAATTGTTCCAGTTTATTTAAATCAAATAATCGTATTTGATTTAATCGCAATGCTTCAAGGAGGAATTAGCACTGTAACTTCAGTCAATCAGTCATCAAATCTACATCACGACGAATCTCAAAAAGCTTCAGCACAATTTGGCCTAAACTCAGCTTTTTCAACGTTATTAAAAATCGATTTCTCAGCTAATAAAAAAACTACAAATAACAACTCTCAGGGAAAAGCTACATCAGAAGAACGGATACATACGCCAGCATCTCTTTTTTATCAGCTAAGAAATATTTTAGTTGATAAAAACGTCTTAAAAACTATTCAAGAGAACTCACACCCGCAACCTGGAGACTTTATTGAATTCGAAGCAATTTTATCAAAAAATCCTATTATTGAGGCTCTTGATAATTTTTCACAACTAATTGAATTAGCTTTAAAGTTTGAGGTTAACTCAAGTAACGTTAATAAACAAAAATCTGCAAAGCCGAGTGAATTGTCAATCATAAAAAAACAATTGGACGACCTCAATACCAGTCTAAAGATATCCAAAACAATTGACCTCACTGCAACTTTACCTAACAACTTCTGCAAAGCAGTTATAACTTGTAATACAGACTATCTTAGCGATCCAAACATGTCGAACTTAGCTGATGGAAAGTTTTTCATTCTAGCTAAAGTTACAAGGACAGTAGAAAACGACAGTGAATCAATTAGTCTGATTCGAAATACAGCGATAAGTAAAATGCCAAAGCATATATTAGATCAACTTAAGCTTGCTCTTAACAATCTCAGCCTAAGTGAAGGTTTTGTTATTCCTGAAGTTAGTTGGGATATAGATGGCCCAGTTATTCAAGTTATTCCTGTCGCTATTTATGCTTAACCCCCTGACGCCACGCTGAGCAACGCAGTCAATAAAGGGGATTTCGTCGAGGACTGTTTGAGCGCAGCGAGTTCCGCAGACGCCTTTATTGATGAGTAGCGGAGGGTAGCCGTAGGCCGTGGTGTGGGGCAGCCTTTTCTTTTCCCTATTTCTTTTGGCTGAGCAAAAGAAATAGGGTCGCCTAGTGGCGAAAAGCAACTTAACCAATTAAAAAGGCTAAAAAATGATTGTCATCTACAACGCCGCAAACAGCATAGAAGCCCACCTAATCAAAAATCTATTAGAACATCAAGAAATCTCTGCTTATGTTTTCGGTGATTTTTTGCAAGGTGGCGTTGGCGAAATACCGGCGATTGGTTTGGTGACTGTTAACGTAGCCGATTCAGATTATGTAACAGCCAAAGAAATCATCGATGCGTGGGATGCTGCCACTGTAATTGAAGAATTTGATGAAAATATTGGGTTAAGTCCCGTTTATCCGCGCGGATGATGCACTGAATGCAGTTGTTTTAAGCGTTCTCGCGCCACATGCGTGTAAATCTGCGTGGTCGAAATATCCGAGTGGCCCAATAACATCTGCACCACGCGCAAATCGGCGCCATGATTGAGCAAATGCGTGGCAAATGCATGGCGCAATACATGCGGACTCATGTGTTTGTTGATGCCCGCAATTAAGGCGTAACGTTTGATTAAATGCCAAAAAGCTTGTCGTGTCATCATATCGGCGCGATTCGTCACAAACATTGCATCGCATAGTCTTTTTTGCAAAATCTCTGGTCGCGCATATTTTAAATAGCGGTCTATCCAATCTGCCGCTTCTTCGCCCATTGGCACTAAGCGTGTTTTACTGCCTTTACCAGTGACGCGCACTACGCCGTCTTGTGTGCTGACTTCGTTGACTTTGACGGTGACTAATTCTGAAACCCTTAAACCGCTGGCGTATAGCAATTCCAGCATTGCTCTATCGCGCAAACCAATCGGCTGGTTAATGTCTGGCGCGTTGAGCAAATCGGTCACTTCTTGCTCGTTAAGGCTTTTAGGCAAACTACGCGGTAATTTGGGCGATTCGATTTGTAGTGTAGGGTCTTCAGAAATTAAACGCTCGCGCAATGCATAACGATAGAATCGCCGCATGCTGGCAATCAGCCTGCTAATACTGCGCGGCTTGCTAGACGGAAACTTAACCGCTAAATAGCGCTGAATTTCTGTTTGCTGCGCATTTAATAACTGTTTGTTTTGAGTACGCAACCAGGTGTGGAATTGGCTTAAATCGGCGCGATAACTTTCAAGTGTATTTTTGGATAAGCCATCTTCTAGCCAAAGATGGTCGATAAACGTATCTAGCTCTCTTAAATGATTATCTTGATCTATTTCGGCCACATTGGTTTACTCTTTTGAAAACTAATACCCTCATGTTTTAGTAGCCACTTTTTAATTTTCAAGCCGTCTACTTGGCCGCGCATATAGCCACCCAAGCCATTTTTAGCCACTACGCGATGACAGGGAATGACAAGCGGCAAATGATTGGCACCGCAAGCGTTTGCAACAGCGCGCGGGCCACTGCCAATTTGCTCGGCAATTTCGCCGTAAGTAAGCACTCGCCCACACGGAATCGCACTAACTGCTTGCCAAACGCGACGTTGAAACGGCGTGCCTTTATAAACGATAGGCAAGTTAAAATCGTTATAGGCGTTGCTAAAATAAGCCTCAATTTGCAGAACAACTTTTTCTGCCATTTTGTGCTGTGCAGGCTTGGCTGGATGTTTGTCCGCCAACAATTCAATGACTACTTGCACGCCTTGTACAGCAATACCCACGGCGCCAAATGGCACTACCACGATTGCATCATATTGCAGGGCATGCTTGTTATTAGTCTGCATAGTTTTAAATGAATTAAGACAATTAAAGGATTAATTTATACAGTTACTAATTTAACTTAAATAGTAAAACCAACGCAAATAAAAAAGCCCCAAAACAGTATTAATTGTTTTGGGGCTTTTGATATTGCTAAAAAAGCATTAAATCTAATTCAATAACTGAACCTAGACTTTTTCTGCTGGCGCCATAATTTCTTTTTCGCGCGCGACTAATTTTTCTTTAATACGTGCCGATTTACCTGAACGTTCACGTAAGTAGTACAACTTAGCACGACGTACATCACCGCGACGTTTCACTTCAATAGAAGCGATTAAAGGTGAGTAAGTTTGGAATGTACGCTCAACACCTTCGCCAGATGAGATTTTACGCACGATAAATGATGAATTAAGACCACGATTACGAATCGCAATCACAACGCCTTCATAAGCCTGCACACGTTTACGTGTACCTTCCACCACGTTTACACCAACCACTACGGTATCGCCTGGGGCGAAAGTTGGAATGTTTTTGCCTAAACGCGCAATCTCTTCCGTTTCTAACATTTTAATAATATCTGCCACTTTGTGCTCCTTTTAATTATAAAAAAGCTTGTTCCTGCTAAAAGCACCTCATAAAAAACTGTCTTGCATTCAGATTACTGCGTAGCGCGGTACTCGCAATCCTCATGTACTACTTGTACATTCCGGTTGCTGTGTTCCGTGCGCCTTGTAACTAAACGCAATCCACATTTTTCTGAAGCACTTTTGTCTTGGAAATAGCGCTAATTGCTTTCAGCATCTATTTCCTTAAGCAGCCGAGCTTCCTCTTTCGTCAACGACCTTGCGGCCAATAAATCAGGGCGTTTCGCCCTTGTTAGCAACAACGATTGTTTTAATCGCCATTCTCTAATCTTTGCATGGTTACCTGATAATAAAACATCAGGCACCTTTTGTTCTTTGCTGCCGTCCAAAAATAGGGCTTCTGGTCGCGTGTAATGCGGATAATCCAACAAGCCGTTCACAAACGAATCTTCTACCGCTGAATCTGCATCACCCAACACACCAGGTAATTGCCTTACCACTGCATCTATTAACGCCATGGCGGGTAATTCTCCGCCACTTAACACATAATCGCCAACAGATATTTCTTCATCCACTAGTGCGTTTAACAGTCGCTCATCCACACCTTCGTAACGACTTGCTAGTAATATCAAGCCTTGCATTTGGCTCAATTGAATCACTTTTTTATGTGTCAGCGGCACACCGCTTGGCGACATATGAATAACATGCGACTTAACACTTAAATTCGACTGATTTTTTTTCGCTAAATCAATCGCTTGCGCAAGCGGCTCGGCTAACATCACCATTCCCGGCCCACCACCATACGGCCTATCATCGACCGTTTTGTGATTATCCTGCGTAAAATCGCGCGGATTAATCACATTTAGTTCATAAATATTGCGCTCTACAGCCCTTGATGTAATGCCAAACTTTGTGATGGCATCGAACATCTCTGGAAACAAACTAATGATATCAAAGCGCATGTTTGCATCTAAATGCTAGAAATCCGCATCCCAATCAACCAACATGGTTTTCGCACTTAAATCCACATCTAAAATCACTTGTGGGGTAAAAGGAATCAAGCGCTCACGCTCACTATTCAATTGACCGCCACTTACTACAATTACATCATTTGCACCGGTTTCAAACACATCGGTAATCAACCCAAAAATCACATCTTGCTGATTTTTAACGATCAAACCAATCAAATCAGACCAATAATATTCATCTTCTGCCGTTTCTGGTAATGCATCGCGCGGCACAGCGACTTGTTTCCCTTTGCAGGCAAATGCCGTATCGCGGTCATCTATACCCTGCAATTTCACAACTAGCACATCGTTATGAATCTTTGCCTCAACAACATTTAGCTCGCGCCAATTGTTGTCTTTGCCAACCCACCAAGTGTCGTAATCAAACAAACTATCCATCGTCTCGGTATCGGGCACAACTTTCAGCCACCCAAAAACACCGTAGGGCGCCACAATGCGCCCCATGACTACCAAGTTCTCTGGAAAATGATTTGACAGAGAATTCGCTGATTTATTCGTTTTAACTGAACTCATTGCTTAAGACTGCCTTAAGCAATCAGTATGAGTCAATTAAGCGTCAGCTGCTGGTGTTTCTACCACTTCAGCTGCTGCTTTTGCGGCCTCTGCTGCTTTTTCTGCTTCAGCGGCTGCTTTTGCATCAGCTTCAGCTTTGGCAGCATCTGCAGCAGCTTTCACTTTAGCGGCTTCTAATGCAGCAGCTTTTGCTTTTGCCGCATCAGCTTTAGCAGCGTCTTTAGCTTTAGCAGCAAGCGCGGCTTCTGGGCCCTTTGCATGCGTTTTAGCTAAACGTGCAACAGTGTCTGACAGTTGTGCGCCATTGCTAGTCCAATGACTAACTCGAGCTTCATCGATACGCAAGCCTTCTGCACCAGCTTTTGCTGACGGGTTGTAAAAACCAACGCGCTCAATAAAGCGGCCATCACGACGATTGCGTGAATCAGCTACTACAACATTGTAAAATGGGTTCTTTTTAGAACCACCACGAGATAAACGAATCACTACCATAGCTATATTTCTCTTTAATAGAAAAGGTTATGCAGAAAGGCGCGGATTATACGTGAAAAAGTAGAATCTTGACAAGCGAAATATTTTTTATTGTGATAAACAATCAACGATTTCTGCGATACTCTAACGCCAAACTGACTAATTCATGTTGTTTTTGCACATCCATTTTTTTGAACACATTTTTAATGTATTGGCGCACCGTTTCTGTGCTGATGTTCATCACTTCCGATACTTCTTTGGCGCTTCTGCGCTCAGTGAGCAGCACAACGCACTCTACTTCGCGGCGCGATAAACCAAATTCTGCGCTCAATCTTTCTGTCCAAAACTCATAATTCAAACTTAAATCTTTGATTAAAATCATTACGCTATGTCCGTCTCGCCGCTCATCAGCTTGCTTCTGCATACGGCTAATCGACAAATAATAAGGTCTGGGATGCTGGTTGCGATGAATGTAAATACTAATTGAGTTGTCTTGAGTATGTTGCGCATCTATCGCGGTGTTAATCGCATTTTGCAGCCGCACATTATCTGGTGGCAATTCTGCGGTTAATTGTTGGTTAATTACGGCTAAACCATTTTGATTTTTGAGTAGTATTTCTGCTGCATGAGAAGCAAATAAAACTTCTGCGCGGCTAGATACAATCACTAAAGCCTGACCTAAGTGAGCCAAGCCTTGCTCTAACATTTTAACGCGCCAGCTATTATCGTGATTGGTCTGTTGAGTCATTTATTTAAATAGGTGGCGAGTGAATAAGTTAAGCTAGCTTATAACGCGTTGGATCCTTTATATTGGCTTGTATAAAGCCCTCTCTGCGCAATCTGCAAGAATCGCACTTGCCGCATGCATGGCCATGGTCATCGGCTTGATAGCACGAAACCGTCATTGCATAATCCACGCCTAATTGTATGCCTAAATGAATAATTTCGGCTTTTGTCAACTCAATTAATGGCGCATGAATGGTGATTTTTTGGCCTTCTACCGCGCTTTTGGTGGCTAAATTAGCCATTTGTTGAAATGCTTCTACATATTCACCACGACAATCAGGGTAGCCTGAATAGTCCAAAGCATTCACGCCAATAAAAATATCTTGTGCTTGCAACACTTCTGCCCAAGCCAAAGCAAGCGATAACATAATTGTATTGCGTGCTGGCACATAAGTGACAGGAATGCCAGCAGGAATAGGGTTAGCTCCGCTTTCTGGCACATTAATCGCGCTATCCGTTAAGGCAGAACCACCAAACAGGCTTAAATCTAGTTGGGCGGTTTTATGTGCTTTTGCGCTAAGCGTTGTCGCGATTTTATTAGCGGCTTGTAATTCGGCAATATGGCGCTGATGGTAATCTAAACTTAAGCAATAGCATTCAAAGCCACGCGATTTTGCAATCGCTAAACAAGTCGCAGAATCTAATCCGCCAGATAAAAGTACAACTGCTTTTTTATTCATACGCCTTGCTTCTCGCCCCACAGGATTTTATGCAATTGGATTTGCATGCGCACGGGTAATTTATCCTGTAAAACCCAGCTAGCAAGCTCTTCTGCTTTCAGTTCATGGTAGCTTGGCGAAAAAAGTATAGGGCATTTTTCTGTTAACTTAAGCGCTGATAATTTAGCTTTTGCCCAATCATAATCAGCGCGATTACACAGCACAAACTTAATCTCATCGCTGGATTTAATATGCGCCAAATTAGCCCAAAGCATATTTTTTTCTTCATTGGATGCAGGCGTTTTAATATCCAAAATAATCGACACGCGTGTATCAACTGGCGCAATATCCATGGCACCACCCGTTTCAAGCGATACGTTATAGCCCTCATCACATAAAGCTTTTAAGAGCGTAAGGCTTTGTTTTTGAGCCAAAGGCTCGCCACCAGTAACAGTGACATAACGCGTACCAAATTCGGCTGTTTTACTTAAAATATCAGCAATTTCCATATTATTGCCGCCGCTAAAAGCGTATTCGGTATCGCAATAGGTGCAGCGCATCGGACAGCCGGTTAGGCGTATAAATACCGTCGGCAAACCAAAACGACTGGTTTCGCCTTGCAGTGAATAAAATATTTCGTAAATTTTTAAAGCCATTAATAATGTTTCTGGGCGTAAAAAACAAAACGCCAACTGTTGAGTTGGCGCTATTTTACCGCGAAAAAATCAGTTAAGTGAGCATTTGAAAGCCTTACTTCAATGCTTCCAGCATTTTTAAACGCTTTTGTGCATTGGGCGTCACTTCTGCATCGGGATACTTAACCACTAAATCACGCAAAGTTTTTTTAGCATTGGTCACTTGCCCTAACTGAATTTGGCTATTTGCCATGCTGTACATAGCATCTGGCACTTTTGGGCTTTCCGCATGCAAATCAATCACTTTTTGCTGTGTAGCAATGCTGGATTTGTAGTTTTTGAGTACAAATTGCGTGTAACCCATGCCATATAGCGCGTCAGGCGCTAGCTTGCTATTGGGGTAATCTTTAAGAAAAGCATCAAACGCAGTAAAAGCCTCTTTGTGCTTGGCAGATTTGCTCAAACTATCGGCTTCAGCAAACGCTTTCACATCTTTCTCTTCTACCACAACTGCAGCAACAGGTGCTACCGGTGGCGCAACTGCTGCACTTTCAATTTTACGCAAGCGCGTATCGGTATCGGTATACAAATCTTTTTGGCGTTGTTGTGTGGTTTCTAAATGGTGGTTAGCCAGCTCTAACTCGCCTTTTAAATGAGCGACTTCCTGCTTCAGCGACTCCAATTGATTTTGCATATCGGCTAAGCCTTGGCCTTGTATGACGGCTTCAATCGCAGTAAGCCGCTTTTCGATGGCAGCTTGGCTTTTTTTCAAATCATTAATTGCAGTTTGATTAGCATCAAAATTACTTTGGCTTTTTGCTTCTACCTCTAAAATCTTTTTACGCGCTTCTTTATCATCAAAAAGTGCGGCATGACTGTTGATTGCGGTAGTTGCAATCAACAGCGCCAATAGATTTCTTGGTAGATTTTTTTTCAGATTGCTCAATGAACCGTTAAGCAAAATAATTACTCGCCTTGATGCACGATATCAACACGGCGGTCTTTATCGCATGCTTCGCCTGCGCAATTTTGAATAGCTTTCTCTTCGCCGTAACTTACTGTTTCAATTTGTGTATCTTGCACACCTAACAAGTTAAGCGCTTTTTTTACTGCAACAGAGCGCCGTTGACCAAGCGACAAGTTGTATTCACGTGTGCCACGCTCATCCGTGTTGCCTTGTAGGGTCATTTTAGCGTCAGGGTGCGCTAATAAATATTTAGCGTGCGCTTCAACGATTGGGCGATATTCCGCCTTTACCGCGTCGCTATCATAATCAAAATAAATATTACGTTTAGATAAAATATTGTTTGGATCGCGCAATGGATTGCCATCTGCAGAAGCGTTAGCGTTGCCATCTACCATTACTTCCTTGATCGCATTTGCGTCAGCGCCGGTATCGCCACTTGGGTTGGTTGCAGTTGATGCTGAGCTTGGACTTTTGTCTTCCACTTTAGCAGGTGTTATTGGCGTACTTTTACAAGCCACCAAAAAAACAGCTAAACCCAGTGCTGTGATTAATTTCGTATTTATTGCAAATTGCTTAGTCATATTGCTCTCCTTTTTATGCCCAAATTGGGACTTAAGATTGAAACGAAATTGAATATCATTATTTAGCGCACCAATCAATGTGTCAATTCTTTTGATTCACACTCATTAGCTAATACGCGCTAATTTAATAAAGGCCCCCAAGCTGGTTCGCGCACATCACCCACTGCGTCGTTTAAGCGTTGACGTACTTTGCCATCAGATGAAACTGCTGCTAACGCGCCACGACCACGTGCTTTGGTCGCATATAAAATCACACGGCCATTAGGCGCAAAGCTGGGCGATTCATCTTGACTTCCCTCAGATAACAATTGCACTTGCCCTGTTGCCAAATCTTGCAAAGCCACTTTAAATTTACCCCCGTCATTACGAATGTATGCGAGCGATTTTCCATCGGGTGAAAATTTTGGCGATACGTTATAAGCACCCTCAAATGTCACGCGGCTTGGCGTTCCGCCATCAACTGCCACTTTGTAAATTTGCGGCTTGCCCCCACGGTCTGAGCTAAAGTAAATATGACTGCCATCTGGCGAAAATACTGGCTCAGTATCAATCGCGTTACTTTTTGTGATTAACTTTAACCCGCCGCCATTGGCATTAATAGTGTGTACTTGCGAATTTGCACCATACGTTAAAACAATCGCTAACTTACTACCATCGGGTGACCAAGATGGCGCGCTGTTATTGCCTTTAAAATTGGCCAAAACTTCGCGTTTACCACTGGTGAGCGATTGCACAAAAATAATCGGTTTTTTCTTTTCAAATGAAACATAGGCTAACTTACTGCCGTCGGGCGACCACGCAGGCGAAATAATCGGCTCATTGGATGAAACAACCGTTTGCGGGTTAAAGCCATCAGCATCGGCCACTTGCAAGGCATAGCGCTTGCCTATTTTAGTGATGTAAGCAATGCGGCTGGCAAAGGCGCCTGGCTCACCTGTTAATTTTTGGTAGATGATATCGGCAATTTTATGTGCCGTTGTGCGTATTTGGCTGGGCGTAATTTGATAATCCATACCAGCTAATTGCGTTTGCTTTAATGCATCCATTAGCTGAAAACTCACTTTAAAGCGGCCACCTGCAATCGGCTCAATATTACCAACTGTTAAAGCCTGCGCTTGCAGCGCAACCCACTCTGCATACTTAATTTGCGCAGGTGTCGTGGGTAAATTCGCCATGCCGCGCGTTTCTAACACTCTAAATAGGCCGCTTCTTTTTAAGTCCGCGCTAATAATCTCACTCATCTTATCTTTAGTGGCACCAGCATTAGCAAAAGGCACAATTGCGATTGGAATTTGCTGCGCACTGCCACCACTAATTTCAATATCCAGCGCAGCGTAACTGATATTTGCTGCTAAAAAACTAGCTAAAAAAGCCATTAATTTAAATAGTTTCATTATCTTTTAGTGTTGTATCCGCTTAAAAGTTCAATTAAATTCTACTGCAAACAGCTATAGATGCTACTCAATTTACAATTTGTTACATACTTAACGCATTATTTACATCGAATTTTCTGCATTTAATTGAGTGCTTACTCGTTTGGTTTGAACCGTAAATTTAAGCTTCTAAATTTTGCATAAATAGCAGGGTCGGTTGGTAGCGGCAAAGGCTGAGAGGCTGCAATAGCGCGCTCAACAGCATCATCACAAGCAGCGCTACCACTCGATTTTACCAGCTTGGGCGGGCCGCTTAACTCGCCCGTAGGTAGCAAACCAATATCAAAACGTAATTCTGGGTTGCCATCACCGCACAATGTTTTATTCACATTGCCGCGAATTTTAGCTTTAATTTTTTCGGTATATTCACCAATAATGCTGGCATTGGCCGCGCTGGCAGTTTTAGTATCTGCACCATTGTTTTCATTTAGCAAATCTTGTTGTAACTTATTTAATGCTTTTTCGCGGTCAATATTTGCTTGTTTTTCTGCGGCCTTATTATCCTGCAAATCCTCTTCGCGCATTTGTTGCGCTATTTTTCTTTCCAGTTCTGTTTTTTTCTTTTTTTCCAATTCAATTTTTGCTTGTTTCTCCAGTTCTTTTTTCTTATTTTCTAGCGCAATATCCACTTTTGGTTGTTCAGGTTCTGGTTTTTTCTCAATAATAGGCTCAGGTTTCGGTTCGGGCTTTTCTTCTATGATTGGCTTGGGTTCAGGCTTGGGAATAGTTTGAGGTATTGGCTTGGTGCTAGGCAGCTTATCCCACAACTCTACCTCTGTGACATTTAACGCGGGGTGCGCGGCTTTCCAATTAAACGAAACGAGCATCGCACCCAGGAGAAGCACGTGTACGGCAATCGCCAAACCACCAGCTTTCCATGAATCTGTGTTTTCGTGCTTTCTTAGCATGTTAATCGCATTTTAGATCAGAGTTCAGTCTGAGATTTTACCTAAGAAACTGGCTTAAAAAGCAAGCCAACTTTATCAACCTTGGCTTGTTTTAATAAATCCATTACCTCAATCACTTTGCCATAAGGTGTTTTTTCATCTGCCGCCACCACAACCGAGCGTGGATTATTGGCACTATCTTTCGTGTTTAATTGTTTTTTTATTTCAAACAATAGGGCGTCACGCTGAAATTTTTTGCCGTCAATTTCCGCTAAACCATCTTTTTTAACCGTCACAATAATCGGCGCGGCAACTTGCTTTAGCGCTTGACCCACTTTAGGTAAATCAACTACACCAGGGTTGGTCATGGGTGCTGTCACCATAAAAATAACCAGCAGCACCAATGTCACATCAATATAAGGCACCACGTTAATTTGGTTCATCATACGGCGTTTGCGAGTACGCATTTTTATCCCTTATGATTTACGTTGCAAAATATTAGTAAACTCTTCCATAAAACTTTCGTAGCGCACCGATAGCCTATCCACAGAGTTTGCAAATCGGTTGTAAGCAATCACCGCAGGAATCGCTGCAAACAAGCCAATCGCGGTTGCAATTAATGCTTCTGCAATACCGGGTGCTACCTGACTAAGCGTCGCTTGCGCCACGCTGGATAAGCCACGAAACGAATTCATGATGCCCCATACTGTGCCGAACAAACCAATATATGGACTGACCGAGCCGACAGATGCTAAGAAAGGTAAATGCGCATCTAAGTCGTCAAGCTCGCGATTATAAGCAGCGCGCATCGCACGGCGTGAGCCTTCCATCACGTCAGACACTTCCATTCTGCCTTGCTGTTTGTGGCGGATAAACTCTTTAAACCCTGCTTCAAATATGCTGGCCATGCCTTGCGGCTTGCGGCGGCCAGCGGTCACACTTTCGTACAGTTTATTTAAATCGCCACCAGACCAAAATTTATTTTCAAAATCTTCTGATTCAGTTTCTGCGCGCTTAATGGTGGCAACCTTAATAAAAATATACCACCAAGAAAAAAGCGAGGTAATCAGCAATATCAGCATGACCAATTGCACAGGCAAGCTGGCGCCCGAAATTAAGCTTAACAAAGACATATCGTTTTCTGCGTTCATACACTCTCCACTACTTGATTTTTCATGCTGCGTTTTACGGCAAGCGGTACAGGAACTGGTTTAAAAGTTAACGCATGTACACACGCTAATTTCACTTGTGCCGTGATTAATGTTTGTTGATTTAACTGGATTGTTTGTAAAAACTCTACACTACCATGGCCTATTTTAGTCATTTCACTGCTAATTGTGAGCAAATCGTCTAATTTAGCGGATTTTTTAAATTGAATTTGCATGCTGTGTACCACGAACACGCAATTGTACTCTTGCAGTAAAGTGGTGTGCTCAAACCCTAAATGTCGCAACCACTCAGTACGCGCGCGTTCCATAAAGTTGAGATACTGCGCATGATAAACCACGCCACCTGCGTCAGTGCTTTCGTAGTAGACGCGTACCGTCCATTGATGCGAGTTTACTGTTGCCAAACTTCACCTGCTGCCAATGTTTTAGGCACTGGTAAGCCAAAATGTTGATAAGCCAAGCCTGTGGCAATGCGCCCGCGCGGGGTGCGCATTAAATACCCTTGCTGAATCAAATAAGGCTCTAATACATCTTCAATCGTATCGCGCTCTTCACCGATTGCCGCCGCAAGATTATCCAAGCCGACTGGACCACCGCCAAATTTTTCAAGAACAGCTTGCAATAGTTTTCTATCCATCACATCAAAACCAAGACTGTCCACATCTAACATTTTAAGCGCAGCATCTGCCACTTCGCTACTCACAATGCCATCTGATTTCACTTGTGCGTAATCGCGCACGCGGCGCAATAACCGATTCGCAATGCGCGGAGTGCCACGTGATCGCTTAGCGACTTCTAATGCGCCAGTCGCTGTAATTTGCACTTCTAATAAACCTGCACTGCGATGCACAATTTTACCCAATTCTTCTGAAGTGTAAAATTCTAAGCGCGAAACAATACCAAAACGGTCACGCAACGGATTAGTGAGCATGCCAGCGCGCGTGGTAGCGCCAACCAGTGTAAAAGGCGGCAAATCAAGGCGGACGCTTCTTGCCGCAGGCCCTTCACCAATCATAATATCCAAACGGTAATCTTCCATCGCTGGATACAGAATCTCTTCTACTACAGGACTTAAGCGATGAATTTCATCAATAAATAGTATGTCATTCGGTTCTAGATTGGTGAGCAGGGCCGCTAAATCGCCAGCGCGTTCTAGCACTGGGCCTGAGGTTTGTCGTAAGTTAACACCCATTTCGCGTGCAATAATATGCGCTAAAGTGGTTTTGCCTAAGCCGGGTGGGCCAAACAGCAGCACATGGTCTAAGGCTTCACTTCTGCCACGCGCGGCATTAATAAAAATTTCTAACTGGCTGCGCGCCTTTTCTTGGCCAACATATTCATCTAAGACTTTGGGACGCAGGGCGCGCTCAATCGCCTCTTCTTGCGGGCTAGCGGCTTCTGGGGTAATGAATCGGTCTGTTTCAATCATATGGGCTAAATAAATATTGCGTGGCGCGCGTGATTAACTAAACGCCATTATGAGTTTAATTGTGAAAAATTCTCAATCAATTTTTTAATCGCAACAGGCGAGCCTAAATGCATGCCTTGCCCATAATGTACGCCAATTAATTTTAGCTCTTTTAAAATCGCTTCATTTTCTACAAATTCAGCCACAGTTTTAATATTCATGGCCTCTGCCACGCTATGAATCGAGCGTACCATCGCATGATCAATTTTATTGGTGTGCATTTCTTTTACAAATGCGCCGTCAATTTTTAAGTAATCTACTTCGAAATTTTTCAAGTAAGTAAAAGATGACATGCCGCTGCCAAAATCATCTAATGCAAAGCTACAGCCTAATTTTCTTAATGCCGTAAATAATTGAATGGTATTTTTGAGATTCACAATCGCTGAAGTTTCTGTGATTTCGAAACAAATGGATGTTGGCGGTATCGCATAAATCACCAATTGCTCGCGGATAAAGCCAAGTAAGCTTTTATCACCTAGCGAGGTGCCAGATAAGTTAATTGAAAAGACGTAATTGCATTTCTCTAGGCTTTTGTCAAGCATTTCGCGGTAGGCGGCGAATGTATTGCGAATGACCCAACGATCAATATTGGGCATTAAATGATAGCGCTCAGCAGATGGAATAAACGATGTTGGCAATATAATTTGCCCATCAGCGCTCACTTTTCTAATTAATACTTCGTAATGATGTTGCGCAGGTACGTGAATAGACAATGGCACGATAGGCTGGCAATACAACATAAATTGTTCATCATCAATTTCATCGGTAATGTCAGAAATTGCTGCTACTTGGATACGACGCTGAGTGACCTCGAGATCGCCTGCGCTGAATAAAAAGCTTTGATTGCGACCGGCTTTTTTGGCTGAGTAGCAAGCTGAATCAGCCGCATGAACGATATCGCTGACACCTTCAAAGCTAGCATTCACCACCACAATGCCGATACTGACACCAATATTAAAAATTTTATCATCATGCATAAAGCGATAATCGCGCACGATTTTTAATATGGCGTTGGTAATTTGGTCGGCATCGGCAAGGCTGCAGTTTTCTAATAACAAGCCAAATTCATCACCACCTAAACGCGCTAAAGTGTCTCTATCGCGCATGCGGTTGGCAAACAATGTGCTAACCTGCTTGAGTAATTCGTCACCTGCGGCATGGCCGCAAGTGTCGTTCACCAACTTAAACTGGTCTAAATCCATATAGCAAAATACATGTTGCGCATTGGATTCGTACACATTTTTTAAGCTGCGCTCAAGCCTTGCTTCAAACTCACGCCGATTAATTAAGCCCGTTAAATCATCATGTTGCGCTTGATAGCGTAACATGCTGGTTGCATCATTAATTTTTTCTTGCATCATGTCATACGCTTGTTTAAGGCTGGTAGACATGGAATTAAAACCTTTTTGCAAAGTTTTTAGTTCGCCGCTAGAGTTTTCGGTGATGGTTTGTGCAAAAATACCTTCACCTACTTTATTCACTGCATAGGCAATTTCTTGAATCGGTTTGGTGATATTGCGGCCAATCCACCAGGCAATTATTACACTCACAAATAAGCCAAACAAACCAATTAACAAAATTTTAGTGATTAAGTCTTGCTTTAAACTTTGCAAGGTTTGATTGCTTAAATCCACATAAACTTGGCCAATTTCCATGGGTTGTTCACTTTTGTATGTATCTCGCTCAGCATCGTATGGGCTAGTAAAGTCTTCAATCTCAACCAAGCTACGGGTAATGGGTGCAGTAAATATAGTGCTGTTTTTTTGTCTGAATTCGTTGATATTGTCTTTATCGATCCGGTTAATCAACTCTTGTGCCAGTGGCCGGCCGCTTAATGCCAGCACGATACCTTTGCTGTCAATCACCAACACGGTTCTTACTTCTTGTTCATTCACTAAAGCTTGTTGGACTAATTTTTGCAGAATTTGGCGATTACCTGAAATCACACCGTATTCGGCGGCTGGTGCCAGTTGTGATGCAATAATGCGACCACGATCACTAAGTGATTGATTGAGAACACCAAATACATTTGAAATTGCATAGCCTGCTAAAATAATTGCAAACAACATGGCGGGTACTGTGCCCAGTAAAATCACGCGCGATTTAATACCTAAGTTGTTGAATCCCAACTGAGGTAAAATAGCCTGATTCTGGTTACTTTTGCCAACAGTCGTTATGCTCTTTTCATTTGAAGATTTTTCAGCCAATTTTTTTTCGTTAGACGAGTTTGCGAAAGGATTATTCATTTTGGTTTGCTTCCGCATCTAACAATTTTTTGTAAGCATTTTCTTCATCGGCAACCGTAATATTGAGTGAGCGCGCTACTTGGTAATTAACAGAAATTGAAAAATATCGAGGCGCTTGCGGAGGCGGAAGCAAACCAGGCGCAGCTTGCGTTTTGATCGCGATTTCTGCTGCTTGTTTGGCTAGCTGTTTAGTTGTGCTGTAAACAGCAGCTAAAGCACCTGCGCGAACATACGATTGTGAATAGCCGAACACGGGTTTTTGATGCCGATAAGTGGTTAACAAAATAGCTTGCGCTGTTTCGCGGCTGTACACAACGGGGTCAGGAATCGCCATCAGTACATCGTTGCTATCTAATAATTTTTGCAATTTCGGAATCAATTCAGATTCTTGTTTAATGGTTTCAATCGATACATTAAGGTTTTTTTTCTCCCCTGCATCTCTCACTATCTCGTAATATTGAGATGAAGTTTTGCCCAGCATGACGCCTACATTTTTAACTTCTGGCAAAATAGTTTTAATCAGCAACATTTGCCGTGAATAGGGTTGATCTAAAACAATTGCACTAAAACTGCCTAAATCGCGCCGACTGGATTCTAAAAATTTATTAAAAGTAGGGAGTGGTGTAAAAACACCCAATACTGGCGTGGTGTATTTTAACTTGCTAGATACTTCTAGCGCCTTTACACCTAGTGCTATCACTAACTCGCTATTTTCTGCGACAACCGGCCTTTCTGAGTCTTGCAAATCAATTACTTTAACACGCAAAGCGGTGTTTTTTGTGGCAATTAACTCTTCTTTAAAACGGTCTACAAATTCTAAATAAGCTTGCGATGGCGCGCTTAAAATAATGGTAACGCCAGTATATGCATGCGATATCATTGGGCAACACAAATATGCAATTAATGCTAACAGCATTAATTTTTTTGATAAAAAATGGTTTTTAGTCTGATTAAACAATATGTATCACTTTATATACCATTAAGTTAACACTCAAAATGCATCAAAAATCCAGCCTTACATTCATCCGGCCACGGCGCTCAAACGTGTTGTATTGGGCAAACTCTTCATAGTGGTTATTAAACAAATTTTCAATCACCATCGTTACTTCGCCGTTCCAGCGACCAGTTTCAAATTTTCGAGCTATTCTTAGATCTGATTTTCGGACTAAATCAACGCTATTGCCATCCCCCAAAAGGTCAGTCTGGCTCGTTTGGTAGTAGGCTAAACTGGCATCCCATTGCCGATTAAAACGGTGTGTTAGCAAAGCGCTAAAGGTGTTACGAGGCGCTGAACTGACGTAGTCGCCCTTTAAGCCTTCTTCAGTTTCGCGAATATGAATATAAGCATGGTTCACCAGCAGATTGGTATTGCGACTTAATTGCCAATTTGCCTGAAATTCTATGCCGTTTACCTCGGCGCCGCCGCGATTCACATTTGTTACAATGTCCGCATCAAGAAATGGATTCAATAGCACAGCATTGGGTGGCACGACTAAATCTGTTCGGTCTGCGTCTCTAATCACATCGCTAATCTTGTCGCTAAATAATCTGGCATCTAATTGCAAGCGACCCACTTTGCCTAAATAACCGAATTCGCGTGAAATAATTTGCTCTGGCGCTAAATTGCCTGTGTTTGCTCTATATTGAAAAATAAGCGTGTTAGGGTTGGCTAATGTGGTGGGTACCACCAATCTATCTCTAAACCGTTCTTCTACATAATTGGGTGTGCGTAATGCGCTAGATGCGCCTATTCTAAAAGTGTGATTTGGGTGCGGTTTAAAATTTAGGCTGGCTCTGGGTGAGGTGTCGGTTCCAGTAAAATCGTTATGCTCAATTAGTGCGCCTGCATTTACTGTTAGTTTTTCATGTGCACGCCATTCTGCGTGGCCAAAAATCCGTTGCAGATTAAAGTAATCGGTTTTTCTAGAATCTAAATAATTTGGCGCATAAACCGAATCTTGTCTGATGCTGCCGCCCCAAACTGCTCGAATTTGTTTACCCAAAGCAAACGTTTGCTGCGCTTCTATATCAGTGCGCTTTTGAACAACAGCATTATTAACCTGCAAATTATCGTTAACTAAACTGGCGGCGACAACAGGGCTTATTGCCGCTATTATTGGCCTTAAATTGACTGAAGTTGTTTCATCATCTGATTTGTCATAGTTGTGAAAAGCTTGTAGCGTGAAATCGCTGGTATCAGAAATATGATGTCGCCAACGTATTAATGCATAGTGATTGTTAATTTGTTTGGTACGTGGCAAAAAAATAAAAGGATCATTCTCAATATTGCCTTCGCCACGCGCACCATCGGCAATACCCAATTCAAACTCTAGCGTGTCTTTCAGGTTGATGCGGTAATCCGCCTGCGAGTTAATAAACCGTGTGCGTTTAAAATCATTTCTGTCGTCCAATCCATCATCTTGGCGATAACCTGCTGTAAAACGATAACTCAGCGCGTCTAATTTGCCAGAATGGCGATAAAATGCTTCATTACGACCACTACCATGCGTTGCAAGCACGCTATTAGCGGGTGCTTCGTCTGGGGTTTGGGTAATGATGTTGATCACCCCAAAATAAGAGTTTGCGCCGTAACTTGCGGCATTAGGACCGCGCGTGACTTCAATGCGATCAATATCAATAATCGCAATCGGCAGCTCGCTCCAATTGACACCGCCAAACAATGGGCTGTATACCGAACGCCCATTAATCATCACTTGCATATTGCCTGCATAAGCAGATGTAATGCCATGGTAGCTAACCGCGTGATTCGTGTTATACACATAGCCTGCATTGGCACCCACATACATACCTGGTACCAAGCGAAAAATCTCGGGCAAATCAACAATGCCACTGGCACGAATTGTTTCACGGTCAATTACAGTTACCGCAGAAGGGACATCTGCTGCTGCTTGTGATAAGCGCGATACGGTTAATACTTTTGGCACTTCACCCATGTAATCGTCTTCAGACATAAAATCTGAAGTCGCATTTTCTGCGTAGGCAGCCAGATTAAAACACGCCAAAAAGCCTGCAGTTAAGCATAAATGTAGGAAAGAAATATTAGTAACGTGTTTCATCAAAACACTATAAATTAGTAGGGTTCAAGTTTGTTCAATCTGTCACTTTGTTGGGGTTTAAACCGACTAAGATAATTTAATGATTCATTAGATTTGGGCTTAAGATTTAGACCTACGCCAAAACTTACGCACAATCCAAAGCGCAAAAATACCAATAAATAGCCACGGAATTGCAGCCACCACGAAAGTAATGACCTGTCCAATGCTTTCCATCAACACTTGCCCCGCATTTTTAAATGCGCGTGCAACTGGGGCAAAAAAACCTTGCTCGGTAACGCCCTGTGCGGCAGTAAAATCAATATTCACAGCGACTAAATCAGTTTCTAACGCCAACATTTTTCGAACGCTCGCAATGCTATCCAACTCGCCTTGTGTGTTGGATAGCTCACGCTCTACGTCGATAATGTCCTTAAACTTAGCTGTTTTATCATGTAACATCAAGCGCAGTCTATCCCTCAAATCGGTTAGATTTTTAATGCGCGCTTCTGCGTCCACCACTTGAATGGTTTTATCTTCGCTATCTCGATTGTGCTGCAGCACCTCGCCATTTTTAGCTAGACCACTTAAAAAAATAGATACATTTCTGGGTGGTAAACGTACACTTAAGCTGGCAGATGGCGGGCTGTATTCGGTTTCTCGGTTGTAATTTGCGCTTAATAATTGGCAGTTAAGCGCTTCACAATGTTTGAGTGCGGCGTCAAAGTTGGCTTGCATGTTCTCAGCCACATTTTCGATTTGCAAATGATGGCGCAGTGCGATGTATTTTTTAGCAACATTATCAGCCATTGGCTCACTCATCTCAGTTAAGCTTTGTTCGGCACTATTGCTGGCATCTTTAGCCATCGCCATTTTGCCAATTGGCGCGGCTAAGCTTGCAGACTCTGGCGCTTCGCTTGAGGCATTCTGATTGCCGCATCCTGCTAGCGCTATGCCAATACAAATTATGCCAATTAAGCTGTACTTTTTCATCGATTAACCTTATGTAATAAGGCTAAAATTAAGCCCATTTATAGGGTTAAATTGTACCCGTTTTAGTCATGAATATTAAAACTTAAACATGCAAACGAATAATAAAAAAGTCG
>MSXP01000006.1:0-140548 GCA_002083635.1 Proteobacteria bacterium ST_bin12 | reverse complement strand
CGACTTTTTTATTATTCGTTTGACTTAACTAGTTTTTTGAAAGGAATTTTAGAGATTGCCGAATGCCCTCAGAAACAGACAATTCTTTGGGCAATAATTTAATCGTGGCTAATGCTTCTTTATCGTTGTAACCCAGCGCCAATAGCGCATTCAATATATCACTAGTGGCTGATTTTGACTGCGCAGCACCAACGCCACTTACGCCGTTAATCGAGAATTTATCTTTCAGTTCCAGCAATAAACGCTCTGCGGTTTTTTTGCCAATACCAGGAATGCGCGTCAGCATCGCCACCTCTTGCAAATTCACCGCATTCATTAAATCTTCAATACTCACACCGCTTAAAATAGACAAAGCCGATTTTGCACCAATTCCGTTTACCTTAAGCAATTGTTTAAACGTACTTTTTTCTTGCTCACTACCAAATCCATACAACAATTGTGCATCTTCACGCACTACCATATAAGTCAGTAATTGCACTTTTGCGCCAATTTCTGGCAGATTATAAAAAGTGCTCATCGGCACCTCTACTTCATAACCCACGCCCACACAATCAATCACCACTTGCGGTGGCGCTTTTTCAATCAAAATTCCGTTTAAGCGTGCAATCATATTAATCTGCCATTCTTTACTCTAAATCCTGCTGTGGCTAATCTGCCTAATCCTTGCCCGCCATGTGCATGACAAATCGCGCAAGCTAACGCATCCGCTGAGTCTGGGCTTGGCAAGCCAGGCAAATTCAATAATCGTTTGACCATTTCTTGCACTTGTTCTTTTTGCGCGTGACCATTACCCACCACGGCTTGCTTTACTTGCAAGGCCGTATATTCGGCCACAATTAAATTGCGAATTACCGATGCACTAATCGCTGCGCCACGGGCTTGGCCAAGCAATAAAGTGGATTGCGGATTGACATTGACGAATACTTTTTCAACCGCCGCTTGCGTAGGCTGGTAGGTATCAATCACTTCAAACAGGCCATCTAATATAATTTTTAAACGTGCGGGTAACTCTTCTCTATCGTCTTCACCTTCTATTTTATTTTTTTTACCACTGGCGGTTTTAATGGTGCCGCTGGCAATATAAGTGATTTTTTCACCCACTTTTTCAATCACGCCAAAGCCCGTTAGGCGCAAGCCTGGATCAATACCAAGGATGCGTAGGCCAGGGTCAATTCCGAGAATTCTAATGTTTTCCAAAAAGTCACCTAAAAATGAAAACCGCTAAGTCAGACAAGGCGCGGGGATAATTTTATGAGTGCGCATACGTTTTGTATGCAATCGAATAAAATTGAACCCGCAACACCGTATGACAACGCGGTTCTCATTTTTTTATTCTTCAATGACGGCAGTGGTGTATACATCCTGCACATCGTCCAAATCTTCCAGCGCATCCAGAATTTTTTGCATTTTAATCGCATCATCCCCTGTGAAAACCGTTTCAATACTTGGCTTCATCATCACTTCCGCCATCACCGCTTTTAATCCAGCAGCTTCCATCGCTTCTTTAATCGCAATAAAATCATTGGGCGGGGTGATCACTTCAATACTACCGTCTTCATCGGTGACGATGTCTTCTGCACCTGCTTCAAGTGCTACTTCCATTACTTTATCTTCAGAGGTGCCCGGCTCATACAATATGCTGCCGCAGTGTTTAAACATAAAGGCCACAGAGCCATCAGTGCCTAAATTGCCACCAAACTTAGTCAGCGCATGTCGCACATCGGCGACGGCGCGCTGTTTATTATCGGTTAAGCAATCAATAATAATCGCGGCGCCATTAATGCCATAACCTTCGTAACGAATCTCTTCGTAATTCACGCCCTCTAGCTCACCAGTGCCTTTTTTAATGGCGCGGGTAATGTTGTCTGATGGCATATTTTCTTCTTTAGCTTCAGCTACCGCGGCGCGCAGGCGCGGATTCATAGTCACATCGCCACCGCTTAAACGCGCGGCTACCGTGATTTCTTTAATCAGTTTAGTGAAGATTTTGCCGCGTTTCGCGTCTTGACGACCTTTGCGGTGCTGAATATTGGCCCATTTACTGTGTCCTGCCATACTATAATCCTTGATATTTTTTGCATCGATATTTTCAGGGCATCTCTTTAACTTTAAGTTTCGTCGTTACACTGCGTTGCTCATAAAAAATAATTTCTTACATATTAACCATATGCGGCGTCATTATTTTTTAATCGCGCCTTGTTTAACTTAGAAACTTAAAGTTATAGAGACACCCTCAACTCTACGTGCATTTTATCATAGGCTTGATGCAGTTTATTCTTGGCCTTGTGCGCAATCCACGGGCTGATGTTTGCGCATGGTAATGACGGATATTTGTACCAACGCCAATGCGATAAGCAACATACCAATTAGCTCAAACGTGTTGGGTACTTCATTTAACTGTATCCATGCGGCAATCACGCCAATCACTGGCGCTAGCATAGACGCCATACTTGCCACGCCTGCTGGCAAGCGTTGCAAGGCATATAGCCAAAGCAGCCAAGCTAGCGCGCCACTTAAGATTACATTAAATAGCACGGCGCCAATAAAATAGCCTGTCCACTGAATCGGCGGTGCGGGCACTATAAAGGCAATCGCTAACATGGGTACAGAGCCAAGAAGCATGGGCCAAGCTGTCAAATTAAGCAAATCTAAATTTGGGCTACGCTGATGCAGTTTTTTAGAAATAATTGCAGATAAGGCCCAGGATACGCCTGAACATAAGGCCAAAAACATGCTAAAACCGTCAGCTTTGATATGTAGCGGATCAAAAATCAGCACCATGCCAAAGATGGCAGCAACGACTGCCAGCCACTGCCAACCTTGTACTTTTTCGCCCAGCATTGGCCATGCAAATAGCATCACCCAAAACGGCATGGTGTAAGTCAGTACAGCGGTTTTGCCCGCGCCTCCTTCAACTAATGCCCAAATCAGCAAGCCAGTAAAGCCTATGGTTTGCAATAAGCCCAACACTAGCATGGTGGGAAATTCTTTTAAGCCCAATGGCCTTTTAGTGAAATAAATCACCACAAATAGCACTAGCGCGCCTAAAAAAGTACGCAGCGCCGCAAACTGAAAAGGCCCTGCGTATTGCAACGCACTTTTCATCACCACCCAGTTATAACCCCAGATAATGGTTAATACCATTAACGCGATAAAGGCGCGTATGGTGACTTTTGTGCTGTTTTCCATGATTAGACTGTCCTAGCTGATTGAACGCATTAGTTCCAGATATGCGTAACTGCTTTCCAAGCACCATCGGTTTGTTTGCGATAAACAATATGCACATTACCACCAAATGTTTGACGCACGCCTTCAGAATCAATCATAGCACCTGCCCAATTGCCGCGTTGATACGCCAAATTACCATCTTCTACTGCTTCAGATAATGTTAATTTGTGATCAATCACACCCGCTTCAATCAAGCCTGCAAAAAAAGCTTGAATGGCCTGCACACCAATTACCGGCGCACCTGCTGGTGCTGGCATCACAGCTGCATTTGTGTCATATAGTTGTGCAATATCGGCAGCATTTTTTGCATTAAATGCTTGGTCAAATTTGGCGTTGATAGCTGTAATTTCTGTTTGAATAGTGCTCATTTTTTACTCTCTTTTAAGTGATTAAAACTGTTTACATACATTAAATAAATGCTGGAATACCCTTATTAATTAAACCCAATAATTGCTGCAATTGCGCCCGTTTATCTTCATCTAAGCCCTGCATGCACTGCCTTAAGCGGCGATAATAATCAGGCATCACTACATCCAATTTGGCTTGCCCGTCCGCGGTCAATTGAATCTTCACGCTACGCCTGTCTTCTTTTGCAAACACTCTAGTGACTAATCCGCTTTGCTCTAAGCCATCTAATAATCCAGTCATAGAAGCACGCGAAACGCCTAATTTGTCGGCCAGTATTGAGGGTGTAGAAGTCACTGACTCTTCGCGCATCAACAAAATCAATACCCACCAGCGGCCTTGCAACAAATCGTGCTTGCTTAGGCAAGTGTCTAGCGCCATTGATAAATCAGTCGCCACGCGTAGCAAATATAAAAAACTGGTAATCGCTGTCACATCCGCTTCTGGGTAGCGATCAGCAAATTTACCTAATATTTCTGGCGTTGGCAGATCTCTTAATTGCAACATAGTTAGGCGACTTATTAATGATTAGCTACATTATAGTTAGCCTCCTAACCATGTCAACAATTATCTGATTTATTTGTGTGTAGATATTGGCTAAATTATTTATCGGAGTATATTAAAAGTGCTAAGGATAGGGAGGACAACATGAAAACATTACAACAAATATTAAATGATAAAAAACATAAAGAAGTGATTAGCATTGCGCCAAATCGCCCTGTATTTGATGCATTGGTCATTTTGGCTGAGTATAAAATTGGCGCGCTGGCCGTGATTGAAGAGGGCAAGCTAGTGGGTATTTTTTCAGAGCGTGATTACGCGCGTGAAGTCATTTTAAAAGGTCGCTCATCTAAAACCACCCAAATATCAGAAGTGATGACTGACAAAGTTATTTTTGGTCAAGCGGATGATTTAGTAGAAAGCGCCATGAGCATGATGAGCGAAAAACGCATACGCCACCTACCCGTGTTAAATGGCGACGAACTTGCTGGCATGCTGTCTTTAGGCGATCTGGTCAAAGAAACGATTAGCTATCAGCAACGCCTGATTAAAGAGCTAGAGCAGTATATTCGCGGCCAATAGCAGGTAGTAAGCAGAGTGATGATACTAAGCTCATGAAAATACTTAAGCTGAGTTAATGCCTAACAGCAGGTGTCAAACCAAACATCAGGCGCATACTTCAGTCATACAAACACGCAACGAATAAAGCAAAAGTTAACGGTTTGTTGTGATACTTAATTTATTTATTTTTTTGAAAAGGAAATTATCATGTGGACAACACCAGCAGCTACTGAAATGCGTTTTGGCTTTGAAGTAACAATGTACGTAATGAATAAATAATTCAGTTATTTGAATTTAAAAAGGGAGCAAACGCTCCCTTTTTGTTTGGCTAACAGTTTAATTATTAGCTTACTCACCAATAATTTTCACCAGTACACGTTTTTTGCGTCTGCCATCAAATTCACCATAAAAAATCTGCTCCCAAGGCCCAAAATCCAAACGGCCTTCGGTAATCGCCACCACCACTTCACGCCCCATAATTTGCCGCTTCATATGCGCATCGGCATTGTCTTCGCCCGTATCATTATGGCGATAACTGCTTACTGGTTCATGCGGCGCCAGCTTTTCTAGCCATTGCGTGTAATCATGATGCAAACCACGCTCATCGTCATTGATAAACACGCTGGCGGTAATATGCATGGCGTTCACCAACACCAAGCCTTCGCGCACACCACTTTCGCGCAAGCATTCGTTAATCTGTTCAGTAATGCGGATAAATGCCACGCGGGTTGGCGGATTAAACCAAAGTTCTTTACGGTAGCTTTTCATGCTTTATCTCCTTCAAATAATGGTATTAATTCTAGCACCGCATCGCCTTAATCAATATCGATTCAGTAATAAAAAAGGCTTCTCGAAAGAAGCCTTTTTAATATTAAGCAAGCAATTAACTGTTTACATCAACTGCGTGAGTAAAGCTTTTACCCTCATTGTCGGTCGCCAATACTTCTAATTTACCTGGCTCAGTCGGCACAAAGTTAAATTTAAAATACGGGTCTTCCGCTGTACCCACGCCCACATCAACTGTCATCACAGGTTTGCCATTATATTTAAACTCGGTTTTATTAATGTAAAAAGCTGGCACAAAACCTTGCGAAACCAAATCGCGTTGCAAGCCAGTGCGCATGACGTGTTTAATGTTAAAAGTAGCTGGTGTTGCAGCACCAATTTTGACTTCTTCTACTTTCATTTTAATTTTGCCAGCCGCTGCACGCGTAGCTGCCTCATCATTCTCAACTGAGCCGCCACAACCGCCCGCTGCGCGAATTTCGCGAGATGCTAAATACAAATTACCTTTTGCATCCTCACCCACCAAACGCACAAACGCATCTGTTTCAAAACGAATACGCGTCGCCAACTGAAAATCGCCCAGCGCATCGGTTAAGTGATAAGTGGCTGTTAACGGAATCGGGTTTGCATCAACAAACGCATATAGTTTTATGATTTTAACACCATTAGCGGCAGCATTATCAATACTGTAAGTGACAGGCACTTGCGCACCACTTTCGGCGCGGCGCGGTGCATCAATCTTCATAAATGACACTTCTTGAATCGCGCGTTTTTCAAAAAATGCTTCTTTCATCACAGGCCATAATGTGGGGTTAGGCTCTGCCATCACGCTTGAACTTGTGCCAATAAAAAGAGCAACTAAAGCTAGTGAGCTCACTAAAAATTGTTTCGTTTTCATCTCATCTCCAAACCTGTTTTACACAGAATTAACACGATTAGTTTTAACGTGTTATTTAAATTTATGATTACATTTCACTATTTTAGTTTTATTCAAGCGCTTGTATGTGATGCGAGTCACACAACAAAAATAAACAATTATTCAAGATAATGCATAAAAATTAGCCCCAAAAAAGTGGTTAAGTTTTGGTGCGAAACTCTTCAAAATTTAACTCAATGCCATTGCCCGCAGGGTCTTTAAAATTGATTTGTTTTACACCATTGATTAACGTGCGTGTGGTGTATGAAATTTGATGCGCTGACAAATGCGCTTCCATCGAGGGCATATCGGTGCAGGTAAACGATACATGGTCATAAGTGCCGTTCACATGCAAATCAGGCGAGCCAACGCCTTTGTTATACTCCGCCAAATGCACCACATCGTTATCACCGATATACAACCAAAATCCATAACTGGTGCTCGCTGTGCGCGGCCCCACTTTTAGGCCAACAATATCGCAATAAAAATCACGCAACACATGCATCATGTCGCGGTTGGCGCGTAGATTAATATGATTGATTTCGGTAACTGGCATTAGTTAAGAACCTTAAATTTTGAAGAGTCGTAAATTAGCTTCTGTTTGTATATAGACTCATACTTAATGTATATTTTTGTTCTCTTGGTAGCATGCTCTATTTCTTCTGGAGTTGGAAATCGGTTGCCTATGAATTGAATTTCTAACAAACAACGACTCTCCTTTGGCGACATCATATAACCTTTAGATAAGAAAGAGTTGTAACTGTTATAGCCATAGTTAGGGAATAGTATTTTTAGCGCTTTCCTAATAATTTCCAAATCTTGCCCAACAATTTCGTGGCCATCTACAAAAACTTGAAAAGTTTGAATTAATGCAGGGCCAATGCCATTATTAATTATATCCACCCTAAATAAGCCCTTATCTCCACTATTTGACCAAGTCGTTAAGTACGGAACAACTGAAAGCTTATTGTGGCGTCTTGTAACAAAAGCTTGCCAGATAGTTAATATAAGGGCACAAACTGCAATAATGTTACTAGAGTTAGTTGCCAGCCAATTCCAGTAACAATTAATACACATTACTTAATTCTAAATGCAATTCACGATGCGAGAACTAGGTACATCCGTGTAGACAGTACGATTAGTACGGCAAGCGGATGTAACAACGTTATCGCAAAGTGAGTGCACTTTATGCCGCTGGATTCTGTGAGCGAACGCGTATATGCAACTCACGCAACTGTTTCTCATCCACTTCATTCGGCGCATTGGTCATTAAACATTGTGCACGCTGGGTTTTTGGGAAAGCAATTACGTCACGAATAGACTCCGCGCCCGCCATCAATGTTACCAAACGGTCTAGACCAAACGCCAAGCCGCCGTGCGGAGGTGCGCCGTATTGCAATGCGTCTAGCAAGAAGCCGAATTTCTCTTGCGCTTCTTCTTTGCTGATTTTGAGTGCATCGAACACTTTTGATTGCACATCTTGTTTATGGATACGCACTGAACCGCCACCGACTTCCCAGCCGTTTAGCACCATATCATAAGCTTTTGAAAGCGCTGCGCCTGGGTTTGATACCAGCAAATCTTCATGACCATCTTTTGGTGCGGTGAATGGATGGTGTAACGCCGCCCAGCGGTCGTTTTCTTCATCATGTTCAAACATCGGGAAATCAACCACCCACAATGGCGCCCAAGCGCGACCATCGACATGGCCTTTATCGTGACCAACTTTCAGGCGTAGCGCACCTAAGGCTTCGTTTACTACTTTGGTTTTATCTGCACCAAAGAATACGATATCGCCGTTTTGCGCGCCTGTGCGGTCAATAATCGCATGCAATGCAGTAGTGTGAATATTTTTGACGATTGGGCTTTGCAGGCCTTCTTCGTTCAATTTAGTGACATCATTGATTTTGATATAGGCCAAACCTTTTGCGCCGTAGATTTTGACGAATTCAGTGTAAGCATCAATTTCTGACCTAGCAATCGCAGCACCATTTGGTACGCGCAAAGCAGCCACGCGACCACCAACCATATTAGCTGCGCCTGCGAACACTTTAAAATCTACATCTTTCATCACGTCGCTTAATTCTGTGATTTCTAAAGTCACGCGCATATCAGGCTTATCTGAACCGTAACGACTCATCGCCTCACTAAACGGCATACGTGGGAATTTAGCTGGTAAATCCACGTTTTGAACAGACTTAAGCATTTGTCGAATCATTTCTTCGACAATGTCCATAATCTCGTTTTCACTTAAAAAAGATGTTTCAATATCCACTTGTGTGAATTCTGGCTGACGGTCAGCGCGTAAATCTTCATCGCGGAAACATTTAGTGATTTGGAAATAACGGTCAAAACCAGACACCATTAACAATTGTTTGAACAGCTGCGGTGATTGCGGCAAGGCAAAGAATTGGCCTGCATGTACGCGGCTTGGCACTAAGTAATCGCGTGCGCCTTCTGGCGTACTGCGGGTTAACATTGGTGTTTCTACTTCAATAAAGCCGTTGGTGTCTAAGTAATCGCGCAACGTTTTAGCCACGCGATAACGTAGCATCAAGTTTTTTTGCATGGCAGGGCGGCGTAAGTCGATGTATCGGTGTTGTAATCTCACCGTTTCAGTCAGGTTTTCGTCATCTAACATAAATGGCGGTGTGAGCGATGCGTTTAAAATCTCGATTTCAGTCGCAATCATTTCCACTTCGCCCGTCGCTAAGTTAGCGTTTACTGCGCCTTCTGGGCGCGCGCGAACTACACAGGTGATTTTTAGCACATATTCACTGCGCACTGACTCGGCAACTTTAAATGCCTCAACTGTGTCAGGGTTCACCACAATTTGCGCCATGCCTTCGCGGTCGCGCAAATCAATAAAAATCACACCACCATGATCGCGGCGGCGATGCGCCCAGCCGCATAAACTAACAGTTTGGCCAATGTGGCTGCGGTTTAAGTGGCCGCAATAATGTGTACGCATAGTCATCATAAATTTCGTTCAAAAATAGTGTTAAGTCTTGTTAAATAAAAGTGTCGGTTAAAAATTAAAGCGGTAATTCGCGTGTTTTGCGGTCTCTTGGCGTGACTGTGCCCATGCTGATGATGTACTTCAGCGCTTCATCCACGCTCATATCCAGCTCAATCACATCGGCCCTTGGTAGCATCAGAAAAAAGCCAGAAGTTGGGTTGGGCGTTGTAGGCACGTACACACTGACGTAATCGCCAACTAAGTGATTGCTCACATCGCCACCCGGTGCGCCAGTTAAAAATGCAATCGTCCAACTGCCCTCACGTGGGTATTGAATCAGTAATGCCTTGCGGAGTGCATTGCCAGAATCTGAAAACAGCGTATCTGATACCTGTTTAACACTGGAGTAAATGGTTTTAACAAACGGTACGCGCGAAAGAAAACTCTCCCATAACGCGATTAATTGCTGCCCAAATATGTTGGTCGCGATTAAACCTGTGACAAAAATAATCACTAAAGTGAGGATTGCACCTAATCCAGGGACATTAAAACCAAATGCATTTTTAGGTTGCCAAGCGGCTGGCAGCAATAATAGGCTTTGATCCATGGTTTGAATCAGCGTGCTAAGTACCCAAATGGTGATAAACAAAGGCACTAACACCAGCAAGCCAGTAATAAAATATTTTTTCATGTTAGTTAATTGGTTAAGTTAGTGACAAGCGCAACCTGTTTTACAAGCTGCTGGCGCATCTGAGCTACTTGCTGAGACTTCTGTCGTTTCTTTTGAGGATGCGTTTTTTGACGGTTTATCCTTAAAATCGGTGGCATACCAACCACTGCCACTTAACTGAAAACTAGGCGCAGAAAGCATTTTACTGAATGTTTCTTGGTTGCAATTTGGGCATGTAGTGGTGCTTGCATCGCTTATTTTGCGCAAAAGTTCTAGCTTGTGGCCGCAGCTCGTGCATTGAAAATCATAAATTGGCATGATTCTAGCTTATGAAGTTACAAATAATGTAAAAACAAAATTATAACTGATGTTGGCTAAATGTTTCAGTGCGTGTATTGAAATGCGTGTTTAGTCAATGCATTAACTTAAGTTAAAACTATCTAGGAGTTTCAATTGTTCATATTAAAAACGCTAAAAATAAGCTTTGTGGCAGCTTGCATGTTGGTTTCACCGCTTACATTTGCCAAATCTGTTGGCACGGTTACCTTTAAAACAGGCAACCCAACGATTACGCATGCAGATAAAACTACTTCAGCAGCTGAGAAAAACACGGTTTTAAATGCTGGCGACACTATTGATACAGGAAATGGCCGCTTGCAGTTATCGTTGATTGATGGCGGTAAAGTGTCTTTGCAGCCTAATACGGTGTACAAAATTAATAAATATGAGTTTTCTGGCAAAGAAGACGGTAGTGAGTACGCTTTTACAGAATTGGTTAAAGGCGGTTTACGTACAGTAAGCGGCTTAATCGGCCATAAAAATCGTGACCGCTATCAACTAAAAACCGCTGTGGCAACTATTGGTATTCGTGGAACTGAATTTACAGTTAACTTTTACAACAATCAATTGCTCATGACGACTAATCACGGCAGTGTAGATGTGTGTAATCAAGGCGGTTGCTTAAATGCATTATCAGGTATGACTATTGGAGTTGCAGGCATTGGTGCTGCGCCAAAATTCAGTAAAACTGCAGCAGTTGCTGCTGTAACGCCACCATCTACAACCAAATTGGCTTTTGCTGCCAATGATAGAGTGACGGATACGGGGACGCCGTTCGTGATTGCCAATGCAGCAGCTGTGATTCCAGTGACTGGGCCTGGTAATAATCCCGGAACAGACCCTGGCAACAATCCTGACACCGGCCCCGGCAACAATCCAGGAGCTGGGGGCGATGATAATATTTATGATGCATTGTTTGTGTTAACACAAGAAAGCAACGGCTTGCATGACAATGGCACGCTTAGCGGTAGCGTCGTGCTTGACACTAATAATAGGATTACAGAGATTTTAGATGATGACTCGCAAGTGAACTATAGCTTTAACAACGCTCTTGGCGATGTATATAAAGATCAATACGTGACTTTAGGACTTAGCTCAGGCGTGGCGACTAACAGCCTTAATGCTTCAACCAACTTAATCGATTTTCAGGGCATTGTTGGTCAGTTTACCGATTCTAGCAATTTATTGAATTTAGCCAGCCTAACAACGCCTGTTACTTATAACGTTTTAGGCTCAACTGGGGCAACTGCAGTTACTAACACCTTAGGCGTCATTTCTGCCACCACAGGTAGTTCAAATGCGGTGACTGGTAACTTAACAGTTAACTTTAATACGCTAGCGTTTGGCTACAATTTAAATAATATTGCCGTAAACAATAATACATTTTCAATTACTGGCTCAGGTTTATCGCTAACAGCAGGCAACAGTACGTTTAATGCGACTGGCACAGTAACTGAAACTTCTGGCGCTTTACCTAACTTATTGACTTGTCTGCTTTCATGCACGGGTAACTTAAGCGGTGGTAATGTTGTGCAAGGTGTTTTCTTTGGACCAAATGCAGAAAGAGCCGGTTTACAGTACAGCTTTACTACCGCTACTATCGGCAATGTAACTGGTAGTGTTGTGCTGGGTGCTCCGCCAATACAATAAAATTGTAGCGAAATAAAAAAGCCTGCAAATGCAGGCTTTTTTATTACTTAAACCAAGGTAAAAAGTTATCTGTTACTATTTTTAAACGCCATTTTTAAGTGAAATACACACGTTAACTTTACATTTTTTGCAGTCATGATTCAAAAATCTGCTTCAATTCAATATTGGGTGGTCAATTTTTGCCAAACTAAAAACAAGAAATACGCGATATGACTTAGTCGCTGCTTTAGTATTCATTTGTGTGCCAAAATAATGGCGTGTAAGCTAATATGATCAATAGTTAAATCAACGTAAAATTTATACTTGGAATTAAAATGACTAGTGCAATCCAGCCTGAAGAATTAGATAGTGCGGTTTATAAAACCTTGCTTGAATCGACCAAAGCGATTCCGTGGAAGCTTGATTGGGCGACCATGAAATTTGCTTACATTGGGCCACAAATTGAAAGTTTGCTGGGCTGGCCGCAATCGAGTTGGGTGGGTTCGGAAGACTGGGCAAGTAGAATGCATCCTGAAGACAGGGCTTGGGTGGTGGATTATTGCGTTGCAAAATCCATAGAGGGCGAAGACCATGAGGCGGATTATCGCGCCATGACCAAGGACGGCGGTTATGTATGGATTCGCGATGTAGTGCATGTGGTACGCAACCCAGATGGCACTGCTAATGCGCTACTGGGTTTTATGTTTGATATTAGTGAGCGCAAAAAAACTGAAGAAAAATTAATCGTACTGCAAAAAAAACTAGAAGAGCTCTCGTTTAAAGATGGGTTAACGGGTGTTGCCAATCGGCGTATGTTTGATTCGGTGATGGAGGTAGAGTGGTTGAACGCGCGCCGCAATAATCAGCCGCTTTCATTGATTATGGTGGATATTGACTATTTTAAACAATATAACGACCACTATGGGCATATTCAGGGCGATGAAAGCTTGAAGCGCGTGGCACAGGCTTTGGGTAAAGTGGCAACCCGTTCGCGCGATTTTTGCGCGCGTTTTGGCGGTGAGGAATTTGTGATTGTACTACCAGAAACAGATGCTGCAGCTGCCAATAAAGTAGCTGAGCGATGCCATCAAATGATTTTTAAAGAGCAAATTTTGCACGCAAAATCACAAATCAGTCAGGTATTAACCATTAGTTTAGGCGTGGGGACGATTAATCCGAAAGCTGAAGATGAGGCGTTAGCATTTATTCATGAGGTAGATAGGCGCTTATATCTCGCCAAGCAAAAAGGCAGAAACCGTATAGTGAGTGATGCAGCTTAGCTACTTTTTAACCCAATAATCGGGGCGATTGGCAACTGGCGTAAATATCTGCATATCTGCCCTGCTTAAGCTAGTAAGTGCTTCACTGACCGATATTTTGTTTTTAGCGGCGTTATCATTTGCAATAGGCTGCGCGTATTTTAGCCATGCAGGGTTTTGTTTATAACCGTTATCGGCCATGCATCTTTCAATTACGTTGGTTTTTTTGGCCAAGCGCACTAGCATTTGAAACTCAATAATCGGCACATCGCTTGCAACTGCTCTTTCACCAAAATCTAAGCACCTGTCGCCCATTTTCGCTAACTGTTCTTGTGCTGGGCTTAAGCTGGGCGATGAGCCTAAAGCAGATTTATCATACAAAAAGTAAAAAATAGCCGCCATTATTGCGAACAAAATCATGCTAATTTTAAGGTTAAGTTTTAACATGCTTTTGCCTTTGTGTGCTTCTAACCTAAGAGTTAAGTCTTAAAAAATCGGGTTTGCCAAGTTCAACACCGTTGTGACGCAAAATGTTGTAAGTAGTGGTGACATGAAAATACACGTTTGGCATCACCCATTTTAGTAGGTAATCTTGTCCAGTAAATTTAAGCTCAATTTTACGCACGGTAACTGTAATATCGCGTGTTTGAGCATCCGTTAATTGTGCTGGTTCAATGCTTTCAATAAACGCGATGGTTTTGGCAATGCGGGCTTGTAATTGTTCAAAAGTGGTTTCATTATCTTCATACGCTGGTATTTCAACGCCTGCCAATCTTCCGGCAGCGCCTTTGCTCATGTCGGTGGCAATTTGTATTTGTCTAGTAAGCGGATACATATCAGGAAAAAGTCGCGCATTTAATAAAACGTTATGCTCAATTTTTTTAGCATCGGCGTACTCTTCGCCTTTCTTTAAAATATGACTTAAGGTTTTAAGTGTATGAACCAGTGGCAAAATGGCGGTATCAAATATAGCTAACATGGTTTTCTTTCAATTTAAAATAGATTCGTTTGTATTGTAGAGCGAATTTTTGTTAATTCAACGGATTTGTTATTCAGATTAAATTAAACTGCTATATGCTGGCAACAGACACAATTGTTGTCTCAAAATTAGCCTTTAATTAACCGTTAACTGACAGGATTTTTATTGCAATCTTTTCATGATGTTTTAGAGCAACGACTGCCCAATGTCACGCTAACCAAGCTGTTAATCGTGATCAATGTGCTCGTTTTTGCCGCTATGTTGCTTGGTGGCGCATGGTTTTGGCATTCGCCTAATGGCATTCAGCTCAGTTGGGGCGCGAACTTTGGCCCCGCTACGCAAGATGGTGAATGGTGGCGTTTGGGTAGTGCCATGTTTCTGCATTTTGGCGCCATGCATTTGGCACTCAATTGCTATGCGTTGTGGGATGCAGGCCAGTTGGCGGAACGCATGTACGGCCATGCGCGGTTTCTCGGCATATACTTAATTAGTGGTTTGGGCGGTAATTTACTATCGCTGGTTATGCAAGGCAATTCAGCCGTTTCTGGAGGTGCATCGGGTGCAATTTTTGGCATATATGCCGCAGTGCTGGTTTTTTTATGGCGCGAAAGAGCCGCTATTCATGCCCGTGAATTCCGCTGGTTATTTGGTGCTGGCAGCGCATTTGCGGTGCTCACTGTTGTGCTGGGTTTTGTGATTCCTGGTATTGATAATGCAGCGCACATCGGTGGATTTATCACAGGCTTATTAGCCAGCATCATTTTTTCTCAGACAATTACCGCGCGCATCATGCCGCTAAAATATAGCGTGGGCGCAGTGTTAACCACTATTTTAGTCAGTATTTTCTTGTTTAAAAATATCCCACCACCTAAATACCGCTGGAGTGACGAGCTATTGTTGCGTAGTCAAATCAGTGCCTTTTTGTTTCAAGATCAAGCCATTAATCGCTCTTGGTTAGAAATTATGCATGAGGGAAAACAGGGCAAAGTGAGTTTTGATGAGCTTGCAGGAAAAATTGATTATTCGATTAGTGAGCCATATGAGGAAAGTTTTGAAAAGCTATCAAAGCTTCCATTAGACCCTGATTTGCCATCAGCCATGCAGCTAGAAAATATATTACGCTATGCTGAAAAACGTAAAGAAGCCTCAAAAGCACTGGCGGAGCGCTTAAGAGAGCAAGCGCAACCTTGAGGTTAAACGAAAATAATCACCCTATATTGCGCTATAAGCCTATGATGAAGCGACTATTCATTACAGCGGAGAATCATCATGGCAAAAGGCCAAATTAAAAGTAACAAAGAGACAAAAAAACCCAAAAAAAGCAAAGAAGTCGTGGTGCCATCAAGCTCGGTGATTCCAATGAAGCCTGCGCCAAAAAAATAATGCGCTGTGTAAGTAAGTTAAATGCCTGCGTACCATTCGTAGCCAGTGTCCTCCCAATAGCCACCTTTGCCGCCTGCAATATGGTCAAAGCTTTCTACTAACTCAATGCGTGTTAAGTATTTGGCTTGTTTGTAGCCTAGCATGCGCTCAACACGCAGCCTGATTGGTGCGCCATTTTTAATGGGCAAAGTTTCATCATTTAATTCATAAGCCAATATGGTTTGTGCGTGATACGCGTCATCCATATCGATACTTTCGTAATAAAAATTGGTGCCGTCTGCTTTCATGGGGTCGGCGCAGTAAAACACCACAAAGCGCGCCTCTGGTTTTGGTTTTACCAAGCTTAAAAATTCCTGCAAAGGCGTACCTTTCCATTTGCCAATCGCACTCCAGCCCTCAACACAATCGTGGCGCGTAATTTGGGTGCGGCTTGGCATTTGCTGAATTTGTGCCAGATTAAATTTCAGTGGATTTTCGACCAAGCCACCAACTTCCAGAGTCCAATCGGCAAAGCCGTTTTTTGCCAGCGCATGATAGTCAGGATTGTTAGGCGACGATGTGCCATTGCTACGAAAACTGGGCGATAAATCTGCTTCGCTGAATTCTTGCGCCATGGATTTACGCGTACTCAGCAAACGGTGCGCATTGTAGCTAAGGCTTTCGCCCGCGCTTAATATTTTGGTAAAGGTTTCTGAATGCGAGAGCTTATCGCAGCCCGCTAAAGCCATTGCGCCAGCGCCTGCCAGCAAGCGGCCGAAAAATTTTCTTCTATCAGGTAAGTGCGCCATCATTTGTTCTCCGCATGAGATGACTCAATTTTGAAATGCCCTGTAATCATTGAGCGCAAGTTGTTCCATAAACCTGTGATGATGACTTGAAACACATGGATAAACACAAAACCCACTAACAACCAAGCTACAATAAAATGAATGGTGCGTGCCGATTGGCGGCCACCGAATAAATCTATCCAGCCAGGTAGCAAAGAATTTAAAAACGGCGACATGGCCCAGCCCATTAATATCACCAATGGCAACAAAATAAAAATCACGCTTAAATAAGCAATTTTTTGCAACACGTTGTAGCGTTTGGCGTCTTCGCCCGTGTCATGTTTAAAGCGAATATGGTCTTTAATCGATTGCCAAATGGTCGCGCGGTCTTGTTTTGTGACAGCTAAATCACGCTGTACGTGTTTGATAGCAAAAGAATACGCAATGTAACAAACACCATTAATGACAAATAACCATGCAAAAAAGAAATGCCAATGCCGCGCCATGGATAACCATTTTGGGCCTGGAATAGTTGACCATGAGGGAAATGCGCGCGCGACTAATTTGCCATCTAGGCCTGCAGATGCCCCTAGCACACCAGTGGTATTAAATTGGTAGCCAAAAACACTGGTTACACCTTTTAATTCACCACTGCTGGTTTGCATGGCTTTAATTTCCAAAACCGCAGGTTTGCCGTTGTAGGACGATTTGCCGAAATAGAGTGAAGTGTGCGCATTAAAAATGTTAAGCCCACTCATTAATAAAATGGTGAAGCAAATCACATTTGTCCAATGCATGATACGAATGGGCAGACGGTGGCGGTAAATAAAATACGACTTAGGTGAGTGGCTGGATTGGACGCCCAGATTAGATGCGCTTGACATAACTTGCTCCTGACAGGAAGTAATGTAACTTTTTAAGCATAATACGCTAATTTTAAATGTGCAAAGCAAGCTAATTTATTGCAGTTGATTTAATTCCAGTTTACGTAACTTAGGCGCAAATTTTGCAGTGGCCGCAACGACTGAAAGTGTCATCATTCCGCCAAAAATTACGGATGGCACTAAGCCCATGATGCGCGCCGCCAAGCCAGATTCAAATGCGCCTAGTTCATTGGAAGAGCCAATAAAGATACCGTTAATGGCTGATACGCGCCCGCGCATGCCGTCTGGGGTGACTAATTGCATAATGGTTTGCCGCATGACTACTGAAATGCCGTCTGCAATGCCAGAAAGCAGTAAGAGCGCGAAAGCCACCCAAAAGCTAGTGGCCAAGCCAAATCCAATGATGCAAAGCCCAAAGCCTGCTACAGCCCATAATAACCAAAGCCCTGCGTGGCGACTGATGGGGTGGCGCGTTAACCATAAGCCGGTGGCAATTGCGCCCACAGCAGGTGCAGCGCGCAAAATGCCTAAGCCTTCTGGGCCAATGTGGTACACGTCTTGGATAAATGCAGGCAACATGGCAACTGCGCCGCCAAACAGCACCGCAAACATATCTAAAGACAATGCGCCCAGCATAATTTGATTGCTAAATACAAAGTTTAGCCCTTGTTTAATGCTAGCGAATACAGGTAAATCGGCAGTTGATTTAGGCTCATCTACCTTAATTGTCCACATGGCAATTGCCGCGCCCAAGCACAGCAAAGTTGCCAGCATATAGGCCGTTGTTTTGCCTGCAAAACCAATCATTAAGCCACCGATTGCGGGGCCCAAAACTAAGCCTGTTTGAAAGATGCTGCTGCTGATGCCAGTGGCCTTGGCGTAAGATTCGCGCGGTAAAATAATCGCAAAAAGTGAGTTAACGCTGGGCGCAATAAAAGCGCGTGCAAAGCCTGTAAACGCAATTGAGCAATAAATCCAATAGCTACTATCGCCAATTAAATAGCCTTGCGTCACTAGAGTTAGGGTCAGCGCGTTTAGGCACAGCATTACAGCTGCTAATATCCCAAATAGGCGGCGTGAATAGTAGTGATCGACCGCATGGCCAGCAAACAGCGCACTTGCGAAGTAAGGAATCACTTCGGCCAAACCCACCAAGCCAAGCGCTAACGTATCATGCGTGATTTCATAAATATGCCAACCCACGGCAACCGCCATGATTTGGTATGCCAGCACAATTTGAATGCGAAAAGTGAGTAATCGGGTGAAAGCGTAATTTTGATGGGTGAATAATTGTTGCATAGATTGTTATTTTAATAGCTAACCGATGATTTATCTTAAAAAAATCGGTTAAGTATTTAATTAAATATACGCGGATGCAGCCAGTTAACAGGGTTTTTTATGCTAAAGTCAATAAGGTTAGTGCAGTGAATAAGGTAGTAAGCGTAAGGTCGTTAATGAACGAACAATCTTGTGCCGATGAGTCGTCGTTGACCTAGTGCGATTCTGCCGATATAGATTAGGCGCACTAACCCCTAAGCAGTTGCAACTCACCCGCTTTAATGACTAATTAAAGTTAAAAGTACCGTTAATTCATACCAATTTCGGGATAATCACCCGTAAATTGATATTTATTCACGCGTATGAAACTTACTTTAGCTAGGCTTAGTCATTGAATAGATGGTGTTAATCGTACTGATATTCAACTGTGTATTTATCAACTTTAAGGAATAAAATGAAAAAAGTATTACTTGCTGTGTTACTAACATTAGGCGTTTCTAATGTTTCGATGGCGGATGACATTATTGATTCTGCAGCAGCGGATGGCTCGTTAAAAACATTATTAACCGCATTACAAGCGGCTGGCTTAACCGACACTTTAAAAGGTGAAGGGCCATTTACCGTATTTGCACCTAGCGATGCGGCATTTGCTAAATTGCCAAAAGAAAAATTGGACGCTTTGTTAAACGATAAAGCGGCGCTAACTAAATTATTAACGGCTCACGTTGTAGCGCACAAAATCACTACAGAAGATGTACAAGCGGGCAAAGTAAAATCGATTGAAGGCCACGAATTAACATTAGATGTATCTGCAGGCGTAAAAGTAGATGGCGTGCCAACAGTGGGCGGCAACGATATTAAAGCGGACAACGGCATGATTTATGTGTTGGACACCGTGTTAATGCAAGAGCCAGAAAGCAAAAAGAAAGTACATAAAAAGAAAGCTGGTTAAATCTTTTTAGGTAAAACAAAAGCGGGAGATAACGTAAGTTATGCCCGCTTTTTTCGGCTCGAAAATAGTGTTAAGTTATTTTGGCGCGCGCCACAAATACCAGCTTGCAATGGTCCTGTAAGGGCTCCAAGCCTTGCCGATTTCGGTAATTTCTTTGCGACTTGGTGCATTTTGTAAGCTTTTAAGTCGCTTGTAGCCTTGCACGACACCAAAATCGTCGGCTGGCAATATATCCAAACGCTTTAGCGTAAAAATCATCAGCATTTCTACTGTCCAGCGGCCTATGCCTTTTAATTCAACTAAGCGCTTAATTAGATCATCGTCTGGCATTGCGTCGGCATCTAATCTAGATGGCACAAGGCCACTTATAGCACCTTCTGCAATCCCTTTAATCGTTTCAATTTTGCGCGCAGAAAATCCACAAGCGCGCAGGGCATCAAACTCTGTAGCTAATAATTGATCAGACGTCGGATACTTATCGCCATAAATCGCCAAAAAGCGCTTAATAATCGCATCGCCTGCTTTGCCATGCAATTGCTGATAAGCCACCGCGCGTACTAAGGCTTGATATGGCTCATGTTCTGGTCTGGTTTCAAATGCACATGGCCCAACCGTTGAGATGAGTCTTGCCCAATCGTCATCTATGGCGCTTAAAAAATCGCTAGCTGCTTGATATGTGTACATACTATGTATCATAGCGGTGAACTTTGACCGATGTAAACTGTTAAGAATATAAATGATTCATTTGAATGCTGGCATGGATTTGTTTGAAAACAATACACCCGCTATACAAGAAATTTTGCCTGAAGTTTGGTTATTAAAAAACTATACTGCGCAGATCGAATCAGCCATTTTGCAAAATTTGGCAAATGTGATTAATCAAGCACCGTTGCGGCATATGATGACGCCAATGGGTTTTGCGATGTCTGCCTCCATGACTAATTGTGGTGATTTGGGCTGGGTGAGCGACCGTAAAGGTTATCGCTATGATGCGCTAGATCCAAATACGAATCAGCCGTGGCCGCTAATGCCAGATGCGTTTGTGGGTTTGGCAAAACAAGCAGCAAGTGCGGCAGGTTTTGATGGTTTTGTGCCAGATGCTTGTTTAATTAATCGCTACAAAGTGGGTGCCAGCATGGGTCTGCATCAAGATAAAAACGAAGTGGATTTTAATCAACCGATTGTCAGCGTATCACTGGGATTATCAGCAGTGTTTTTGTTTGGTGGTGCCAAGCGCACCGACAAGCCACTTAAAATGCCCTTGCAACATGGTGATGTGCTGGTGTGGGGCGGTAAAACGCGTTTAAATTTTCACGGCATTTTGCCGATTAAAGCGAGCGTACCTCACAACTTAAATGCTCAGCAAAATGACTATCTCAATCAGCACCGAGTAAATTTAACGTTCCGCAAAGCGGGTTAATGACGGCTTACGCAAGCACTAAATACCTAGTGCATATCCATCAAAGCCGCCATAGCTTTCTTCAATTTCTTGGCCTTTAAATTTCAAACCGACCTCAACGCCAGTTTCGCTATACTCTTCAAGCTCATCGCCTGCAAAGTCATCCGAGCGCAACTCTAAGTCTTTCATTTTGTTGGGAAGCACTGTTTCACTACGTTTTTGTCTAGCCATTTTATAACCCCTTTTCATCATCTAGTTTTTGCGAGACTACATTTGATGATAAGCAGAAGTTATGCCAACTGCACTTCAGAAATATTAATGTTCAAAACCTTGCAGAAATAAGACTTTCAAAGCAGTTGGCATATTTTTCAATCAGCATCCGTCTATTTAAAATAGCAAAAGTGTTCATTTTTGGATGATAGTGTTAAAAAATGCGCGATATTGTGGTGGGCTACTTGAATTTTAGTTTAAGTCTTAGCCACATTTGGCTGAGCGCATTGCCATCTAATTTATAATGTTTGTGCAGAGGCTGTTTTACTTCCCAACTGGCTGTCATGCCTGCAGGAAATGTCACTAAATCGCCTTTGCCAAAAGTAACAGGTGCGCCGCCTGTTGGCGTAATTACACATTCACCTTCTAAAATATAGGCGATTTCTTGCTCAGGAAAAGTCCACGGAAAGACAGACACTTCTTTTTGCCAAGTTGCCCATTTTTTAACGTTAAGTGTATCTAAACGGCTTTGAGCAGGATTTTTTTCTACAGTGATTTGTGACATATTTAGACTCTTTATATAGGGATTTTAATGGGTTAAAACCTTATTTTAGCGTATCAATAGTAAAATGGTTTTTTAAATCTAATCAATGATTATGCAAGTTAATTTATGCGCGTTCATTTAAATCAAGCAATTGCCATGCTTAAAGCGGGCGAGGTAGTGGCGATTCCTACCGAAACGGTTTATGGCTTGGCGGCAGACGCGACCAATGAATTGGCCTTGCGCCAGATTTATGCGGTTAAACAACGCCCTGCAGACAATCCATTGATTGTGCACATTGGCGATATGGCGCAAGTGGTAGATTGGGCGGCTGAGTTTTCGCCGCTGGCACAAAAATTAGCTTTAGCCTTTTGGCCGGGCCCATTTACCTTGGTGTTGCCAGCTAAAGATACTGTTTCTGCGGTTGTTAGAGCCAATGAGCCCACAGTGGCGCTACGCGTTCCTAGCCATGCGCTGACCTTGCAATTGCTTAACGAAAGTGGTTTGGCGCTTGCTGCGCCATCTGCCAACAAATATACGCAACTTAGCCCAACCACGGCAGCGCATGTGACAGCTGGTTTGGGTGACGAAATTGCCGTGCTGGATGGCGGTGCTTGCCAAGTTGGGATTGAATCAACCATTGTGAGTGTGGCGGGTGATAATTGGCAATTGCTGCGCCACGGCATGATTACTGAGGCGCAAATTAGCGCGATTGCAGGCAAGTCAACAATAGTGGGTGCTGCTAACTTACCAAAAGCGCCAGGGCAGCATCTCTTGCATTATTCACCCAAAACACCGGTTAAGTTATTTGATAGTCTGGCTAAATTAACCGCATATCAGCAAAATAGCACTCATATTTGTGCTGATTTAACTTGTGCCGCTTTAATTATTGACGACAATGCATCGCAACCTCTAAGCGCCAACTTTCATTGCATACATTTGCCTAGAAATGCTGCCTATGTAGCAGAACATTTGTATGAATCGCTTCATCGCTTGGACGCGCTAAATGTAGCGCAATTGTTGGTTTTAATGCCACCTAATACGCCAGAATGGTTGGCGATTTTGGATCGTCTAAAGCGTGCTGCGCACGGCATCTAACTCAGGATTAATGCTTGTTTTTTGAGAAAAAAGCGAGTAACTTAATGTGTACTTAATCGTTTTTTGAGACCAAATTTTGGAGTAAAGAGATGGACAACAAATATGGTTTAGGCAGCAGCAAAGTGGCGACTGAGCATCATGAAACGCATCACAAAACCGCCCCCATTCATCCTGTTAGCTGTAAGTTTTGTAACGGTTCAAATCTCACTGTCAGCCTCACGATGCATGATCACCGTTGCAACGACTGTGGCGAATGGCAAAATGATGTGCCACAGGGCTATTCAACTGGTCGTGCGGCAGATTATTAACAGCATTTATTTTTATTGAGAATCAGCGATGAGCAGATATATTGATGGATTTGTGATTCCTTTGCCCGCAACGCGCGTAGAAGACTATCGCATCATGGCAGAAAAAGCCGCGATTGTTTTTAAAGAACATGGCGCATTGGATTATTGGGAATGTGTTGCGGATGATTTGAATGTAGAAGGCGTGCTATCGTTTACAGAGCTTGCTAACGCAAAACCAGATGAAACAATTATTTTTGCGTGGGTGGTTTACGCATCAAAAGAAGCCAGAGATATAGCTAACGCAAAAATATTTGCCGACCCACGCATGAAAGATATGATGGATATGGCAAACCCAATTTTTGATTGCAAACGCATGGCTTGTGGTGGATTTAAGCAATTGGTGCATGTTTAACTTAACCATTTATTTTGCTTAAATTATTATTTAAAAGCATTATTGTTTTAAAGCTTCAATAAATTCCTCATCTAACGCGCTATCAATTGCTTTCAGCGCAATATGTGTTTTTTCAACTTCCGCCAAATTGCCTGCTTTGTTAGCCATCAATCCTAAAGCGATTAATGTAGCTGGGTGATTCGGATGTTGTTTTAATAATTGTTGATAATATTGATTCGCCGCTTTTATATTGCCCAAATTTTGCTCTGCGAAGCCTAAATAATACAAAGCCTCTGTGCTATTTGGCTCTTGTTTTAACCAATTTTCAGCTACCGTTTTTAGTTCTGCCCAATGACCGTTTTGGTATGGCAAAACCACGCGCATAAAAAATGGCCTTGCTTCATCAGGTGCATCCCAAAAAGGGCTTTTTGAAGCTTGATACAGCGGAATTTCAGGTTTGGTTAATAATTCTTTTACCCATTTAATCGGCATATTGTAAAAATAGGCTTTTTGGCCAGGGCTTTTTAACGTGCTAATCGCAATCAATTTGCCATCATAATCAAACACAGGACTACCGCTCGCGCCGATTGCAAAAGCAGCAGATGCGCGCATGACGTTTGCACCATCAAATGTGTACAGCGCTTTGATTTTGCCTAACGTGACATAAGGCGCAGGCGAATCGCCGGGCATCGAGATAGAAATAATCGGCTGCTCATAGCGCAAAGTTTCAGAATCGCCCATCTGCACAGGCTTTAAGTTAGCCCACTCAAAACGCATAATACAAATATCGTGTTCCCAGTCTGCAATCATGGCAACAGGCGCAAAAGCTTCACCCCATTTAGTAATGCTCATGCCGTTAGAATCTTGCAATACATGGCAATTAGTCACCACATGGTCTTTGGATATGGCAATCCCGGTGCCGTAACCATGCCCGCCACTTTTTACAGTACTGCTCACTTTTACCATTGACTCTTTTAGTTGATATAAAAGCGCATCGCTTGGGTTGGCGCTGTGTGTTTCTGCAACACTAGCTGCGTTAGGAAAAACTCCTGTATCTTCTGCGTGCGCCAGCGAGCTACTTAACAAAAATAGTACTAAAAATTTATTCAGCACTATTGCACGCTCGGGGTTTCGTTAACGGCTGGATTGATTGCTTCATTAAATTCGGTTAATACATCATTGTTCACATCTTTCATCGCCATTTTTAGACGATTTAGCTCAGATTGATTATCTTCCCGCTTTGCAATTTTACCCAATGCTTGTAAGGTCGCTGGGTGTTGTGGATAAAGCTGAAGTGCTTTTGCAAAGAGTGGTTTGGCATGCGCAGTATTGCCTAATTTGTCTTCCGCCACACCCAAATAGTAGTGCGCCTCTGCACTCGTCGGTTCGGCTTTCACCCAAGCTTGCGCAACGGCATATAACTCATCCCATTTATCATTTTGATACGGCAATACCACGCGCATAAAATACGGACGGTTTTCTTCTAAAGCATCCCAAAAAGGGCTGTCGTCTGTTTTCAATGAAGTAGTTTCGACAGAATCGGGTGCAGCTAAAAGCTCTTTTACCCATTTAACAGGAATATTATAGAAATAAGCGCCACGACCTGGGCTTTTAAAGGTGCTAATGGCGATTAATTTGCCATCATCATCAAATACAGGACTGCCGCTTGCACCCATCACAAATGAAGCATCAGTGCGCACAACTTGACCATTATCCAATGGATACAAAGCTTTGATTTTGCCATGCGTTACTTGTGGTTTGGGCGGGCCACCAGGGAAACCAATAGAAAACATGGTTTGCTCATATTTTAATTGCTCAGAATCACCCAACTCAACAGCGGCTAGGTCTACATACTGAAAGCGTAAAATACATAGATCATGCTTCCAATCGGCTCTTAAACTCACAGGCGCATGACTATCGCCAAATTTTGTGATTTTGACACCCGTTGCATTCGCTAACACATGGCAATTAGTTGCTACTAAATCTTTAGCAACCACCACACCAGTGCCTACACCATGACCACCAGTTTTGGTAGAAACATGTACTTTTACAACTGATGCTTTAAGCTTGTAAGTGAGGTCTGAGCTGGGTTCTGCAGTAGAAATTTGGCTAAAAAAAAGCCCTAAAACCAAGAATGCTAGGCGCATATAATTGCTTTCTGTAGTGATGTGTACGTTAAATGACAACCCTTTAAAAAAATAATTCTGCAACAATATAAAAACATATTAAGCCACTTAACACAAAATTATGCGTGAAAAGCACCTTAAACCCCTGTAAAATATTGTACTTAATAAAATATTAATCACAAAAATACAAATCTTTAATTTAAGCCTTGGAATAAAATAATGCAAATTCAAACGCATGTTGTTGATATAAACACCCCAACTGGCGTTATGCGTACTTATGTGCACCGTCCCATTCACAGCAAACCAGTCGCAGCCATCTTGTTTTATTCCGAAATATTCCAGCAAACAGGGCCTATTGAGCGCGCGGCGCAAATGATGGCAGGACAAGGTTATGCTGTTTTGGTGCCTGAGGTGTTTCACGAGCTAAACCCAATTGGTACGGTTTTGGGCTACGACGATGCTGGCCGCGAAAAGGGTAATGCAGATAAAGCTGCCAAAGATGTGCAAGGCTATGACACCGATAACCGCGCCATGATTGAATATTTAGGCACGCAAGATTGGTACAACGGTAATTTGGGTGCAATGGGTTTCTGCATCGGCGGGCATTTAGCGTTTCGTGCTGCGCTACAACCAGAAGTAAAAGCCACCGCTTGTTTTTATGCCACCGATTTACATACGAATATTATCCCCAATAAACCCAATCAACACAGCATGGAAAGACTAGCCGATATCAAAGGCGAGTTGATGATGATTTGGGGCAAACAAGATAATCATATTCCTACCGCTGGTCGCGTATTAGTGAACCAAAAGCTCACCGAAGCGAACTTAACTTTCTCATGGCATGAATTTAATGGCCAACACGCATTTATGCGTGACGAAGGTGAGCGTTATGACCCGCAGTTGGCGATGACAGGGTATCAATTGGCCATACAAATGTTTAGAAATACACTATAGATTTATAGCAATGTTTCATTAATGTTAACGCAACGGGGCGTTAACATTTTTGTAGTAAATGTAGTATTTAGTAATGTCTAGTAATACCTAAGTAATGCTGAAGCAATAGTCACAAGCTTTTGTTTTTGTTAGTTTAAATTACCCATTTAATTAATTTTAGAGAATGATATGACCACAAAAAATGCTGATATTGGCCTAGTAGGCCTAGCTGTCATGGGCCAAAATTTAGCCCTGAATATTGCCGATCACGGCTACACCATCGCTGTTTACAACCGCGACCCTAAAAAAATGACTGCATTCGTAGAAGAATGCAAAAAAAATGAACCTTCACATGAAAATGTGGTTGGACATGCCGATTTGGCTTCTTTCGTATTAAGCATCAAACGCCCACGCAAAATCATCTTATTGGTTAAAGCGGGTAGCGCGACCGATGTTACGATAAACGCATTGTTGCCTTTCTTAGAGCAAGGCGACATCATCATTGATGGCGGCAACTCATTATGGACAGACACCATCCGCCGCGAAAAAGAATTGGTCGCTAAAGGCATCGAATTTATCGGTTCTGGCGTTTCAGGTGGCGAAACTGGCGCGCGTTTCGGCCCTTCATTAATGCCATCAGGCACACGCAAAGCATGGTCTTCATTAGAGCCAATTTGGCGCGACATTGCCGCTAAAGTAGATGCCGTAACAGGCGAGCCATTAGAAGGCGGCGCACCTGGCAAACCAGTTGAAGGCGGTTTCTCATGTGCTGAGTACATCGGCCCAGACGGCGCTGGCCATTACGTAAAAATGGTGCACAACGGTATTGAATATATCGATATGCAATTGATTTGCGAAGCTTACTGGCTCATGAAAAACTTGCTTGGCATGCCAGCAGATGAAATTGGTAAAGTATTTGCTGAATGGAATAAAGGCGAATTATCAAGCTTCTTGATTGAAATTACTGCGGATATCTTGCAGCAAAAAGACCCTGCAGGCAAAGGCTTCTTGGTAGACCAAATTTTAGATACTGCTGGTCAAAAAGGGACTGGTCAATGGACAGCAGCGAATGCGCTTGAATTAGGCGCACCAGCGAATGCGATTGCTGCAGCGGTTTATGCACGCGCGTTATCAAGCTTAAAAGAAGAGCGTGTTGAAGCCAGCAAAATCTTAAAAGGCCCAGTGCTAGTAAAAGAAACAGATAAAGCCGCGATTATCGAAGCGATTAAAAATGCGCTGTATTGCTCAAAAATCTGTGCCTACGCACAAGGTTTCCAGTTAATGGACAAAGCGCAAGTGGCTTACAATTGGAAACTAAACTTTGGTGAAATCGCGCAAATTTGGCGTGGTGGTTGTATCATCCGCGCCCGTTTCTTGCAAAAAATTACTGATGCTTATGCATTAAATTCTCGATTGAAAAACTTGATGCTAGACCCGTATTTCACTAACTCGATGAATGACGGTCAAGCAGGCTGGCGTAAAGTGATTGCCTTGGCAGTCACCAACGGCATTCCAGCACAAGGTTTTTCGGCAGCGTTAGCGTATTATGATGGTTACCGCAGCGCAGATTTGCCAGCTAACTTATTGCAAGGTCAGCGTGATTATTTTGGCGCGCATACGTATGAGCGTAAAGATCAGCCGCGTGGTCAGTTCTACCATTTAGATTGGCCAGAGGCTGGCCGCCCACAGTTGGAAATTGAATAAATCTCAGCTGAATAGTTTGTGAATAAAATCAACTGGTGGGTTGCGAATAAAGCGACCCACTATTTGAAGTATTTTTGAGTATTAAGTAATGAATTAGACTTTAGACGCAATCGCTGTAAGCTTCTAATAGCCGATTGATATTTTTAGGTTTTTGTAAAGTTAAGACATGAGTTTCTTGGACTTTTACTTTATCGGACTTTTGATTCAGTGATGGTTCGTATATTTCGTTCAGTAGTTGTGGTTTTGCGGCAGGTTTTACGTTTAGTGCTTGCATTATAATTTCCTTAAAAAATCCTTTTGGGAGTTAAAACAACAGAAGTTTTGTTTCTGTTGCATATGAATGTAATTTATCAAAAAAATTCACTAAATTCATGTATTCAGTAAACAAATCAATAAAATCATGACACTTTGCTAAATAACGCACTTAAGTTGTTGTGGAATACACGAAATAATAATTTATTTACTATTTCATATTAAATAATGTTGCAATGTGAATGCGGTAACCAAAAACAAACTTAACGCTTAAAACTGGTTAAATAATGAATATTAGTATTAATGGAAACGTTAAAATTTTCGAAGTCGCTGAATTAACAGTCGAATCATTAGTTGCTGCACTCAATTTATCAGGCAAGCGCTTGGCGATTGAAAAAAACGGTGAGATCGTTCCACGTAGCCAGTTTGCAGATATTTTTTTGCAGGATGGCGATAAGCTGGAAATTGTGGGTGCGGTAGGCGGCGGTTAGTGTTGAGCAGATTGATAGCAAATTCATTTTAGATAGCAAAAATTATGTCAGAACAACTCATTATTGCAGGAAAATCCTACCACTCGCGTTTGCTAGTGGGCACAGGTAAATACAAAGACTTTACTGAAACGCGCGCAGCCATTGACGCTAGCGGCGCACAAATTGTGACAGTAGCGATTCGCCGCACCAATATTGGCCAAACAACTGGTGAGCCTTCTTTGTTGGAATATTTGCCGCCAGAAGAATTTACCTATTTACCCAATACCGCAGGTTGTTATACGGCAGATGATGCCGTGCGCACATTACGCTTGGCGCGCGAGCTTTTAGATGGCCACAAATTGGTTAAGTTAGAAGTATTAGGCGACCCCAAAACACTTTACCCAAATGTGATTGAAACCATTGCAGCGGCCAAAGTGTTAGTCAAAGATGGTTTTGATGTGATGGTTTATACCTCGGACGACCCGATTATTGCTAAGGAATTAGAAGATATTGGTTGTTGTGCGGTGATGCCGTTGGCTTCACTCATCGGCTCTGGCATGGGTATTTTAAACCCATGGAATTTACAAATTATTATTGAAAACGCCAAAATCCCTGTGCTAGTGGATGCTGGCGTTGGCAGTGCGGCGGATGCGGCGATTGCGATGGAGCTCGGCTGTGCAGGCGTATTAATGAATACGGCGATTGCGGCGGCGCGCGACCCTGTGATGATGGCTGGTGCCATGAAAAAAGCAATTGAAGCAGGCCGTGAATCCTATCTTGCTGGCAGAATGCCTAAAAAGCTATATTTAGCCAGCCCAAGTTCGCCAATCGGCGGAATGATTGCTTAATGGCGACTCAAACCCAATATGCGTTCTCGGTTTCTGTGCAAACGGCTTACTTGCCTGACCAGTCTAATGTAGAAGAAAGCAAGTTTGCATTTGCCTACACGGTCACTATTACTAACGTTGGCAATATCGCCGCGCAATTAATTAGTCGGCATTGGGTGATTACCGATAGCCATCAACATGTGCAGGAAGTAAAAGGTTTGGGCGTAGTAGGTGCGCAGCCGCTTTTGAACCCTAATCAGCAGTTTGAATACACCAGCGGTACAGTTTTGGCCACGCAAGAAGGAGAAATGCGTGGTAGTTACTTTATGGTAGCGGTTGATGGAACACCGTTTGAAGCCATTATTGAGCCATTTGTGTTGGCGCAACCTAGAGTGCTGCATTAAGCGATGCGGCGTTTACTGATTATTGTTTTGCTAGGCGTTATAACGGTTTCTTGCGCCAAGAAAAATACTAAACCCTCTACAGCAAAGCCTAATCCACCTAACTGCAATTGTGCGCAAAGCCAAGCACCGGTGCAATTGCCACCAGATAGTCAATCTAAAAGCCCCACTGAAGCCAAGCCTGTTGAGATAAAAGATACTAAATCGCCTACAGATTACAGCTTGCTCAAGCCAGCCAAATGGGAAGAAATTGATGGACTGATGGAAGACGATTTAAGTGTGGCGTGGGGTGCGTGGCTGCAAAGTTGCAGCACGCTTAGAAACAAACCACAGTGGCAGCCAGCTTGTAGCGCGGCCAAAACGCTAGGCAAGCCAAACAATGCAGCCATTATTGCTTATTTGACAACCCAATTTGATGTTTACTCAGCCACCAGCGCAGAGGGCGAAAATACAGGGTTAATTACAGGATATTATGAACCGCTACTTCAGGGTAGTCGCAAACAATCGGCGCAATATCCTTATCCTTTATATGCGCAACCTAAAGATATTGTCACAGTGGAGTTAGCAGATGTTTACCCTGAGCTTAAATTTAAGCGTATTCGCGGTAAGCTAGTAGATACAAAACAAGGTGGCAAAAAATTAATTCCGTATATGACACGCGCGGAAATTGAAACCAATCCATCGCCTTTAGCAGGCAGTGAAATCGTCTGGATTAACGACATTATTGATGTGTTTTTCTTACAAATTCAGGGTTCGGGTTTGGTTAACTTAGATAATGGTCAGCAAGTGCATGTAGGTTATGCCGATCAAAATGGTCATTCCTATAACTCAATTGGCCGCTTACTGATTGAGCGTAATGAGTTGACCGCAGACCAAGCATCGATGCAAGGCATTAAAAATTGGGCGCGTAATAATTTAGACAAATTACGCGATTTGCTGAATAGTAATCCCAGCTACGTTTTTTTTAGGGAATTACCCGCTGATTTACCAGGCCCGCTAGGCGCACTTGGTGTACCTATTTCGGCAGAGCGTAGCGTGGCGATAGACCCAAAATATATACCTTTGGGCGCACCAATATTTTTATCGACAACTCAACCCAATAGCACAAAGCCATTAAAACGATTGATGATGGCGCAAGATACAGGTGGCGCCATTAAAGGCGGTGTGCGTGCGGATTTCTTTTGGGGCGCGGGGGACGCTGCTGGCAAACAAGCTGGCACCATGAAACAACAAGGTAAAATTTGGGTGTTATTGCCTAAAGGATTTGTGCTAGCTAAATAATAGTTTGATTGACCAATTTATCTAGCAGATTAACTAAACTAGCAGGCAATAAAAAAGGGCGCTTAAAGCACCCTTTTTATACCATGAACAAAAGATTACTTGTTCATTACGTACATTGTCACTTCGAAACCGAAACGCATTTCAGTAGCAGCTGGTGTTGTCCACATAGTAATCTCCTTAGGTTTAAATTCGTTCGCTTTGTTTTCACAACTGCATAACGTAAGTTGAATACTACGCTTATCGCAAAATAAGCCACTATCTAAAGCACTTAAAACACGCTCATGATTTTCATTAGATTAAATGGTTAAGTATTCCCTTTAAATCCTTGTAATAAACGCTTAATCGCTTTGCGACCAATAGTGCGTTTAAGCGACACTTTAAAGTCGTATAGCTGAAACTGTAAGCGATTTTGCCAAGTAAATTGCCTGCCAGAAAGCCCTAAATAAATTTGCATAAAGCGCTCACGCCCCGCCCAATTGAGCTTGTGACAAGCGCGTGTTAAATCGGCAATACGCAAATTAAAATCAATGCTGTGATTGTAGGCATGGATGCGCGCAGTATCAATTAAAGAAAAACTTAACTGTTTTTTTGCATGAATATTCACCAAGATATTGCCGCCTGATAAATCTCTAAAATGCACGCCTCGGCTGTGCATGGTGTGACAATATTGTGCAAGTTGTGTATAAACTAATTCGGGATTTAAATCGAGAAAATCGTACTCTCCTCTGGCGTAAGCAGAAAAAATCTGCCCGATATTGGCATCTGCTTTTACAAATTCACACAGGTAAAAATTCTGCTTCAATGTGGTGTCGCCCATTTTTTCAAAATAGGCCACAGGCTGCGCAGTAGCAACACCGCGACGCATCAGTTCCATCGCGCCATTCCAACTGCGCTTGGCTTTGCTGGGCTTAAAGCGATCTAAAAACGCTTTATGCGGATACATTTTAATCGGTTGTTTAATGGTTAACTGTTTTAAACCACTATCTCTTGGGTCAGGCACCGCCCAAATGGCATTACGAGCATGGCGTAGCGTGCCATCTTTATTAGGTGCTTGCAAAGTTTGCGGATGCAATTTTTGCAAAATAAGCTGCGCATCGTGGCTATTTTTTGCCAAAACCAAACCGTGCCAATCATTACCTTTAAATTCAAAATAATGTAAATCTTGTACATGCGCATGAATCGACAAATCTTTTGCCAATTGCGGATTTGACACAGTAGGCGCTTCACCATCCCACAATAAATAAATCGGTGATTCAGTAATAAGGTCTGGTTTTTGTGTCAGCTCTTGACCATCTCGATGCAATATTTTTGAAATTTTTAAGGCGTCTGCAGAATAAATTTCACTTAATGATGCAGCTTTGCCGTTAATTGTCCAAGCAGCATGAAAGTGTTGCGTGCCTTGCACAAAGTGATGAATTTCTAGGCCATTCGCGGTGGCGATTGGCGCGACATAACGCGCGCCGTGGATTAAGTTGACCACTGTTTTAACTGCATGAAAACTCGGGTGTTGCTGATAATGCTTTAACTCGCCATCTACATTTTTGTAATAGCTAACACGCTCTAAATCGGGATAATCTGCCTCAGTTAAACCATCCGTAATTAAGCCTTCACGTTGGCAAATAAATGCGCCCCAATTGGCTTGCGTAAAGCTACCAGAAGCCGCTAATAGTAAAAAATAGCGCACTGCATAATCGGCTTGTTTTTGTAAGCCATCTGGCAAAAGCCGTTGAATGCGGTAAATTGCCCAAAAAGCAACGGAAGAAACGGTAGACTTAACACCAAAATCATGGCTAATTTTTTGTAAAATACGCGCTTTTTTGATGAGGTTATATTTTAAAAATCGTGCCCATTGATATTTAAATATGCGGTGATCAAAACGCTCAGGCTCTGTCACACGCTCTACAAAGAGATTGTTGCTGTGAATATCAGGCAATTGATGCAGATATTTAAATGTTTTAAGCAGGCTTACGTTATAAAGTGGCTCAAAATCCTGAATGTTAGGGCCAATCAGAGGCACGCCACGCGCCTTGATTTCACTGTGCGCAATCGCCCATGTTTTTAAAAAACCATCCTGCGTATAGCCAGCCCAGCGTTTGCGATTAATCGTATTACCAATTTCAATTGCATGAATTTGATTGCCAAAGCTTGTTAACACGGACGCCAAAAAATGCTGCCAAATGTCTTGCTCGGGTTGAGTGAGCATATTTTTTGCAGCTTTAAACGGCTGTATGATATGCAGAGTAATTTCAAATTTTTCAGCGATTAAACGGCGTAAAAAACGCGCATTAAAGCTATCCAAATCGCCATAAGTAAAATCTAAACGAACACGTGTTATGCCAATATTTTTTAACTGTTGCACAACATAGTCATCGACTGCAGGATTTGGATTAGACGCAACGCAGACACCAATAAAATTTGTGGGTATCGCGTGCTGATTAGTCGGTAAATGCGCATTTTTAATGCGTAAACCGCCGCGCAAAATATAGCTTAAACCATCGCGGATAACCTGCTTTGTTAGCATAGAAGATTGTGGTGTGCTCATATTGGCAGATGGCGTTTAAAGCCTTGATTATATCGCTTAACCTGCTTGCTTAACGTGTTTAGCCAGCATGATTGAGTAGGTTTTGTTGTTTGGCCTTAACTAATATGGCATGCAACATTTCAGCTGACAAGCCGTGCAATACCAAGCGATAACCTGCTGACCAAGTAGCAGGTACAACCATGGGGTGTTTGTTATTGACCAATATTAAACCTTCTGGCTTATTTAAAATTTTGGCGGCGTAAATGCCAATCGTTTCATCAAATTGCAGTGAATGCACAGAGCGCCAAAAATCTTTATCGGTTAAAAATAGCTGATAAATAGGTGTAAAAATATCGATACAGGTTTGCAAATCCAAAACATTAAGCCAGCCATCATTTTGCGGGGCGATGTCAAAATTGCCATCATCCGAAATCATGGAAAAGTCTAGCTGTTCATTGGCTTGAATATCGCTAAGATTGTTGGCGCGCAAAGACAAGTTAATGCGCGTAATAAAGTTAAACAAATTTAAATCGTGCTGAATAAATAAATTGTCTTTTAAATCGGGTAAATCATGCGGCATTAAAGGGTTCATAGCGACACTGCCACCTTTAATATTGGCATTCAAAAAAGCCAGATTTTCTGAGCCTATCCAAAAATGGCGCAATATCAGCCAGTTGGCTTCAGGCGTAGCAAAAACCGATAAAGCCCAAGCCAGCAATTTGTGCAGCATGCGCGATGAACAAAAGCGATTCGGGATAATGGCTTTAAGTAGCTGCAACAATACAATTGTTAGCCTTGCCAGTGGTCGAACAAACGGCAATAAGAATTGGCGTGACCAAGTGTTGGAATCGCGCAGCCAAGCAAGCTTAACGCCTTCATTAATTGTAATGGAATGGTCTAACCATAAGCTTTGCCAAGGGTCTGGATTTTCTGGGTTGTGCGCAGCCTCTAAAAACGGCGCTGGTCTGGGTAGTGTTACTTTTTTGTGATGGACATTATGCATGGGCTAACCACTATCTTAACAAAGTTATAGTAAGGCTTTCAGCGGCAGCATCTGTAAAAAACGTACTTTGCTGCGCTTGGTAAGGCTGACATATTGGTCTGGATTATCGGTTGCTGTATTCCAACTGTTTTCAGGCAGCATATCGGTTTTAATGGCGCTCTCTACAGTTTTTGCCAAGTCAGGATTATGTATCACCACGCCTATTTCGGTATTCAAGTTTTCTGATCTGGGGTCAAAATTAAAGGTGCCAATAAACACGGTTTCTGAATCAATCACCATGGTTTTGGCGTGAATCGCAAATTTGGGCGAGCGTTTTTCTGCCAGCACTGAAGCCGCTATCAGTTGCTTTTTGATTAGTGGGTTTGGTTTATATTCATAAATGTGCACACCCATTCTAAGTAGCTGCTCACGCTGATTGCGATAACCACTGAAGGCCTGAATATTGTCCGTAGCAGCCAGCGAATTAGTATTGATGTACACTTTTACACCACGCTTAATGGCTGATTGAAACAGCGAAACGGCTTTGTCAGACATCACCAAATAAGGCGATTGGATAATGATTTGTTTTTGCGCTTCGTTAACCAACTTAACCAGCGCCAAAGTAGATTGACCACCACCATCTAGCCCAGCCACTGTATTTTTGCCTGGAAGGTCGCTGATGACACTAACCTCTGTCCAAATAATCTGCTTAGATATAGCATTAAATGTGTTGGGGATATTGCTAATCATATTGCGCAAATGTGCCGAAAAATTGGTTTTGGATTGTGCGTAATCGTGTAGCGATTGGTAGGTTTGTTTGACTTGTGTATCTTCCACTTGCACATTTTTTTGAAAAATCCCAATGCCACCATAAAGATTTTCTACCTTGGCGCTTAAAGGGCTTTTCCAAAAGCGATTAAAGCTGGACTCAATAAGCGCTACGTCTTTGCCCAATAGCAGCACATCCCTATCGCGAAAATTGTAGCTGTGATTGTAATCAAAATATTCGGTTGCCATATTGCGACCACCCGTAATGGCAATTGCGCCATCAACAATAAAGGTTTTGTCATGCATGCGCTGATTAACACCGCGAAAATCGGTGACAATATTGAGTAATCTTTTATGAAAAGGCACGCCAACAGAGTGCTGCGGGTTATAAATTTTGATATCAATATTAGGATGCAGTGCCAATGCCAACAGCGTTTGGTCAGGTGCTTTTATTAGTAAATCATCCACAATCACACGCACCTTAACGCCTCTACCTGCCGCGCGCAGCAAGGCTTCTGAGGCAAGAGTACCGATATTGTCATTGCTCCAAATAAAGTATTGCACTTCAATGGTTTGCTTGGCGTAATCGGCCAGCCAAGAGCGCGCAATCAGAGCATCTTCGCCTTTATCTAATACATAAACGCCTGTTTTATTGGGGTGCGCTGCGATTTGTACTGCAATAAAGGTGCTGGCTTGGTCTGCTGCAAATGCAAGTGCGCCTGCAAAAGTGCATAAGCATATCGACAAAGCGCCTACTAAGCAGGGTAATTTTTTAAGCATTTTTACTGGTTAAGTAACACAAATTTCCATTGTTGTAAGTACAATGCGGCCACGGTTTCGGCCACTCTAACAATTTCGGCGGCGGCATTGGCATCAATATTTACTGCCATTTTAACGGCATCCAGCCAGCGCATCATATGCGCTTGATCGTTTTCGCCATGATACTCAATAAATTTTAAAACAGAAGATGGCACATTTAAATGCTGCTTCAGCTTAGGTAGCAATGTCGGCACAATCCGTTGCCCAGTGCCCTCAATGATATAAATACCACCCAGCAGACCAATAGGGTTTTTGCGCTCGGCACAGCTGTGCATAAAGGCATTCAGCGCTTCACCACCAGGGTTACGCCTGAGGTGACTGGCATCCAGCTTGCCGCCAGCCTGAATATAATCATGGTAGAGCACTTGCCAGTCTAGCTGTTCTTCACCCGCATGCGTTTGCACCAATTGCGCTAATTGTTGATACTCTTGGCTCATGCTAGATGCCGCACGCCGCATCCAAAGGCTGCCTTCACGTACTTGCGGAATCCAACATTCCATCCAGTTTAAATAATCGTTGAGTTGAATATGGCCGTGCATAATCGCACTGGCAATTTCGGTGCGAAATACTTCAGAGCGATAGCCATGCCATACCGCCATCAAGCCTTTTAGTGTGTCGGCCACGCCACCGGTTTGACCTTCTGCAGTCATTGGTGCAGGCGCTAAGTGGTGTGCGAAATCTGACGCAAAGTCTATTGTTGTCGCTGGTGCAACACAAGGTGCTTGTGCTTGGGTATTGCAATCCACGACTTCTAGCAAAAAGTAGGCAACGCTAAAACGGCCTGATTCTGGTACAAAGCCAAAAATCTGCTGACCTACTTTTAATGATGCTTTTTTACTTTTAAAAAACTCATCCAGCATAATAAAAATAGACGCAGAGCCTGTGTTGCCTTTGCTGGATAGGTTGGAAAACCATTTTTCGCTAGATATAGCGATGCCTGCTTCCTGCATTAATTCTGCCATCATCGGCTTAAAGCGCTCAGATGAGTAATGGCATAAAAACCAATCCACATCTTTGGGGTTTAAATGCCCCGCTTTGACTAATTTGGCATATTCATGCAAGCCCATATCAAACAAATTGGGCAAAGTTCTGATGTTTTGGCGTAAATCAAACGCACCTGCTTTTTCAGCTGTAGCCAATGTTGGGTAATCCAAATAGCCGGGTAATGTATTGCCAATAGATTGCCCGACTTGCATGCAGGTAGGCATATCGCCAGAGAATGATTGCTGGTGTATCCACTTAATTTTAAGCGATAAACCTTGTGTTGCAGGCTGATTTTTGAGCATCGCGCCACCTGCGCCATCTGATAGCATCCAGCGTAAAAAATGCGCGTCAAAATCAATATCGGTGTTTCGATTTTCAAAGCGCGATGCTTTAAATAAGCGGGATGGAAATTCGCTGGCAACCGCAACAGCGGCATTGGCAGAGCCAGATTGCACAGCCGATGCAGCTGCATTCAATGCGCCGATAGAGGCTGCACAAATGCCTGATACAGACAAAGTTTCTAATGGTGGCAAGCTTAGCTCACCTTGAATCAAGTTAGCTAAGCCTGGTGCTGCGCAATCGCCGCCAGTGGTGGCGGCTGATAAAAATTGCAAAGGTGTTTTTTCAGTTAAAGCGGCCACTACTTTGGCACCCATCGATGTCACTGAATGCAAAGATTCGCCATTTTTATCGATTGCATAATGCCGCAGCTGAATACCATTTTCTGCCAAGATGCGTGTTTTAATACGGCCTGACATGCGATTGATAGAGCCAATGTAGGCATCCATTTCTTGATTATTAACCGCTTCACCAGGCATAAAACTGGCGGTATCGGTGATATAGACATGGCTAAATGGTGTCATGAGTATCCTGTTTAAATAGAGTGGCGCAATGTCGCTAATTAAGCGTCAAGCAGCAAAAAAGAAGCGGTCATTATCATGCTGATATGCTGCATTAAGTCTGTATGTATTAACGTTTTACCCAAGCTAAAAATGTAGTGAAATATTCTGGTTGGCGAATACAGAGGTAAATGCTCACGACCACATTCAAGATTGCGGTGGCTAAAAATAATTGTGGAATTGAATAGCCTTGACTGAAAATGAGGATTGAGAACCCAGCAGAAATCACCATAAATAAGGCGTTCATGATGTTGTTTGCGGCAATTACGCGAGATTGATATTGTTTTTCACTACGCGTTTGAATCAGCACATATAGCGGCACAATGTAAAAACCGCCAAACAAGCCAATTAATGCGATATCTGCCAGCAAACGCCAATGATTCAAAAAAAAGTATAGGTAATTTAATGCAATGTCACTAACAACTTCGTGAATACTGGCACTAGAGAAATATAAATCGACACCAAAAATAGTTAAACCAATAGCACCAAACATCACAAGTCCTAGCTCTACCCGTCCTTTTGATAACTTTTCGCATAACAAAGAGCCCAGCCCAATACCAATAGAAAATACACTCAGCAACAGAATAAACACGCTTTCATCGCCATGCAGCACGTTTTTGGCAAAGTTTGGAAATTGCGCCAGCAAAGTTGCGCCATAAAACCAGAACCATGAAATAGCCACAATCGCTAACCAAAGCGGCTGTTTTGCCCAAATCAGTTTGACGTTTTTAATGGTTTCGGTAATCGGATTCCAATTGATTTTTAAGCTGGGGTCTGCTGCTGCTGAGTTGGGTACACCGCGGCTAGTCCAGTAGCCCATGATGGCAATCGCTAAAATTGCAATACTGGTAAACGTTTCGTGATATGTGACTGTAGCCAGCCAAGCGCCTAACACTTGGCCCAATAATATAGCGACAAAGCTACCCATTTCTACCATGCCATTGCCACCAATAAGCTCATTTTCTTTTAAATGTTGCGGCAGATAAGAGTATTTCACTGGCCCAAATAAAGTGGAATGCATGCCCATCATAAATAAGGCAATAGCCAGCAACCAAATGTTGTGCATAAAAAAGCCCGCACTGGCAAAAGCCATAATCCCAATTTCGAATAGTTTTACAAAACGAATAATGCGCGACTTTTCAAACTTATCGGCAATTTGCCCTGCTGTGGCTGAGAACAAAAAGAAAGGCAAAATAAATAGCCCAGGCAATAATGTGGCAAGCGTGCTGCCATCTATGGTGGTGAGGCTGGCCGCATGAAAAGCGACTAAGGTGATTAATGCAGTTTTAAATACATTATCATTAAATGCCCCCAAAAATTGCGTGAAAAAAAATGGGCGAAAACGTTGTTCTTTTAGTAACTGAAATTGGCTGCTCATAAAAGCTTTCTGATTATTAAAATATTTATTGTGAAATTTTAAGTAATTTATTTTGTATGATTAGTCGGCGGTAAAGGAGCAAAATAGCCCATGATGAGTAACATAACGCCAGCACCTATAAACGAAGCAATACGTGCAACAGAACCTTGTTGTGCAAGGTCAAAAAAGAATAGTTTTAGTACTACCAAGCTCATTAATGCAGCGCCCACCATCCACAGCATGCGTTTAGCTTGTTTGTGTGCAAGCAACATCAGCACAAATGCACTTACGCCCCATAAAAAGGTAAATGCCATTTGTACGGTGGCATTACTAAAAATAGCTGTCCATTGAAATGGCGTGCCAGCCCAATGGTGCAGGGTGCGCAGCAGCATACCATTAATCAGTATAAAGGCCATTAAGCCTGCAATGATGTAGATATTCTTCTTTAATGTAAGAAAGTATTGTTTGAAATGGCGCGTCCACAACAGTAGTTTGAACAAAATTGCACAGAGCGTGATATCAAGCGGATTGAGTAATGGAATATAAGACAATGGTGCTGCGCTGCCATTAGAATCTAACGACATGAACATAAACCATGCACATAAAAATACCATGATGGGGGCAATACCCACCCAAATCCATGCACGATTTATTGCAGCGTTTTGATGGTGTTTTTGCCACTGCATAATGCCAGCGCTGATGATAAGCGGCACAACTGCCCAGCCAATGGCTAGCCAAACCCCAGATGTGATAATGGCTGAAAGGTAATGTTGCCATTCGATGCCGCCAATAATCGCAGCTATCCATAATAAAGCGCCGCGAAATACGGCATGCGAAGGCATCACATGACGCATTAACAGCCAAATGTAAGCCACTAAAGTGATTAACCAAGTGTAAAAGCCCATATGCGCAAATGGGTGCCCACTGAGGAAATCAATCGCCAGCACAAACGCCATTACTGGAAGCAGCAGGCAAGACAAATTTGCTAAAGCTGGCCATTTAATTTTGCTTGAAACCAACGGCAATATCACGCTGGTCATAGCCACAAATGTTAATGCTGCATGCGCAAAAAGAAGGGGTGGTAAAAAAGTATCAATTGCGGTTAAGCCTGCACCTACCCACCACAGCCAACCCCAAACAGCTAATAACGGCGCTGTAAATGCAAACTTACTATGCTGATAATGGTTTAATAATGCGCCGCATGCCCAGCCAGATAGCGCAATAAAAGCGACACCTAAACACATATTTTGATGCGCAGTTGGCGTTAATCCTGTTAATCCCCAGCCAACCATAAATGCCCCTGCACCTAGTAATTGCAAGGCCAAGCCAGACAGGGTGGGGAATAAGCGTTGTTGTTTTAATCCAACCCACAATAAACCCACGCCCTCAACGGCCCAAGCGGCAGATGTCCAGCGTCCATCTAATGATAATGGTATGGTGAGTGTTGCAAAACCAATACCTAAGGCTAAAAAGTATTCTCCTAAAAATTGCAGTGTTTCACGCTTGCGTGTAAACAGCCACCAAGCTAGCGCAAGATAAAACACACCGACTATTAGCGCGCTGTAAGCCATGCCATAAGGTGTATTTTTAAGTAGCGCATATTGCAAACTAAAGCTAACTAGCGGCGTACCAAACACCAATGTTGCATCAATGTAATCGCTGGCTTTTGTGGCTTGTCGATGTGCAAATAGCACCGCGATTAGCGTAAAAAGTAAGAAGAAAATAATTAGAAATGGCTCTGTGCTAGCAAAATAGGTGGGCGTATAGTTTTTTGCACCCCACAGTGAGCCCACAATAAAGGTAAAACCCCAACCCAGAATATTAAGCGGGCGCCAACTTTTATAAAAAGCGATAAAAGCAATCGCTACGTTGAGCACTAAATAGTAGCTGAACAAACCAACATGGCTACCATCTCCGGTTGAAGTCAAAATAGGCGCCAAAAAACCGCCCGTGAAGCCTAAGATAGCCAATGGCATGGCAGACTGTTTTATTGCCATTAATGCCGATAAAAAAGCGACTGCGGCAAGCAACGTGAAAGCAGTTCCTGCAGGTATCAGCCCATACAGTTTTAGGGCCGAAAAAATGGTTAAGTAGAGTACGCCAACACCGCCACCTTGCAGCGCCCATGCATATTGCGCGCGTTTTTCACGCAAACGCCAACCTGTTGCCAGCAAACCCAATCCGCCAACGGCAATCGCAACAAGGCGTAATTGAATCGGAACTATGCCGTTATCAACCACCATTTTGAGTAGAAAACTAATGCCGATAAATAAAATAACGACACCCGCGCGCACCATAGTGTTGCCACCAAACAGCCAATTTTTGGCTAAGGCAAACATTTGTTCAATGATATTAAGACTTTCGGGCGTAATGGTTTTGCTGTCATTTAGTGCGTTGGATGCAGTTAAGTTGATGCGCTGAGTAGAACTTGCTTCTATATTGACTGGGATAGCGGCAGTTTTGATTTCGTTATTTTGCTTGGTGGATTGCGTTAAGTCTTTGGGTTTTGCTTGTGGCGCATCTGCTGTGTTGTCTGGCTGGAGCGTGGTTTGAGAATCGGTTGGCGTAGCGATTTGAGCGAGACTTTGCTGAGTAGGCAGTTGTTTTGCTTCTAACGCATGCAAGCGTTTTTTAAGTTGCGTTAATTCATGCTCTATATTTTTTAACTGTTGCTCAGCATCACCTTTGTTGAATAAGCCAATAAATCCAACAAAACCACCTATGCAAATTACTACCCCTAATAAACCGAATAATAGCCATTCCATTGTTTACTCCCTTTTTTCTTGTATTTATTGTTATATTTTAAAAAAAGATTTGGTTTCAAACACGCTATTGGCAAACTTGGTACCATCAACTTCAAGTAAACGCTTAACGGCAAAATCAAACAATAAAGCATTGTGATTTTTTAATGACTGTAAAAATGGAATATATTCGCTATTGAGTAAGCCCTTCTTTGCCAATGATTCCGTATTTATAAGCGGTAATATGCCAGGCAGCGGATAATCGGAGCCGTTTAATAGCCGATGATGCCAATCGGTGCGCTGCAATATGGGCTTAATTGCCCAAGCATGGTTAATTAAAGTTAATGCGGAAATTTCACCAAATACCAGTTTTTGATAATCTGGCGTATCCATTAAGCGTGCAAATAGATCAAAACTTTTAATCCGTTTATTGCTGTTATCTAAATCTTCATCAAATCCATCGCTAGCACAATGCGCCAATACAACACGCACACCAGCATCTAGTGCACGGCGCGTACGAAGTGGGTTGCCATGTGCTTGCACACCGCCTTGAACCGCGCTTTCTGCGCCGGTATGGCTAATAATCGGCATGTTTAAGCTTTGCAATTTTTGATAAAAAAGGTCGCATTTAGGGCTCGCAGGGTCAATACCCATTCCAGATGGCAGCCATTTAACCGCTCTTGCACCTTGTGCATGGGCAAGTTCCAATGCATCAACTGCATCTGCCCGATAAGGGTGAATACTGCAAACCCATTCAAACCGATTGGCATTTTCACTGGCGATTTTTTGTGCGTATTGGTTGGGTATGTGGAAAATTGATTGATCTTTATTAGGCTTGCCGTTCTCATCATGAAACCAGTCAAAAGCAAACAGCATCAGTTTAAACCCAGCTGGAATCTCGTTTAATTGCGTGAGCATGCGTTGCACTGTGCTGTTGTCAATGTCGCCATCTACAGCGCAACTGCCATTCATATAAAAGTTTTTTTGCACTTTTAATATGGGGTGCCAGTAGCTATCCATATTGGGGCTAGACCAAATGCCGCTATCACTATCACCTGTGCCAACTAGGTGTACATGTGTGTCCCATACAAGCTCTGGCCGAATGTCGCGCCAAATTTCTTGCATAAGTGGATGTTGCTTAATCTCATCCGGCAGCTTGGTTAAGCACGGATTACTTAACCCATTTTCGGGCCAGAATTTTAGTCCAGCGTATCCCGCACTTGATAAACCTAACAAGCCAATCCCACATAAGAATTGGCGGCGGTTCATGATGCGGCCTCTGCCATTTGTTTTAATGTCACATAGTCGGTTTTACCTGTGCCTAATAATGGCAACTCATCAATACGTACAATTTTGCGCGCAATGGCGATTTCCGGCTGTTTCAGATTTTTAGCCACCATTTGTAAATCTTCCCGTTTTAGGGCGGGGTCGGTGGTGAATAAAACAATGGTTTCGCCACGTTGCGCATCGGTTTGTGTACTGGCTGCATGTTGATGCTCTGGCGCGGCAGTGTTGGCAATTTTCTCTACCACTTCCAGCGACACCATTTCACCCGCTATTTTGGCAAAACGTTTCACACGACCTTTGATATGAATAAAGCCTTGCGCATCAACTTCTACAATATCACCCGTGTTATACCAGCCATCATCCGTATGTTTTAGCACGCCAGGCGCATCAAACAGGTAATAACCCATCATCACGTTTTCGCCGCGCACATGTAGTAAGCCACCATTTTCAATCCCCGGAACTGGTTCTAACTTATGCTCTAAACCTGGCACAAATTGGCCTACCGTGCCGTTTAAATTAGCCATTGGAGTATTGGCCGAAAGCACAGGCGCACATTCTGTGGTGCCATAACCTTCTAAAATGCGGATACCAAATTTCTCAGTATAGGTTTTACGTACTTCATCATTCAGTTTTTCCGCGCCTGCAATCACCAGGCGCAGTTTGTAAAAATCATACGGATGTGCAAACTTGGCATAATTGCCCAAAAAAGTACTGGTTGAAAATAGCACTGTACAACCGCGGTCGTAAATCACTTCTGGAATCACTTTATATTGCAATGGCGAAGGGAAAAGTAGGATTTTAATGCCGTTAAATATCGGTAGTAACGAACCAGTAAACCCAAAGGCGTGGAAGATTGGCAGCGACATCATAAATTTATCGGTTGGATTAAAGTCAATAATCGCCATAATTTGCGCGATATTGGCCAAAATACTCTGATGCGAATGCACCACGCCTTTGGGTTTGCCTTCACTGCCAGAAGTAAACAGTATCACAGCGCGTTGGCTGGGCTCACTCACTTCCATCGCCACACGCGGATAATGCAAAGCGTAACCCATTAACCATGCGCGATCGAGCACGCCAAATTGCGCGCGTAAATCTTCTAAATAAACAATATTTAGATTCTCTAAATGCGCGATATCGTTTTCTAACTTGGCGGTATCAATAAATTTTCTCGAGGTAATCACCGTTTTTACATTGGCGGCAATGCAAGCGTTTTGCATGCCCGCCGTGCCTGCGGTGTAATTCAGCATAGCTGGTATACGGTTAAATGCACTCATGCCTAAAATTAGCGCTAATGTATTGGTCACATTTGGCATCAGCACGCCAACAGCTTCATTTGGCGCACTGATTTTGGTGGCTAAACGCCCAAGCGCTAAGCTTTTTTTAAGTAAAGCTTGGTAGGTTTCTTCTACTTCATTCATGTCCTCAATGAGTTTATAGCTGCCATCAAATTTATCTGCAGCATCTAAAAAAGCCTCAAATAAAGTACGGCTTTTTTGGGTTTGAAACAGCATATGTTGCATGACGCTACGCATGCCTTCACCTGCAATACGGCGACGTTGTTTTGCCGAGAGTGGGGTGTGTGCATTTTGGGGAATATCAATGTGGGTGACAGGCTGAATCGTTAAAATAACTTTTGGCAGAATTTTGCGTGGATGGTCGCTGGATAATCGTCCAAAATAGGATTCAGCTGCGCCATCAACGCGAATCGGCAAAATAGTTGCACCCGTTTTGGCGGCTACAAAACCAGGACCATCATATACTTTCATTAGCGCGCCTGTTAAGGTGATGCGACCCTCTGGAAAAATCACCACGTTTTGGCCAGCCTCAAGCAATTTCACGACTTTTTTCATGGCTAACGGCGATGTCGGATCAACTGCCAAATAAGGCGTTAAGCGTAAAAACTGTCTAAACCACCAGTTTTTTAATACGGTGGTGTGTACCACAAAGGTAGCTGTTACGGGCAAATACAAGCCTAATAAAAAGCCATCTAAAAACGATTCATGATTGGCTACAATTAACAGGCCATTGGTTTTTGATATATTGTCTTTGGGCACGTTTTCTAGACCACGTACTTTGACGCGAAACAGAATTTTGCAGATTAATCGTAAAAATCTAGCCAGCATTGTTTTCCCCTTATTTGCTTTTTTGTTTTACGTTTCGTTATTAATATAAGTTAATACTGATTTTAATGCATTGCCGATATACGCTTTATCAATCCAAAAAAACACTTCTTTGCCCACTTTTTCAGATTGTAATGCGCCGCTATTTTGTAGAATTTTTAAGTGATGCGTGACTGCCGTGCGGCTTAATGTGGATGCTGCGATAATTTGCAAAGTGCTTAGCCGCTCGTTCGCTTCAAAAGCCAGCAGAATACGCTGCCGATGCGAATCGCCTAAAGCGATAAACAGCTCTGCCGTGTTTTGCCATGCGCTTGGAATCGTGAATACTTGTTTCATAACTATATAATTAGTTATTTAGTTATATGTGTCAAGTACTATTTTTAAAAGATAAAATTTACGCTCAACTTGAGTTGATAAGCACAAATAAAAACGGACGCCTAAGCGTCCGTTTTTATTGCTTAAAATAAGTGTTAAGTATCGATTAACTTAACACTTAAATTGGCTCGATATTATGAGTGATAAGCACGCTCGCCATGTTCAGTTGTATCTAAGCCTTCACGCTCTGATTCTTCTGATACACGTATACCGATAACTAAGTCGATAATTTTTAGTGAGATAAATGCAACCACACCTGAAACCACAATTGCAGTACCAACAGCCCAGATTTGCGCAGTCATTTGTGCGGCAAAGTTATACTCTGCAACACCGTTTGCAACGTAATCAACTACACCTGCACCGCCCAATGCTGGGTTAACAAACACGCCTGTTAACAACGCACCTACGATACCACCGATTGCATGTACGCCGAATACATCTAGCGCATCATCATAACCAAGCATGTATTTCACTTTTGCCACAAAGAAGTAGCAGATTGGTGAAACAACTAAACCGATGATGATTGCACCCATTGGGCCTACAAAACCACATGCTGGTGTAATCGCAACCAAGCCTGCAACAGCGCCAGAAGCAGCACCTAACATCGATGGTTTACCTTTTAATAGCCACTCAGAGAATGTCCAAGATAACGTTGCAGCACCTGTAGCAATCGTTGTGTTGATTAAAGCTAAGGCAGCGTAACCATTGGCTTCTAAGTTTGAGCCAGCGTTAAAGCCGTACCAACCCACCCACAGTAAAGCCGCACCAACCATTGTTAAGGTTAAGCTGTGCGGTGTCATTGACTCTTTGCCGTAACCGATACGTTTACCTAATACATAAGCCGCTACTAAACCAGCTACACCTGCATTAATGTGAACAACGGTACCGCCAGCAAAATCTAGTGCACCTTTAGCCCATAACCAACCTGCGTTTGCTAAAACCACATCTAAAGATTCAGCTGTAGTAATTGCATCTGGACCGTCCCAATACCAAACCATATGCGCCATTGGCAAGTAAGCAAATGTGAACCATAAAGTCATAAACGCCAACACTGCAGAAAACTTCATACGCTCAGCAAACGCACCAACAATCAACGCTGGTGTAATCGCTGCAAAGGTTAATTGGAAAGCAACGAATGTGAATTCAGGGATGTAAACACCTTTGCTGAAGGTAGCACCTAATGATTCAGGAGTTACGCCAGCCAAGAATGCTTTACCCAAGCCGCCAAAGAATGGATTGCCGCCTGTGAAAGCAACGCTGTAACCATACAATGCCCATAAAACAGCCATCAGCGAGAAGATCATGAATACTTGCATTAACACAGAAAGCATATTTTTTTGACGCACTAAGCCGCCGTAAAATAAGGCCAAACCTGGAATTACCATCAATGTAACTAAGATAGTAGAAACCATCATCCAAGTGGTGTCACCTTTATTTGGCACTGGCGTAGGTGCTGCTTCTGCCGCCGCTTCTACTGGTGCAGCTTCTGCTGGCATTGCTTCCACTGGTGCAGGTTCTGCTGCTGGCATTTCTTCAACAACCGCTGCTTCCGTTGGAGCAACCATTTCGACTGCTTGCTCAGTAGAAGGAGCAGCGTCCTCTGCAAAACTATTTGTGCTAACTGCAGCAGTACTTAACAGAGCAATTAGCGATAAAACAGATAATATTTTTTTCATTTTATGGCCCCTTAAAGTGCTTCAGGTCCGGTTTCACCGGTACGGATGCGATAAACTTGCTCTAAATTAAATATAAAAATTTTGCCATCGCCAATTTTGCCAGTTGCAGCTGCCTTTTCAATCGCATCTACTACTTGGTCAAGCATGTCATCTTTGATTGCAATTTCAATTTTAACTTTTGGCAAAAAATCGACGACATATTCCGCGCCACGATACAGCTCGGTATGCCCTTTTTGACGACCAAAGCCTTTAACTTCGGTTACTGTAATGCCTTGAACGCCTATATTAGATAAGGCTTCACGCACTTCATCAAGCTTGAATGGCTTGATTATTGCCGATACAAATTTCATATTATTCCCCTATTGGCAGGTTATTAAAAAGCCAATTCGTTAAAATTGGCTTTTTATTTTTTAAATTAAACTAATTTAGAAAGTACGACCTAGAGTTAGAACAAAGCGGTCATCTGCTAAGTCTTTAATTTCAGTAACGCCATTTTTTACGCCGCCGTTAAAGCTTGAGCCACCGTAGCCTCTTGAACCCCAGTATCCGCTATTGCCGCCGTTACTAGCGCCAACGTAGTAGATACCAGCGTTCCAGCCTTCAGAGCTAGCAATTTTAAACGCTTTACTTAGACCGATTTTGTAATCAGTATAGTCAGGATTATCTTCAATGATATTTACGCCATCAAAAGTATTGGCATTAGCAAATCGTGGGTCGCTAGATAATTTTCCTGCTACATTTAAGTGGCCAACGTGGCCAATTAAAGTTAAACCAAAAAATGGTAATGGATAAGCAGCATTTAACTCAATGTAAGTAGTACCGCTAGTACTGCCATCCCATCCTGTTGCCCTCTCAGCGCCATACCAGTCACCTAAAGTGACAGATGCTTTAGCACTTATCCATTTATATGACAAACCAAAGTTCGCTTCATAAGTATCCCAACGACCACCTTTTTCGTTTCCAACACCATTCAAACCCTCAGATTGAGTTAAGAAATCGTAGTTTTTCCAGCTACCACCTGGATAAATATAACCAATTGCACCCACGCTAAAGCCTAGACCTTCTACAAATGGAACAGAACCGCTGTAGCCACCATAAATATCAATTTCAGTGTTTGAATCTGGGAATGTGTTTGGTGTAACACCTGAACCCCAAATACCTGCAGAAAAGCCGCTTGAGTGGGCAATGTCAAAACCACCTTGTACTGTTGGTTTGTGGAATGTTTGTGAAATACCACGTGTGTAGTAATCAGAAACGAAACCGATGTTGCTGGTTACTGTCCATGCAGATGCTGGCTCAGCGGCAGCTACTGCTGGCGCATCTTCTGCGTATGAAAATGTTGGCGCTGCAAAAACACCTAACATTGCGATTGATAATAACGATTTACGCATTGTGTATCCCCTAACGTTGTTTTAAAAAAATGAAGTAGTTTTAACCACGTTATTGACGAGCAATCCGCATGCCAATTAAATGTATATAAAAATCAATGACTTAAGTTTTATATATAATTAATCGAGATATAGAAGTGCATTAAAAATCTGTTAAACTGATAAAAAAATAAAGGAAATTGCTATGATTGATACATCAAAATTGGAAGAATTATCTAATAAAATCAAAGAGATAGCTGCATCTTCCCCTTTGGCTGATATAGATAAAAATATTCATGCACTAATTAAGGGCGCGCTCACCAAAATGGAGCTTGTAACGCGTGATGAATTCGATGTGCAAGCAGAAGTTTTGCGCCACGCGCGCGAGCAATTGACAAAGCTTGAAGCAAAGCTTGAAGCGCTGGAAGCAGAGCTCAAACAAAAATGAGTTTAGCGGTTTTGCATAGCCGCGCGCTAAGTGGCATGGACGCGCCTGAAGTGGTGGTGGAGGTGCACCTAGCCAACGGTTTACCTAGCTTTACGATTGTAGGTTTGCCCGAAGCGGAAGTAAAAGAGAGTAAAGATCGCGTGCGTGCGGCGATTCAAACCGCTCAATTTGAGTTTCCCGCCAGACGCATTACGGTGAATTTAGCGCCGGCAGATTTACCTAAAGAAAGTGGCCGTTACGATTTACCCATTGCATTAGGCATTTTAGCGGCGAGTGGGCAGATTCCCAAAGAGTCACTTGAGCGCTACGAAATTGCAGGAGAATTGGCGTTAACTGGTGAGTTAAGGCCAATTCGTGGCGCATTAGCGATGACTTATCATATGGTGCATAAAACTGCGCAACATAAACGTGCATTTATATTGCCTCAAAATAGTGCGTTAGAAGCTAGTTTGGTTAAAGATGCACTGATTTATCCAGCTAATTCATTATTAGAAGTTTGTGCCCATTTAAGTGGGCATACCTTATTACAACAATATGTAGCCGAAACGACCACACCGATTAACCATTACGCAGATTTCAATGAGGTTAAAGGTCAATCTCAAGCCAAGCGTGCTTTAGAAATTGCCGCTGCTGGCGGACACAGTGTATTAATGAGCGGGCCACCAGGTACTGGCAAAAGCATGTTAGCGAGCCGTTTCGTAGGTATTTTACCCAGCATGACCGAGCAAGAGGCGCTGGAAAGTGCAGCGATTCAATCACTTAACGGTGCGTACAAGCTAGAAAATTGGAAGCGCAGACCGTATCGCTCACCTCACCATACCGCCTCAGGTGTTGCCTTGGTGGGTGGCGGTGGCATTCCTCGTCCAGGTGAAATTTCGCTAGCGCATCATGGGGTATTGTTTTTAGATGAGTTACCCGAATTCGACCGAAAAGTGTTAGAGGTTTTGCGTGAGCCATTAGAAAGCGGCCATATCACCATCTCCCGCGCTGCGCGGCAAGCTGACTTTCCTGCATCGTTTCAATTACTAGCTGCCATGAACCCATGCCCGTGTGGCTATTTGGGTCATTTCAATAATAAATGCCGTTGCACACCAGACAATATCGCGCGTTATCGCGCTAAAATTTCTGGTCCGCTTTTAGACAGAATCGACCTGTTAATTACAGTGCCTGCACTCAAAGAAGATGAATTAACAGCAAGCAAACTGTCTGAAAGTAGCGACTTAATACGCGCACGCGTTGAAAATGCACGCCAAATCCAACTTAATCGACAAGGCAAAGCCAATTTTGCATTAGGAAGTTTAGAAATTGATACGCATTGCCAGCTTGACGAAGCAGGTTTAAGCTTATTAAAAGCCGCAATTTCTAAACTCAATTTATCGGCGCGCGCCTACCATCGTATTTTAAAAGTAGCGCGTACGATTGCCGATTTAAGTGGTGATATGGTAATTAAGCCCGCGCATATTGCAGAAGCGGTGCAATATCGTCGTAGCGAAACATAAGCATACTTTTGGCTGGCACAGCTTAAAAGCTTCAGCATTTGCATGCTAAAATAGTCACTCATTTACTTCTTTTTCAAAGTGTTGTTCATGCCATCTGCAACAGAAGCCCAACTTCGCAAATTACTTAGTCAGCGTATCCTTATTTTGGACGGCGCGATGGGTACGATGATTCAGCAATATAAATTGTCTGAGGCGGATTACAGAGGCGAGCGATTTAAAGACTTTGCGGCACCAGCGGGTGAGCGTGAGCTGTTTGTTAAAGGTAATAACGAGCTACTCAGCTTAACGCAGCCACAAGTGATTCAAGAGATCCATGAGCAATATTTAGCCGCTGGTGCCGATGTGATTGAAACCAATACTTTTGGTGCTACAACGGTTGCTCAAGATGATTACCATATGGCACATTTAGTGCATGAAATGAATGTGCAATCGGCCAAGCTTGCCAAAGCGGCATGTTTAAAATATAGCACGCCCGATAAACCGCGTTTTGTGGCGGGCGCATTAGGCCCAACGCCTAAAACCGCCAGTATTTCGCCAGACGTAAACGACCCCGCCGCGCGTAACGTCAGTTTTGATCAGTTAGTGACTGCTTACTTACAGCAAGTACGTGGGTTAGTTGAGGGCGGAGCAGATATTTTAATGGTAGAAACCATTTTCGATACCCTCAATTGCAAAGCCGCATTATTTGCGATTGATACGTTTTTTGATGAAGTCGGTTACACCATGCCTCTGATGATTTCAGGCACGGTGACCGATGCTTCTGGCCGCATTTTATCTGGTCAAACCGTAACGGCCTTTTGGCATTCTGTCCGCCATGCCAAGCCGCTCACTATCGGCTTAAACTGCGCCTTGGGCGCCACTTTAATGCGCCCTTATGTGGAAGAACTTTCAAAAATAGCCGATACGTTTGTGTGCATCTACCCCAATGCCGGTTTGCCCAATCCCATGTCAGACACTGGCTTTGATGAAACACCAGATGTTACTTCTAGCTTGGTAAAAGAATTCGCAAATAGCGGGTTTTTAAATATGGCGGGTGGCTGCTGCGGAACCACACCAGCGCACATTAACGCGATTTATAACGAAATCAAAAATTTGCCGCCGCGTGTGGTACCAAGTTTTGAGCCAGTTACTAAGTTATCAGGCCTAGAGCCATTTATTATTGATGAAAATTCGCTGTATGTTAACGTAGGTGAGCGCACCAACGTTACGGGTTCAAAAGCGTTTGCGCGCATGATTATTAATGAGCAATACGAGGAGGCGCTCAGCGTCGCGCGGCAGCAAGTGGAAAATGGCGCGCAAGTGATTGATATCAACATGGATGAAGGCATGTTAGATGCCGTTAAAGCCATGACGCATTTCTTGAACTTAATCGCGTCAGAGCCAGATATTGCGCGCGTGCCGATTATGATTGATTCCAGCAAATGGAACGTGATTGAAGCTGGCCTAAAATGTGTGCAAGGCAAAGCGATTGTTAACTCTATCTCGATGAAAGAGGGCGAAAGCGAATTTTTACGTCAAGCCAAGCTTTGCCGCCGCTATGGTGCAGCGGTGATTGTGATGGCGTTTGACGAAAAAGGCCAAGCCGATACTTACGCGCGTAAAGTAGAAATTTGCAAACGCGCTTACGATTTATTAGTGAGCACGGGTTTTCCGCCAGAAGATATTATTTTTGACCCGAATATTTTCGCCATTGCAACAGGGATTGAAGAACACAATAACTACGCGGTGGATTTTATTGAAGCCACGCGCTGGATCAAGCAAAACCTGCCGCATGCCAAAATCTCTGGTGGCGTTTCAAACGTCAGTTTTAGTTTCCGCGGCAACGACCCTGCGCGTGAAGCGATTCATACCGTGTTTTTATACCATGCGATTCAAGCAGGTATGACCATGGGTATTGTCAACGCGGGCATGATGGGCGTTTACGATGACTTGGCGCCAGAGCTAAAGCAACGCGTAGAGGACGTAGTACTTAACCGAATTATTGACCGGAATAATTTGATTGCGCCGACTGAACGTTTGATTGAAATCGCCGGCACGCTAGTGGCAGGCGGCAAAAAAGAAGCCGCAACCCTGGAATGGCGCGGTACGCCAGAAAACCCAGTACCAGTAGAAAAGCGTTTAAGCCATGCCATGGTGCATGGAATTACTGACTTTATTGTGCAAGATACCGAAGAAGCCCGCGCGGCGGTTGAAGCCAGTGGTGGTCGACCAATTCATGTGATTGAAGGTCCGTTGATGGACGGCATGAATGTGGTGGGCGACTTATTCGGCCAAGGCAAAATGTTCCTGCCGCAAGTCGTTAAGTCTGCGCGCGTGATGAAAACCGCCGTGGCGCATTTAATCCCGTTTATTGAAGCTGAAAAAGCCGCAGATGAAGCGAGAACAGGTGTGGTTGCTAAGCCAAAAGGCAAAATGGTCATTGCCACAGTGAAGGGCGACGTGCACGATATTGGCAAAAATATTGTCAGCGTTGTGTTGCAATGCAATAACTTTGAAGTGGTGAATATGGGTGTAATGGTGCCAGCGGCTGAGATTTTAGCCATGGCAAAAGCCGAAAATGCCGACATTATTGGGTTAAGTGGACTGATTACACCATCGCTAGAAGAGATGACTTACATTGCCAAAGAAATGCAGCGTGACCCGTATTTTAGCGAAGCAAAAACGCCTTTGTTGATTGGTGGTGCGACTACTTCACGCGCGCACACGGCGGTGAAAATAGCGCCATTTTATGATGGCCCAATCGTGTACGTGCCCGATGCTTCGCGCTCTGTCACCGTGATGCAAAACCTGCTGACGCCCGAAACACGCGGTGCTTATTTGGCCGAAATCCAAGCCGATTACGAAAAAGCACGCACTCAGCATGCCAATAAAAAAGGTGTGCCAATACTGACTATTGCAGATGCGCGTAAAAACAAATTAGCCCTTTCATTTACAGGTGAGTTTGCGCCAGTCAAACCAAAATTCATCGGCCGCCGTGTTTTCAAAAATATTGATTTAAGCTTAATTGCGCAATATATCGATTGGGGACCATTCTTTCAAACGTGGGATTTAGCAGGTTTTTATCCTGCTATTTTGACGGATCAAGTAGTGGGCGAAGCCGCGACTAAAGTCTTTGCTGAAGCGCAAGCGATGCTGAAAAAAATCATCGATGGCCGCTGGTTAACGGCCAATGGTGTGATTGCTTTGCAGCCTGCAAACACCGTCAATGATGACGATATTGAAATCTACACCGATGAAAGTAGAAGCCAGATTGCTTTTACCTACTATGGCATGCGCCAGCAAACGGTGAAACCTGTGATTGACGGCGTGCCGCGCCCGAATCAGTGTTTGAGTGATTTCATTGCGCCCAAAGGTCCAAGTGAAAGCGAAACAGTAGCAAACTATATTGGCCTGTTTGCTGTGACAGGCGGATTGGGCACAGAGAAAATCGAAAAACGCTTTGCTGACGCCAATGATGATTTTAGTGGAATCATGTTTAAAGCGCTGGCCGACCGCTTTGCAGAAGCGTTTGCAGAATATATGCATGAACGTATACGTACCGATTTTTGGGGTTATGCGGCAGAAGAGAAGCTGGATGTAAATGCACTGATTAAAGAACAATATCAAGGCATTCGCCCTGCGCCCGGCTACCCAGCTTGTCCAGATCATACCGTAAAACCCGATATGTTTAACTTATTGCAGGCAGATGAAATTGGCATGCAGCTCACAGAATCATTCGCCATGTTGCCTGCCGCCGCCGTTTCAGGTTTTTACTTTGCACACAAACAAGCGAAATACTTTAGTGTAGATAAAATCGGCATAGATCAGCTAGAAGATATGGTAAAACGCAGAGATTTGCCGAAAGAGTATTTAGAGCGCTGGTTAAGTCCGAATTTGTCTTAACCCTTAAGTTATTTTAAACAGTTAAAATCATATTATGCATATTCATATCTTAGGCATTTGCGGTACATTTATGGGCGGTATTGCCGTACTGGCAAAGCAGGCAGGGCATCGCGTGACTGGTTGCGACGCCAATGTATACCCGCCCATGAGTACGCAATTACAAGCGCAAGGTATTGAACTGATTGAAGGATTTTCGCCTGAGCAAATCAAATTGATGCCTGATATTTATGTGATTGGTAATGTAGTTTCGCGCGGTAACCCTTTGATGGAAGCCATTTTGAATATGGGTTTCCCTTATATTTCTGGCCCGCAGTGGCTGGCAGAAAATGTGTTGCAAGGTAAATGGGTACTGGCTGTGGCGGGTACGCATGGTAAAACTACTACTTCATCGATGTTGGCTTGGATATTGGAGTACGCTGGTTTGGCACCTGGCTTTTTAATCGGCGGTGTACCGCAAAACTTTGATGTTTCGGCGCGTTTGCCGCAGACGCCTGCTCAAGATAAAAAAAGCATCTCGCCTTTTTTTGTAATTGAAGCTGACGAATACGACACCGCATTTTTCGATAAACGTTCAAAATTTGTACATTATCGTCCGCGCACCGCAGTTCTGAATAATCTAGAGTTTGACCATGCTGATATTTTTGACGATTTGGCGGCGATTGAAAAACAGTTTCACCATTTAGTGCGCACTGTGCCGCAGCAGGGTTTGGTGGTGGCCAATGGTAAAGAATCCAGCCTAAATCGCGTGATTGAAAAAGGCTGTTGGACACCAGTAGAAAAGTTTGGCACCGATGCCGATTGGCAAGCGAGCAATGCCAGTGGTGATGGTAGTTTTGATGTGATGTATCAAGGCAAGCCGCAAGGCCGTGTCAATTGGGATTTGCTGGGTGAGCATAACCGTATGAATGCCTTGGCCAGTATTGCGGCGGCACGTCATGTTGGTGTTGCTACAGAAGTAGGTATTGCAGCATTAACGGAATTTAAAAATGTTAAACGCCGCATGGAAACCAAAGGCGTAGTCAATAACGTGACTGTTTATGATGACTTTGCGCATCACCCGACTGCGATTGACACGACGGTGGCAGGTTTACGAGCCAAAGTGGGCACGGCTCGTATACTGGCTGTGCTAGAGCCGCGCAGCAACACCATGAAGCTAGGCGTAATGAAAGATGCGTTGCCTGCTAGCTTAAAAGAGGCTGATTTAGTGTTTTGTTATGGAGCCAATTTGGGTTGGGATGCAGCAGAGGCATTAAAACCGATTGCAAATAAAGCCAAAACGTTTGATGATTTAGGCATGCTAGTACAAGCGATTGTGAGTGTTGCCAAACCCAATGACCATATTTTGGTGATGAGCAATGGTGGTTTTGGTGGGGTGCATCAAAAAATACTGGATGCACTAAGTGTTTCTTTAACGGAAAAATAAAGTTTGAGTGCTGTGCTTAAACATGCTGAATTGAAACAAACAGAAATTGCGGCTCAAGCTGCAGCACTGAGTGCTTCAAAAACAGTCAGTGCATTGAGCGTTGCTATTGCGATTTCGATTATTGTCCATGCCGTTTTATTAACGATTCATTTTGAGCCGGAGCTTAAAAAACTGGCCAACAAGTTGCCTTCATTGAATGTTGTGCTAGTGAATGCCAAAACCAAAAATGCGCCCGATAAAGCCGAGTTGTTAGCACAAGCTAACCTAGACCGTGGCGGCAATACTGATGCTAATCGTCAGATGAAAACAGCGTTACCAGCCCCTAAACAAAAAAATACTGAAGTGAAATTAAGGCCAAGTGCCGAAGCGAACAGCGCGGCCAAAGCGGCTAAGCTGAAAGCACAGGAAGCGCGTGAGCAAAAGCGCGTAGATGCTTTAGAAAAGCAGGCGCAAGAGTTACTCACACAAATTAATTCAGTTAAAAAAGTAGAGTCAAATCCAACGCAAGATGCTGCCTCTGCCGATCCTGAGCAGGGCGATCAAAAAGCATTTGCTAAAACTTTAAATCGCGCTGATTTAATTGCCGCAAGTATTGAAATAGATCGCCTAGAAGCGCAAATCGCCAAGCAAAAAGATGAATACCAAAAACGGCCAAAACGCCGATTTATTGGCGCGCGCACTAAAGAGGCCAGTGATGCGATGTATTTAGAAGCGTGGCGGCAAAAGGTGGAGCGTATTGGAAATTTGAATTATCCAACCGTGGCAAAAGATCAAAAAATATATGGTCAATTACGTATGACGGTGTCGATTAAAGCAGATGGCAGTATTGAAAATATTGTGATTGATAAAAGCTCAGGCTCTAAAATTTTGGATGAAGCTGCCAAAAATATTGTGAATTTAGCAGCGCCTTACGCCAAGTTTTCAGAAGAAATGAAGAAAAATACCGATATTTTAGGTATTACTCGAACATGGACATTTACCCAAGAAGACGCTTTAGCAACCCAGTGATTTTGAAAGTAAATAAGTAGAAATATATGGATAACCACTTTAAAAATCATGTCTTTTTTTGCCTGAACCAGCGCCCAGATGGTGAATCTTGCTGCCAAGATAAAGGTGCAGAAGCGGCGTTTGATTATATGAAATCGCGCGTTAAAAAGCTGGGCTTAAATGGTGAAGGTAAAACACGTATCAACCGAGCTGGCTGTTTCGACCGCTGTGAATTAGGCCCGTTGCTAGTGGTGTACCCGCAGGCAGTTTGGTATACCTTTGTAGATAACGACGATATTGATGAGATTATCGAAAGCCATTTAATTAACGGCAAGGTGGTCAATCGATTAGTGGTTGAATGATTTAAAAAATTCAACCCAATTTTAGTGTTAAGTTTTAACTCACTTAAGCTTTAATCTAATCGCAAAGCGCATTCAATATGCGCTTTCATTTTTTGCTTTAAATTTTCTAAAGTGGCACTATCCAAAGTAAATGGTTGCCCTTTTCGTAGCGCTTCACCCCAATGGGAGTTTGGAAAATGCTTGTCATTTTCAAAACGTGGGATCACATGCCAATGCACGTGCGGCGTTTTATTGCCAAGGCTAGCCAGATTGATTTTATCGGCTTGCGTCACTTCTCTTAATGCCAGCTCAACTGCAAAAACGGTTTTCATCATTTTTGCGCGTTGCAAAGGTGTTAAGTCTGTCATTTCCTTTACGTGCTCAAGCAATTCAACGCGGCAATAAGCGGGATAATCCACATCATTTAACAGCACCACGCGGCAAAAATTATCTTGCCATAAAATTTGGTGCGGGCTGGGCTTACATAAATCGCACTTACTCATTGCATTTGCTCAATTACGAAGCCGCCAGCATGCGGTCCAAAGTCAGCTTGGCTAATTTGGCATCATGTTCAGGCACTTTAATTTGGTTCACAATATTGCCATCCGCCAAGTTTTCCAGCGTCCAAGCCAAGTGCTGAGGGTCAATGCGCGCCATGGTGCTGCATTCGCACACCACATGACTCATAAATTGCACCAGTTTGCCCTGCGGCTTCATTTGTTCAGCCAAGCGATTCACCAAATTTAATTCTGTCCCAACCAGCCATTTGGTATCAGGCGCGGCCTCGCTCACGGTTTTTAAAATATATTCAGTAGAGCCTACATAATCCGAATTCAAGCACACTTCAAACGGCGCTTCAGGGTGCGAAATCACAATGCCATCAGGATGTTCAGCACGGAATTTAGTGATATTTTGCAGCCTGAACATCTGATGCACTGCGCAATGGCCTTTCCATAACAAAATTTTGGCATTTTTGATTTCTTCAACGGTTAAACCGCCCATTGGCTGGTCAGGGTCCCAAATCGGCATTTGTTCTAATGGAATGCCCATTTTGTGGCCAGACCAGCGACCTAGGTTTTGATCAGGGAAGAACAATACTTTTTCGCGCTGCGCAAAACTCCACTCCAAGATTTTTGGTGCGTTGGTGCTGGTGCAAACGATACCACCATGTTCACCACAAAAGGCTTTTAAATCAGCTGCAGAATTAATATAGGTAACAGGTGTGATGGTTTCATCAAAATCCAGCACTTTGCTCAATTCGCGATAACTGCGTTCAACCTTAGCTAAATTTGCCATATCGGCCATACTGCAACCCGCAGCCAAGTCGGGTAGTACCACTATTTGTTCTGGGCGACTTAAAATATCAGCTACCTCGGCCATAAAATGTACACCCAAAAATACGATAAATTCCGCGTCTAAATCTTCACAATAGCGTGATAATTTAAGCGAATCACCAGTGAAATCGGCATGACGGTAAACGGCTTCGTTCTGATAATGATGACCTAAAATCACCAAGCGTTTACCCAGTTTGTTGCGCGCAGCAATAATACGGCGCTGACAATCGGCGTCATCAAAGGATTGGTATTTTTCAAATTTTATGGTGGCAGTTTGCATACTTAATTTTATAACGTTAATTGATGTCTTTCACCTAGTTTTTTCAGCGCGTCAATATTGGTCCAGCTAAAAACTCGGTTCGCCGCTTCGCGCCAATCCACCCACTCGTAGCGTGTATGCTCATTTGGCGCTAGTGTAATTGGCAGGGCGTGCGGCAATTGTAAACCAAATAAATGTTCAATATTTTCCACTACGCCGGGCGCATAACGATGCCGCCAATGTGGATAGATTTCATAGATGTTGCTGGCTTGCCAATCTTGAAAGTCATAATGATTAACGTCTAATCCCGTTTCTTCGAACACTTCGCGCCCCGCAGCCTGTTTAGGTGTTTCGCCAGCTTCTAGGCTACCTGTAACGGATTGCCAAAAGCCCGCTTTATCGGCACGTTCCATAATCAGTACTTGTAAATCTTTGGTGTGAATCAATACAAGGGCAGAAATTGGCGTTTTAAAATCGTTAGGCACGTTAAAATTTGATGTAAATTAAGTGTTAACTAGATTACTTTTTCACGCTTAAAGTTGCATTGACTAAGTTTTTTGGTAGCTGAAACACCACACTTTCAATGACGCCTTGCAGCTCTATCACATTGGCAGCGCCCAAGTTTTCTAGTTTAGCAATCACTTCTTTTACCAAAACTTCGGGAGCAGACGCGCCAGCAGATACGCCAATTTTCCTTTTTCCGATGAGCCATTCTGCTTTTAAATAACTGGCATTATCCACCATATAAGCCTCAACACCTTGATTGTGCGCGACCTCTCTTAGTCGGTTAGAGTTTGAGCTATTGGGCGAGCCGACCACAATCACTAAGTCACAATCTTTGGCCATAATTTTGACAGCATCTTGGCGGTTCTGCGTTGCATAGCAAATATCGTCGCTTTTTGGTGCCTTAATCTGTGGAAATTTAGCTTTAAGCGCATCAATCACCAGCGCCGCATCGTCCATAGAAAGCGTGGTTTGCGTCACAAAAGCTAAATTTTCAGGGTTTTTAACGGTTAAGTTTTGCACATCTTGCGGTGTCTCAACCAAATACATGCCCAAACTAGCTGCATCATCTTCGGGATGGTCGTCCTCATCTACTTGACCCATTGTACCCTCAACCTCGGGATGGCCCTTATGGCCAATCATCACGATTTCCATACCCGCTTGGCGCATTTTTGCTACTTCGATATGCACTTTGGTGACCAACGGGCAAGTGGCATCAAATGCTGTTAATCCGCGAGATTCAGCTTCTTTTCTAACTGCTTTTGATACGCCATGCGCGCTAAAAATTACGGTGCTGCCTTCGGGTATTTTATCTAATTCGTTTACAAAAATAGCCCCTTTGGCACGCAAGCCGTCCACCACAAATTTATTGTGTACTACTTCGTTGCGCACATAAATAGGCGCGCCAAATTTATCTAAGGCTTGTTCAACAATAATAATCGCGCGGTCCACCCCTGCGCAAAAACCGCGCGGATTGGCCAAAACAATCTCAGGTGAAATTTCGGCTTTAGTTTCAGTTTGTTGGCTACTATTCAAATCGTTAACGCCTTGTTAATTGGGTATAATGACACAAATTTTTTAAATGAATCGTCTGTAAAATATGATGAAAAATACAGCAACTTTACTTATAACTTGCCCTGATGCGCGCGGCATTGTGGCAGCTATCGCTGATTTTTTATATCAGCATAATGCTAATATTTTACACGCAGACCAACATCAAGATGCAGAAAATAATCTATTTTTAATGCGCGTTGAGTGGGATGTGGCGAATTTTAATTTATCTGAGGCGGATTTTAGCGCTGCTTTTGCGCCAATTGCGTCCAAGTTTAGCATGCATTGGCAGCTTAAACTTTCACAGCACAAAACGCGCGTTGCCATTATGGTTTCGCAATATGATCATTGCTTGGCCGATTTATTGCACCGCCATAAAAGTGGTGAGTTAGCCTGCGAGATTCCGCTAGTCATCAGTAATCATCGCGATACTGAGGCCTTGGTTAAGTTTTACGGGATCGATTTTCATTATCTGCCTGTGACTAAAGACAGCGCTACTACAAAATCGAACAAGACGGATGTTGAAGCGGCGCAGTTTAAATTATTTGCTGATTACGATATTGATTTAATTGTTTTAGCGCGCTATATGCAGATTCTGTCACCCGATTTTGTGGCGCGTTATCCGCAAAAAATCATTAATATTCATCACTCATTCTTACCCGCATTTATTGGTGCGCGACCTTATCATCGCGCATTTGAGCGTGGCGTTAAATTGATTGGCGCAACAGGCCATTACGTGACAGAAGTGCTGGATGAAGGGCCGATTATTGAGCAAGATATCGACCGTATCTCACATCGCGATCAAGTAGAAGATTTGATTCAAAAAGGCCGCGATTTAGAGCGCATAGTATTGAGTAAAGCTGTGCGCTGGCATATTGAAAACCGCATTTTGTTATACGCCAACAAAACGGTGATTTTTGATTAAAACTGTCTGATTTAAAACCCTGTAGTTGAGTATTAAATTATTAAAACTTAACGCTTAAATAGACACAAAAAAGCGAGGCTAGTCATTTAAGACGCCTCGCTTTTTTGTAATATGTGGATTACTCAGAGGCGACTACATCGGGCAATGTGTCGTAAGTTGCATCCTCATAGGCCGCAATTTCAGCTAAACCACCATTATCTTCTGCGCTGGCAGAAGCAGCCCCGCCTGATGAAGCGCACCCTGACAAAAGCACTGCGATTGCCATTAAGCCAATGACAAATTGATTCATACTTATCTCCCTATAATTATTGTGTGAAATTATATTTAATTCAACAACTTATATAAGAGTTCTAGCGACTCTTGAATCGTAATTTACACCTACTAAAGGTCATGTGCAACTAGAATGAAAAAGTCCATTTATGACGGCATATTGGCGCGTACTTAACCCTAATTTTTAGGGTAATAAATTTTCTAGTGCAAATAAGTCGGCCACTTTTTCGCGTTGGCGAATCAAGTGCATTTTATCGCCATCTACCATTACTTCTGCCACGCGGCCGCGCGTGTTGTAGTTGCTGGCCATGCTCATACCATATGCGCCTGCGGATTTAATCGCTAATAAATCACCTTCCGCTAAATTTAGCGCGCGGTCGTGACCTAAAAAATCGCCACTTTCACATACTGGGCCAACAATTTCGTAGACATTAGCTTCGCCATCACGCGGACTCACAGCCACGATATCGTGATACGCGTCATACAAAGCGGGGCGCATTAAATCGTTCATGGCGGCATCTACGATGGCAAAGTTTTTACTCTCTGTGTGTTTTAAATACTCTACTTTTGTGAGTAACACGCCAGCATTGCCCACCAAAGCGCGACCTGGCTCAAATAATATTTTGACATTTTTATGCGTTAACTTTGCCAAAATCGCTTGTACGTAAGTTATAAATTCTGGCGGCGTTTCGTCTAAATAAGTAATGCCAATGCCACCGCCTACATCAATATGCGAAATCGGTATATTTTTGGCGGCAAGCCTATCCACCAAGCCTAAAATCAAATCCAGCGCCTCAATAAAAGGTGCTAATTCAGTGATTTGTGAGCCGATATGACAATCAACGCCATGCACGGCAATGTTGGGCATGGCAGCGGCTTGCTCGTAAACCGCAATTGCATCTTCAAACGCCACACCAAATTTATTGTTTTTAAGGCCAGTTGAAATATAAGGATGCGTTTTAGCGTCTACATTCGGGTTAACTCGCAGTGAAACGGGTGCAACTTTGCCCATTTCACCTGCTACTTGATTCAATCGATTTAATTCGCTAGCCGATTCCACGTTAAAGCAAAAAATACCTGCATTGAGCGCCACGCGCATTTCATCTGCGCTTTTACCTACGCCAGAAAACACAATCTTTTGCGGGTCGCCACCAGCTGCTAAAACGCGCGCTAATTCTCCGCCAGAAACAATATCAAAACCCGCGCCTAATTTTGCAAACAAATTCAAAATGGCGATATTAGGGTTGGCTTTTACCGCAAAACAAACCAAATGATTGGTGCCAATTAAACCTGCACTAAAATCGCTAAAAGCTTGCGTTAAAGCCGCTTTAGAATACACATAGCAGGGCGTATTAAACGCCTCAGCAATTTGGCTCAACGCAATATTTTCGGCATGTAGCGCGCTATTTTTAAAATCAAATTCGTTCACGTAATTATTCTTTAACTGTAGGTTGGGTTGATGGTGCTTTGTCAGCATCTAATTTATTGATGTCACTCGTTGGTTTAGATGCTTCTTGGGGATAGCGCTGCTCTGGAATATAGAGCGGGCCTTTAGTCCCGCAGCCCATTAACGTACTACAAAATAAACATAATGCAGTAGCGTTGAATAGATGACTTTTTAGTTTAAACATTGCGCGCTCGCAACTCATATAAAAGCTTATTTTAACATTAATGCGTGTTTGTAACAGGTTAAGCTTTGCGCAATAAGTAATCACACAAAGTCGTTGAATACCGTTTGTTACCGCTATTTTGCCGAATATCGGATACTGCTAGCCTCGCCAATTTAAGTTTGGCATGATTCAATTAAGCAAAAAAGGATACTTAAAATGAATAAATGGAAAAAATTGCAGTATGGGTTCACATTGGTTGAAATAATGATTGTGATTGCTATCATTGGCATTTTGGCGGCAATTGCGATTCCTAGCTATACCGATTATGTTAGGCAAGCGCGTGCGACTGAGGCAACTGGTGCGTTAGCAGATATGCGGATTAGAATGGAACAGTACTTTCAAGATAATCGCACTTATGTAGGTGGCCCATGTGCCGCACCTGCTGGAATAAGTACTACTTTTTTTGCATATTCATGCAGTGTTCCGGGCACGGCTACAGCCTATACCTTGGCGGCAACAGGCGCAGGTGAAATGGCTGCCTACACCTATAGCATTGATCAAAACAACAATAAAACCTCTTCGTTTAATGCTGCATGTTGGTCGCTTAAACCAAGTGGTGTTTGTTAACAATGTTCAAAAGTAAACAAGCTGGATTTTCATTGGTAGAGCTGATGGTTACCGTCGCTATCATCGGTATTCTAGCGTCTTTTGCGGCCCCTAGCTTTCGCGCTTGGATTCAAAACACCAAAGTGCGTACCGCTGCTGAATCAATCTTAAATGGCATACAAAAAGCGCGTACTGAAGCATTAATGAGAAATGCGCCAGTACGTTTTACTTTAGGCGCAAATTCTGCTTGGACAGTTGGTTGTGTGACAGTGGTAGCTGATTTAAATGGTGATGGTGTAGATGACTGCCCAGCCACAATTGAGACACGTAGTAACAACGAGGGCAATACTTCTGCAGCAATTATCAGCCCAACACCAGGTGGCGCTACTCAAGCGGTTTTTAACAATCTAGGTGTTAAATCAACAGCTGTGGCAAATCAGTTAACACAAGTTGGCGTTAACTTTACTGGGGCAGATCGTAATTTGAATATCACCTTAGGTACAGGCGGTACTGTGCGCTTGTGCGATCCAAACGCGAATGTTTCTGACCCACGTAGATGTTAGCTACTAATCATACTTAACGAGTAAATGATGACGAAAAATAAATCTACCAGAAAGATGCCAGCTAATCAGCCATCACAAAAGGGTGCTGTATTAATAGAGGCTATGATTGCTATTCTTATTTTTTCATTCGGTATTTTAGCGATTACTGGTTTGCAGGGCGTTATGATGAAAAATACGGCCGATGCAACTTATCGAGCAGAAGCTGCTTATGTGGTTCAGCAACAATTGGGAGAAATGTTATCTAGCCCAATCGCGCTTGGCGGAAACAATGTCACTCCTGTCGCTAGCTTACCCAGTGGTCAATTGACGACTAAACTACTTTCTGAAGGTCGGTTTCAATTTGTAGTGACTTGGCAAGTGCCCGGCGAAACACAGCATAGCTACGAAGCTGTCACTTCTATTTTTACAGCGAGATAAGCATGCAAAACTATAAAAAATCGCTACATATTCAAGCAGGCTTTAGCTTGGTGGAATTAATGGTCGGCTTGGTTATTGGCTTAATTGCAACCATTGTTGTGATGCAAACTTTTTCTGCATTTGAAGGTAGCAAACGCACCACCACAGGCATTGCAGATGCGCAAACGAATGGCAATATTGGCTTATATATGATTCAACGTGAGCTACAGTTTGCGGGTTATGGTATACCGTTAACCAGCGGCACATTGCCAACCATTACACCGGCTACCGCGGCTAATTCTTTTCAATTTGCAAACTACGCCAATCAAACACCCGATGAAGTGAAAGCGGCAAAACAGGCCGCTATCAGCGCTTACAACGCCAGAATCGAAGCAGACAAAGTATTTGTTGCGGGCGGCGTTAATTATTCCGCTTTAAAATGCGACACTGCTGCACCCTCTGATGCAATTAATTTAGACATTGACAGTGTTTCTGGATTGCCTAATGCAACCAGTATTGCCAGAGATATTATTACACCAGTCACTATTACAGATGGTGCAAATAGTGATTCAATTGTTGTGCGCTATGGCGATAGTACAAGAGGGGCAATCGCTACTGATATTGTCACTTTAGTGGGCTCAAATTATATCGGCGTAGATAACAACATGGGCTGCAGAAACAATGATGTGGTGTTGGTGACCAGAAACGCCAGCATATCTTGCTTTGCAACCAGAGTAACAGCAACAGGGGTTGATGGGCCCGCAAATGGCATCACCGTTTTATCAAATGCAGGTATGGCGCAAAACGATAAAGTTGCCTGTTTAGGGCAAGTTAAAGCGGTGACATTTGATGTAGATGCCAACCAGTTAAGAAGAACAAATCCTACAACTGGCGCACAAGAAGCAGTTTTAAGCGAAATTGTTAGCCTGCAAGCGCAATATGGTGTGGCAGATACACCGAATAGCGAGCTAGTGACTAGCTGGCAAGATGCAACAGGCGGTTGGGCGCCTGCTGCCATTTCAATTGCAGACCGCAATCGCATTAAAGTAGTACGCATTGCGGTAATCGCCAGAAATAATTTATTAGAAAAAGAAGTCGTTAGTCAGCTTTGTGATGGTGCCGCAGTCGGTCCAGCAAGGTTATGTGTGTTCGGCGGAAATTTAGATTTATCAGGCACGTTGGGCGCTAATTGGACTAATTATCGTTACCGCGTATATGAAGTGACCGTGCCATTGAGAAACATGTTGGCTGCCAGTCCACAACTATAAAGACTAAAACAATGTACTTAATATTAACTGTTATGAAAGGGCATCATCAATGTTGAATTCAACTGTGATGATTCGTCATCAACTGATGGCTAAGTCACAAAAAGGCTTAGTATTGTTTGTTGCCTTAATTGCATTGGTTGCAATGTCATTAGCTGCCGCTGCGCTAATTCGTTCTGTTGATAGTGGCGTACTCGTCGCGGGTAATTTGGCATTTAAGCAATCGGCCATTATGTCTGCAGAAACGGGTATCGCGAGAGCTTACAGATTCATTAATGAATCTGGTGAAACAGCACTCCAAGCACCAGCAGCTGGATATTTTGCGAATTTAGATGGTGTGCTTTTAGAAACACCAGAGTCATTAAATAACGCGGCAAATTGGGCTAACGCAATACAAGTTGCCAGTGATATTGATGACAAAAGCGGTAACGAAACGCGCATTATTTTGCAACGTATGTGCCGTAATGCAGGTGCAGTGACGCAAGAAAACTGCTTAGTAGGTACAGGTAATTCTGCAGCCAACTCACAGGGCGCAAAAAGTGAGGGTGGCGGTGCAGGCGGTGGTGGCTTTGGCGCACAAAAAGGCGGCGCGGATGCAGTAGTTTATCGCGCCACAGTGCGCGTAACAGGCCCTAAAAACACCGTCAGTTTTTTGCAAGCGTTTATTTATTAACTAAAAATTATCGTTAAGTTTGATAAGGATTTTCACATGACATTGCCTACAAAAAACAAGATTCAGCATAAGTTGTTACGCGTGTTTAGCATGATGCTATTAACGCTAACTATGAATCACAGTTATGCGGCATTAACCGATTTAGGCAACGCGCCGCTGGTGAGCGCAACTACGGGTGATGTGCTACCAAACTTGATGTATATATTAGATAACTCGGGCAGTATGGGTTTCAACTACATGCCAGACTATGTCAACGATACCAACAAATGTAAAAATCCTACATCATCATCATCATCATCATCAACATCGGCAACTGCTTTTACATCAGGTTGTGTATATGGAGACCCTGCCTATAACACAAGTGAGTTTAATACGATTTATTATGACCCGCAGACTACTTACAACCCACCTAAAAATGCGAATGGTATTGAACGAAATTCAATGAATAGCGCTAATACATCTGGTTGGACAGTTGTGCCTAATGACGCGTATGGTGTTCAAAGCAACACTAATGCTAGATTAGTGCCAAATGCAGGCCTTACAGATGGTTATTTAGACCGTGTTTGGTGTAATACAACAGGTACGATTAGTGCCGCCCAAGCAAATAACCCAGCAATATGTAAACGAAATAATCAATATACTTACCCTAACTTTGTTAGTGATAACCAAACGCAATCATATAACCAAGCGCGTGACGCATATGGCTATCCTTACTACTACAAAGTAGCGTCGGGTGAATATTGTACCAATAGAAATTTAACTAGCTGTATTAATGCAACAGCGCCGACTGCAACACATACATTTCCGGCTAAAGTCCGCTGGTGTACAAATGTCGCAGTTGAGTCAACTTGTCAGGGAAAATATTCCGAAACCACAGGCCATACGCGCGCGCGATGGTCAGGATTGATATCTGGTAGCGTAAGCAGTATTCGTATACTGCCAGAAACATTAGGTTGTGGCGGTACTGGACAACCTTCATGTATCTCGCCCACAGCATTAAGGGTTGGTAGTATTACCCTCGATGGTGTAAGTATCATTCCTTTGTCTCCGAGTCCAGCGCTAACGATTACCAATACAACAAGTGCCACTCAAAGAGCAACCTTAGCCAGTAATATTGCAGCTGCCATTAATGCCCATGTGAGTAGCCCTGACTTTACGGCAACAGCTAGCGGAGATATGGTTATATTGAACGAGTTTACAAATGCAACGCTTGTCATGACTACAGCTTCACCGCAACCCACGGCAGATCAGCCAGGAACTAAATCTACTGGCACATTGACCATTACTTCCGCAAGAACAGTCAGCAGTGTGACGAGCATCACTGTCGGTACAACTGAAATTTTAGGTACTAGTATCAGTGCCTCAGGCGGCACCAACAACGCCACAAACAGAAATGCACTAGCAAACGCGCTGGTTACACGCATCAATAGTTTTGTTTCAAGTCCTGATTTTATGGCGGAGTCAAATGGAGCAAATGACCCTGTTATCACAATCACCTCAGTTAAAAATAGTGCTAGCACTAATCAAACACTTGCGTTTACAGAAAACGATCCAAATAACCGTTTAAGTATTACGCGCTCAGGAATGACAGGCGGTTCTGATGATACTACTAAGACTTATACAATACCGCACACAATCACACAGTCTGCTAATACAGCCGTGGTCCCAACTTTCCAGCGTGTGGACGTTGAGCCTGGTTTAACATTTGAAAAAGCCCCTAGCCGTACAGACTGCCCAGGTTCTGTATGCACATATGAAGAAGAAATGACTAATTTTGCAAACTGGTATAGTTACTACCGTACTCGCATGCAATTGATGAAATCTTCAACTAGCTTAGCATTTCAGTCTATAGACACACGTTTTAGAGTGGGTTTTATCACGATTAACAATGCAAGTAGCAACTATTTGCCAGTAGCACAATATAATGCAACGCAAAAGTCAAATTGGTACAACAGGTTGTTTGCGGCAAATCCAAATGGTGGTACACCATTGAGACAGTCGTTATCTACAGTGGGACGTATTTTTTCAGGTAGAGGTTCTAGTGCAGGAGTCAGCTCGCAAGATCCTGTACAGTTTTCATGTCAACAAAACTTTTCTATATTGACTACAGATGGATACTGGAACGGTAACGGAGGAGTGGAAATAAATGGATCGACCACCATTGGTAATATGGATGGTGGTAGCACGCCTAGACCTCAATTTGAAGGCCCGACAGCAAGTAGTAACAGCCTATCAGATGTGGCCAAATATTATTACGATACCGATTTACGCACTGGTACTCCAGGCTCAGCTCAATGTACTGGTAGCACAAGACCAAACGGCACCACAGGCGATGTGTGTGAAAATAATGTGTTCGTTACACCTACAGATAATAATTTAAAACAGCATATGACCACTTTTACACTGGGTTTAGGTGTAGATGCATCGCTGACTTATACATCTGATTACAGAACAGCGACTGAAGGTGATTTTTTTGAATTAAAACAAGGGACTCGCAATTGGCCACTGCCTGCTGCAGATTCACAAACTGCAGTAGATGACTTGTGGCATGCTGCAGTCAATGGTCAGGGTTCTTACTTCAGCGCGAAAAATCCAAATCAATTATCAACATCGTTAACCGAAGCATTGAGCTCAATTACGGCCAAAGTAGGTGCAGGCGCAGCGGCAGCTACCAGTACACTTAACCCTGTTTCGGGCGATAATTTTACTTATGTGGCGAGTTATACCAGCGTTAAATGGACGGGTAACTTGGAAGCTAGAACTATTAACACCAATACTGGTGAGGTAAGCGAGGACGCCACGTGGTGTATTGAAAACGTGATTGCGGATAGTTGCGCAGCACCTAGTAGCGTTGTTGGTGTTGCAGAAGGTAATAGCACTGTTTATCAGTGTGTAACACCTGGCTCTACTACCGCTACATGTAGTGCCCCAGGCGTGCTAGATGGTACGGATTGTAAAGTTGAAATTGCCACTTCTTGCACGGGCACAATGCAAAGTTTTGTAAGCGATACGACAGATTCACGCAATATTTTCATGAATGTATCGGGGACTTTGGGTGCTTTTAATGCTGCAAACTTAAACGTGGCAGGCAAAACGGGCAACTTTACGAATGCGTTTTTATCTAATAATTTAAGCCAATGGAGCACATTAACTACCGAGCAGCGCGCTTTGGCTAACACGACTACTTTGATTAATTTCTTACGTGGTAACAATGGTTATGAAGATCGTGCCAGCAATACCGATGGTGTAGTAGATAGTAGACTATATCGCTTCCGCGAATCTGTATTAGGTGACTTAATCGACTCCACCCCTGTGTTTGTTGGTGCGCCCAAAGCCAATTTTGCAGATCCCGGATATGGCCCAGACAGCACGATAGGTGCCTTTAAAACGACGCAAGCAAATCGAGCAGGTACGATTTATATCGGCTCGAATGATGGTATGTTGCATGCCATTGACGCAACTAACGGCAACGAACGTTGGGCTTACGTACCAACAATGGTGATGAATAATCTATGGAAGCTTGCCGATAAAAATTATGGTAATGGTGTCAGTCACTCATATTATGTTGATGGAGATATAGTCATTAACGATATCTGTACGGCCAATTGTACCATTGCTAACAATGCAGTTTGGCGGACGATATTAGTAGCTGGTTTAAATGGTGGTGGTGAAGGTTACTTTGCCCTAGATATCACCGTTCCGAATTCACCTCAATTATTGTGGGAGTTTGATGCCAGTGATGATGACGATATTGGTTATAGCTATGGCAACCCTGTGATTACCAAAAAAGCAGATGGCACATGGGTAGTCGTATTTACTACTGGTTATAATAATGTAGCAGGCACAAACCGTGGCGAGGGTGCACTCTATGTAGTAAACGCCGTTACGGGTACGATTATTAGTAAATATGATACCGATGTTGGCAGTGCAACAACACCAAGCGGACTTTCAAAAATCAACGCCTTTATTGTAGATGCTGAAGTAAACAACCAAGCAGCATTTATTTACGGTGGTGATTTACTCGGTAATGTATGGCGTTTTAATATTAATCTACCTAAGTCTACAACTAATCCGTTTAAGGTGGCTGTGCTAAGAGACTCAAGTGGTGTCGTTCAGCCAATCACAGCAAGGCCAGAATTAGTTGAGATTAGTGGTAAGCGGGTGTTGTATGTTGGTACAGGTAAGTATTTGGGAACCAGTGATTTAACTGATAACCAACAACAAACCATTTATGCGATTACCGATGAAGCAACTGCGACGACTGCGCTTGATAATCCGCGCGCAAGCTCATTAATGGTTAAACAGACACTGGTTAATAATGCAGATGCAGCGACAAGAACGGTACAACAGCCAGCAAATCAGGTAAATTTTGCCAGTGGTAGAGGTTGGTATATTGATTTGCCTGACACGGGTGAGCGTCAAAGCGTACCTGCTCAGCTTGTGTTTGGTACTTTGTTATTGCCAACCACAGTACCTTCCAATACTGTTTGCTCTCCTGGAGGTTATGGTTGGCTTAATTTCCTAGATTACAAAACAGGCGCATCGGTAGCTGGTAATGTTGTGGCAAGTAAAACAAATGCACCGATTGTTGGCTTGAACATTCTTTATATTAAAGGTAAGCCGGTGGTCAATGTGGTGACAGCAGATAATCCAACACCGCAGTTCCCGCCGCAGCAACCTACATTTACTGGTGGTTCTGCTTCAGGGTTCACGAATCATCGCGTGATATGGCGTGAATTAATAAATGAATAGACCTTAAGTTAATAAGTCAGTTAAAAGCCATTCTCAGTAATTGAGAATGGCTTTTTTACATGATTAATACTATTTTTGACTGAATAATTTAGCAGTAATTAACCCATTTATTAGCCCAAATATTAAAGCAGCTAAACAAAAAATAGGGATTAAATACACAATTCCGGTGTGTGGGATTAACCAAAATCTAACCACGATTAACTGCCCAGCAATGTGTGCAAACGCAGCGATTATGCTTAAAGTAATCACGCTAAAGTATTGGGATGGTAAATGTTTTGCAATAAATAAAGCACTCAAACTAAGCAACGCGCCGCTAATACTTAACATAAAAGTAGGCGATAAAAACTGCCCTAATAATAAACTGCTGGCAAACACGCGTAGCAAGCTGACCCAAGCTGCAGTTTTGAACCCGTATTGATAAAGCACATAGAGTGTCACGATATTAGCAATGCCGGGTTTAACGCCAGGTAATGGCGACGGAATAATAGCTTCTATCATGTGTAAGCCAATCGCTAGCGCTGTTAGTTTGGCAATTTGGTGATCTTCTGGCGTGGCGTGTATGACAATGGTACGGTTTTTCATTGCGCTGATTGCTAGGATTTACATTTAATAATTGAGCGAATCATAAGCGCTTTTTGCACCCATTAATTGCAAGCTAATTTGATTGGGCAAGCAAATAGCCACTTGCCCTGCACGGGTTAACCAGCCTTGATGTACGCAATATTGGTTGCTGCAAGGCGATTGCTTAAAGCGCACGCGCCCATTTTGTATGCTGATATGTGATTCACCTAACGCACCTTTAATATGCAGTTCGCGACTTTGGTTTAAATCAAAAATCCCAATAATTTCGTTACCATGCCTAATTTTAAATTGGCTTGCAGGTGTCATTACCCAAAATTGTTGAAACATCAAAATAATGCTGATTGCACTAAAGAATATTATCAGCCAATCACCCAACAATAGCTTGGGATGCTGATTAAAAATGCCTTTTTTAAAGTTAAGGCTGAATTTGCGTAACATACTTTGCAGTGGCAGCGTCGGTCCACTTAATGCGTTTGGACATTTCCGCGCTAATCAAAATTTTGTCGTCAGCTTCAATCACAATAAAATTTTCAACGCCCATTTCTTGAGCAACTTTAGCGCGCTGATTGGGCTTTGCGATAAAAATAGGCTTAGATGTTACATCGGATAACGTGCCTGCGTTAGTTTGTGGTGGAATAAGCACAGTAACGGCTTGTATGTCACTAACTGGGTAACCAGTTGCGGGGTCAACAATGTGGCAATAGCGCTTACCTTTAAGCATAAAATAACGCTGGTAATCGCCCGAAGTGCCAATCGCCCAGCCGCTTTCAAGTTCGATTGTGGCAATCGCGCTAGGTTTGCGGGGATGTTGAATGCCGACGCGCCATGGCTGATCGCCATGTTTGCCCAACGCAATAATGTTGCCACCAATATTAATTAAGGCGTTTCTAACACCATGTTTACGCAAAGTTTGCAGCGCATTATCTAGCGCATAACCTTTAGCATAGCCGCCTAAATCGAGTTGAACATGACGGTTACGGCTAGATGCTTTGCCATTATGAATCACAATATCCACCATGTGAGGATTGTGGCTGACTAAAGTCTTAATTTTGCTGTCGTCAATTTTGATGGGCTTAAATTCATCGTTTTGAAAGCCCCAATAATTGATTAAGTTACCGATTGCTGGATTAAAAGCACCTTTTGATTGAATAGAAAGTGCGGTGGCGTCCGAAATCATCGCTGCTACGTCTGGCTCAATAGTGACTGGTAAACTACTGCGCTTAAATGCAAAGTTGAGCGATTTAATTTCGCTTGCTCGCCAAGCATGTAAGCGATTGTGCAACGCTTGAAAATCGCGAATAATTTCAGATGCTAATTCTTGCGCTTCTGCTTCTGGCTCACCATAAATGGTGATATCTACAAGTGTGCCAAAAACATAACTTTGGGTGTTGTGGATGGGTTCTGGTTCGGTGCATGAGGTAGCAAGCAAGCAAATTGCCAAAATTAAAAGTAAGCGCATAACGCCACTATAACGCGACTTGATTATGGCTGGCAAATACCTTCAAGCGCAGTCATGAAAATCTCGGCTGGATTACACGGTAAATTTGAATTTTGGGTCTGTGCGGCAATTTCCACCATGCCTGTGGGGCTAGTTACGTTAATCTCAGTTAAGTAGTCGCCAATTACATCTAGGCCAACTAAAAACAGGCCATTATCTTTTAAAACTTTACCTATTGTAGTGGCAATTTCAATATCACGTTCACTTAATGGCTGCGCTACCCCTGTGCCGCCAGCGGCTAAGTTGCCGCGCGTTTCGCCTGCTTTAGGAATGCGCGCCAAAGCATAAGGCAAGTGTTCACCGTTGATGACGATAATGCGTTTATCGCCTTGCAGAATGGCGGGCAAATAACGTTGCGCCATAACAGTTTGCGCGCCAAATTTTGTAGATGTTTCTAAAATAGGGCCAATATTAGGGTCTGATTCGGTGAGCCTGAAAATGCCAGAGCCGCCCATGCCATCTAGCGGTTTTACAATAATATCTTTGTGCGCTGCTAAAAATGCGCGAATTAAATCGTTATTAGCCGTCACCAAAAATTCTGGTGCAAATTGTGGAAATTTAGCGACTGATAGTTTTTCGTTCCAACCGCGAATCGCAGACGGATTGTTGATAATGCGCGCGCCCTGATTGCTGGCTAACTCTAGTAAATAAGTGCTGTATAAATATTCATTATCAAACGGAGGATCTTTGCGCATTAAAACAGCGCTAAATTCGCTGGGTAACAATTCTTGGCTGGCGCCTAATTCATACCATTTTTCGCCTTTGCTAAAGCTAAAAGCATTGGCATTCATTTTAACCAATTGATTGCGTAAAAAAACGTCATGCTGCCGACATACATATAAGCTATGCCCGCGTTTAGCCGCTTCGCGCATGATGGCGATGCTGGTGTCTTTATAGCTTTTAAGGCTATCTAATTTATCTAAAATAAAAAGAAATTTCACGTATTTTTGAGTGTTAAGTTATGCGTTAAGCGGGTCTGTTTCTTGCAACTCAATCGCAGCAGCGAGTAATGCCAAGCGCGCGACTACGCCATAGGCATAAAAGCGGTTTGGCACTGTATCTGGGGCACCTGTGCAATCTGGCAGGCTACAAGGCTTTTCAAACGCTAGTGGCACAAACTGTGAGCCAGGCGCATTTAAATTTTCATCAATACCTCGGCCAGTATGCACGCGATAAAAACCGCCAATCACATAGTGATCCATCATATACACAACTGGCTCAGCCACTGCATCGTCAATACTTTCAAAGGTATAAACGCCCTCTTGAATAATCACTTCTGAAACTTGTTGGCCCTCTTTAATTACCGACATTTTATTGCGTGCTTTGCGATTTAAATCGCGCACATCGTCAGGTGATTTCACTGTCATAATGCCCATGCCGTAAGTGCCAGCGTCGGCTTTTACAATCACAAATGGCTCTTGCGTTACGCCGTATTCCGCATATTTTGCTTTAATTTTGGTAATCAGTTGTTCCACTTTTAGCGCTAAACATTCTTCGCTTGTGCGCGCATGAAAATCAATCTCACCGCATGTTTCAAAATAGGGGTTTAATAACCATTCATCTATATCTAAAAGCTTAGAAAATTCACTTACTACGCGGTTATAAGCGTCGAAATGTTTTGATTTTCGTCTAACGTGCCAGCCAGCGTGCAATGGCGGAATTAAATCTTGCTCTAAATTTTTGAGTATATCTGGCACGCCGCCCGATAAATCGTTGTTGAGCAAAATTGCGCAACTATCAAAATCTCCTAATTCTTTATTAATTAACTTAATACGGTTACCTACACGTATCACAGGCTCTAATAAAAGTATTTGCCCGTCATGCGCTTCAAGCGTAGTCGGTTCTGTAATTTCTGGATTAATGGTTCCCACGCGTACATCCAAACCAGCGGCTTTCATGATATTCACCAGCTCAACCACATTGCGCAAGTAATATGTATTGCGGGTGTGGTTTTCAGGAATAATCATTAAACGATGCGCTTCAGGGCAGATTTTTTCTACTGCAACTTGTGCGGCTTGCACACTTAAACTTAAAAAATCGGGGTTTAGATTATTAAAACCACCTGGAAACAGGTTAGTGTCAACAGGCGCTAGTTTAAAACCTGAATTACGCAAATCGACTGAGGCGTAAAAAGGTGAAGCATACTCTAGCCATTGCGAACGAAACCAGTGCTCGATTTTTGGCATGGCTTCTAACATGCGCTTTTCTAAAGTGAGTAGAGGACCGTTGAGTGCGGTTGTTAAATGTGGGACCATATTAATCCTTAAGTAAGACTATGCGCTTGAGCGTCAGCGTGGTAACTACTTCTTACCATGGGGCCGCTGGCGGTATTATTAAAGCCCATTGCATCTGCTTCTTGTTTCAAACTGTCAAAAATCGCTGGCTCAACATAGCGCATGACTGGCAAATGGTGAACGCTGGGCTGTAAATATTGCCCTAGTGTTAGCATGCTGACATTGTGCGCGCGCAAATCTTGCATGACTTGAATAATTTCATCATCAGTTTCACCCAGCCCCAGCATTAGGCCAGATTTGGTTGGTACATCTGGATACATGGCGTGGAACTCTTTAAGCAGGCTGAGAGAGTTTTGGTAGTCTGAACCAGGTCTTGCCTGTTTATATAAACGCGGTACGGTTTCCAGATTATGGTTCATCACATCAGGTGGAGCATTGCGCAAAATATGCAATGCAACATCTAATCTACCTCTAAAATCAGGCACTAGAATTTCAATTTTGATGCTAGGTGAAGCTGCGCGCACCGCACGGATGCAATCTACAAAATGCTGTGCACCGCCATCTTTTAAATCATCGCGGTCTACACTGGTAATTACCGCATATTTAAGGCGCATTTGCGCGATAGTGCGCGCCAAGTTTTCGGGTTCATTCACATCTGGCGCAAGCGGTTTGCCATGCGCAACATCACAAAACGGACAGCGGCGCGTACATATATCGCCCAAAATCATAAAAGTAGCGGTGCCGCCACTAAAGCATTCGCCAATATTAGGGCAACTGGCTTCTTCACAAACGGTGTGCAGATTATTATCTCGCAACACCTGCTTAATCTCTTGAAAGCGCGCGCTATCAGGCACTTTCATGCGAATCCATTCAGGCTTGCGCAACATGGGTTGCGGAATTATTTTAATGGGGATGCGCGCGGTTTTTTCTGCGTCAATCTGCTTAACGCCCGCCACTTTTTTGGCAGGCGTATTGTTTATTGTAGACGTGTCATTTGTAACAATATTAGACATTTGCTAATTTTTCTTTCAATAATTGCATTAACTCCTGCCCCAACTCATGCGGCGTTTTCTCAATACCCAAATCTTTGGTTTGCGTCATTTGTAAACCCGCATAGCCACAAGGGTCAATCGCTTTAAATGGGCCTAAATCCATATCCACATTTAAACTTAGGCCATGATAGCTGCATTGATTTTTAAGCCGCAAGCCAAGTGAGGCGATTTTTTGTTGCTCGCCATCTACTCGCACATAAACGCCAGGCGAATCATTTTTGGTTTCGGCATTCACATTATAACGGGCTAATAATTCAATCATGCTGTATTCCATGATTTGCACCAATTGGGGCACATTGAGCTGGCGGCGCTTTAAATCAATCAGCACATAAATGATCACTTGGCCAATGCCATGATAGGTAATTTTACCGCCACGATCTACAAGTGCTACTGGGATATCGTTATCGGGCAATCTAGTACCTTGACGATTGAGGCCTAAAGTATAGACGCTGGTATGCTCTGTAAGCCAACATTCATCAGGCGTTTCAGCATTACGATTGGCGGTAAAGACTTGCATGGCTGCCAATGTGGTTTGGTAATCGGTGCGACCTAAATCGCGGCCAAGCAGTTGCATGCTTATAGCACAACTTTTACCATGGGGTGAGACGTTAAGGCGCGATAAATGTCATCTAGATGCGGCTTGGATGTTACATGCACAGTACAAGTCAGGCTGATATATTTACCGCCAGAACTACCGCGCATTTCAATACCTGATTCATCAAAATCGGGAATTAAATTGCGAATTGTTTTTACTACTTCTTGCGTAAAATGCTGGTGGGTTTCACCCATGACTTTAATAGGGAAGTCACAGGGAAATTCGATTAATGTTTCTTCGTTTGTTGGTTGTTCAGCCATGCTTTAACCCATTATTACATCAGCATAAGACGAATGCTATCGGCGATTCTGCCAAAGAATCCTGCTTGTTCTACCGTTTTAGCGGCTAATAGATTTTGTGTATTTATCACTTTGCCGTTTAAACTGAACGTGATTTTGCCAATCACTTGCCCAGCTTTAATCGGCGCGATTAAAGGTTGTTGACTGGTCATGCTGGCTTTTACTTTTGCGTAATCGCCCTTGGGTAGCGTGAGATAAAAGTCTTTGCCAACAGTTGCTGCAACCGTTTTATCTTGGCCTTTAAACACGCGCAAGGTATTGATAGTTTGCGCCTGTTTATATACCAAGGTTGATTCATAAAACTGAAAGCCGTAGTTTAGTAGTTTTTGGCTCTCAGAAGCACGCATCGCCTCGCTTACAGCGCCCAACAACACAGATACCAAGCGTGTGTCACCGCGTTTTGAGGATGAAATTAAGCAATAACCCGCAGATTCCGTATGCCCAGTTTTCATGCCATCTACATTCGCATCTAGCCATAATAGACGGTTGCGGTTAGGCTGTTTAATATTGTTGTAAGTGTATTCTTTGACTGAATACAAACGACGATACTCCAATGGAAAATCGCGAATCAAAGCGCTGGCCAACAACGCTAAATCACTAGCTGTCGTATAGTGGTTACTATCAGGCAAGCCAGTTGCATTCATATAATGCGTATTTTTCATGCCGAGTTTCGCCGCTTGCTTATTCATCATATCGGCAAACTGCTCTTCCGCACCTGCAACACTCTCTGCCAGTGTAATAGACGCATCATTACCTGATTGAATAATCATGCCATGCAATAGCTCATCTACTGTTACGGGCCTGTTTGGCTCGATAAACATTTTAGAGCCCTCTACTTTCCAAGCTTTTTCCGACACTGGCAAAGTTTGATCCAGCTTAAGATGACCTTGTTGAATCGCATCAAATACCACATAAGCGGTCATAATTTTGGTCAATGAAGCGGGCTCAATGCGCTCATCTTTTTTATACTCGGCAATAGAAGTGCCGCTATTAAAATCTTGTAATAAATAGGCCTTAACAGCTAAAGACGGTGGAGGTGCGACCTGAGCCAAACTTAATATCGGCATCAACAGTAAAGCAAGTGTGTAGGAGAAGTAAGTTGAGATACGCATAAAATTTGATGTAATAGTCATATTATTGATTGGTAATAATTGCACGCAAATTAAGTAATTTACGTAGTTCGGATACGATTTTCTCGGCTTCAAGTTTATTTTCATAAGGGCCAAGTTTTAATCGATGCAGGTAATCATTATACACAGTGTTAATGCCTGCATTTTGCGCAATATCTAATGATTGCACTCTTTTTGCCAGCGCTTGTGCGTTCACTTCATTTTTAAATGCGCCAACTTGTACAAAGTACTGCGGTGCGATAGTGAAGTTGTTATTAGCAGGCGTTGTTGGAGTAGCTTGCGTTTTTGGTAAATCAGCTACTTTTGCAGGTGCTGCTTGTGCATAACTGGCAGTATTGTTCGGGTCTATTGCTTCTACCTCTACTAAAGTGCTACCAATTGAAGCAAATCGTAATTGATACGCGGCTGCGTAGGACAAATCGATAATGCGGTTGCTTTTAAATGGGCCTCGGTCGTTTACGCGCACAATCACAAAACGTCCATTGGCAGGATTGGTCACCTTAACATAGCTGGGCAGTGGCAAACTAGTGTGGGCAGCAGACATGCTGTACATGTCATACACTTCGCCACTAGCTGTTCTTCGGCCATGGTAGCGTTTGCCATACCATGAGGCTACACCGCGCTCTTTATATGGTTGCCATGAAGTCATTGGCGTGTAAGTTGCCCCAAGCGCTTTATAAGGTTTTGTGGTGCGCGCTAGGTAAGGTTCGTTTTTTGGAATGGCATTAGGAATGCTATCAATATCTTTGGGTGGATTGTCCCCTGGACCATCATCTAGATAATAGCCTCCAGATTTTGATGTAGTAGTTGGTGGAACAGTACTTGTTTGATTGCTAGTTTGTGGGCTGCTGGATAATGGTTTGACGACTTTTGGACTGCCGCAGGCCGCTAGAAAAAAAGTACAAAGTAGTAAGACAACAATACACTTTTTCATAAAGTTTATCCTGAAACCACTAATTTTTTATGGGTTTGAATGCTCATTAAAATCCCAAAGCCAATAAATAACGATACCATAGATGTGCCACCATAGCTTATTAATGGCAAGGGTACGCCTACTACTGGCAATATGCCACTCACCATGCCGATATTCACAAAGCCATAAGTAAAAAAAGTTAACGTGATGCTACCTGCTAATAATCGGCTAAAAGTTGTTTGCGCTTGCCCTGCAATCACCAAGCCACGAATAATAATGAGGCTAAATAGAACCAGCAAAATGATATTGCCAATCATGCCAAACTCTTCGCCAAATACGGCAAAAATAAAGTCAGTGGTGCGCTCTGGTAAAAAATCCAGCTGCGATTGTGTGCCATTGAGCCAGCCTTTTCCGGTCACCCCGCCAGAGCCAAGTGCAATAGTCGCTTGTATCGTATGGTAGCCTGCGCCTAGTGGGTCTTGCGTAGGGTCAATTAAAATTTCAATTCTGCGCCGTTGATAATCATGAAGCATAGACCAAAATACAGGGGTTAACGCACCAAGCGTCACTGCGCCGCCCAATAGAAATTTCCAACTTAGACCTGCCAAAAATAAAATATAAAAACCAGATGCGGTAACTAACAATGATGTGCCCAAATCAGGCTGCTTCATAATCAGCACTACTGGAACTGCTAATAAAACCGCGGCAAATACAAAGTCTCTAATGCGAGGGCTTGCCTCACGCTTTGCAAAAAACCAAGCCAGCATCATGGGAACAGCAATACGCATAATTTCGGAGGGTTGAATTTTTGTAAAGCCTAAGTTTAGCCAGCGCCTTGCGCCATGGCTAATATCGCCGAATAAAGCAACGCTAATCAACAATAAAACACCTAGTGCATAAATAGGCGGTGCAATGCGCTCTAAAAACTGCGGTTGAATATTAGCCACAACCCACATTGCACTTAGTGCAACTGTAATATTAATCAGCTGCGCGCTTACTCTGCCTAAATTTTGCCCTGCGGCACTATAGAGCACAAACAGACCAACAAGTAGCGTAAATAATATGCAGCTAATCAGAAACGAATCGATGTGTTTAAAAAAGCGTTGTAAAAGCTGGCTAAACATAAAACCCTTTGCCTTGTGCTATCACTAAAACATTTGCAGAAAATTGATGAATAGTTACGCTATTAGTACCGTTAAAATTAGTCTTAATATTCTTAATCGTAGCAGCCATAGTCATAATAATCTTAGTCATAGTGCTCTTCTTCTGGGGCGTTCTCGATTGGCTGACTAGCGCCTGCAGCAGCATTATTAGTTGCAAGCGGTAAGGGTTTTGCATCTTTAGGTATGTCAACTGCTGGTAATTTACCGAGTAAATAATAATCCATGACTTTTCTGGCAATTGGCCCAGCGGCTGATCCGCCATGCCCGCCATTTTCAACGATTACAGCTAAAGCAATCGTAGGATTTTCTGCCGGCGCGTAAGCAATAAATAAAGCATGGTCGCGATGGCGTTCATTCACCAATCTTTCATTATATTTTTCATTTTGTTTAATGCCAATGACTTGTGCTGTGCCCGTTTTGGCAGCAATGCTATAGCCTGCATTCGCACCCACACTGGCCGCGGTACCGCCTGGTAGTGTCACATCAATCATACCGAGATTAACGATCTCTAAATTTTTATCTTTTAGGTTAATAGTGTTGTTTACAACTGTAGTGCTCACTTTGCTAATACCAGTTTTGCTATTGGTAATGCTTGAAACCAAATGTGGCCGCATGGCTACACCTTTATTGGCTAAAATGGCAGTTGCTTGTGCTAGCTGCATGGGTGTTGCCAATGTGTAGCCTTGACCAATGCCAACAATCACTGTTTCGCCCTTGTACCAAGGCTGTTTAAAACGGCGTTGTTTCCACTCAGGTGTTGGTAGTAAACCACTCACTTCGCCTGCAATATCAATACCACTTTTTTGGCCAAAGCCAAAATGGCGAACAAAATCGGTTAACTTTTCAATGCCCAGCTCTATCGCCAAGCCATAGAAGAAAGTATCACAAGAAATAGTAATAGCACGCCGCATATCAACATTACCGTGACCGCCAGGTTTCCAATCACGATAACGATGGCTACTATTAGGCAGCATAAAGTAACCTGCATCGCTAATACTAAAGGGTGGCTCACGTTTGCCTGCTTCTAAACCTGCCAATGCAGTAAACGGCTTAAAAGTAGAGCCGGGCGGATAAATGCCGCGTAAAGGGCGGTTAATCAGCGGTTTATCTAGTGATTCGTTTAGTAGTTTCCAATTTTCTGTATCAATGCCGTCAACAAATAAATTGGAGTCAAAAGTCGGCATGCTAACAAACGCAAGCACTTCGCCTGTGCTCGGTTTAATGGCCACTAACGCACCACGGCGTTCACCAAAGGCGGTTTCTGCAATTTCTTGTAATTTAATATCAGCAGAAAGTACTAAATTGTTGCCAGAAACAGGCGCAGTACTAGAAAGTACTCTAACTGCTTTGCCATCTGCATCAATTTCTACTTGCTGAAAACCTGTTGTACCATGCAATTCAGCTTCGTAAGATTGTTCAATACCAGTTTTGCCAATGTGATCAGAACCTTTGTAGTTGGATAAAACATCATTTTCGGCTAACTTAACCAGGTCCTTGTCATTAATACGACCGATATAACCAATCATGTGCGCGCCCATTTTGCCATTTGGATAATGGCGAAATAGTCTCGATTTAATTTCGACACCTGGGAAGCGGTAGCGATTGACTGCAAATTTTGCGGCTTCTACTTCGTTTAGATGTGTGCGTATCGGCACACTTTCAAAACTGTGGCTTTGCGCTTTTAGCTTCTTAAAACGCTTTAAGTCGACACTATTAATTTCTACTAATTGCGCTAATTCAGCAATGGTCGATTCTAAATCGGCTATTTTTGAAGGGGTAATTTCTAAGGTATACACAAAAAAGTTATGCGCTAATACCACCCCATTTCTATCAGTAATCAATCCGCGGTTAGGTGCGATAGGTACAATTGAAATACGATTGTTTTCGGCTAGCGTTTGATAATAGTCGTAGCGGTTAATTTGCAAGAAATAAAACCGAGATACCAAAACACTAAATGCAATTAGCACCAAAAAACCCAACACAGTTAGGCGCAACCTAAAGTGATGCAGCTCATTTTGATGATTTTTAAGTTCGTTGCTATAGGCCATATAAGCTGTGCAAAAAGCTATCTAGTTTTAGGTCTGGTTAATGCACCAAACATCAGAATCATCAGTTGCCAGAGGATTAACCCTGAAAATACAGGCAAAAAGTAAGTCCAGCCAGGGTAATCATTACCCTCAAACAGTTTTAAAAATAGCATCAGTAGCCGTTCAAATATCAGCAAACCAAACACATAGGCAGATAGTTGCCATGGATTAAAAAGCACTAATCTGCGTTGATAACTCAGGCCAATGTAGGCCGTTAAGGTAAAACTTAACGCATGTTGGCCAAGCAAACTGCCAGTCGCCAAATCAACTAATATGCCCGCAATCCATGCGGTACCCACATTGCAAAAATTAGGCGCGCGCAACAGCCAATACAAGATGACAACCAGCACAAAGTCTGGGCGCAGAATAACACCCTGCCCAACCCACGGAAAAAGCTGGCAGATAAGCGCGATTAATAAAGTGATAATAATGGCGACTAGGCTAGTTGGGCGCATTGGGCTTAGCCTTGTTTTTGGGCGCGGTGATTGCTAACGTTCTTGCTGACACTGCTGTTGCAGGCTCGCTATCAGCGGAAACTTGTTTTGTGCTAGGTAAAGTAGCTTCTTTGGATTGCGGCAGCTCTAATATCAGCAACTGTAAGTGGTTGCTCACTTCTGCTACTGGTGTACTGATAATTTTAGCAAAAGGCGACTCAGGATTCTGTAGAATCTTGGTTACTTTTGCGACCGCCAAGCCAGCAGGGTAAATGCCATCAATGCCAGATGTCACTAATTTATCGCCTACTTTAATATCCACATTGGCAGGCAAATAAGGAATATCTAAGGTGTTATTACCTTCACCAAAGGCAATCGCGCGCAACTGGTTGCGCTCAATTTGAATTGGAATCGACAGCTCTTTATCGGTGATTAATGTGACTTCGCTACTGAAAGGAAAAACCCGCGTGATTTGGCCAATTACGCCTTTAGAATCTGCAACCGCTTGGCCTGCTTTTACGTTGTGTTGGCTGCCGCGGTTTACTACCACCACCAAACTAAAAGGGTCACGCCCAGTGTGTGATATTTCACCCAAAATCGCTTTAGGTTGAATCGGAATATCGCCATTGAGTAAACTACGCAAATGTGTATTCTCTGCTTCTATTGTACTTAAGCGCTGCAATCTAACTTGGTGTTCAAACGCTTGTTGCTTAAGTGCATAATTCTCTTGTACTAATTGGTTATGCGCAGAAAAATACCTGTTCACATCACGCACCCAATTGCTTGGGGCTTTAGCAACTATTTCTAGAGGGTGCAGCGCTGCAATAAAACCTTGGCGCACTTGCGAAAGGTAATTTAAACGGGCATCAATCGCCATTATGCTGATTGAAAGCGCGCAAAAAAACACCATGCGAGAGAACGGACTAGCGCCGCGAACAAAAAAGGCTGGTGTTTGTTGCGGCTCTAGCTTTTGATGAACACCCTTAAGCATGCCAACACTAATGGGCGTGTTGATGGATTAATAAGGGATTTAAAGATGGCTGCTTACTCATTTGCAAATACGTTGCCCAACTTATCCATTTCTTCTAATGCTCGTCCACAGCCACGCGCCACGCAGGTAAGTGGGTCTTCTGCCACGATGACTGGCAAGCCAGTTTCCTCAACTAATAATCTGTCGATATCACGTAATAGTGCGCCGCCGCCTGTTAATACCATACCTTTTTCGGCAATATCCGCGCCCAATTCTGGTGGCGTTTGCTCTAATGCTGATTTAACCGCGCCAACAATGGCATTCAATGGCTCAGTCAAGGCTTCTAAAATTTCGTTGCTTGAAATCGTGAATTTGCGTGGTAAGCCTTCTGCCAAGTTGCGGCCTGTAACTTCCATTTCTAATACTTCGCTGCCTGGGAAAGCAGACCCGATTTTCTTTTTAATTGCTTCAGCGGTAGGCTCAGAAATCTGCATGCCGTAGTTGCGGCGAATATAATCAATAATCGCTTGGTCAAATTTATCGCCACCTACGCGCTCACTTTTAGCGTAAACAATACCGCCCAATGAAATCACGCCCACTTCTGTGGTGCCGCCACCAATATCCACGACCATTGAGCCGGTCGCTTCAGCAACTGGCATATCGGCACCAATAGCAGCTGCCATTGGCTCTTCAATTAAAAATACTTGTTTAGCACCTGCGCGCTCTGCTGATTCTTTAATGGCACGACGTTCTACTTGGGTTGAGCCAACTGGTACGCAAATGATAATGCGTGGGCTAGGTGAAAACCAGCGTGACTCATGTACTTTACGAATAAAGTATTTGAGCATTTGCTCGGTAATCGTGAAATCGGCAATCACGCCGTCTTTCATGGGGCGAATTGCTTGAATATTGGCTGGCGCGCGGCCAAGCATGCCTTTGGCGTCAGAGCCCACTGCGAGTAATACTTTTTTGCCGTTAGGGCCGCCTTCTTGGCGAATAGCCACGACTGATGGCTCATTTAGTACAATGCCTCTGCCACGTGCGTAAATTAGGGTGTTTGCAGTGCCTAAATCAATAGCTAAATCGTTAGAGAAGTAACTGTTTATAAAACCAAACATATTGTTTATCCTGTGTTTTTGGGTCTGGGCATGCCAGCCACCGATGCAACTTAAGCATGCTTTAAATTCAAGGTATAATAACGTAAATTGCATCTTAAATTAAGCTGTAGTTACAGATTGTTACAAACAAACTACAATTTTTTAAATGCACGTTTAAATAATCCTCTAAATTTTCAAATTGAATCGTTTTTATGGCTCTCAACATCACCGACATTAAACGGATTGCGCATTTGGCGCGCCTAGAAATTAGCGAGCAAGAAGCTAATCAAACACTCACCAAGCTGACAGGTATTTTAGGCTTAATCGAGCAAATGCAAGCGGTGGATACCCGTGGTATTACGCCCATGTCGCATTCGCAAGATGTGACGCAACGTTTACGCGAAGATGTGGTAACCGCAACAAATCAGCGCGAAGCTTTTCAAATTAACGCGCCTGTTTTGGGAAATGGGTCGGAAGAAAAAGCGGTAGATAGCGGCTTGTATCTTGTTCCAAAAGTGATTGAATAGAAAAATAATATGATTAACAGTAGCCTTAAAAACTTAAGCCAAATGCTTGCTAAAAAAGAAATTTCTAGCGTTGAAATGACGCAAACGTTTCTTGACCGTATTAATAAATACAATCCAACAATTAATGCCTATACCGCCTTAGATGCCGATAAAACATTAGCGCAGGCCAAAGCGGCCGATATGCGTATTGCAAACGGTACAGCGGAGCCGTTAACTGGAATCCCATTTGCACAAAAAGATATTTTTTGCGCTAAAGGTTGGCAGACGACCTGCGGTTCAAAAATGTTGGCGAACTTTGTCGCACCTTATGATGCACATGTGATTACACAATTTAACAACGCGGGCGCAGTTAACTTGGGTAAAACCAATATGGATGAATTCGCCATGGGTTCTTCCAATGAAACCAGCTACTTTGGCGGCGTTAAAAACCCTTGGGATTTTGACCGTGTGCCAGGTGGTAGTAGTGGCGGCAGTGCGGCAGCAGTTGCAGCCAGATTATGTGCGGCAGCAACAGGCACAGATACGGGCGGTTCAATCCGCCAGCCAGCCAGCCTTTGCGGCTTTACTGGCTTAAAACCCACCTATGGCTTGGTTTCACGTTACGGCATGATTGCTTTTGCTTCAAGTTTAGATCAAGCAGGGCCGATGGCGAAATCCGCAGAAGATTGTGCCTTAATGATGAACGTGATGACAGGCTTTGATGAGCGCGATTCCACCAGTTTGAATCGCCCTAAAGAAGACTACACGCGCGGCTTAGATAAAGTGGCTGGTAGCCAGCCACTAAAAGGCTTGCGCATAGGCTTGCCAAAAGAATATTTTGCCGACGGTTTAGACGCCAACGTGGCAAAAGTAGTGCAAGAGGCGATTGCTGAATACCGCAAGCTAGGTGCAGTAACAGTGGATATTTCGCTGCCAAACAGTCAATTATCCATCCCTGTTTATTACGTATTGGCGCCAGCCGAAGCCAGCTCCAATCTTTCACGTTATGACGGCGTACGCTACGGCCATCGTGCGGCTGAATATGATGACTTGATGGATATGTACATGAAAAGCCGCGCTGAAGGCTTTGGTGCAGAAGTGAAACGCCGCATTTTGATTGGCACTTATGTATTGAGTGCTGGTTATTACGATGCTTACTATTTAAAAGCGCAGCAAATCCGCCGTTTAATTGCTGATGATTTTACCCAAGCATTTAAACAGTGCGATGTAATAATAGGCCCAACCGCGCCTTCTACCGCATTTAAAGCAGGTGAAAAAGCTGATGATCCTGTAGCGATGTATTTACAAGACGTTTATACCATCGCCACCAATTTAGCAGGCTTGCCCGGCATGAGTATTCCAGCTGGTTTCAGTAATGGTTTGCCGGTAGGTTTGCAGATTATGGGTAATTATTTTGATGAAGCGCGCATGTTAGATGTGGCGCATGCTTATCAACAAGTAACAGATTGGCATCTCGCTATGCCAGAGGGTATTTAAGATGGAATGGGAAGTTGTTATTGGGCTTGAAACCCACGCGCAGTTAAGAACCAAAAGCAAACAATTTAGTGGTGCTTCCATCACTTACGGCGCAGAGCCAAATACGCAAGCCGATGAAGTGAGTATTGCGCTACCAGGTGTGTTGCCAGTTTTAAATAAGCAAGCGGTGGAATGCGCCATTAAATTTGGCTTGGCGATTAATGCCGATATTCCGCAACGCTCGGTTTTTTCGCGTAAAAATTATTTTTATCCCGATTTGCCAAAAGGTTATCAAATTAGTCAATTTGAATTGCCAGTAGTGGGCAAAGGCGCGGTGACGATTCAAGTGCCAGCCAACGGTAAAAACGCCGCTTACGAGAAAGTGATTAATATCACCCGCGCACACTTGGAAGAAGACGCAGGTAAATCGGTACATGGTGCAGTAGAGGGAATGAGTGGCATTGATTTAAATCGCGCTGGCACACCGCTATTAGAAATCGTGACAGAGCCTGATATGCGTAGCGCGGCGGAGGCCGTGGCATATGCAAAAAAACTGCATGAGCTGGTGCAATGGATTGATATTTGCGACGGCAATATGCAAGAAGGTAGTTTTAGATGCGATGTCAACGTATCGGTACGCCCAAAAGGTACTGAAAAATTTGGCACCCGCCGCGAAATTAAAAATTTAAATTCATTTAAATTTATGACGCAGGCAATTGAGTACGAAACACGCTGGCAAATTGAAACGCTAGAAGACGGCGGCACAATTCAGCAGGCTACGGTATTGTTTAACCCAGATACGGGCGAAACAAAAGCCATGCGCTCTAAAGAAGAAGCCAACGATTACCGCTACTTTCCAGACCCCGATTTATTACCATTAGAAGTGACAATCGCCGATAAAGCGCGCGTGCAGGCCACTATGCCAGAGTTACCACAGGCGATGAAAGCACGCTTTGAAGCGGATTATGCTTTAAGTAGTTATGACGCAGCGGCACTCACGGCAAGCCTTGAGTTGGCGGGTTTTTTCACCACAACTGTCAATGCAGGAGCTGATGCAAAGCCAGCCGCCAATTGGATAATGGGTGCAATTTCAGCTAAATTGAACGCAGAAGAAAAAGCAATTAATCAATCGCCTATTAGCGCCGCGCAATTATCACAGTTACTAAAACGCATTGCCGATAACACGATTTCGAATAATGCGGCCAAGCAAGTATTTGAAGCCATGTGGGTTGGTGAGGGCGAAGTAGATGCTATTATTGCGGCTAAAGGCTTAAAACAAGAATCCGATAGCGGTGCGATTGAAGCGATTCTGGATGAAGTACTAAAGGCCAATCCAGCTATGGTAGAAGAGTTTAAAGCAGGTAAAGAAAAAGCCTTTAACGCGCTAGTGGGTCAAGCCATGAAAGCATCAAAAGGCAAAGCTAATCCAACGCAAGTAAACGAATTATTGAAGAAAAAACTGTCGAACTAACATAACAAAGATGCGCTAAACGTAAAACTTAACCGATTTTTTTGGTCGAATTTATTGCGTGGCGTTAACACTCATTGCAAACGCAGCTTTGCTTGAAGAAGACGGCTCAAGTGCGTTGAGATTGTTTTGTTTAAGCGCAATAAAACGGTCTTTTTCTTCAGCGTAATGTTTGCGTGTGTTTACTATATTTGCATTGCGTTGCTTAATTTGTTTATCGATATTTTCTGATTCAAGCTTTGCTTCTTTAAGATCATTGATTAAATCAGCAGGTAAAGGCTTATTTGCTTTTTTTAGTTGTTGCGCTGTTATATTGTTGCGCGAAATTCTGTTTGTATTGATTTGTTTTTGCTGCGTCAATGTTTGTAATGCCGCTTGGTCTGTTTCTAAATTGCGATCGCGTGCTAAATCAATTTCTTGGGCATTGGTGTAAGACGCTAGTAAAATTTTATCGCGGCGTGCCTGATCTAGTTTTTCTTGTTCTTTTTGATGATCTAGTACTGCAGCCTGTTGATCTAAAACAATATTCTTTTTAATCACAACACCATGATTATTCATTTCTGTATTACTACGGCCGTTTTCTTGCGTAGGAAGCTTGTCGCCGTAATGCGTCACGCCTTTGCTATCAACCCACTTAACAATTTTTTTCGCCTCTGCAAACGCATGCAAAGAGGCTAAATTTAAGCATATACATATTATAAAAAATATTTTTTGCATCGCATTTATCCAAACATTCATCAAGTTACACGTTTGTCATCTATAAAATAACGCCATATTGTTGGCGGTACGCTTTAACTTGAAGCATATTATGTGCCAAATCTTGTTTGGTTTGAATGTACTGCAATAAATCAGTCAAATTTGCAATGCTACAAACTGGCAACTGATGCAGTTTTTGTACCTCCTGCACAGCCGATAAATCGCCTAAACCTTTCTCTTGGCGATCTAACGCAATGGCCACTGCGCAAGGTGTAGCGCCGTGTTGCGTAATTAAATCAACCGATTCTCGCACCGAGGTACCTGCCGAAATCACGTCATCAATAATTAAAACACGCCCCTTTAAAGGACTGCCAACAATTACGCCGCCCTCGCCATGGTCTTTTGCTTCTTTGCGATTGTACGCGTAGGGCAGATTATGACCATTTTTGGCAAAAGCGATCGCAATTGCCGCTGCCAAAGTGATGCCTTTATAGGCTGGGCCGTATAACATATCGAATTGAATGCCTGAGTTTTGAATGCTCTGATAGTAAAACTCGCCCAGTTTCAGTAAGCTTTCGCCATCGTTAAATAAGCCAGCATTGAAAAAATAAGGGCTTAAACGGCCTGCTTTGGTTTTAAATTCACCAAATTTTAATACCTGCTTTTGAATAGAAAAAGCGATAAAATCTTGGCTTAATTGCTCTACATTCGTTAATTGTGGGGTATTCATCATTATTTATATATCGAAAGTCAATAATGCGCATTATAACTGCGAATTTGAACGGAATCCGCTCAGCGGCCAACAAGGGATTTTTTGCTTGGCTACAAACGCAACAAGCAGATGTTGTTTGCCTGCAAGAAGTGAAAGCACAAGCAGCGGATATGACAGCAGAAATGCTAGCGCCTGCGGGATACCATGGCTATTTTCATTACGCAGAAAAAAAGGGTTACAGCGGTGTTGGCATTTATTGTAAACAAAAGCCAGACGCACTTATTGAGGGGCTTGGTATTGCTGATATTGATTCAGAAGGCCGCTATATCGAAGCATGTTTTGGGAACTTGAGTGTGATTTCACTTTATTTACCCAGCGGTTCAAGCGGAGAAGAGCGGCAATCGTTTAAATTTAGTGTGCTGGCGCGTATGATGCCGCATTTAGAGGCGTTAAGAAAAAGTGGGCGAGAAGTAGTGGTGTGTGGTGATTGGAATATCGCGCACCAAGAAATTGATTTAAAAAATTACAAAGGCAATAAAAAAAATTCAGGCTTTTTGCCAGAAGAGCGCGCTTGGCTAACCGATTTATTTGGCCGCGTTGGCTGGGTAGATGTGTATCGCGCCTTGCATCCTAATACTACGGAAGAATGCTATACCTGGTGGAGTAACCGTGGTGCAGCTTATGAAAAAAATGTAGGTTGGCGGCTTGATTACCAAGTAGCCACCCCAGAATTAGCATATCGCGCCATTCAATCTTCTATTTATAAAGCACAAAAATTTAGCGACCATGCACCGTTAATTATTGATTATCAGCCATAGGCAAGGGTTTATGTAAGCTTTAAATTTCGCTCAATTGTTTGGCTTAATTTGAGGTGCATATTTAATTGTAAATAGATAATAAAAATTTGTAAGGCATGCGTAACCATTGCGACTAAAGCAATGTGTAGTGATGAATCCGTTTTGTCTTACCGCACGTATATTGTCTACTTCTACCTTTCTAACTGAAAATGGTAGATTTTTCATAACAATTAGGAAGGAAATATTATGTCTGTTCAAACTTCAAAAGGTGCAATGTTAGCATTAGGCGCTGCAGCGCTCATTTTATCTGGCTGTGCTGGTGCTGGTACTAAAACTGCAGCTAACGATTCAAACGTGGCTTGTGTGGGTGTTAACTCATGTAAAGGTACTAGCGATTGCAAAACAGCCGCAACTAGCTGTAAAGGTCAAAACGCATGTAAAACAGCGAAAAATGCATGTAAAGGCCAAGGTTCTTGCGCTTCTGCAGCTAATGCATGTAAAGGCCAAAACGCATGTGCTGGCCACGGTCACTTATCATTAAGTGCTGCTGAATGTGATGCCAAAGGCGGTCACGCAGTTTAGTTTTTATTGTGAACATGTAAATGTTCATGCCATTCTCATGCAATTACTCCCCAAAATTGTGTGAGAATGGCAACTTAATTATTCCATTATTGGCTAATAAAAATGCCTGAAAATCCTCCTTTCCTCGGTTTTGGCTTAGGTTTACGCACCGAACACTACAACGCAATTTTAGAATCCAAGCCAAATATTGATTGGTTTGAAGCGATTTCAGAAAATTACATGATACCTGGCGGTAAACCGCTGCATTATCTAGATCGTATCCGCGAAAATTATCCTGTTGTGATGCATGGCGTTTCACTTTCTATTGGCTCAACTACGCCGATGGATGCAGATTATCTGCGCGATTTGCGTAAATTGGCCGATCGTATTGAACCTGTCTGGATTTCTGACCATTTGTGTTGGACTGGTGTACATGGCCAAAATATGCATGATTTATTGCCATTGCCTTATACAGAAGAAACCGCCAATCATGTTGCAGAGCGCATCGAAATTGTGCAGGATTATTTGGGTCGCCAAATGCTCATTGAAAACGTATCCAGCTATGCTAGCTATGTAGATTCCAGCATGACAGAGTGGGAGTTCATCAGCTTAATTGCTGAAAAAGCAGATTGCTTGTTGCTGCTGGATGTGAATAATATTTATGTCAGTAGCTTTAACCATCAATTTGATGCAAAAACCTTTATTGATGGCGTTCCAAAAAAACGTGTGCAACAAATTCATTTAGCAGGTCACCAAAATCATGGCGATTATATTATCGATACGCATGATGCCCCTGTGATAGACCCTGTATGGGATTTGTATGGCTATGCGCTGTCACGTCTAGGCGCAGTATCAACGATGATAGAGCGCGATGATCAAATGCCTGAACTAGAGGAGTTAATTCAAGAACTACAAATTGCACGCGATATTGCAGCAAAAGAATTAACGGCGGCGGCATGAGTAATTCCAGTAGCCAATTAGCGCAGCTGCAGTCTGACTTTCAGGCCTATTTAATTGATGCTACAAAAGGTGCTGCGTTTAAAAAGTATATCGTTAACGATAAAAAAGTTGGCGTATCAACCAGATTAGGCATTTATGCAGATGCCTACCGCCTGCGCATTATTGAAGCATTAGCAACCAGCTATCCCAAACTGAAAGCCTTGCTAGGCGATGATTTATTTGATGCTACCGCACGCAGTTATATCGATGCTTATCCATCTATGTATCGCAATATGCGTTGGGTGGGCGATAAAATGCAAACGCATTTAATCAAAACTTTACCGCAACATCCTATAGCCGCTGAAATGGCTTCTTTTGAGTGGGCGCTGGGATTGGCGTTTGATGCTGAAGATGCGCCGGTATTGCAATTGCAAGATTTGGCCAACATTCCGCCAGAAGCATGGGCTGATTTGCAATTAGTATTTCATCCTTCGGTGCAATTATTACCACTTAAATGGAATGCAGTGCTCACTTGGCAGGCTTTAGATGCAGAAGAAAATCCGCCAGCTGCTCAGCAAATCGATGAATCATGCTTGGTATGGCGCACCAATATGAGCGCACATTATCAATCATTGGATAGTTTAGAAGACCAAGCCATTAAATTAATTGCAACAGGTGCGAGTTTTGGTGGCATGTGTGAATGGCTTGAAGATAAATGCACAGACCAGGAAGCCACTATGCAAGCTGCCCAATATTTGTCATCTTGGCTTAATCAAGGATTAATAGTTAAAACTGAGTACTTTTAATCTAGTTTAATAAATTAGGGTGTTTAAATGTGTTAAGTATTTAAAACACCCGTCAATTTAAGTGCCTTTAAGGCTTAAGAATCACAGAACTTAAGCGCTAAACTTTGTAAAATTTCACCATTTTGGTTGTTTTGTACAAATACCACCGCACCCATATTTTCAAATTTATACGCTTTATTTTTCAAATCTGGCTTTAACGTAAAGTTTTTAGTAAAAGCGTTTTGGCTACTCATTTGATACGCGCCAAAGAATTCACGCACCACATAATCGTGTTTTAATTCTCTGCCACTGTTTTCGCCTGCATTCACTTTGCTGACTAATTTATTTTCATAAATGGCCACAAACACATCGCTATGTTTTATATCGCTTGGTTTAACCGCTTCTGCGTCTACTTTTAGTGTGATTTCACCATTAGCCTGTGTAGTTGCGTTTAAACTTAAGTGAGCACGTGAGGCTAATTTTTTGCTTGACTCAACGATGCCGCTTAAATTTGAGCGGTCAGCGCCTTTAAAATCACGTCCGTTCATCACAAACTGAGGTGTATAAACAAAACCTGCACGATTAAAAGCGGCTATTTTGCGTTGCCTGGCCGTATATTCTGCGGTTGAAAATCTATCTTTCCAGCCAATATAATCCCAATAATCTACATGAAAAGCCAACGGAATGAGTTGATTCGAATCGGTCTTCAAATTACTTAACCATTTATCTGCTGGTGGGCAACTACTGCAACCCTCAGAAGTGTAAAGCTCTAGCAAAGGCACAGTTGAAGCACCGCTTTTGGCAGAACACTCTGCCGCAATTGCTGGATGAATTGTCAGGTTTAATAGATTAAGGGCAAAAAAAGCTTTAGTAAGAAAATGCATGCGATAACTCCTTTTAAAGTTAGAAGTTAGTCGCCAATTAAAACGTAGCCTTACAAAATACTTTGGTGGGTGTCGCTATCTACTGTGATTGCGCATTCTCTTAAATAGTGTTCTCTTTAACCGTATTCCAAGGCGCCACTTTAAACAGCAATAGCATGCCAGGTATCGCCAATATAAAACACAGCATAAAAAATTTAAACCAACCTAAGCTTTCAACCAAATATCCTGTTGCCGCATTGGCAAAAGTGCGCGGCACGGCGGCTAAGCTAGTAAATAAAGCAAATTGTGTTGCCGTGTATAAAGGGTGCGTTGTTTGTGCGATATACGCCACAAACGCAGCAGTGCCAAGCCCTACGCCAAAGGCCTCAACCCCAATGACAATGCCTAGCCACACTAAACTGTGCCCAATAGTTGCTAGGTATGCAAACCCTAGTATGGCAATCATCTGCACAAAACCAAATATCCACAGTGCGCGGTTGATACCAAGCTTAAACATCCATACGCCACCCAATAAGCCACCAATGACGCTGGGCCATAAGCCTGCATTTTTTGCGATTAATCCAATTTCAGTTTTGCTAAAGCCCATGTCCAAATAAAATGGGGTGGCTAGTGCGGTTGCCATGCTGTCGCCTAACTTATAAAAGAAAATAAACGCTAAAATTAGCATGGCCGTTTTTAAACCATTGCGTGACATAAACTCTTTAAAAGGCTCTATGACGGCGGCTTTTAATGTTTTTGGTCTGCCATCTTTTAATGCAGGTTCGCTAACAAAAATCGTCATTAAAATGCCGGGCAACATAAATAAAGCAGTAATTAAAAACACACTGCTCCAAGCCATGTGATCGGCCAAAATAAGCGAAAGTGAACCAGGTATTAAGCCTGCAATTTTATAAGCATTGACATGTACCGCGTTGCCTAATCCCAACTCGTTATCAATCAGTAATTCACGGCGATACGCATCTAATACTATATCTTGTGATGCGCTAAAAAACGCCACAACTGTGGCTAGGTAAGCAATTGCCCAAATATCTAGCGTGGGATTAAATGCGCCAAAAGCGGGAATGCTGATGAGCAATAATATTTGCGAAATAATCAACCATCCGCGGCGGCGGCCCATGCTAAATAATCCAAACTGCGGAATATAGCGGTCAAAAAAGGGTGCCCACAAAAATTTCCACGTAAAGGGCAGATTAATTAACGCAAATAGCCCGATTGCTTTTAAGTTCACCCCCTCGCTTCTTAACCATGCAGGTAAAAGGCTGATTAAGATATAAAGCGGTAAGCCAGAGCTAAAGCCAGTAAAAATACAAATGAGCATTTTTTTGCTCATCAGTGATTGCCAAATAGAGGTGTTACTGATTGCGGTATCGTTTGCCACTATTTAGATACCATTATTGAGACTTCAGGCGATACATGGCTAAGTTGCCAAATAGGTTTGGCATAAAGCTAATTTCTTGTGCATCAGTAATGACTTTACGTTCTAATATTGAAATATTGTGATTTTTACAAAATTGATCAAAATCATGAATCGTACAAAGATGCACGTTTGGCGTATTAAACCATTCGTAAGGCAGGCTTTTTGAAACAGGCATATTGCCACGCGTGATTTGAATACGGTTGCGCCAGTAGCCAAAATTAGGAAATGTGACAATGATTTCGCGCCCAACGCGCAGCATTTCTTGCACAATGGCTTCTGTATTATGCATGGCTTGTAGCGTTTGCGACAAAATAACGGTATCAAAAGATTGGTCTTCAAAGCCCGATAAACCTGCTTCTAAGTCCATTTGAATCACATTGGTACCATTTTGTAAGCAGGCCAGCCAATTTGTATCATCTTTTTCTACGCCATAGCCTTTTGTTTCTAAGCCACTACGCAAAAATTGCAATAAGCTGCCATCGCCACAACCCAAATCTAATACTTTTGAGCCAAAACTCACCCAGCCCGCGATAATCGCAAAATCTTGACGGTATTTGGTCATTAAATTTGTATTATTTACATTATTTTGAGCGCTACTTAACACGTTTTATACCTCAATTTTTTGTAAATAAGACCGTAAAATGGCATGGTAATGTGCGTCAGGCATTAAAAATGCGTCATGTCCATGCGCGGCAGTCACTTCGGCGTAGCTAACCGTTAATTCGTTATCCAGAAGCGCTTTCACAATTTCGCGCGAGCGCGCAGGTGAAAAACGCCAATCGCTGGTGAAAGACACCACCAAAAATTGTGCTTTAGCTACTTTTAAGGCAGCACTTAAATCGTTATCAAATTCCAGTGCAGGATCGTAATAATCAAGTGCGCGTGTCATGCGCAAATAGGTATTGGCATCAAACTCGCCTGCAAACTTATCGCCTTGGTAACGCAAGTAAGATTCCATTTCAAATTCCACATCAAAACCATACTTAATGGTGTCTTTAAGTTTGCGGCCAAATTTTTCACCCATCGCATCATCGCTTAAATAAGTGATATGCCCTAGCATGCGCGCGATACGCAAGCCGCGCCGCGGTACCGTGTTGTAGGCATAATAATCACCCGCATGAAACTCAGGGTCGGTCATAATTGCTTGGCGTGCTACTTCATTAAAGGCAATATTTTGTGCGGTTAAATTGGGCGCAGATGCTATGACCAAAGCGTGGCGAACCAAATCTGGGTAGGCAATTGTCCATTGCAAGGCCTGCATACCGCCTAGGCTACCGCCCACCACAGCCGCCAATTGTGAAATGCCAAGATAGGCTAAAAGTCTCGCTTGCGAGTTAACCCAATCTTCAACAGTCACAATAGGGAAGCTTGCACCAAAAGGCTGATTGGTTGCAGGATTAATGCTAGATGGCCCAAAACTGCCATGACAGCCGCCCAAATTATTAAGTCCAATGACAAAGAACTTATTGGTATCTAACGGTTTATTCGGGCCAATTAAATTATCCCACCAGCCCGCATTTTTGTCGGTTTCTGCATATTTTCCTGCAACATGGTGGTTGCCAGAAAGTGCATGGCAGATGATGACGGCATTGCTTTTATCGGCATTCAACGTGCCATAGGTTTCATAAACCAAATGAAATTGCGGCAACACCTCGCCACTTTTTAACGTCAGTGATGAATCAAAATACACAGTGTTGGATTGAACGATTCCGATTGAATTAATTTCTGTCATACCGCAATTATACTATTGAAAAGCCTATAAATAACCCCGTCGCTAAGCCTGTCATTTTAAGCATTACCATCTGTCACAGTTTAGATAACTGGCCCATTGTTACGCGTAAAATTCCTGCTAAATCTTTCATATGGCTAATCTGACTAAAACCATTTTCGGCCATTATGTCAGCGACATGTTGGGCTTGTTTGTAACCATGCTCAAACATCAGCCAGCCGTTTGGCTTTAGATGATTGGGTGCGCTGTGAGCAATCCGACGAATATCATCCAAACCATCTTTACCCGATGCCAATGCAGACAAAGGCTCAAAACGTAAATCACCTTGGCTTAAGTGGATATCATCGGCTTCAATATAGGGTGGATTACTTACAATCACATCAAATTGTTGATGGCTCATACCCAAAAACCAATCACTTTGTATAAATTGAACGTTTTGAATCGTTAAGTTTGTTGCATTTTCAATCGCAACATTAAGCGCCTGTTGTGAAATGTCTGTGGCTATCACATTTGATTGCAGGCGGTTGTGTGCAATAGCCAACGCAATTGCACCTGTTCCTGTGCCTAAATCTAGAATATTTGAGTGCGCAGTAATTGGTATTTTTGTTAAGGCTGCCTCCACTAAGGTTTCAGTATCAGGTCTGGGAATCAGCGTATCGAGCGTTACTTTTAAACGCAAACCATAAAATTCGCGATAACCGATGATATGAGCAATAGGCTCGCCTTTTGCGCGTCGATTAAGCAGTCCTTCAAATGATTCATCATCATTAGCTGCCAGCATCTCACTTTCGTGCGCAATCAGCCAAGCGCGATTGACTTTTAAAACAGTTTGCAGCAAAAGTTGCGATTCAAACTGCGCATCTTGTCGCGTTAACCCCAGTTGTGTAACGAGTTTTTGTTGGCTGTGTTGTCGTAACTGTTGAATGTTGATTGGCATGAGCCAAGATTATAAATCAATTCGCTCATGCGTGATAAGCCGCAGACTTAACCCTTAAAACAGGCATAAAAAAACGGCAACCTAAGTTGCCGTTTTATTTTATTCATTTATTTAAGCAGGCTAAGCCTGCATTAAACTAGAAGAATAAGATTGCGCCTAAAGAGATGTTATCTTCATCAACATCACGAGCACCACCAGTTAATGGGTTGCTGTTTTGTGCTTCAGATTTAGTGCTTGTGTATTCAGCAACTAAGTTTAAGCTTTTTGTTAATGGGTGGTAAGCACCTAATACCCATGAGCTATTTTTCTCAATTAAGTTAGTGCCGCGGTCAACTGCATTATCATCTAAGTTAGACTCACCGTAGCTGGCAACAATTTTAGTACCGATACCTGGGATTTTGTAACCAAGTTGAACGTAGCCGCCATCTGAATCACGCTCGTTACCATTTGCATCACTACCAAATAACAAGAAGCCAGTTGTACCAGCACCGTCACCGTCGTAGTAAGTTGCTACTAATTCAAAATCACCTAATGTTAATTTTGTACCAATATCAAAAATAGTTGCGCGGTAGTCTTGAATGCCATTAGTAGCTGTTGCAACGCCATCTACTTTTTGTGTCCAGAAGCTAGACCAAACTTTACCGCCTACATCGCCAGCCCACTCGTAAGACGCTTTGCCTTGGAAGCCAGGTTGGCTGTAGTCAAATTGAGCACCACCAGCACCAGTAATGTTTTGGAACGGTTCAACTACTGAAGCACCGAATGAGAAACCATTCCAGTTTGGTGATAGGTAAGCAACTTGAGCAACCCACTCAGGGTATAGATAACCAATACCGATACGACCTAATGAAGTACCTGAAGTTGGGTTACCAAAAACGCCACCAGTACCACCACCTTGAGCAGCACCAGCACGGTAGTTAGCACCAGCAAAGCTAGAACCTGTACCTAAGATAGTGATGTCGTTAAAAAGAGCGTCTGAACCATATAGGCTGATATCACGACCTAATTTGATCGTACCCCATGATTTGTCACCAAATGTTAAGAATGTTTGACGATTCTCTTGGTCAGTTGTACGTAATGCACCACCAGAAGCAGTACCTGGTTGAAAGCTGACTGTAAAGCCGATGTCTAAGTCGTTTTGACGTGTTTTACCTGAAACTCTTAAGAAAGCTGGTAACAAACCAGTACGTACGCTGCTGATGCTGTCATCTGAACCATTGCCTGGTGCAATGTTACATGCTAAACCACCAGTAATAGCTGGGCCTGCGTTGTCATCGCAAGATGTATAGTTGTAGTAAGTATTAACGTTACCACTAATGTCGATTGTCCAATCGCCAGCTGGAATTAAAATGCCAGCGTTAGCGCTTGAAGCTACAGCTAATAAAGCTGATGCAACTGCTAAATTTAATTTTGTTTTCATATGAATCTCCAAAAATTTATTTCTTAAAGTTTGTAACTTAAATTAACTTTATTTTTATGATTAAGGCTAAATATTGATTTACATTAATCGCAAAAACAAAAAAAGTTCACCAACTTTCCCAATAAAACGTACCACTATTTATTTACTAAGAAAGTTTACACAGTATGCCAAAGATGCTGTTTTGACGGCAAGGTTTTTGTGACTTTTATGCGTGATTAAAGACAATTGTTGTTTATATGCAACATTTTTTTACTATTGGTTCAGTTGTTTGTTCGTTTGTGATGTGGATATACGCTAAAGCTCTGCTTCAACGGTAAACAGTCTGCGGTGCTCACGTATGGCAAATCGGTCAGTCATGCCTGCAATATAATCGGCAACAGCACGCGCTTTTTCTTGCTTGGCGTTTGTTTGATGTTCTGGCGGCATTAGGGTGATGTCATTAAAAAAAACTTCAAACAACTCGCGAATAATGCGCATGGCCTTTGCGCTCATGCGATTAACTTTGTAGTGATGATATAAATTTTGACGTAAAAACTGTTTTAAGGCCAAATTTTGTTGCGTAACCGCTGGGCTAAATGCGATTAAATAGGGTGCTTGGCGAATATCTTGGATATTTTTAGGGTTAAGTTGCGCGATATTGTGTGCGCTGGTTTGGCATAAATCGACCACCAAAATGTTAATCATGCGGCGCACGGTTTCGTGGACGAGCCGCCTTTGTTCTATTTGCGGATATTTGGTTTTAACGGTTTCTAGCTGCGAGTTAAATAGCTCAACTTGTTGCAGTTGTTCTACCGTAATCAAGCCAGAACGTAAGCCATCATCAATATCGTGATTGTTGTAGGCAATTTCATCGGCAAAGTTGGTTAATTGCGCTTCTAAGCTAGGGTTGGTTTTGTCAATAAAGCGCTGACCAACATCGCCCAATTGTTTGGCATTTTTAAGTGAACAGTGTTTAAGAATGCCTTCTCGCAGTTCAAATGTTAAATTCAGGCCGTCAAATTCGGCATAACGTTGCTCTAATTGATCGACCACGCGTAAAGATTGTAAGTTGTGCTCAAAGCCACCGTAATCGCGCATGCAATCGTTGAGCGCATCTTGGCCTGCGTGACCAAATGGCGTGTGGCCTAAATCGTGTGCAAGCGCTATCGCCTCGGTTAAGTCTTCATGCAGATTAAGCGTGCGCGCAATACCGCGCGCGATTTGTGCAACTTCTAGGCTATGCGTTAAGCGTGTGCGAAACAAATCGCCTTCATGATTCACAAATACTTGGGTTTTGTATTCTAAACGGCGAAAAGCGGTAGAGTGAATAATGCGGTCACGGTCGCGCTGAAAAGCGTTGCGAAGAGGGGATGACGCTTCTTGAAAGCGCCTGCCAAGCGTTGTTTCTGGGTTGGCGGCGTAGGTGGCAAGTGTATTCATCTTAAGTTAACGACAATGTTTCATTAAGTTTGTTTGCATCGTAATCGCCGGTAATCACCGCTTTGCCAATGCCTTGCTGTAAAACTAACCTTATTTTGCCATCTGCTACTTTTTTATCGCCCGCCATTAAGTCCAAATACTTAGTCACACCTAATTTGGGTGCTTGCAAGGGCAAATTCGACGCATTTAATAGGTTAAGTATTCGCGCAAATTCGTCTGCATTTAACCAGTTCATCCGTTTTGATAAATCTGCAGCCATGATTGTACCTGCCGCAACCGCTTCGCCATGCAGCCAAACACCGTAGCCCATGGCATTTTCAATGGCATGACCAAAAGTATGGCCAAGATTAAGCAGGGCGCGCTCGCCTGTTTCGTGTTCGTCTGCGGCGACGACTTCGGCTTTGTTCTGGCAAGAGCGGTAAATGGCATAGCTAATGGCGGCTTCGTCTAAAGCCATTAATTTGCCAATATTCACTTCTAGCCAATCAAAAAAATCGGCATCACGAATCAGCCCATATTTAATCACTTCAGCCAGACCAGCGGATAGTTCGCGTGGTGGCAAGGTTTGTAGCGCGTCAATATCAGCCAATACTAACTTGGGTTGATAAAACGCACCGATCATATTTTTACCCAATGGGTGATTAATGCCTGTTTTACCGCCAACACTAGAATCAACCTGTGAAAGCAATGTGGTAGGTACTTGAATAAACGGCACGCCGCGCAAATAGGTTGCTGCTGCATAACCCGTTAAATCGCCAATCACACCACCACCTAATGCAATTAACGTTGTGCTACGTTCACAACGATTTTTTAAAAGTGCGTCATAAATGCGGTTAAGTGTTTCTGTGTTTTTATAAGCTTCACCGTCGGGTAAGATAATTTCAATGACTGTAACGCCAGCATTTTGCAGTGTGCTAGTCAATTTTTCTAAATACAAAGGCGCAACCGTTGTATTGGTGACAATGGCTACATATTTACGCTTAAGATGCGGCAGAATTAAATCGGCCTGACTAAGCAAATTAGACCCAATATGAATTGGGTAAGAGCGGTTATCTAGTGCTACGTGTAAAGTTTGTATCATTAAGTATTTTAATCTTGAAATTTTAGGTCTAAAGCGGATTGTATCTTGGCAATAATGCTACCTACGGGCTGATTGCCCGTATCAATAATATGACTTGCCACTTCAGTATATAAAGGGTTGCGCTCTGCATATAGTTGCTCTAACTTGGTGCGAATATCGACATTTTGCAAAAGTGGCCTGTGTTTATCATTTCGCGTTCTGTGCCAAAGCTCAGTCACATTGGCGCGCAGATAAATCACATGTCCATTGGCTTTTAATAATTCACGATTCTCTGCCGCGATAACTGCACCACCACCAGTGGCCATCACAATATGTTGTTGGCTGACTAAATCTTGAATAACCGCAGTTTCGCGCTTACGAAAGCCTGCTTCACCTTCTAAATCAAAAATAACCGGTATTTTAACGCCAGTGCGCTTTTCGATTTCTACATCGGTGTCATAAAATTGTTTGTTTAAATATTTGGCTAAAATTTTGCCAATGGTGGTTTTACCCGCACCCATCAAACCAATAAAAAAAATGTTATTCACTTCCATCACAATATTTTGTCGCTAATTTTTAAGCAAAAATGCCTATCAAGTTAATGATAGGCATTTTAAGTTAAAGCGTGCGTTCTGTCAGTTAAGTCTTCAATTTAGCTTATCTTAAGCCCAAACTTTCATCCATAATTTTTGGCGTAATAAAGATGAGCAACTCGCTTTTGTCGTCTTGTTTTGTGCGGCGTTTAAATGCGTTGCCAATAATTGGAATATCACCAAAGAATGGTACTTTATCCACACTATTGTTTTCGGTTTGTTCAAAAATACCGCCTAACACTGCTGTTTCTCCGTTAGATACTAGTACTTGGGTTTTAACATTTTGCGTATTGATTGCAGGCACACCAGCAACAACATCGCCAGGAGAATCTTTTCTGACTTCAAGATCCATAATGATTTTATCGTCTGGTGTGATTTGTGGTGTGACTTCTAAACTTAACTCTGCTTTTTTAAAGGCAATATTAGCTGCACCGCTGCTAGATGCTTGTAAGTAGGGAATTTCAACACCTTGTGCAATTCGTGCTGTTTGTTGATTAGCAGTCGTCACACGCGGACTAGAAACGATTTTGCCCCGTCTGTCGCTTTCTAATGCTGAGAGCTCTAAGTTTAATAGTAATCCAGCTGGTAGTCTGAACAAACTAAAAGCAATGCTACCAAATGCGTTAGCAACGGGTAGATTAGAATTTAAGCCAGTATTGCCGTTAATATCGGTAGTTCCGATAACAGCTGCGTTAGGCGTGCCTACTCCAGTTGTAACACCGTTATTTAGTGTTCCACCAAGACTTAAACTGTTGTTGCCTGGGGTCGTAGCGCTTTGAACACCGAATCTAGCACCTAAACTTTTACTAAAAGTGTCTTCAGCTAGAACAAGACGTGATTCAATCATCACTTGTTTAACAGATACGTCTACTTTGTTGATAATTGCCTGAATTTCTTCAAGTTTTTTTGCGGTGTCTTGAATGAACAGCGTATTGGTGCGTGGATCGTAATTCACATTGCCGCGTTTAGATAAAATACGGTTTTGCCCAGGGGCTCCTGCAGTAGCAATGCCGCCAGATGAGTTGCTGCCATCTAAAATTTTATTGAATTCTGAAGCTTTTTGATATTTAAGTGTAAAAGATTCTGTGCGTAACGGCTCTAAATCTTCAATCGCTTGCGTCGCCTCTAGTTGCGCTTTATCTTTTGCTGTCACTTCTTCTGATGGGGCAACAGTAATCACATTGCCTGATTTTCGCATCGTTAAGCCTTTGTTTTTCATGATAATATCCATAGCTTGATCCCATGGAACATCTTTAAGTCTTAGCGTTAAATTGCCTGTTACGGTGTCACTGGTAATAATATTCAAACCAGTAAAGTCTGCAATCACTTGTAACACTGAACGCACTTCAATATTTTGAAAGTTAAGAGATAGTTTTTCACCAGAGTAACCAGGTTTAGAGCCTTTTACCAATTTGTCTGGATCTTCAATAACCTGACGCACATCAATGATAAATTTTTTGTCGGCCTGATACGCAGATTGCTCCCATATGCCTTTAGGTTCAATAGAAATTCGGCTGTTTTTTCCTTGTTTCATGGTGTCTACATACAAAACAGGTGTGTTGAAATTAATCACATTCAAGCGACGTTGCAAATCAGCAGAGACATCTGTATTTACAAAATCAACTATAATTAACTTACCTTTTTGCTTAATATTAATACCTGAGTTGGCATCAGATAAATCCACAATAATGCGACCTTCACCATTTTTGCCGCGAGCAAAATCTACATTGGTAATAGCATGGCTTTGGCTGGTAGCTCGCGCTTCTGCAAAACGCGTTTCTGTGCTGGTGTTTCCAACACTTGCTTCATTGCCTTGAAGCGTGATGATGACCTCTTTGCCGTTTAAAACAGTATTGTAGTTAACGTTTTTAGATAAATTCAGCACCACGCGTGTGCGATCTTTTGCTTGTGCAAATGAAACGCTTTTGAGCGCACCTTGCTCACTTGAAATATTATTCTTACTCAAACCGTTGGCTGTATTTGGAAAATCCAAAGCAATGCGAGCAGGATTGTTGAGCGTAAAGCCAGCTGGCGGGTTGGTCAGGGCTTCTTTCATCTGCAAACGAATACTGACGCGACCACCAGAAAGTGCAGAAAAATCAATGCTTTCAATTTTGTTATCTAAGGCGGGGTCTTCTTCTGCAAAAACGCTCTGAGCAAGACTAAGGCTAAGACTGATTATCAGTAGCGGCAGTGTAAAAAATTTTTTTATCGTGTTAAGCATATTCTTTCCCATCATTTATTCTTGCAGATTAATACTTGCGCTACGTTCAATCCAGTCACCAGTGAGGTCATCTTGCACAATTTCTTTCAGTGCAATATCACTTTCATTAATGGCGGTTACTAGGCCATAGTTAGGGCCTAAATAGTTACCGATTTTTACTTGTTGTAAAGTGTTGTCTGGCGTTTTAATCAGTGCATAGCTCAATTTGTTGCGGCTCAATAATCCTACGTATTTCAGACTTTCTAGAGGATAAGCCTCAAGCGCTTCTTTTGGACGATTTGTGTTGGGTTGTAATGAACCATTTTTACTTGCTGCTTTACGTGGTCTGAATGGGTCGGCTAGCGTGCCATCAGCGTTATATTGAAGTGGCGAATATGGCAATACTTCAGGTAAGGGCTCTACACCTTTATTCATGGTATTAGATGAGCTTGACATGAATTTGTCTAGGTCGTCGCCTTCACTGCTATTACAGGCCGCTAGCAATAAACTTAACACCAAAATAACAGGTAATTTTAATAGAGAGTTGTACCGTATCATTTTTTAACTTCTTTCACTTCAGATGCTTTTTTAGCAGCAAGCTCTGAAGAATCGAGATAGCGATATGTTTTTGCCACTGCTTCTAAAATTAAAGGGCTGTCTTTGGTGTCTTTGTTTAAAGGGGATATCGCCATATCGTTCAAGGTTACAATTCTGGATAGCTTGGAAATATCAGTCGCGAATGCGCCCACATCGTGATAACTTCCTTTAATTTTAATTTGAATAGGCATTTCTGCGTAAAAGTCTGCAGTCGTTTCTTGCCCAGGTTTAAATAGCTCAAACTCTAATCCGCGGCCTAAACCAGCTTGGTTAATATCAGTTAGCAATCCGTCCATTTGAGATTTATCTGGTAACTGCTTGAGTAATGCACCGAATGTTTTTTCGATATCAATCATCTGCTGTTTGTAAGCATCAATTTTTACAGCTTGACCCTTTTTAATTAAGAATAATTGACGCAACTCCTGCTCTTTTGCTTCAGCTTGATCGAATTCATCTATTTGAGGGCTCCACAAAAACCAGTATCCCAAACCTATCAAGATAACGCATATGAATCCCAGCAAAACCAATTTAACAGGCATTGGTAAACTGCCTGCATTTTTAATATCAATATTATTAAAATCATCTAATTTCATCGCAATTATGTCCCTTTGATTTTATTTTTTATTGGGTGCTTCTTCAGCTTTTTGCACTTTTAACGACACATTCAGCGTAAAGTCGTTTTGCTTAATACCATTTATTGTCATTGCTTTAATTTCTATCAGATTGGGTGACTCCATCCAGTTAGAAACGCTTAGGTTGCGCACAAGTGTTGCTACACGTGCGTTCGTATCTGCAACGCCTTCTAAAATAATCAGGTTACCTTGTTGCTTGATGCTTTTTAAGTACAAGCCCTCTGGTAGTTGACGAGAAAGTTCATCTAAAATCACAACCGATTGACTGCGATTCGTTTGTAAATTCTCAACAATTTGCTTGCGCTCTAATACATTGCTAATTTGATCTTTTAGATCTTTAATATCGGCAATTTCTTTATCTAATTTTGCAATTGCCGCTTCTAAACGACTATTGCGTTCAATTTGAGAGTCTCTTTTTGCGCCTAGATATGTCCAGCCAGTAAACACAATAGCACCAGCTACAACGGCGGCCATTAACGCCATTAATCCAAATTGGCGTTGACGCTCGGCGCGTTTTAATTGGCGATGCGGTAATAAGTTAATGCGCATCATATTAATCTACTCCCCGCATTGCTAGCCCGCACGCAATTAATAGTGCAGGCGCATCAATGGAAGCCTGCTGCTGCTTAACTTTGGTCGCTAGTGACATCGATTGGAACGGATTGGCAATGATGGTGTTTACCTGTGTACGGTCTTGCACAAGCACGTCAATTGCAGGAATTGCAGCGCAACCACCCGCTAACACCAAGTGATCAACACGGTTATATTGTGTGGAGCTAGTAAAAAACTGTAATGCGCGCGCTACTTCAGTAGAAAGTGACTGCATAAAAGGTTGCAATACTTCGTTTTCGTAGCTTTCGGGCAATCCACCTTTGCGTTTAGCAATTTCTGCCTCTTCTGCTGATAAGCCAAAGCGACGTTGAATTTCTTGTGTCAGTTGTGTGCCGCCAAATGCTTGTTCGCGCACATAAACTGATTTATTGTCATGTAAAACATTGATATGCATAATTCCTGCACCAATATCGATAATCATGACTGTTTGATCTTTACCTTTGTTAGGGATTTGATTTGCTACTAGGCTGTAGGCTGCTTCTGTGGCATAGGTATCTACATCCATCACAATCACTTTTAGGCCAGCATCTTCAGCCGCCGCTACACGGTCTTCAATTTTTTCTTTTCTTGCTGCAGCAATTAACACTTCTACTTCATCGGGACTGTTAGCTGCAGGACCAATGACTTGAAAATCAATATTCACTTCTTCTAGTGGGAATGGAATATATTGATTTGCTTCGGCTTCGACTTGCACTTCCATGTCTTCTTCGCGTAGCTCAGCAGACATCATCACCTTTTTGGTAATGACTGCAGCAGAAGGTAGTGCTAATGCAGTACGCTTTTCGCGCGAACCTAGCAGTTTCCACGCCAATTTTACGGCGTCTGAAACTTGCTCTAAACCAGAAATATTGCCATCTACAATTGCATCTTTTGGAATGGCGGCTATCGAGTAAGCCTCAAGACGATAAGAACCCTTGCCCGTAGACGAGAGTTCTACCATTTTGACAGCTGAAGTGCTGATATCCACACCAATAAGTGGAGGAGTACTTTCATTGAAAAAATCGAATTTCAAATTAAAATTCTCTTTCTATATTCATGGGTTACGCACGATAGTGATAATTTACATTAAATCCTAGCAACAACTTTACGCCCTGTAAAGCAAATTTTAATTTTATATTTAAACTGAGACCACAATTACAACAGCTGTGCCATTTTTAATACAAGACTTAATGCGTGAAAATTGACGAAAAGCATAAAGGATTAGTGTGAAGTAAAAATGAACGTAAAGTAAAAATATAGGCGCTAATTTTGGTTAATACTTGTTTAACTTATATACTATTGTTTGTAGTTCAAATAGTCATGATTCTTTTCGTTAAAAAATATCGATGGTTTTAAAGCATATGGTCCCAAAAAAATGGTGGCACTTTTTAATTTTGTTTATTCTAGTTGGCGGATTAACAGTGTCTGCTATGGCAGCGCTTGCGGTTACGTTAATTTATCCAACATTGCCATCTTTAGATGCACTCACTAATTACAAGCCTAAACTGCCTTTGCGCGTATATTCTGCGGATGGTTTTTTAATCAGCGAGTTTGGTGAGGAGCGCCGCGCGTTTGTCAGTATTGATAAAGTCCCACAAAATTTAAAAGATGCGGTATTAGCAATTGAAGACCGCCGTTTTTATCAGCATGGCGGGGTGGATACTAAAGGCATATTGCGGGCCATTAAAAACAACGTCACTGGCAAAAGTCATGAGGGTGCTAGTACTATTACCATGCAAGTGGCCAAAAACTTTTTTACCACACCAGGCAATAAACGCAACATGGTGACTAAAGTGAAAGAAGCGTTGTTAGCGCTAAAGATTGAAAAAACATTATCTAAAGATCAAATTTTAGAGCTTTATTTAAATCAAATTTATTTGGGTCAGCGCTCTTACGGCTTTGCCGCCGCTTCCCAGGTGTATTATGGAAAATCATTGTCCAAGCTAACGTTAGCCGAATCGGCATTGCTTGCTGGCTTAGCAAAAGCACCATCTGGGTACAATCCATTTACTCATCTCAAGCGCGCGACAAGCAGGCAGCATGAAGTGCTGCGTGATATGCGGCGTTACGGATTTATTGATGAAGCCGAATTTAATGCTGCCATGCAGCAAAAATTAACATTTAAAACATCAAAACAAGCGCGTGATTTATCTGCAGATTATGTGGCAGAAATAGTGCGGCAAAGTTTGTATGAGCGCTATCAAGACGAAATTTACAGCAGCGGTTTAAAAGTTTACACTACTATTAAAAAGTCTAACCAAGAAGCGGCTAACAGCGCGGTGACGCAGGGTATTTTAGAGTACCAAAGTAGGCAAGGGTATCAAAAACCAGAAAAAACAATTGATTTAAATAAGTTGCAATCAGCTGATTTAGCAGAGGGCTTGCAAACGGCTTTAGAAGATATTGAAGAGTATAACGGATTTGTACCAGCCGTTGTTTTGGAGGTTTCTGCCAAGTTGGTTAAGGTGTTTAGTAAGAAAAATGAAGTGTTAGAAATCAGTGGTGCTGGTTTGAGTGTGCTGAAAAAAAACTTGGCTGATAAAGTGGTTAAGAATCATAAAATTAAAGCGGGTTCGGTAGTGCGTATTATTAAAAGCCAAGGTACTTGGCATATTGTTCAATTGCCACAAGTAGAGGCAGCATTGGTTGCGCTTGACCCAGCAAATGGCGCAATTACTGCGTTAGTCGGTGGTTTTGATTTTAATAAAAATAAGTTTAATCATGTGACGCAAGCATGGCGGCAACCAGGTTCTAGTTTTAAGCCCTTTGTCTATTCTGCCGCTTTAGAAAAAGGCTTAACGCCCGCTAGCATCATCGAAGATGAACCTTTTGCAATGACAGCAGAAGAGGTAGGCGGAAATAAAGCATGGGAGCCTAAGAATTATGATGGGCAATTTAGTGGGCCAATGCGCTTACGCACTGCATTGACTAAATCAAAAAACATGGTTTCTATACGTGTGATTGAACAAATTGGTACACGTTACGCGCAAGACTACATTACTAAATTTGGTTTTTCACGCAAAGACCATCCCGCTTATCTCACGATGGCATTAGGCGCGGGCGCTGCAACGCCTTGGGGAATGGCGAATGGCTATGCAGTTTTCGCCAATGGTGGCTTCAGAGTCAAGCCACATTTAATCAGCAAAATTACAGATAGTAATGGCAATATCATTGAGCAGACACGCTACCCAGTTGCTGGGCAAGACGCGCCTAGAGTCATTGATGGCCGCAACGCTTTTCTGATGACTTCTATGATGCATGACGTTGTGCAACGAGGTACTGCTACCAAGGCAAGGCAACTTGGACGTCAAGATTTGGCTGGTAAAACAGGCACTACGAATAATCAAGTAGATGCATGGTTTGCTGGCTACAATCCAAGACAAGTGGCAGTAGCATGGATTGGTTTCGACCAGCCACGCTCTCTAGGGCGTGACGAAACAGGCGGTAAAGCTGCATTGCCTATTTGGATTAGCTATATGGCAACCGCATTAAAGGGTATGCCAGATAATCCAGTCAAAATACCAGATGGTGTCATGACAGTAAAAATTAACCCAGGCACGGGTGTGCTAGTCGGTGAAGATGAAGATGGAATTAATGAATATTTTTATCATGAAAATCCGCCGCCCACTGCAGAGATTGCTCTGCCACCAATGGAAGAACCAGATGTATCAAGCTTCCCAGAAAACATGATCAATCCATTGCAGTGGCAGCCCGAACCTAGTGGTCCACTGCCTAACAATCAAGACAAGCAAAACGAGCCAGCAATTAAACCAATGCGCGATTCGGCGCAAGATACAAAAGCAGCCAACAAACCCAAGCCAGTTGCTAAACCCGCCAGCACAGTTGGCGGGTCAGACGCGGCCGCTCAAATGTTAAGCCCATCCAGATACTAATTAATTAGTGATGGCACGCGAAAATCAAGATCATATTCGGCAGATGATTGCCCAGCAAGCCGCGCGTATGATGGCAGAAGACGGCATCAATGATTTTGCCTATGCTAAGAAAAAAGCAGGTAAGCAATTGTGTATCAGCGAAAATAGCGTACTACCCACCAATGCCGAAATTGAAGAAGAAATCAGGCTGTATCACGAAATCTACAACGCCGATGAGCAGCCACTAGAGCTAGAAAAGCTACGCAAAGCAGCACTCATCACCATGCAATTATTTGAGCGTTTTAATCCGCACCTAACAGGTAGTGTGTTGGATGGCACGGCAGGAAAATTTGCACAAACCAATATTCACCTATTTGCTGATAGCGCAAAAGAAGTCGAAATGTTTTTGCTGAATATGCAAATTCCATTTGAAAGCAGCGAAAAGTCGTATCGCTTATCAGATAAGCCCAGCAAAGATAAGAAAGATAAAGTGCGTAAAACAGTACCTGTGTTTACCTTAGAAACTGAATTGGGTGTACAGAAACTGAGCGTGTTTGATGTGGATGATTTACGTGTTGCCACCAAAAAGAGCAGTGATGGTGCAAATGCCGAGCGCATGAATATCGCTGAACTGAAAGCGTTAATCTCAGTTTTTTGATGCTTTTTATGTGTTAAGTACGTATAAATTTATAGTGACAAAAGCGACTTAACCCTCAAATTAGCCTAACTTTTTAACCAACGCGCTGCATCCATCGCAAAATACGTCAAAATTGCATCTGCACCTGCACGTTTAAACGCCAGTAAGCTTTCTAATACACAAGCCTTTTCATCTAGCCAGCCATTTTGCGCGGCGGCCTTTAGCATGGCGTATTCGCCACTCACTTGATAGGCAAAAGTGGGTACGCCAAATTCATCTTTCACGCGACGCACAATATCTAAATACGGCATGCCAGGTTTTACCATCACCATATCTGCGCCTTCCGAAATATCCAGCGCAACCTCGGTCATCGCCTCATCGGCATTAGCTGGGTCCATTTGATAGGTATATTTATTGCCAGAACCCAAGTTGCCAGCTGAGCCGACTGCATCGCGGAATGGACCATAAAAAGCGGAGGCATATTTGGCAGAGTACGCCAAAATTTTGGTGTGAATATGATGTGTGCTTTCTAACGCTTCGCGGATTTGCCCCACACGGCCATCCATCATATCGCTGGGTGCAACAATATCAGCACCCGCTGCTGCGTGCGATATGGCTTGTTTTACCAATACTTCTATCGTTTCATCGTTTAACACATAGCCAGCGTCATCAATCAAGCCGTCTTGGCCGTGCGTGGTATAAGGGTCTAACGCGACATCCGTCATTACGCCCAATTGCGGATAAGCCGCTTTTAATGCTTTAACCGCGCGCTGCACCAAGCCGTTTTGATTAAAGGCTTCTGCAGCATCTAGGCTTTTGAATTTCGCATCCACTACTGGAAAAAGCGCTAATAATGGAATGCCAAGTGCGACACATTCACCTGCAGTTTTCAATAACACATCAATACTTTGGCGCTTTACGCCGGGCATAGAAGTGACTTCTTCTATACGATTTTCACCATCTAATACAAATACAGGGTAGATTAAATCGTTGCTGGTGAGTACATTTTCGCGCATCAAGCGGCGTGAAAATTCATCTTTACGCATACGACGCGGGCGGGAATAGGGGTAGCTCATGTTGCATCCTTTAATCTAGACTTAACCAATTTTTTTAGGCAAAAACTGTTGCCAATTCCTCACCTGGTTCAGCTTGTCGCATAAACGCCTCACCCACCAAAAATGTATGCACATGGTTACCGCGCATCAATTTGACATCTTCAGCGGTAAAAATGCCCGATTCAGTCACAATAATACGGTCGTCAGGCAACCTATCTAGCAAGCCCAATGTAGTTTGTAAGGTGACATCAAAAGTGCGTAAATTACGATTGTTAATGCCTACCAGCGGTGTTTCCAATTGCAATGCCAATTCAAGTTCGTCACCATCATGCACTTCAGCCAACACCGCCATGCCCAAATCATGCGCCACTTTTTCTAGTTCACGCATCTGGCTTAATTCGAGCGCGGCTACAATTAGCAAAATGCAATCTGCACCCATCGCGCGCGCTTCGTACACCTGATAGGTGTCAATCATAAAGTCTTTGCGAAGCACAGGTAAGTTGCAAGCGGCGCGCGCTTGTTTTAAATAATCGCTATTACCTTGAAAATATTCAACATCAGTGAGTACTGACAAACAAGCTGCGCCACCATTTTCATAGCTTTTAGCGATTTCTGCTGGGTTAAAATCAGCACGAATCACGCCTTTGGATGGGCTGGCTTTTTTGATCTCGGCAATGACAGCCGCATCGCCGGCCGCGATTTTTGCGCGGATAGCACCTATGAAATCACGCGGTTTTGCTTGGGCGCGAGCGAGTTCTTGTATTGCTTCAGCGCTAATTGCTGTTTTTGCGGCAGAAACTTCCACTAATTTAGTGGCTAAAATTTTATTTAAAATATCGCTCATATCTGGGTTTGTCTGACCTTAAAAATGGTACTTAACACCTAATTTGATGCAAATTATCGTGATTTAAATTATTGATAAATATTGCCATTGTGTTTAATCCAGCCACCAAAATTGCTGCCTTGTGGATCGTGGTGCGTCCAATGCACGATGCCGCCTTTGGGGTTGTATTCGTATTCACCGCGAAAGCTGATGGTATCGCCCACTGCAATATCATCGATACGCGGCGCTAAATCAATATTATGCGCAAACAATAACGTTTGTCCGCTAGCAATTTGGACGATGAATTTTTGATGCCGCGATCCGTCATTATCATTGGCCAAAATTTTAATCACTTTACCATTATCTTCTACTTGTACATCGCTCAGCTTAGCTAAATATAGCGTTTGTGCACTGCGCAAATTTGGCGCATCACTATCATTTGATGTACCTGTGAATACATTTGAACCCAGCGATTTTAACTGCAAATGCTGTGTTTGCGATTTGACCGCAGTTGCCGATTGCTTGCCACTATTTGAATCAGCAGAAGGCTCACTTTGTGAGCAAGCGCTAACTAACAATGCAAGTATCAGGGTTTTAAAATAAGTGACAAACATTGAATTTAATTGCATTTAAGCCGCTTTAAGCGCAGTGAGTTTAGCTAACGCTTGCCCGTTATCAATCACAGAAGCGGCTAGATTAATACCCGCTTGCAGGCTTTCTGCCACACCCGACACATAAATCGCAGCTCCTGCGTTCATTAAAACAATCTCTCTGGCTGCGCTAATTTTCGCATCATTTTTAGCGTTAAGTACGTCTAAAATCATGGCTTTTGATTGCTCTGCATTTTGTATTTGAATAATACTTAAATCGTGACAATTGAATCCAAATTGGGCTGGGTTAATTGTATATTGGCTAATCTTGCCATCTTTAAGTTCGGCTATCGCCGTATCGCCGGTGAATGAAATTTCGTCCATGCCGTCTTGGCCGTGCACAACTAATACATGCTCTGAACCTAAATTTTGCAACACTTTTGCCAAAGTTAATGTTAAATCTTCCCTAAAAACACCCATTACTTGGCGCTTGGCGTTGGCAGGATTTGTGAGTGGGCCAAGCAAATTAAACAGCGTACGCACACCCAAGTCGCGCCTGACAGGGGCGGAGTGCTTCATGGCGCTATGATGATTCGGCGCAAACATAAAACCAATGCCAATCGTATTCACGCAATTGGCGACTTGCTCAGGCGTTAAGTTAACGTTTACGCCCAGCGCTTCTAATACATCAGCGCTGCCGCAAGTGGATGACACTGAACGGCCGCCATGTTTGGCGACTTTTGCGCCTGCGGCAGCGGCGACAAAAGCTGAAACGGTGGATACATTAAACGTTTGAATACCATCGCCACCTGTGCCACAAGTGTCGATTAAGTGAGTTGTGTCTTCAATATTGACTTTGGTGGAAAGCGCGCGCATCACAGTTGCAGCGGCGGTAATTTCATCCACTGTTTCGCCTTTGATACGTAAAGCGATTAAAAAGCCTGCAATTTGTGCAGGCGTGAGTTCGCCCTGCATCACTTGCTGCATAATACTTAACATCTCAGCATGGCTTAAATCTTGGCCTGCTATCAGCGCTTCTAATGCTTTTTTGTAATTGATTAACGACATTACGCTTAATATGCCTTCAAAAAGTTGTTCAGTAAGGCATGTCCATGCTCAGTTAATACCGATTCGGGATGAAATTGTACGCCTTCTATTGGTAGCGTTTTATGTCTAACACCCATAATTTCACCATCTTCAGTCCATGCCGTAATCTCTAAACAATCGGGAACCGTAGCGCGCTCAATCACTAGTGAATGGTAGCGTGTAGCGGTAAATGGGTTTGGCAAATCGCTAAATACACCTGAATTAGTATGGTGAATCTGTGAAGTTTTACCATGCATCAAGGTTTTAGCTTTGATGATATTTCCACCAAAAGCTTGGCCAATACTTTGATGCCCCAAACAAACGCCGAGCAATGGAATCTTGCCAGCAAACTCATGAATCAGCGGCACACTAATGCCCGCCTCGTTTGGAGTGCAAGGGCCTGGCGAAATCACAATATGGCGCGGATTTAAGCTTTTAACAGCGGCTAAATCAATTTCATCATTGCGATACACTTGCACGTCTTGTCCCAACTCGCCCAAATATTGCACTAGGTTGTAGGTGAACGAATCGTAATTATCAATCATCAGTAACATGGCAGCTCAGTCATTCTGTTTAATATTGGGTTGGCTTTTGGTAGTCAGGTAAATCTTTTATTGTGATTCGACCAGTTTTTCAAAATGAAAAGATGATACTGGCTTACTAAAATAAAATCCTTGAAAATAACGACACCCAAATTTCTTTAATAATTCAAATTGTTCTAATTTCTCAACGCCCTCTGCAACAATATGGCAATGAATGGTTGTACCAATGGCTAAAATCATCTGAATAATCGCGGCATCGCTAGAATCAGTCAGCATATCGTTTACAAACGAACGATCAATTTTAATTTGCGTTAGGGGCAGTTTTTTTAGGTAGATTAGTGAGGATTGCCCCATGCCAAAATCATCCAGCGCAATTCTAACGCCTAGTCCTCTTAGTACTTTCATTTTTTCAATCACATCATCAATGTTATCAATCACAGCAGTTTCAGTGAGTTCTAATTTTAAAAGATCTGGATTGATACCCGTTTTTATAATTAAATCGCGCAAATCGTGTACAAAATGAATATATAAAAACTGCTTAGCACTGATGTTAACGGAAAGTATAATTTTACTGAGTTTTGGTGAAGACTCCAAAGCTTTTAATTGATGACACGCTTGCACTAACACCCAATGGCCGATTTTGATAATTTGATTACTTTTTTCGGCAATGGGAATAAATTCAGCAGGACTAACTAGGCCTAGCGTACTGTGCGACCATCTTAGCAATGCCTCTGCAGCGACAACTTCTTGCTGCTCATTCACAATGCTTTGAAAATGCAGGTAAAACTCTTCATTTTTTAGTGCACTGTGTAGAGCAGACTCTAGTGTAAAACCACGCTCTACATTTCCCTGTGTTAACTCATCATAAAAACGGAATGTGTTGCGACCTGCTGCTTTGGATTGATACATCGCTGTATCGGCATGTCTTAAATGGTCTTCAAAACTCAATTTATCATCGTTAAATAGTGTTAATCCTAAGCTAGCCGTTGTATTAAATTCAAACAATTCTAGCTGATAGCTTTTATTTAGCTCCATCAATAGCTTTTGAGCGACTTCGCTGGCTTGGCTATAAGCAATATTTGGCAAGCTATCTAAGTTTTCAATGATAATCACAAACTCGTCACCACTGAGCCGCGCAACCGTATCGCCTGCGCGAATGGTATCCTGAATTCTATTCGCCACTTCTATTAATAGACGATCGCCTGAGTCGTGACCTTTAGTGTCATTAAGCAATTTAAAGTGATCTAAATCAGCAAATATTAACGCGCAGTGCGTTTTGGTGCGCTTGCACGCAACAGCAGCACGTTGAAAACGGTCGATTAATAATCGGCGATTGGGTAATCTTGTTAGTGTGTCGTAATAGGCAAAGTTTTCAATTTCTTGCTGCGCTTTCTTTTGCGCTGATATATCACGAATAAAGCCGGTGATTAGTGAAGTTCTATCTTCATTTAACGATGTAAGCGTTAATTCCACTGGAAATTCTGACCCATCTGAACGCATTGCAGTTAATTCTAAACGCCTATCAAATATATTCTTCTTGCCTGTTAACACAAATTCGCGGTGCTTTTTATCGTGAGCGTTACGTAAATTCGGTGGAATCATCACTTCTGCCAGTGATTTGCCCATCACTTCTGCTTTTTTGTAACCAAAAATACGTTCAGCAGCTGGGTTAAATTCAACCAAAGCGCCTGTTTGGTCAATCGTCACAATGCCGTCTAAAGCGCCATCAATCACTGCGCGAAGCTGTTTGCCGTTGTGGCGTAAGGCAGTTTCTGCCAAATTGCGCTCAGATTGCAATACTGAAATTAATAACATAATCACAACCAAAGTCACCATAAACATCCATAGCGAAAAGATGCCGTCAGTGGCGCTAATGCTGTAAAAAGACCCATAACCGTTGGATGCAATCAGCACACCAATCACCGATAGCACAATCACCACCAACGATCCGCCAACAATGCCAAAGTTCATCGAAGCCCAAACCAATGCAGGCAAAATGAGGAATATGGATAACATGAATTGTTTATTTAAGCTTGGTACTAAAGCAGAAATAATCAGCTCGCTAATCACAAATAAAACTAACCAAGCGGTTAACTGGTAAATTTGCCGCGCACTGATTTGTAGTGATTTTTTCTGCACATTGAGCACTAAAGGCAATGCCAGCAAAACACCAACTGTATCGCCGACCAACCAGACAAACCAGACTCTAGGGAGTTGTGTCTCTGGCAATAAATCACTTAAATATAAAATGAATGTGCCGCCAGTTGCCGAAATCAGCATACCAATTATTGCTGCACCCAACATTAAACCAATATCTTGTTGTTTGATTAATGCATGATTAAATTGAAATTTTTGCAACAAATAAGCGCAAATAAAAGGCGCAAGTGTATTACCGCAGGCAATGCCGATTGAGGTGTAAACAGGTAAACCAACAGAATATTCAACCAAGCCTGCAGCTATAAAAATAGCGGGCAAACTAATTTTGCCCCAGCGCATGATTGCGCCCACAGCAATGCCCGATGGCAACCAGATTAAGGTAACGATTGATTCTTTGTAAGGCACCATTAGCCCGAGTTTAGCCGTGATAAAGTAGGCTAAAGCAACAAGCAAAAATCTCCCAACATTTGTATTGACGTATGTGAACATATTCATCATTCCACATTCATTTTATTTGATCCGCTTTATCTCAGTGTTGTTATTGAATATCCAGTCCTGCTTGCACCAACTCAGCAGCGCGCAATACCGCACGTGCTTTATTTTGCGTTTCAATCCATTCTGATTGTGGAACAGAATCGGCCACAATGCCCGCGCCCGCTTGCACGTATAGCCGACTATTTTTAATCACACCTGTTCTAATCGCAATCGCCACATCCATATCACCATTAAAGCCCAAATAGCCAACTGCTCCTGCGTAAATGCCGCGTTTGCTGGGTTCTAATTCGTCGATAATTTCCATTGCACGTACTTTGGGTGCGCCTGAAACCGTGCCTGCAGGGAAGGTCGCTTTAATCACATCAATCGCATCCATGCCAGGCTTTAGTTTGCCTTCAACATTACTCACAATATGCATCACATGCGAATAACGTTCAATCATCATATTGTCTGTCACTTTAACTGAGCCAGTTTCGGCCACGCGACCTACATCGTTACGACCTAAATCCATCAGCTGCACATGCTCTGCGCGCTCTTTGGGGTCGGCTAGCAACTCAACTGCCAGTTCTAAATCTTCTTCACGTGTTTTGCCGCGTGGACGCGTTCCTGCGATTGGTCGTGCAGTCACTGTGCCATTTTCAAGTCGCACTAAAATCTCGGGCGAAGCGCCAACCACATGGTGATCGCCCATGTCGTAATAAAACATATAAGGCGACGGATTTAAGCTACGCAAGGCGCGATACAACGATAATGGCGGCGCGCTAAATTCTTGCGACATGCGCTGGCTTAACACCACCTGCATAATATCGCCTTCTAAAATATATTGTTGCGCACATTTGACGGCTGCTTTGAAATTATCTTCACCAAATTCGGATTGTGCAGATGTTTTTGCGCTAGCGACAGCTTGAGGAATCGCGACCGTTTTGCGTAACATTTTTAATAAACCGTCTATGCGACTTAACGCATTTTTGTAGGCATTTTTTTCGGCAGGGTTGGCATACACAATAAAATAAAGTTTGCCGCTTAAGTTATCGACAACCGCTAATTCTTCTGACACCATCAGCAAAATATCTGGCGTTTCAATCGCATCTGGTTTTTTAGTGTTTGCCAGACGTTTTTCAATATAGCGTATGGTTTCATAACCAAAATAGCCTGCTAAGCCACCTGTAAAACGTGGCAAACCTGCATAGGGCGGTGTTTTAAAACGTGCCTGATAATGTTTGATAAAATCTAATGGGTTAATATTTTCGGCGGATTCAATCAGCGTTTCGCCTTCTAATACTTGAACATCATTGCCATGCGCCACAATACGCGTTTTGGCTGGCAAGCCGATAATCGAGTAGCGCCCAAAACGCTCGCCGCCTTGTACGGATTCTAATAAATATGAAAAGGGTTGATTGGCCAGTTTAAGATATAAAGAAAGCGGCGTATCTAAATCGGCAAACGTTTCTAATACCAGCGGGATACGGTTGTAGCCTTGCGCGCTAAGCGCGTTGAATTGCTCTAAATTGATGGTGCTAAACATAAATTTCCTAACAGGTTTCTACAGTAGTATTGGTTTAAATGGGGTTAAAGATTTGAGTGGACTTTATCCGCTCTACTTACAAACTTCGCCACCATCGCCAATTCATTGTTGCTTTGTTAATCAGGAAATACATATTTGTAGTCTATAAAAATATTATTTTAAAAAAGAGTTCATCAATCAGTTGCGATTAAATCAATCGCATCAATCAGTTGAGGAATTAACGCATCCACTGTATCAATATCGATACTATACCCTTGATTATAGCCATAAGGCACAGCAAATATGCGACAACCTGCACTGCGCGCAGCCGCAATATCGGTTTTAGAATCGCCGATTAAAACCGCGTCACTTTGCAAAATCGAAAACTTTTCACATACAAAAAAAATCTGGTCAGGATCTGGCTTCTTTCTTTGCAAAGTATCACCCGCTACCACCACATCAAAATAGGGTAGTAAACCGCTTTTTTCTAGCAATGGTATGGTAAAAGCGGTTGGTTTATTGGTGATGCAAGCCAGCTTTAAGCCCATTTTTTTAAATAGCTGTAACGCTTGAGTCACCTGCGGATAAGGTTTGCTTTCTGCCACAATCTGCGCATAAGCATCAAAAAATAAAGGCTTTGCAGTCGTTAATAATTCTTGGGTTGGCTCAGCATTTAGTTGTTGCATTAAGCAACGTGCAATCAAAGTAGCCGCGCCCTCACCAATAAATTTTTCGACTTTTTTAGGTGTTAAGTTAGGCAGGTTTAATGCGGCCAACATGACATTCGCCGCCCACGCGATTTCTGGCGCAGTATGTATCAAGGTGCCGTCAAGATCAATCATGACGGCTTTCACCTTAAATTTCACTGAGTACTTAACGCTAAAAACTGCTCAATATTTAAGTGTTAACTCATACCGTCGCTAACGAAGTACGCATCGCGCTTACAACCGTATCGTAACGATTTTTATCGTTCTCGCCTGGTGCGCCAAAAATCGCGCTACCTGCAACAAACGTATCTGCACCAGCTCGCGCAATTTCGGCAATATTGTTAGCATTCACGCCGCCATCCACTTCAAGCCAGATTTGACGGCCTGTTTTTTCGTAGTAAGCATCAATACGTGCGCGCGCCAATTTCAATTTTTCTAATGTTTCTGGAATAAATTTTTGACCGCCAAAACCAGGGTTAACCGACATCAGCAAAATCATATCCACTTTATCCATGACATGGTCTAAGTAGCTTAAAGACGTTGCTGGGTTAAATACCAGGCCAGATTTGCAACCCAAATCACGTACTAAAGCTAGACTACGGTCAATATGGTCAGACGCTTCGGGGTGAAAGGTAATGATGTTTGCACCCGCTTTTGCAAAGTCAGGAATAATACGGTCTACAGGCTTAACCATTAGATGCACGTCAATAAGTGCGCCTACTTTTTTTGCTGTTTCGCGGATGGCGTCACAGACCAGAGGGCCGATTGTCAGGTTTGGCACGTAGTGGTTATCCATCACGTCAAAATGCACAATATCGGTACCTGAGTTAATCACATCTTCAATTTCTTGGCCCAATTTGGCAAAGTTTGCAGAGAGAATACTAGGGGCAATTCTAAAAGTTTTATCCATGGCTAACATCCACAATTTTTATAAGTATATTTAAATTAACTGTAACGAATGACAGTACTAAGGTGTTATTTTAACGCCATTTTGCAGTTTTAGGACATGCGCCTCAGTTTAGAGTGAATAGATACTTGAAAATCATACTAATATGTTGAATGAGTTGGTAAAATAGCTACATGCAGCTTTATACAATTGGTGTGAATCACACCACTGCCCCTATCTCAATTCGCGAGCATGTTGCTTTTAATAGCGATATTTTGCATCACGCATTAAGCGATTTAACCGCACACAATGTAGCTGAGGCCGCTATTTTGTCCACTTGTAACCGCACTGAAATCTATGTGCAATCGGCAAACCCAGAGCCTGTTGTGAATTGGCTGGCACAATATCATCGCTTAGATTTGCATAATATTCAGCCTTACACCTACACATTAAGTAATCAAGAAGCGGTTAAGCATGCGTTTCGTGTGGCTTCTGGCTTAGACAGCATGGTGCTGGGCGAGCCACAGATTTTGGGGCAATTCAAGCAATCGGTCAAAGTAGCGCAAGACGCAGGTACTTTGGGTACATTGTTGCATAAGCTATTTCAGCGCACGTTTGAAGTCGCCAAAGAAGTGCGTACCAATACTGATATTGGTGGTAGTTCAATATCCATGGCGGCGGCGGCGGTTAAACTAGCGCAACGTATTTTTGGCGATATTAAACATCAAAAAATACTATTGATTGGCGCAGGCGAGATGATTGAGTTATGCGCGGACCATTTTGCTGCGCAAAAACCTAAATCAATGACAGTGGCAAATCGCACCATAGAACGGGGTGCGTTATTGGCGGCCAAAATTAATGCACAAGCGGTAAATGCAGAGGCAATTTTGCTGAACAATTTGCCTGAGCGTTTTGCCGAATTTGATATTGTCATTACCAGTACAGCCAGCCAACTGCCTATTGTCGGTTTGGGCATGGTTGAGCGCGCGATTAAAACGCGCCGCCATCGCCCGATTTTTATGGTTGATTTAGCTGTGCCGCGTGATATTGAGCCAGAAGTCGCACAATTGGATGATGTGTTTTTGTATACGGTGGATGATTTAGCGCAAGTGGTGAACGATGGCATGGAAAACCGCCAAACCGCCGCCATTAATGCTGAAATGATTGTAGCCGCGCGCGTTGAAGGCTTTATGCAATGGCTTAAAAAACGCGATGCAGTGCCCACTATTAAAGCCTTGCGAGATCAAGCTGAAGCGGTGCGTATCAATGAATTAGAAAAAGCGCTGAAGCTGATTCAAAAAGGGGAAAACCCAGCCATTGTGTTAGATATGCTCAGCAATGCGCTCACCAATAAATTTTTGCATGCACCTAGCCACGCGCTCAATGCGGCACATGGCGACGAGCACGCTAGATTAGAACAATTACTTCGTCAGCTGTACCATATTAAAAACTAATACTTAACACTTAAAAACACCCTAAAAAAGAATCCCAGCATGAAACCCAGCATGATTAGAAAACTCGCCACGTTAAGCGAGCGTTTAGAAGAATTAAATCGCCTGATGAGCAGTGAAGGCGTCACCAACAATATGGATAATTATCGAAAAATTACCCAAGAGCACGCTGAAATCACGCCAATTGTTGAGCAATATCATTTGTTTGAAAAAGCTGAATCTGATATCAAAGAAGCGCAAAGCATGTTGAGCGACCCTGACATGAAAGAATTTGCGCAAGAAGAAATCGACAACGGCAAAGCAACGTTAGAAAAAGTAGAGCTGGATCTACAAAAGCTATTGTTACCAAAAGACCCTAACGACGATAAAAATATCTTCTTAGAAATTCGCGCAGGTACGGGTGGCGATGAATCTGGCTTGTTCTGTGGCGATTTATATCGTATGTACAGCCGCTATGCCGATCGCCAAAAATGGAAAGTCGAGATTATGTCGGCCAATGAATCTGAAGTAGGCGGCTATAAAGAAATTATTGCCAAAATCGAGGGCTATGGCGCGTATTCCAAACTTAAGTTCGAATCAGGCGTGCACCGTGTACAGCGAGTGCCAGATACTGAAACGCAAGGCCGTATCCACACATCTGCTTGTACAGTAGCAGTGCTGGCAGAAGCCGATGAAATCAACGATACCATTATCAATCCAGCCGATATTCGCATTGATACTTACCGAGCATCTGGCGCTGGCGGTCAGCATATTAATAAAACCGATTCGGCTGTGCGTATTACCCATGCACCAACTGGAATCGTGGTGGAATGCCAAGAAGGCCGTAGTCAACATGCCAACAAAGCGCAAGCCTTGGCGGTTTTAGCGGCACGCATTAAATCGAAACAAGTAGATGAGCAAAACAGCAAAATCGCCAGTGAACGTAAAAGCTTAATTGGTTCAGGCGACCGCTCTGAACGCATCCGCACCTACAATTACCCGCAAGGCCGCATCACCGACCATCGTATCAACCTTACGCTCTATAAAATTGATGCGATTACAGAAGGCGATATGGATGAGCTAATTGGCGCGCTATCAGCCGAACATCAAGCTGATTTATTGGCAAGTTTGGGTGAGGATAACTAGCACTTTAATGCTCATATCTGAAGAAAAAATTAAGGAATTTGTATCATCTGCTCCTGGAACAGCAGGAAAAGCAAAGTACCGCTCGCTTAATAAAATAATTAGTAAGCTTCGTTCCAATATTAGGGCTGAAATATCGACAAATATGCAAGGTTGGCTTGTTTTGCTTGATGAGTCTGTGAAGTTTTTTATATATTATGAAAAGTATCAACACTCCCTCAAATTAACATCTCAAACTTCTCCTTTTGCTATGCAACTTTCTGCTGTTCGAGGCATTGTCCTTTCAATCCGCGAACTGGTTTTACTTGGACAAACTTCAACAGCGCAAGCACTTTGCCGTAATTTTATTGAAGGCATTGAGCTTTTGATGGCTCTAGCAGAAGATGGCGAGTTCGCCGAAGCATATTTTAATGCAGATGATGAAGAAAATTTTTGGCGGAAATACATTGGATATGGAAAAATTACACCACGAGTAGAGCGTTTTATCACTCTTGGCGTTGGTAATAGCCATCTTTCACATCTAAACTATCATAGAAAGCTAAAAAAATTCTTATCTGGTGATGTTCACGGCTCAGCCTCTTCAGCTTTTTATATGATGTTTTCGCGAAGCATTTCGCAACCTGGTAGTTTTGCTGTTGGGACCATTGGTGCTATTGACCCTAATATGCGTACTATGTGTAGGGTAGTAGCCAGCGAAACACAACTTTTTTCGGCATGCGTAATAAATATTTTCACTAAAAAAATCCACCTTTAGCTTTAGCCAATTATGAAACCAACAAGAAATTTGTTGATTTCATAACTTCCGCATCTGTGCTGCAAGATTTGATAATAGAGTTCGAAGATAAGCTCATTGGTTGTGAAAATGATTTTAAGCATGTTGAAAATGCGGAATACGACAACCAGTCCTAAATTAGATTTAGGATTGATAAGTTGAGCCATCTAATACCCAACCTACTTTGCTATATCTATCTTCGATAAATCACTCTTTGATATCCAACTCTTGAATCTTGCGCGTTAGCGTATTTCTTCCCATACCTAATTGATTAGCCGCTTCAATACGGCGGCCGTCAGTATGCTGAAGCGCTTTTACAATCATCACGCGCTCAAAATCCTTGGTGCGGGCTTCTAATACGTTTTGTTCACCGCGATTGAGTGCATCAGATACTTCTTGCGCAAGCGCTTCTTGCCAAGAATTAGCGGTAATGGTTTTGCTGGTGTCTTCTTTTAATTCTGGCGGCAAATCTACCACATCTACATTTTGTCCAGGCGCCATTACGGTTAGCCAATGGCACACGTTTTCTAGCTGGCGTACGTTGCCACTCCAATTCACAGCGGTTAAGTAACGCAATGCCGCAGCGGATAGTTGTTTGGGTTCTACCCCTAGCTGAATCGCACTTTGCGCTAAGAAGTGTTTAGTTAAATGTGGAATATCTTCGCGTCGTTCTCTTAACGGCGGTAAACGCAGGCGAATTACGTTTAAGCGATGAAACAAATCTTCGCGGAATAAGCCGAGTTTCAAGCGCTCTTCTAAATCTTGGTGAGTGGCGGCAATCACGCGTACGTTAACTTTAATGGGTTGGTGGCCGCCTACGCGGTAAAACTGTCCGTCACTTAACACACGCAAAAGCCTTGTTTGCAAATCGGCTGGCATATCGCCAATTTCGTCAAGGAACAATGTGCCATTATCGGCTTGCTCAAAACGCCCACGTCTTGCAGCGGCGGCACCTGTAAACGCACCACGCTCATGACCAAATAATTCAGACTCGAGTAAATCTTTAGGAATGGCGGCTGTATTGATGGCGATAAAAGGCTTTTCGGCACGCGGACTGTGTTTGTGTAATGCGCTGGCTACTAATTCTTTACCACTGCCTGATTCGCCATTAATCAGCACCGTTGCATGTGAGCGACTTAACCGACCAATTGCACGAAAAACTTCTTGCATGGCAGGTGCTTGGCCGATAATTTCTGGCGTTTCTTCTAGCACCACGTTATCAACTGCTTGGCGCATGCTTTCCTCAACCGCGCGCTTAATCACATCAATCGCTTGATCTACATCAAACGGTTTGGCTAGGTATTCAAATGCGCCGCCTTGAAAAGCGGCTACCGCGCTTTCTAAATCCGAATATGCGGTCATAATAATCACAGGAATATCAGGGTAGCGTTGTTTAATTTCGGCTAGAAACTCTAAACCAGAACCGTTTGGCATGCGAATATCGCTGACTACCACTTGCGGTTGCTCGCGATTAAGCGCATTGAGCGCTTCTGCCACAGAAGAGAAGGTTTTAAACTCTAAATCGGTACGCGCTAGCGCTTTTTCAAACACCCAGCGAATCGATTTGTCATCATCCAAAATCCAAATTGGTTTCATATTACTCTCATAAATACATCAAATTAACGGCGATATTCATTGTTGCTAGACGATACTTAACCACTTTTTATTGCTGAATAATCGCATGCTTCATTACCGTGGTTTCAACAGGCAATAAAATAGTAAAACAGGTGTTTCCAGGCTGACTACTGCAATCAATCATGCCATGGTGTTGCGTCACAAATGTTTGCGCTAACGCAAGGCCAAGGCCGCTACCACCCTCGCGCCCAGTGACTAGCGGATAGAAAATCTTATCGCGAATATCGGCAGGAATACCAGGGCCATTATCAATAATTTGCAACTTAATGGCAACGCGATAACGTTTTTTTGCCAGCGTTACTTGACGTTCTGCGCGCGTTCTTAAAATGACTTCGGCATTCACTGTACCATTCGATTGCATCGCCTGCACCGCATTCCGCGCAATATTCAATACAGCTTGTATCAATTTTTCGCGGTCACCAATTAAATCTGGCAGGCTGGTGTCGTAATCGCGGCGCACTTTGATATTGTTGGGCGATTCAGCTAGAAGCAAGCTACGCACACGTTCTAATACTTCATGAATATTGGTCGGCTCATATTTAGGCACGCGATGCGGTACCAATAATCGGTCCATCAAACTTTGTAATCTATCCGCCTCTTTAATAATGACCTGCGTGTATTCGCGTAAGCTGGGGTTAGGTAATTCATGCTCTAACAATTGCGCTGCACCCCGCAAACCACCCAATGGATTGCGAATTTCATGCGCTAAATTACGCAATAATTCAGAGTTAGCTTGTTGCTGAATCAACATGCGCTCTTCGCGTGCGATACGTAATTGTTGGTCCATTTGTTGAAACTCAAGCATTAAAGTTGCTTTGCTCATTTCAACAGGCGTTACCGTGCAAGTGACTGCAAACGACTGTTGACGCACAGTGGTAATCGCAAATTCGTGCTCGCGATATGGGCTATCATTTTTAACCGCATTATCAATCGCTAATTGTAAGATTTCGCAATTTAAAAACACCTCTGAAATATGATTACCAGAGATTTGCGTGGCGCTTAATGCAAACAAAACCTCGGCACTGGGGTTGGCATAAACGACTTGATTGGATTGGTTTAGCAACATCACAGCCGTTGCAAGATGCTCTAAACCTGAAAAACCTGAGGGGACATTATGAACCATGGCTTAAATACTACAGCAATAAATTAATTGCTTGTATATAAGCAAGAGATAAGCCAGCTTTACAGCTTTGCAAAAGGCTTAATTGGTTGCGCCAATTTCTTTGGTTAACAAATCAATATTACGTTGATGCGCATCAACATCGGCTTGTAAAACGCCCATTTTTTCTTGAAATTTAGCAACGTTGCGAAAGGTTGAAGTTGTGCCATTCGCATTTCTTTTTTGATAAACCTCAGGCTTAGATTCGGCTTCAATGTAAGCGGCTTTTGCCTTTGCAAGCTCCTGCCGCTCAGCTTCCAACTCAGCTTGTAAAACCTCTTTACGTTTGGTGTCGCGCAGGTTTTGTGTGCCAGAATCAACCTTTGGAAAGCTTGAGGGGGTTGCTGTTTTAGCCTGCGATGCGCGATTGGTCGCGCGACTAGCTGCACTATTATCACCACCAAAATTAGTGTCGGCTGGCTCTAGATCTAATTTTTTAGCGCCTTTAATCTTAACGTTTGAATAAGTGATGCGGCCTTCAGCATCGACATGCTTGTAAATTTCAGCATATGCTAAAGCTGGCACAATAAATGCCAATAAAAGTGCGCTTAAATATGTTAATTGTTTATTCATAGCAATAGTTTAGATGAGACTGTTACAGTTAGCAACGAAGTATTGATTATTATGGTTGACGCATTTGCTTCAATGTAAATGCTGTCAGATTTCTGCAAACTTAACACTAAAATGCGTGCAAAAATAAAAGGGCAGCTTGCGCTGCCCTTTTTTGGTGCAATAAACTGGTTAAGTCTACATTACAAACTTAGCAGCTGTAGTACAAACCAAACTCCACTGGGTGTGGCGTTTGACGTAACTTAGTCACTTCTTCCATTTTCAATGCAATGTAAGAATCAATCCAGTCTTCAGAGAACACACCACCGCGAGTTAAGAATTCGCGGTCTTTGTCTAAATACTCAAGCGCTTGCTCTAATGAAGAACAAACTGTTGGGATTAATGCATCTTCTTCTGGTGGAAGATGGTACAAGTCTTTTGTTGCTGGCTCACCTGGGTGAATCTTGTTTTGTACGCCATCTAAACCAGCCATTAGCAATGCAGAGAAAGCCAAGTATGGGTTAGCGATTGGGTCTGGGAAGCGTGCTTCAACACGGCGTGCTTTTTCACCATGTACGAATGGGATACGAATCGCTGCAGAGCGGTTTTTAGCAGAGTAAGCTAATTTTACTGGCGCTTCGTAATGTGGCACTAAGCGTTTGTATGAGTTAGTACCTGGGTTAGTAATCGCATTCAATGCGCGAGCATGTTTGATGATACCGCCGATGTAGTATAAAGCAAATTCACTTAAGCCAGCATAGCCATCGCCTGCAAATAGGTTTTTGCCATCTTTCCATACAGATTGGTGAACGTGCATACCAGAACCGTTATCGCCAAACATTGGTTTTGGCATAAATGTCGCTGTTTTGCCGTAAGCGTGTGCTGTATTTAATACAACATATTTCAGGATTTGAGTCCAGTCAGCACGTTGTGTCAATGTGGCAAATTTAGTACCAATTTCACATTGGCCAGCCGTTGCAACTTCATGGTGATGCACTTCAACAGGAACGCCCATCGCTTCTAATGTTAGACACATGGCAGAACGAACATCTTGCAACGAATCGACTGGTGGAACTGGGAAGTAACCGCCTTTAACCGCTGGACGATGGCCTGTGTTGCCGCCTTCAAATTTTTCGCTTGATGACCATGCTGCTTCTTCTGAATTAATTTTAACAGAGCAGCCGCTCATATCTACAGACCAGTTGATCGAATCAAAAATGAAGAATTCCGGCTCTGGACCAAAGTAAGCTGTATCGCCTAAACCACTGGCTTTTAAGTAAGCTTCAGCGCGTTTTGCTAGTGAACGTGGGTCACGGTCGTAACCTTTACCGTCTGTTGGATCAACTACATCGCACGTTAAAATTAATGTTGGTTCGTCCATAAATGGATCAATGTTTGCTGTTGATGCGTCAGGCATTAATTGCATGTCAGAGGCTTGAATGCCTTTCCAACCAGCGATTGAAGAGCCATCAAACGCATGGCCTTCAGTAAATTTTGATTCATCAAACGCTGAAACAGGCACAGTTACGTGCTGTTCTTTCCCGCGCGTATCGGTAAAACGAAAATCAACAAACTTGATGTCGTTTTCTTTTACCATTTTCATTACATTTGCAACTGACATTGATCTCTCCTAGATTCTAAATGACGGACTTTAATTGATGCGTAACGATTAGTAACTCGTTGGGTAAATTGTATGGCTTAAACTATTGAATCGAAAAATGACTAAACAATTTGTACACAAACTTTAAACAAGTTATTTTAGCAGGAACTGTGCCAGCTAAAAATAGCAAAAAGACGCTTTGTAGCATTCACTTAACAAATAAACGCAAAATAGCATGCACTCTTATTGAGCGTGCAAAGTAATTTTGCACTAATTTAGTGCAAAATTAAATGCTGGCAAAAGTGCGCTAGAAAGCATCCCGTGGATATTAGTTTTTCGCGCTATAATTTATTCAAATTTTTTCAGATGGAAAATTGCGATGCAATTAATTACCGAGCTGTTGAATATAGCCAAACAGCGTGCTGCCAGTAAAAATTTGCCTTATGCTGGTGAATTAAGCCCGCAAGAGACTTTTGCCATCTTGCAGCAAGACAGCAATTCTGTATTAATTGATGTACGTAGTCAGGCCGAGTTGGATTTGGTTGGGCGCGTGCCAAATGCGCTTCACATTGAGTGGGCGTTTTATCCTGGTATGGTGGCTAATGCCAATTTTGCCGCGCAATTGCAAAGCCAAACTAATCAAGATAAAACCATTATCTTTATGTGTCGCACTGGCGGACGTAGCCACAACGCGGCAGTAGTGGCGCAACAATTTGGTTATAGCCAAGCTTACAATATGTCGGAAGGCTTTGAAGGCGAAGCCAATGCTTTAAAGCAACGTACATTAATTAACGGCTGGAAACATGCCAATTTGCCGTGGACTAACTGATTCATGACAGATAAGTATGCTGTGATAGGTAACCCTATTGGACACAGTAAATCGCCCATTATTCATGCGGCGTTTGCTAGGCAAACTAATCAAGATATTAGTTATGAAGCAATTCTTGCCCCGCTAGATGATTTTGAAGCAACGGTGAAAGACTTGATTGCGCAAGGTTACAAAGGTGTAAATGTCACAGTGCCGTTTAAGTTTGTGGCGTTTGATATATGTGACTCGCTTAGTGTAAGGGTGAAAAGTGCTGGGGCAAATGCAGTAAATACCTTAGTCAATATTAATGGCTCAATCCATGGTGATAATACAGATGGTATAGGGTTGCGGAGCGATATTGAAAAAAATTTGGGTTTTGAAATTGCAGGTAAACATATCTTAATTTTGGGTGCTGGCGGCGCAGCCTATGGTATTTCAAACTCGCTGATAGGTGTTAAGAGCATCACTATTGCAAATCGCACTCTAGTAAATGCGCAAGCATTAGAGATTGTGATGAGGTTTTCTCATAATGATGTCCAATCAAAAATATTTGAGCGACTTGATAGGTCGTATGATTTGATAATCAACGCAACTTCTGCAGGGTTGACGGATGCGGCCTTACCTATTCCCAGTATGATTTTCGGTAAAAACAGCTTAGCTTACGACATGATGTATGGCCGCGAAACGCCTTTTATGGCGCAGGCTAGAGCAGCAGGTGCGCAAGTGGCTGATGGCTTAGGTATGCTAGTTGAACAAGCGGCAGAAGCATTTTATATTTGGCGCAATGTTAGGCCTGATACGCAGCCAGTTATTCACATGGTTAGAGCGTTGCAAATGGAAAAATCTTAAGTGCTACGCTGGCTATTTAACAGCAAACCAAATGCAAGGGCACTTGGTTTTTGGGGTTATTTTAATCGCGCTATCGTCGTATTTTTGGCGTGGCTAGTTTTATATCAGCTATGGGTTTTTTTGCATATTTGCTGGTGGATTAAGTTTAACCCAAGCTCAACTGCCTTTATGGAAGACAGGCTTACGATTATTCAGCAAACCAATCCAGATGCCGAGTTAAAACATAAATGGGTGGATTATGCAAAAATATCCACACACCTAAAACGCGCCGTTATTGCCAGTGAAGATGCAAAATTTAAGCAGCACGAAGGCTTCGATTGGGAAGGCATCGAAAAAGCCTATGAAAAAAATATTAAAAAAGGCAAAATTGTCGGTGGCGGCTCAACCATCAGTCAGCAATTGGCCAAGAATTTATTTTTATCCAGCGGACGCACGCCGTGGCGCAAAGCAGAAGAGGCGGTGATTACGCTAATGCTAGAAAAAATGCTCACCAAACGCCGCATTTTAGAGATTTATTTAAATATGATTGAGTGGGGAAATGGCGTATTTGGGGCAGAAGCTGCCGCTAAACATTACTTTAAAACGACTGCAAAAGGCCTAGGAAAAACGCAGGCTGCAAAATTAGCCGCGATGATTCCCAATCCACGTTTTTATGATGACCACCGAAATACACGTTATTTAAACCGACGTACCGCAACGATACAAGCTAGAATGCGGCTAGTAGATATTCCATGAACTTAGTATTTTCAATTAAGGTAATTTTGTGCCTAATATTTTCGGCAGTTTAGTTTTTTACAGCTGGCCTTTCGTTGTATTGTGGCTACTTTCAAAATACCCAGTAAAGCAAGCAATATTTTTCGCTTTCACATTAGCTATATTATTTTTACCTAACGGTTTTTCTGTTGATTACCCGCTAATTCCACCCATAGATAGAGAGACGCTGACTTCACTTTCTTTGGCAATTTTTTTGTTTTTTAAAGGCAAAAAATTCACTTTATTCCCACCGGGTTTGCCATCAAAAATACTGATTGGGTATCTAATCGTATTAGTCATTTCAACATGGACAAACTCTGATGCATTTGTGATTGGAAATAAATTTTTTCCTGGACTGACCCAGCATGATATATTTTCAACAATCGTTAGGACTTTACTGACATTAATGCCGTTTTTTCTAGGCAGATATTTTTTAAACAATATTGAAGATAACGAAAAATTATTTAAAACGCTAGTTGTAATGGGCTTGTTGTATACGCCATTTATGCTGGTGGAGCTTAGATTAAGCCCGCAATTTCACAATTGGGTATATGGGTATTCAAACGTTGAATTCGTGCAACAAATGCGCGGTGATGGTTACAGACCAACTGTGTTTTACGGGCACGGATTAGGCTTGGCATTTTGGATTTCCACATGCCTTATTGCAGCAATGGCTTTGCAAAGAAACAGAGTACGAGTTTCAGTATTTTCCACATCAAAAGTGATGATTTATTTATGTGTCATCTTGGTGCTATGCAAAACTTGGTCCGCTATGGGCTATGCTTTATTGGCAATGTTGTTTATTTTTAAGTTAAAGCCAGTTAAACAGACCAAGTGGGCCTTAATTTTGGCTTTACTTGTGTTTAGCTACCCTTTTGCTAAAACCGCCGGCATATTCCCCGATCAAGCAATTGTCAGCAACATACAACAATATAGCGCTGATCGCGCACAATCTTTAAGATTTAGGTTTGAGAATGAGACTATTTTGCTTGCACGCGCTTTGGAAAGGCCTTATTTCGGCTGGAATAGCTGGGGTAGAAATAGAGTTTACAATCAATGGGGCAGAGATATCAGTGTCACAGATGGTAGATGGATTATAGAATTAGGCATTAACGGGTTTATAGGCTTTATCTTTTATTATGCAATTTTGCTGATGCCCTTATTTTATGCGCACAAGAATATTGAGAAAATAAAAAATCCGAGGCATCAGGTTTATTTTGCTGTGTTAACGATAATTTTAGCAATTTGTATTATTGATTCTATTCCCAATACAGGAATGAGTATTATGCATTTACTGTTAGCGGGTGCTTTACTTGGACAAGCAGAATCTCTAAACAAACAAAAAACTCAGTAGGAAGATAAAATGCAAAATCTGGATTCTAATAATTCAAAGCTGGCAGTCGGATTTATTTCACCTAGTTGGCCAGTTGGTCGCTTTCCCAATGGGATTGTGACATATATTCATAATTTAATGATTGGCATAGATGCGATTGCCAACCCGATAATACTAGCTGCGCCTTTACTTATACCTGAAGTTAGAAATCGACTGATTGATTTAGATAAGTTAGAAATTAGCCGAAATATATGGCAAAAGCTATTGGACAAAATTTTAGCTAAATGTAATTGTGCTTCCATGCAAAAAATTCAATATCAAAGGTATGTAGCAAAAAACGCTAATAAAATATTACTGGCAGTGCAGCAACTAGAGGTACCATTGGATGTGTTGGAGGTTGAGGAGTCATTTGGAACGGCTAGCTATTTGGTAAAAAAAAATAAACTAACAGTCATTACGCGACTGCATGGGCCTTGGTTTTTAATAGGCGCAATATTACAGGCTCATAACGAACCGCATTTTAAATTAAGAATTCTTTTTGAAGGAGAGGCGATAAAAAATTCTCAAGGTGTAACATCACCCAGTCTTGATGTGTTGAATAAAGTGAGGGAATACTATGGAATTGCGTTGCCAAATGCTCAAGTGATTCCAAACCCCGTTCCTGAGGTCCCCTATGATATGCAATGGCAGTATTCAATGAGTCAGAAGCCGTCGATTTTATTTGTTGGACGATTTGATTTAGTTAAAGGTGGGGATTTAGTCTTGGAGGCATTTAGGCAGATTGCGATGAAAAACAGCGAAGTTGAATTGCTATTTGTTGGACCAGATAGAGGTTTAAAGAGGAATGACGAAGATTTTAAAATTGATAATTACATTGAGCGATTTATTTTAGATGCCGATATTAAAAAACGTATTCAGTTTTTAGGGCATTGCAACCATGAGCGTATATCAGAATTGCGAAAAAATGCACTAGTCACAATCGTTTGCTCTAGGTACGAAAACTTTCCACTTTCATTGTTAGAATCTTTGGCCACTGGTTGCCCAACAGTAGCAACTGCTGTCGGCGGCATGAAAGAAATTATTATTGATGATTACAATGGGCTATTAGCTGAGCCAGAATCCCCAGAGAGTATCGCTGAAAAAGTGTTAATGCTAATCAACGATCCTGAAAAAATGCAACGCTTATCTAAAAATGCGATTGAAGATTGTAAAAAACGTTTTTCACCAGAAGTAGTTGCAGCGCAAACAGTTGATTATTACCAATCTGTTTTAGCGAGAGTAGCGAGTGCAGCAACATAGAGTCTGTGAATTTTTTCGTCCTAAAAAAACGGTTAAGTTTTTTGGCTGGTTTGTTTAGCTAAATCATCTGTTTTAAGTATTTCCCTGTATAGCTTTGTGTGTTTTCAGCCAAGGTTTCGGGTGTACCTACGCCCACCACAATGCCTCCGCCATCGCCGCCCTCTGGGCCTATATCAATTAGCCAATCTGCGGTTTTAATCACGTCTAAGTTGTGCTCAATAATCACAATGGTATTGCCTGCGTCACGTAGGCGATGAATTACATCCAATAATAATTGAATATCGGCAAAGTGCAGGCCAGTGGTTGGTTCATCTAGAATATACAGCGTGCGACCTGTGTCGCGTTTGCTCAACTCCAATGAAAGCTTTACACGCTGCGCTTCGCCGCCGCTTAAAGTGGTGGCAGACTGTCCTAAGGTAATATAACCCAAGCCAACATCCAGCAAAGTCTTCAGTTTGCGTGAAATGACTGGCTGCGCTTGGAAAAAGTCATGCGCTTGTTCCACTGTCATTTCCAGCACTTCGCGGATATTTTTGCCTTTGAAATTGATTTCTAGCGTTTCACGGTTATAGCGCTGGCCTTTGCACACATCACACGGCACATAAACATCTGGTAAAAAGTGCATTTCCACACGAATCACACCATCACCTTGGCAGGCTTCACAGCGTCCGCCTTTAACGTTGAACGAATATCTGCCTGGCCCATAGCCACGTGCGCGGCTTTCTGGAACGCCCGCAAATAAATCACGAATCGGCGTAAATAAGCCCGTGTAAGTAGCAGGGTTAGAACGTGGTGTACGGCCAATTGGGCTTTGGTCTACATCAACTACTTTGTCAAAAAATGCTAGGCCATCAATTTCGCTAAATGGCGCAGGTTCTGTATTGCTGCCATATAAATGCTGCGCAACCACGCGATATAAAGTGTCGTTGATGAGTGTAGATTTGCCAGAACCAGATACGCCTGTCACGCAAGTAAGCAAGCCAACTGGGATTTCAACTGAAACATCGCGCAAATTATTACCAGTGGCGTTGGATAGTTTTAACCAACGCGATGGGTCGGGCTTGGTGCGGATTTTTTTATATTCGATTTGTTTTTTGCCGCTTAAATATTGGCCCGTTAACGATTTTGGATTGGCTAAAATTTCGGCTGGCGTGCCTTCAGCCACAATCTGGCCGCCATGCTCGCCTGCGCCAGGGCCAATATCCACCACATAGTCCGCTTCTAAAATCGCATCATGGTCATGTTCCACCACAATCACGCTATTACCGATATCGCGCAGGCGTTTCAGGGTTTCCAGCAATCTATCATTGTCGCGTTGATGCAAGCCTATACTCGGCTCATCCAGTACATACATCACGCCTGTTAAGCCGCTTCCAATTTGGCTGGCTAGGCGGATGCGTTGCGCCTCACCGCCTGATAAGGTTTCAGCAGAACGCGAAAGTGAAAGATACTCTAATCCAACATTGGTTAGGAATTTAAGGCGATTTTCGATTTCTTTTACAATTTTATCGGCGATAGCCAGTTTTGCGCCTTCTAGTTGCAAAGTTTCAAAAAAGTGTAGCGCTACTTTAAGCGGCACTTGGCACACTTGATGAATATTTTGGCCGCCCACTTTTACATGGCGCGCTTCACGACGTAAACGGGTGCCGCTACATTCTGGGCAAGCTTGGTTGTTTAAATATTTAGATAATTCTTCGCGCACCGCGGTTGAATCGCTTTCGCGATAACGGCGTTGCAGGTTATTTAAAATACCTTCAAATGTGTGGGTTTTGCTAAAAAACGTACCACGCTCATTTAGATATTTAAAGGCAATTACTTCGCGTCCGCTACCATTTAGTAAAACGTCTTGAATGGTCAGTGGCAACTCTTCAAACGCCATTTCCAAATCAAAGTTGTAATGAGATGCCAAGCTTTGCAGCATCTGAAAGTAAAATTGATTACGTTTATCCCAACCTTTAATCGCGCCGCTGGCTAAAGATAAAGTAGGAAAAGCAACCACGCGTTTGGGGTCAAAAAAGCTGATGTTACCTAAGCCGTCGCATTTTGGACAAGCACCCATTGGATTGTTAAAACTGAATAAACGCGGCTCTAATTCAGCTAGTGAGTAATCACATACAGGGCAAGAAAATTTGGCTGAGAATTGATGCTCTTTATCGGTATCCATTTCTACTGCAATGGCCTTACCTTCGGCCAAACGCAATGCCGTTTCAAACGATTCGGCGATGCGCTGTTTTAAATCTGCTTTGACTTTGATGCGATCAATCACAACGTCTACTGAGTGCTTCACCGTTTTGGTTAGTTTCGGCAACTCGTCCATTTCATAAATTTTGCCGTCTACACGTAAACGCACAAAACCTTGCGCTTTTAATTGCTCAAACAAATCCAACTGCTCGCCTTTGCGATTCGCCACCACAGGTGCCAAAATCATCAGCTTAGTTTCTTCGGGCAGCGTTAAAACGCTATCGACCATTTGGCTAACCGTTTGCGCTTCTAGCTTGATATTATGGTCTGGGCACTCTGGGTCGCCAGCGCGCGCGTAAAGCAAACGCAAATAATCGTGAATTTCGGTAACGGTACCTACGGTTGAGCGCGGATTATGCGATGTGGATTTTTGTTCAATCGAAATCGCTGGCGATAAGCCTTCAATCAAGTCTACATCGGGTTTATCCATACGTGCCAAAAACTGGCGCGCATAAGCTGAAAGGCTTTCTACATAACGCCGCTGACCTTCTGCGTATAAGGTATCAAACGCTAAACTGGATTTACCAGAGCCAGAAAGACCAGTAATGACGACCAATTTATTGCGCGGGATATCCAGCGAAATGTTTTTGAGATTGTGCGTGCGAGCACCACGTATTTTGATATATTCCATCAGCTTCAAACGAAAATTAAGGCAACCTGTTAATATACGCAATTATTGTGTTTTCAGCTAAATTTTTCTGTAATAAAAAACGATAACCAACATCATCCATGCAAATCTCCGACAAAATGACGCCCACTGAGTTGCGTTCTACCATCAGCTTGGCTTCTATTTATGGCCTGCGCATGCTGGGTATGTTTTTAATACTGCCCATTTTTTCTGTGTATGCTGAAACATTAAAAGGCGGGAGCAACCATACTTTAATTGGCTTAGCGCTTGGTGCATACGGCTTAACGCAAGTGTTGTTACAGTTGCCTTTTGGTATCGCATCCGATAAATATGGCCGCAAAAAAGTCATCTATATTGGGCTAGCTTTATTCATTATCGGCAGCGTGGTTGCCGCATTGGCAACAGATATTTATATGGTCATTATTGGCCGCGCGATTCAAGGTGCTGGCGCCGTTTCAGCCGTAGTGACTGCCTTGGTTGCTGATTTAACCCGCGAAGAGCATCGCACAAAAGCCATGGCGATGATTGGTGGGACCATTGGTATCACGTTCGCGCTATCGCTTGTCGCTGGGCCTTTGCTTAACCAATGGATTGGTGTTTCAGGTATTTTTTGGATGACCGCAGTTTTATCTTTTCTGGCTATTTTAGTAGTTAAGTATTACGTGCCAGATCCAGTATTAAGTCAGTTTCACTCAGATGCGCAGGCCGCTCCTGAAAAAATGAAAAGCGTGTTACGCGACAAGCAACTATTAAGATTGAATTTTGGTACTTTTTCGCTGCATGCTGCGCAAATGGCCATGTTTATTGTAGTGCCGTTTGCATTGACTGAAACCAGCGGCATGAATGTAAATACGCATTGGCAAGTGTATTTGCCCGTTTTAATCGCATCTTTTGTGCTGATGTTGCCTGCCATTATTATTGGCGAAAAGCGCGCAAAACTCAAAACGGTGTTTATTGGCGCGGTGGCCTTGATGTTGGTTGCACAAATTGTATTTGCCAGCACTATTCATCAATTTTGGGGCGTGGTCATTTCACTGCTGATTTATTTTACCGCCTTTAATATTTTAGAGGCATCGTTGCCATCGCTCATTTCAAAAATGGCACCCGCCGCCTCAAAAGGCACGGCCATGGGTGTGCACAGCACATCGCAGTCTTTTGGCATATTTTTAGGCGCAGTGGTGGGCGGCTATTTATCGCATCGTTTTGACTATTCTGCGGTATTTATTTTTTGCGCCGTGTTAATGTGTATTTGGTTGGTGTTAACTTTTGGTATGATTACACCACCTGCGGTGCGCACAAAAATGTATCACCTAAATGATATAAACGCGCAGCAAGCAACAACGCTCGCTCAACAAATATCCCAAATGCCGGGTGTACATGAGGCGGTAGCGATTGCGCAAGAAAAACTACTGATTGTAAAAGTAAACAATCAACAAAGTAATGATAGCCAAACGTTAATAGAGCAGAATATTTTAAAATTGATAGGGGCAGATAATGGCATCAGTTAACAAAGTGATTTTAATGGGTAATTTAGGCCGCGACCCAGAAGTGCGCTATATGCCAAATGGCGAAGCGGTAGCCAATTTTAGTATTGCCACGACCGAAAACTGGAAAGATAAATCGGGCGTTAAGCAAGAAAAAACCGAATGGCACAATATTGTGATGTATCGCAAATTAGCCGAAATCGCGGGTGAATATCTTAAAAAAGGCCGCCCAGTGTATGTAGAAGGCCGCTTGCAAACGCGCAAATGGGAAAAAGATGGCGTAACCCGCTACAGCACCGAAATTATTGCGGATAGCATGCAAATGTTAGGCGGCAAAGATGGCAGCAACTCAAGCGCCAGCTATGATGGCGGTATAGATCAAGGCCAGCCGTCTGATGACTTTAATCAATCGCAGCCAAGACAACAAAGCGCTGCGCAAAAGCCTGCGAGTCAGCAAGCCCCTGCTAAAACAGGCGGAAGCTTTGATGATTTTGAAGACGACATCCCATTTTGATTCGGACATAGCGCATTAAGCTTAAAGGTTAGCTTATTACTTAACCCTATTTTGACGCTTAATTTTAAACGCCCATAATCAATTAAGATTTGGGCGTTTTTTCAATTATGCAGATTTTGCTTTATTGAGCAGTTAAAGATTTGCGTAGAACTGAAAGTTCTTGTGCTGTATTTTTGCGATATACATCGCCTCATCTGCTTTTTTGATGAGATCAAATTGAGTATTTGCGTCAGATGGCGCTGTGGCTATACCAATACTAGCGCCAATTATAACAAAATCATCGCCAAGTTTAATCGGCTGGCTGATAGCCGCGCTAATTTTTTCTGCAATCGCCTGAATGGATGGCTGATTCACTTCATACACAATCACTGCAAATTCATCACCGCCCAAACGAATATGTTCACGGGTAATAATGTTGG
>MSXP01000009.1 GCA_002083635.1 Proteobacteria bacterium ST_bin12 | reverse complement strand
CCATCTTTATTATGTTGGGACAGAATAACTGTATCAGAGTTTCTGAGCGTTTCTTTCAAACGTTGTGCGGCTGCTTGTAAAACGATATCGCCAGCATCATGGCCTTTTGCGTCATTAATCAATTTAAACTTATCTAAGTCTAAAATCATCAGCGTAAACGGTTTACTTAACGTATTAAGTTCGTTAATTGCGTTATCCAAAGACAACGTAAAAAGTCGGCGATTGCCTAAACCTGTTAAGTTATCTTGATGCGCTAAATCGTTTAATGGACGCACCATTTTGTTGGTGACCATATAAATTGCAAAAGCTGAAAGTAGTATTGTGATGACGAGTAGATAAATCAGTGTGGTTTCAAATTGTTTAAATGGCTGCATGAGTTTGCGCATGGGTTTTGCGGCAACTGCGATGACCAGTTTGTTTGATGTCGATTGCAACACGATAGGCTTGCTAAGATACTGTTCAGTTTTTGTATTGATTTGCCTAGTGTGCAAATTAAGCGGCGTAAATAATTGCGCATCAAACGCGTTAATGGTGCTTGCGTGTAGCTGCCAAATACCGTTTTCTTGAGAAAAAAATAAAAAATCCATGCCGATAAGCGTTTTTAGCTCTTGCGCGTAGGCGTTGTTAATTGGAAAACCCAGCGTAAGGGTGGCGGAATGCAGTGGGCTTAAAATTTGCGTATTAATCAGTTGGTAGATTTCATCTGATTTAACTTTTGATGAAATATCGTCATAAACGCGCGAATGAGATGATAAATTGAGTGGAATAAAATTCAGTATTTGTTTTTTTGCAGAGTCTACAGGCGCGATTTGTTGAATCAAATTTGAATCTAGCTCAATCTTGCTTGGCGATGTAGCAATGACTTGCTGATCCAAGCCCGTTAATATTGATATACTAGCATCCGCCCGCGCGCTGTGATTACTCAGCATAGATTCAATGGTTGTTTTGTCTCGCGTGGCGATAGATTCTCTGAATCCAAAATCGCCACATAAAATTTCTGAAGCTTGTTGTAACTGACGACTTCTTAGTTCAATGAGTCGATTAAAAACATGGGTACCAGTTGTGAGTTCCTCTTTAATGGTGGCTTGTACAGCGGCATGATTGTTTGTACGCAGGGCTACAAAAACCCCAATCTGGATGCAGATCAGGATGGCAATAATGATGTAGGTGATTCTACTTTCGTATGCGTGATAATTCATGTCTTAACCTCAATAAGAAGCTAGCAATAAATACACCAACTACGTTTTAAGCAACATGTAATTATTATATCCATACTGCTAATCATAGAATAAATGTTTATTTGCAATTTTATGAATAAGCATTTGCGCTGGAGATTTGCGCGTGATGCAGATAAATTAGCTACAAAATAAGTGTTAAGTATCAAGTCGACAATACTTTATACAAAGTACTTGTCAGTGCGGATGCTTTATTTCGGTGCAAATTAATATCATGCACTAATTTTTAGCAGTGATAAGCACTGATTTGCCCCATAGATTTCGCACTATTTTCATTTACGCGCTAGCTAAAAGATGTAAACTTTTAGTAAATATTGTACTCAGGCCGATTATTAAAGAATATCCATGCTCAAAACCAAACCAAAAAAACAATTTAACATCACAAATTTTGAGCGAAACCTTACTTGGTTGGTGCTGGCATGTATTGTGGTCGGCGTCATGCTTGGCCAGCTTTTCCCTCATTTCTTTCTGGCTATTGCTGACATAAAAATTGCAGAGGTGAATTTAGTCGTTGCGGTTTTAATCTGGCTGATGATTATTCCCATGTTGTTAAAAATAGATTTTAGCGCCATGAAAGAGGTGCTTGCGCACAGCAAGGGCATTGGCGTTACGCTATTTATTAATTGGGTGGTGAAGCCATTTTCTATGGCGCTTCTTGCTTGGGTGTTTATACGCCATCTTTTTGTCAGTTATTTACCAGTAGACCAAATTGATATCTATATTGCAGGGCTTATTTTGCTGGCTGCTGCGCCATGCACGGCAATGGTGTTTGTGTGGAGTAACCTATGCGGCGGTGAGCCAAAATTCACACTGTCTCAAGTGGCGATTAACGATGCGATTATGTTGTTTGCCTTTGCACCTTTAGTGGCTTTGTTACTGGGTTTATCCAGTATTACAGTGCCTTGGAACACCCTGTTTTTATCGGTGATGTTATTTATTGTCGTGCCAGTGATTATTAGCCAGATATTACGCAAACTATTGCTGTTAAAAAGTCAGCAAACATTCGATTTAGTGCTTAAAACATTGCATCCTTATTCACTATTTGCATTATTAGCTACGCTCGTGCTGTTATTTGGTTTTCAGGGCCAGCAGATATTGGCGCAGCCTATCATTATTGCCTTGCTGGCTGTGCCAATTATCATTCAAGTTTATTTTAATTCAATGCTGGCTTACTGGCTTAACAAAAAATTGAAAGTAGCGCATTGTGTTGCAGGGCCGTCTGCGCTCATTGGCGCATCCAATTTCTTTGAGCTAGCGGTTGCCACCGCGATTGCGCTATTTGGTTTTAACTCAGGCGCGGCACTGGCAACGGTTGTTGGCGTATTAATCGAAGTGCCTGTCATGCTATCGGTTGTGGCCATTGTCAATAAAAGCCGTGGCTGGTACGAGTCTCACTAATCTGCTTTGATTAAAGCACTTTAAACCAAACAAACTTAACCCTAAAAAAGCCCCGAATTTATTTGCACCAAATGTATGCTCGCTTGATTCATTGGCTGATTGCTAGTTTGGATTTGGTGCTTAACAATGTAAAAAATAGGGGGATGAACCCTTTAACCCAATAAAAAAGCTCGCCTAATTCTCTTAGCGCGAGCTTTTTCTGACGCAATAATCGTCTACTTAATGCATATTGATCAAAAGTTATGCGTCAACTGCACACTTAAAATATCAACGCTGGCGTCATATTCGCCACGCACTCGGCCTCGGCCTAATGGAACTGCAGTCGTTTGATTATCATCAATTTTAACGTCGCTCACAAATAAATGTGCATAGCCAATATCTAATTTTGTGTCAGGCCTTGCTTGCCATGCCACACCAAAACTTAACCATTTTCTGTCGTTATCAGGAATGCGTACCGTGCGAAATTCGTTGCTGGTTGGCGTTTCATCGTAAGCGACGCCTGCGCGGAATTTAAGTTTATCGTTATAGTGATAGTTCACGCCAATTGAGTAACGCAATGTGTTTTCCCAGTTTTGGGCTGTGCTGCTCAGCAACGCGCCGTTATCGCGTAGTACGGTTAAATCTTGAAACCGACTCCAGCGCGTCCAAGTGACATCGCTTAATAAATCCCATTGATCGTTTAGTTGACTGAAGCTACTAATAGATACCATTTCAGGCAAAGTTGTATCTGCGGTTACATCACCATTTGGTGTTGGGCCGTTTGAAACAGAAAATCGTACATCACCTTTTAAGTGCTGATCTATTTTAGAGCGATAAGCAATGCCTAGACGCGTGTCATTGGTTACCTGATAAATCGCACCCAAGTTATAGCCAAAACCCCAATCATCACCTTTCACAGTTGCTGTTCTTTCAGATCCACCTAAGTTAACCGCATTGGTTAATTCGGCCTGTATCCACATGGCCGATAATCCAAAGCCTAAAGATAATTGATCGTTTACTTTAAATGCTAGTGATGGATTAATGTTAACGGTTTTTAAATCAGACTTAATGCCCTGAAAACGCCCAATCCAATCTCTGTCGTATTCAGTTTTTAAACCAAAAGGGGCGTTAACTCCAACGCCAAATTTTACCGTTTCGGTTAGTGGTGTCATAAAGTAAAAGTTTGGTACAAAAGCTAAACTGCCTGCATCATCACTTTCGCTACCTAATGGCCTAGCCGTACCTGCAACCGAACCTTGATTGTTAAACTCAGCATTGGGTTTAATTAAGTGTAGTGTGCCTACTACCTGTGTGCCATCGATATAAGTCATACCTGCTGGGTTGAAAAAAATGGTGGAAGCGTCTTCTGCAGATGCTGCAGCTCCTGCAAAAGCATTACCTAGCCCGCTACCACTTTGCTCTGAAAGCGCGAACCCAGCGGCATGTGACAATAGAGGTGTTGTAAAAATAACAAAAGAAAAAAATAGTTTTTGCATTACAAAAGCTTTCACTGTGTTGAGTTAGTTGAATTCATAAAAAAGAATATCACATCAATAACTTACACGTATAAATTCGCGTGAAATATTGAATAATAAATCTAACTTTGTTGTTATAAACCAACAATTTACCTGAATATTGGCTATTTTTCAAAAAACATTCTCTTGAGAGCTTAAATTATTAAGCTTATAGTCTTAATCGTAAATGCTTATATTACAAGTAGTTATTTAAACTTTTTGTAAACGCATAAATGGTTATTTAGAGTTAGCCGTTATCCAATTCACTTAGGAGGATATATGAATACCGTCGTAGATTTTCAACAGTTTAATAATGCTAATTTAGAGCAAGTAAGAACCAGTTTTGATGACGAATTTGGCGTGATGTTTTGTTATATGAACCCTACTCCGCGCCCTTGCTATAACAAAAAATGTTTAACAGAAACACATCAAATTCAATCTAGTGTTGAAAATAGCGGCGGCGATATTGTTGCTAACGGCAAATTGCAGCATGTGAATTATTTAGTATTAGCATCTGATGTGGCAGGCGTGTTTAATTTAGGCGGCGATTTAAACGCGTTTGCTGAGTTAATTAGAACCAAAGACCGTATCAATTTATTAAATTACGCTAAATTATGCATTAACAATGCATGGACTTTTTATAACATGCAAGCGCCAGTCACCACGGTATCGCTAATCCAAGGCCAAGCTATGGGCGGCGGTTTTGAATCTGCATTATCTGCACATGTATTAATCGCAGAAAAAAGTGCGGTGATGGGTATGCCAGAAGTGTTGTTTAATTTGTTCCCTGGCATGGGCGCTTTAAGCTTTTTATCGCGCAAAGTAGGCATGCACACTGCCGAAAAAATGGTGCATTCTGGCAAAATATACACAGGTGAAGAGCTCTATCAAATGGGCGTGGTAGATGTGCTAGCAGAAGATGGTCAAGGCGAGTATGCGTTAAATAGCTGGATTAAAAAGAATCACCGTTCTTTAAATTCGTTTCAAGCGATTAATCGTGCAAAACAACGTGTTAATCCACTAACCTATGCAGAGCTATATGATATTACTGAAATTTGGGTGGATGCTGCGCTACGTTTGGATGAGCGTAATTTAAAAATAATGGAGCGTTTGGTGCGCGCACAAAACACGAAAGTAGGAGCAGAGCCAGTGCAGTTAAAGGAAAGACAAACAGCTTAAATTATCTGCTGCTAGTATTCGCGCCAACTTCAGTCGTTTTTCCTAGTGGACGTCTGAGGTAATCTTCTACAGCTAAGGTAAGATTCGAAAAATCGCTATTCAGTATCTCTAGCATATCAATTGATTGAGCTGGGTTAACAGAGCGGGTTAGTTTGCTGATTAACTCGGTTGTCCCTGCTAATTTTGTTGCACCAACGCTTAAGCTATTGCCTTTTAATGCGTGGCACAAATCATGCAATTCGCCGTAGTGTTTTTGCTTAACTGCGGTTTCTATTTTATAAATCAACTTAACCGAATCGCTTAAGTAATTTCTGAGCAAGCGATGCATAAATAAATCATCGCCAGCACCAATTTTTTCAAGCTCTTTGAGCGTATTGGTATCCAAGGCAATATTATCTTCTGCCAAATCAGACTCAATTTCAACAGGCGTATTTAAGGCATTATGTAGCCATAAATCAGCAGTGTTGGCAGGCAGATTTAAAATGCTCTCAATAGCGTTAAATAGGGTTGCGGCCTCAATTGGCTTGGTTAAGAATCCATCAAAACCAGCTTCAGTTGCAGTTTCTCTTGCAGTGGATGTTGCATCTGCAGTAAACAATATAAAACGGGTGTCTTTGTCATCTGGATTTGTAAAGCGATATAGTTTTAAAGCATCAGCACCATTCATGCCCGACATATTCAAATCGGTAATAACAAGATCAAATTGTCTAATCTCTAATGCATCTAACATTTCGTCGCTGTTTTCGGCGATTTGAACTTGATGGCCTGGCAGTGAGAGCAGACGAGTAATAATTTTTTGATTGGTGCTTTCGTCTTCACAAACCAATATATTAAGCTTGTTTGGATTAGGTTGATTAAGATTAGGCTTTTTATTGGCAGCGCTTGTTAATACAGCTGCTTGAGCAATTTTTTGAATAATGGCAGATGCAGGACTCTCTGAATGCGCATCTAGTTTTGCAGATATGCTTTCAGGTGCATCAACAGGCGCGCTGACAACTTTTTCTAATGACAAAGCAAACCAAAAACGGCTACCGACGCCCTCAGTACTTTGAAATTGTAAATCGCCACCCATTGCCTCAACCATATGTTTTGCAATAGTAAGACCTAAACCGCTACCACCAAATTTTCTGGTTGTAGATGAGTCGGCTTGGGTAAAACTATCAAAAATTTTATGTTGTTTATTGAGCGGAATACCAACGCCAGTGTCAGCCACTTCAAAGCGCACAGTGATATGCGTATCACTGTCTTGCAAGGCAATAGCAGAAAGGGTGACGCTACCTTTTTCTGTAAACTTAATCGCGTTGCCCATTAAGTTAGCTAACACTTGACGAATCACAAATGCATCACCTTTTACAGCATGTAACGCATCTGAAATACTGATACCCACTTGTATACCTTTTGCTGCAGCTTGCGAGCGGAAAATTTCCAAGGTATCCCGCACCGCTTCTTCAGCCGAAAAATCAATATGTTCAACAGTGAATTTGCGCTCTTCAATTTTAGTAAAATCCAGCACGTTATTAAGCAAAGAGAGCAGTAATTTTGATGAGCTGTCTAAAGTTTTGAGTAAATCTTTCTGGTCTGCATTTAGAGGGGTAGTTTTAAATAGCGTGCTAATGCCAATGATGCCATTTAAAGGTGTGCGGATTTCGTGACTCATATTGGCCACAAACTGGGTTTTTGCTAGACTGGCTTCGGCTGCTTTTTCGCGTGCAATTTCAGCCTTGTGAGTGGCTTCATTTAAGCGATGAATTAATTTAGCAACGTATAAAGGCAAAAATATCAGCATAATAAACATGCCATAGCCAGCGGTGAGATGGGTTTTCCAGTAAGGGCCGTATTGGATCACGATAGCAAAACCAATCAAACTTAATATTTGGGTATGGTATAAATATTTATTGCCATAACGAAAACCGTTACCAAAAGTGACCCAAAGATAAACACCAATCAGCACCACGCTAATATCAGCGGTAAGGTACATACATAAGGTAGTGCTGCCAATATCTAACCAAGTGCCTAATAATCGGCGTGCAACCGACTTATTTTTCTGCATGACAATAGATGCCATGATAGAAATAGCAATGACGATAAAGCAAATGACGTAGTAAAAAGTTTGTAGCTCTACTGGGTTAATTGTTTGAGCATTGAACAGATGAACAGAGTAGTAAGTGACAAAAGCAAAGCTTAATACAAGCCTTAAAGCAGCTTGTTCAAACTCAAGGGTATCAACACCTTTAACGGTTTCTGAGTACCAATTTTTGATGTGAGTTAGTGTCATGAGCGATGATTAGGCAATTAAGCCTTGGCTGTAATATTCTTTACTTTGTTCTAATAGTTGTTTAGCAATTTTGGCAAGCTCTTGCGTTTGTACAGGTTTGGTTAAACAGGCCGATGCGCCAGCAGCCAATAATTCTTGATGAATATTAATTTCTTTTAATACCGTTACTACAATAATTGATCTGGTTAATACGTTACTGGTATTTTTAATCGCTTGCACAAATTGCATGCCATCCATTTGATGCATACGAAAATCGGTAATAATCAAATCAACTTGTTTATTTTGCATCCATTCCAGCGCCTCAACCGGGTTGGTCATGGTGACTATTTTCAGATTCATCTTAAGCGATTTTAAAATCGCCGCATGAATATCCAGCACTGTTGGCTGATCATCAATTAACAGCGCGGTTTGCTTAAAATTTGTTGCACTTCTAATGTTGCTAATACTCATATCTTTTCAGTTGCTTTGTATGATTAATGAATCGCAGTTGCGTGTTCGGCTAATATTTTTTCTACTTTGCCACGAATTGCTACCATGGCCGTCACCAGTTCAGGGTCAAAATGCTTGCCGCTTTCATTTTGAATATATTCAAATGCTTTATCCACACTCCATGCTTCTTTATAAGGACGCACGCTAGTCAGCGCATCAAACACATCTGCAATCGCGACAATTCTGGCTGCAAGCGGAATATCAATACCTTTAAGGGCATACGGATAGCCAGTGCCATCAAAACGTTCGTGATGCGCTAAAGCAATTTCGCCACCCTTTTGCAAATATTTTGAGGGGCTATTTTCTAATATTTCATAACCAATCAGCGGGTGCCTGCGCATGGTTTTTAATTCTTGTTCGTCAAGCGGGCCTTTTTTTAACAAAATACTGTCAGGAATACCAATTTTGCCAATATCATGCAGCGGCGATGAAAGCTCAATGACTTCTGCTTCTTCTTCAGTTAAGCCAATGGCTTCGGCTAATGCTCTGCTGTAAAGCGACATGCGGTGCAAATGCATCGCGGTATCGTAATCTTTATGCTCACCTGCGCGAGCAAGGCGCATCAACGTTTCTTTTTCGCGCGCTCTAATTTCAACTGTTGCTGCTTTTACTAAGCTTTCTAATAATAGACTTTTGTTTTGCAGCGAAATATGTTGCTGACGCATCGTTAATAAATTACGCGTACGCGCTGTGCACTCATGCACGTCCACGGGTTTGCTAATAAAATCAGCCACACCTGCATCCAATGCCTCATAACGTGTTTCAGCGTCTTTTTTAATCGTAATCATCACCACTGGAACCGATTCATATTTAGGCAGTGTTTTAAGCAACTTAATAAAATCTCCACCGTTCATTTCTGGCATTACATAATCCACAAACACTAAATCTGCCGTATGTTGTGTTGCCCATTCTAATGCTTGTTCTGGGTTGTGTTTTTCAATAATTTTAATCGTTGGATTAATGTTTTTAACTACATGTGAAAGAATTGTTCTACTGGTTGATTGGTCATCAACGATTAATACCGAGCAATCGTCAAACATTTGTCCATTATTCATTCTTAAAATACCTTAATGAGTGCAACTGCCAACTCTTAGTAAACAGTTAAGCAATATTTAAGCCAACGCTTTATAGTGTTGGCAGGATATAAAATTAACTTAAAATTAAATGATAAATATTAATAACTTGTTAAAAATCATATAGTTAAAATACTTTAATATTTAAAGAAAAGTTTCATGTTTATAGTTAGACGTTTTTGTTGTTTTGTATTTGAAGTTTGTTAGGCCAAACTTCGTCAACTAAGTGATTTATTTTGACATACAACGATAACAATTAATAATTATTTTTACGATTGATTGAATTGTTTGGTTTTAAATCAAATGCAATGCAGATGCGGTTATCCGCACCGTTAAATGGAATGGTGCGATGAAACAAAGAAGAGGGAAATAAGACAATATCGCCAACGTTTGGCATGATTTGCGCAATCGGAAAACTTAACACATTTTTAGGCGGTAAAATTGGGTAATCATCGCCATGCGTACCGTACTCAAATGCACCTTCCAGCCCATTGGCTTGCGGCATGGCTAAATACACAGCGCCGCTTATCCAACCAATTTCGTGAATATGCGCATTTAAATGTCCGCCTTGCTGCATTTTTACATACCAAGAGCTAGTAAATTCCAGTTCATCTGGAAACGCTTGAATCAATGCGCAATCAGCATTTGCAAAATGTTGTTTATAAGCCAAAAACTGCTGCTTGATTAAAATAGCCAGCGTTTGAAAAGAGCGCTCGCTGCGCTTAAATAAATTCCCCGCCGATTGCTGGCCGTTGGTTAAACGGCCTTGCTTGCGCTCGGCAATATCTGCGGTGTGAATATCATGCAGTAATTCTGCCAGTAACGTGCCATTTGTTAACTCAGGAAGCGACTGGCGATACACATAATCTAAGCCGTTGGCGCAAAATTGGTAGGGGTCAGGCGAGTTAAAGTTAATGCTGTAATGGGTCGATAAAGTGGCTAAAAATGGTGAGCAATGTTGATTGCGCGGTAAAGGTGTAATCAACGCGTCACGGCGCGTTTTAAACGCATCAAAATTTTCTGCTTTATACAAGCAATACAGACATTTTTCTTGCCAATCATCTAGTTTAGACGCCTCATAATAAGGAATTGCCTGCGTGTATTGCTTGGCCAGCACCAAAAATTCTGCCATATTATAGTTGGCTTGCGCATGGCTGGGGTTTAGCGTTAAAGCTGCTTGGTAGCTCTTTACCGCCAAATCCATTTCCCCCATGTCTCTCAACGTTTCGCCTAAGTTATTATGCGCATCGGTATAGTTGGGGAATAGCGCAATGGCTTTCTGATAGCTATTAATGGCGTCATTCAATGCGCCGTTATCGCGCAAAGCGGTGCCTAAATTAAAATAGGCGCGCGCATCTTGCGGGTTAATCTTTAAGCCTTTTTGATAGCTTTCAATCGCCGCAGTGAGTTTGCCCTGCGCCTGCAATACAGTACCCAAATTGCCAAAAGCTTCAAAAAAATCAGGCTTTATTTGAATCGCTTTTCTATAGCTTTCTGCTGCGTCGTCTAATTGTTGAACATGCGTTTGCGCTATGCCTAAGTTAAACCACAAATCAGGCGTATTAGGCTGTAGTTTCAACGCATTTTTATAACTCATAACCGCTTCGGCAAACTTTTGTTGGCCATCTAAAACAAGGCTTAATATATGATGCAAAATAAAAGTGTTGGCGTGTTTGCCAATTAAATTTTTAGCCAAGCTTTCAGCCTGCGGCAATTGGCCGCTATTTAACAAGCCAATCAGTTGTTGAATATCTTGCGGTTTTGGTTGTGCGGAGTGTAAATTTGCCATGCTTTTTAGTTAACTAATGGATATATGGATATTAAGTAAAACTTTGTTGTAATCTTGCTGCCATTCGTTTTAATAGTTGCATGGCGACTCTTGGTTCATCAGACAGCATCGCATCAATATTGGCCGCGTCAATCACAATCACACGCGCTTCGGGTGTTGACACGATGGCATCGGCAATTGCAGGTTTTTCGCTTAACATCGCCATCTCGCCAAAATAATCACCTGCATTTAGTTCGCGAATCACAGCGCCATTTTGTATCAATTGAATGTTACCCTCTACCACGTAATATAAGTTGCGCTCTGTATTGCCGCGCTCAAAAATCTCATCATCTTTTTTTAAAGTCAGCCCATAACGACTCATGAGTGTATCAATATAATTGGCTTTGCTAGGCGCGCCGTTAAATAAACGTTTTAGCAATAACACGTCTTTTTTGCGCAAAGTTGCAATCAATTCAGAGCCCAGCAAAAATACGGCAAAATTCAAGTAAAGCCAAGTAATCGATACAAACATGGCTTTCATGCTGCCAAAAATCGCACCATAATTTTCGTTAAGTGATAAGAATAATCCAAACGCAGGCCGCATTAATAGCCACAGTAATGCGGTTAAGCTGGCACCTAAGCACAAATGTTTAAATGCAACGCGCATGGGAAAGAACACTTTATAAAATACTGCAATTAATAAAGTGGTTAATAATAGGGTACTGATTGAACCAACTAAATTGATTTCTAAAATCGGCAGATGGTTGGCTAAAAAGCGGATGATTTGTTCAATAACAAAGCCGGCAAAAGTGAATAAGAAAAATAATAGCAAAATGCCCAGCACCGATAAAACGTCTTTAATCTTACGCTTAAAATAAGACGGTGCTTCAACCATCGAAGCAATCGTATAAAAAGCTGAACGCATATTGGCCGCAAGCGGGGTAATCGTCCATAGCAATACAAACACACCTAGCGCGCCCCAAGCAGCTTTGGTTTGTGTAGCGCTGTAAACTTCAGTCATAATTTTGTTGCTGAATTCAGGCACTAAATTACCGGTCAGAATCGCTAGTTTCACAATCGCAAAATCGGATGAAAAAACCAGATGACTTAACAAGAAAAATATCAGCAAAATTAAAGGGATTAAAGCAAACAGCGCGTAAAACGATAATGATGCAGACAAGCTTAATATATTGTGTCGCGCAAAGCCGCCCAAAGTTTCACGCAATACAAACAAAGGCGTTGCGTATTCATGATGCGCATAAGCCGCCAACGGCTTAGAAAAAGCTGGGTGCTGCGCCAGATTTTTCATCGCCGATAGCTTGCTTTCAGCATTACTTTTTGTTGCTGCTGATGGCGTTTCTTGCGGTAGAGGTTTAGCCAAGTTGCACTCTTTTAAAATAAGTTAAGTCAGCGCTTTAAATGTTTCTGTCGCAGCGATTAATGCACTTGTGACACCGGGTTCCATTGCAGAGTGCCCCGCATCAGCCACTATAGTAAATTGAGCATGCGGCATCGCTTGATGCAATGCCCAAGCAGTTTGCGGCGGACACACCATATCATAGCGCCCTTGCACAATAATCGTTGGGATATTTGCAAGCGACTTAGCTTGCATTAATAATGCTTCGCCATCTACAAAACATTGATGCTTTATGTAATGGATTTGTACCCTAGCACGAGCTACTTCCGTCATGCGCTCATTTTCTAACTCCGCATGCATTTTGCTTTTAACTTCGCTTGCCACTGAGCCAGAAGCCGTTGGTTTAAGACGCATAATCGCATTCTCAAATGCGTTCCATTGCACGGCAGCCTCGCCGCTGATAGCTAAATCATCATTAAAAATCAGCTCTGAATAAGCGTTAAGTACATCGTTTTGTTTGTGTGTCGGCAAATATTGAACAAGTTTATGCCAAACCTCAGGGTAAAAATGTTGCACATCACCCAAAAACCATTTTAATTCTGATGGCCTGCTCAGGAAAATGCCACGTAAAGTTAAGGAAATAATTTGAGCGCTATGCTTGACTGCGTAAGCAATCGCTAAAGTGCTGCCCCAAGAGCCACCAAATACGTGCCATTTGTTAATGTTTAAATATAATCTAATTGCCTCAATATCACTGATTAAGTCATCTGTTGTGTTGGTGATTACCTCACCCTGCGGCTTACTACGGCCACAACCCCGTTGATCAAACAACACAATACGGTAGTGACTTGGGTCAAAAAAACGACGTTGCGTCGGATTGCAGCCGCTACCTGGCCCGCCATGTAAAAATATGACTGGAATACCACTAGGGTTGCCGCACTCCTCAACATATATTTGATGCATATTGTCTACTGTAAGCCAGTTTTTATTAAATGGTTCTAGTTCTGGATACAAATTGTAATGTGAGTCAGTCATTCTTTAAACCATTCTTTCTGATTGATTTTATTGAATATTTTATTAAAATACGAAAAATTTATAAAAATATTTTAAATTATTTTGAACATTTGTTAATAAATTGTAACTAAAGTGTTGCAATTAAAATTTACTTGTTTTATATTGCATCTCTCACATGAAAATGTGAAGAAAATTAAACTTTAATTTTAGTATTCATTACACAAAGTTTTTAAAATAATTGTGTACAAATAGTTAAGCTAGAGTTTACTTTTAATTAACCCTTAGTAATATCACTTTGGAGATAAAGATGAAATTCAATACAATCAAGCTAGCTTTAGGCTTAGTTGCAGGCGCTACATTGGCAATGCCGATGATGGCATCAGCTGCTGCAGACCAAGAAGCAGCAATGGAAAATGCAAACAACTGGGCACACCCACGCGGTCAACACACAAACCAAGCGTACAGCTCATTATCACAAATCAACAAAGGTAACGTTAAAAACCTTAAAGCAGCTTGGACATTCGCTACTGGTGTAAACCGTGGTCACGAAGGTTCACCAGTTGTTGTTGGTAACATGATGTATGTTCACACAGCATTCCCGAACAATATCTACGCTTTAGATTTAAACGACAATCAAA
>MSXP01000005.1:341107-471594 GCA_002083635.1 Proteobacteria bacterium ST_bin12 | reverse complement strand
TCGTGGCTAAGATTATTGAATAGTAAGTAATTAAAATTAAGCGGCAGGCTATTGTTAGTCTGCCGTTTCGCTCTTTAAAGGAAAATAAAATGGCAGCTCAAAAAATTCGTATTCGCTTGAAAGCTTTTGATTATCGTTTGATAGATCAATCTGCTCAAGAAATTGTCGAAACAGCTAAACGTACTGGTGCAGTGGTAAAAGGTCCAGTGCCGTTGCCAACACGTATTGAACGTTTTGATATTCTACGTTCACCACACGTAAACAAAACATCACGTGATCAATTCGAGATTCGTACGCACCAACGTTTGATGGATATTGTTGATCCAACAGACAAAACAGTGGATGCTTTAATGAAGTTAGATTTACCAGCTGGTGTGGATGTAGAGATTAAGCTGTAAAATTCCGCCTTAAATTAGTGTTAAGTTTCAAAAGCTATTGTAATAAAATCATGGGTTCGGTATAATCCGCGCTCTTTCACAGAAGTCGGTCAATTGTAATCGACTTCTTTAACTAAAAATAAGGATACGATCATGAGCTTAGGGCTTATTGGTCGCAAGGTGGGCATGACCCGCGTGTTTACTGATGATGGCGCAAGCATCCCAGTAACCGTGTTGGAAGTTGTTCCTAACCGTGTGACACAGATCAAGACAATCGCGAGCGATGGCTATACTGGCATTCAAGTTGCTCATGACGAGCGTCGTGCTAGCCGCATAAACAAAGCATTGACTGGGCATTATGCCAAGGCAGGCGTTGCTGCGGGTTCAGGCATCAAAGAATTCAATGTTTCTGCTGACGTTTTAAGCGGCTACCAAGTTGGTGGCAGCATTACAGTGGAAATTTTCTCTGCAGGTCAAATGGTTGACGTAACAGGTACCTCGATTGGTAAAGGCTTTGCTGGCGCAATTAAACGTCATCACTTTAAGTCTAACCGCGCATCGCACGGTAACTCTAAGTCACACAATGTTCCTGGTTCAATCGGTATGGCGCAAGATCCGGGTCGAGTATTCCCTGGTAAGCGTATGCCTGGTCATTTAGGTGACGTAACCGTAACGACACAAAACCTAGAAATAGTGCGTGTTGATGCTGAGCGTAACCTGTTGTTGATTAAAGGTGCGATTCCTGGTTCTAAAGGCGGCGACGTTGTTGTGCGCCCAGCCATTAAAGTGAAGCTCCATAAATCTAAGGGAGCTAAATAATGGAACTCAAATTAATCGATAAAAACGGTAAAGCCGCTAAAAAAGGCGTTGACGTTTCTGAAGTGACTTTTGGTCGTGAGTTTAACGAAGCTTTAGTGCATCAAGTAGTTGTTGCTTACATGGCAAATGCCCGTACAGCAACACGCGCACAAAAAGGCCGTGATAACGTTGCGCATACGACACACAAGCCGTACGCTCAAAAAGGTACTGGTAACGCACGTGCAGGTATGAGCTCAAGCCCTATCTGGCGTGGAGGTGGACGTGCATTCCCTAATTCACCAAACGAAAATTTCAGCCATAAAGTAAACCGTAAAGCGTACCGTGCTGGTATGCAAACGATTTTATCTGAACTAGTGCGTCAAGAGCGCATTACTGTTGTTGAAGAATTTAAAATCGACACACCTAAAACAAAACAATTTGTTGAGAAAATTAAAGGTCTTGGCTATGCCGATGGCGTTTTGTTGTTAACAGACGGTTTTGATGAGAACTTGTATTTGTCATCACGTAACTTAACCAATGTTATGGTGATTGAAGCGCAATTTGCTGACCCAGTTAGCTTGGTGCGTTTCCCTAGGGTATTGGCAACCGCAGGTGCAGTTAAAAAACTTGAGGAGTTGCTAGCATGATGACCGCAATAACAAAATCTCAAGATCGCTTATTGCAAGTGATTTTAGCGCCACAAATCACAGAAAAAGCAACGTACATTGCTGATAAGCATCAGCAAATTGCTTTTAAAGTACGCACTGACGCAACTAAATTTGAAATCAAAGCAGCGGTAGAGCTTGTTTTCAAAGTCGAAGTTGAAAAAGTTGCTACGATTAATGTGGGTGGCAAAATTAAACGCGCTGGCAAACGTATGGGCAAGCGCAACGACTGGAAAAAAGCGTATGTCAGCTTGAAACCAGGCCAAGAAATTAACTTCGCAGCGGGCGAATAAGGAGAGAAGAGATGGCATTAGTTAAAGTCAAACCAACTTCCCCCGGTCGTCGTGGCGTCGTAAAGGTCGTAACACCAGATCTTTACAAAGGCAAACCACACGCACCGCTGTTGGAAAGTCAAAGTAAACACGCTGGCCGTAATAATAATGGTCATATTACAACCCGTCACCAAGGTGGTGGTCATAAGCAGCACTATCGTATGATTGATTTCCGTCGTAACAAAGACGGCATTCCTGCGAAAGTGGAGCATATTGAGTACGATCCAAATCGTACAGCGCATATTGCTTTGCTTTGTTACGCTGATGGTGAGCGTCGCTACATCATTGCGCCACGCGGCATTGCTGCTGGTGCGCAATTGATTAGCGGTGCGGAAGCCCCAATCAAAGTAGGTAATGCATTGCCATTACGCAATATCCCAGTGGGTAGCACGATTCATTGTATCGAGTTGCAACCAGGTAAAGGCGCGCAAATTGCACGTTCAGCCGGTACTTCAGTACAGTTGCTAGCACGTGAAGGTGCTTACGCTTCATTACGCTTACGCTCAGGTGAAGTTCGCCGCGTACACGTAGATTGCAAAGCAACTTTAGGTGAAGTGGGTAACGAAGAGCATTCATTACGTTCAATCGGTAAAGCTGGTGCAATGCGCTGGCGTGGTGTTCGTCCAACCGTTCGCGGTGTGGTGATGAACCCGGTTGATCACCCGCACGGTGGTGGTGAAGGTAAAACTGCAGCTGGTATGAATCCAGTGAGCCCATGGGGTGTTAAAACGAAGGGTTATCGTACACGTAGTAATAAGCGTACTGATAACATGCGTATCAGTCGTCGTCCGAGAGGCGTAAGGTAATCATATGGCACGTTCAATTAAAAAAGGTCCATTTATTGATGGTCATTTGGCAAAAAAAGTAGAAGTCGCAGCCGCTTCGCGCGATCGTAAACCAATTAAAACTTGGTCACGTCGTTCTACTATCTTGCCAGATTTTATTGGTTTAACCATTGCGATTCACAATGGTAAGCAACACATCCCAGTGTTGATTTCTGAAAACATGGTTGGTCATAAGCTCGGCGAATTTGCGTTAACCCGCACATTCAAGGGCCACGCGGCTGATAGAAAAGCGAAGAAATAGAGGCCTATGATGCAAGTAACTGCAATATTAAAAGGCGTTCACCTTTCTCCGCAAAAAGCGCGTTTGGTGGCTGACCTTGTTCGTGGCAAAAAAGTAGATCACGCATTAAATATTTTACAATTCACACCTAAAAAAGGTGCTGAAGTGATTAAAAAAGTAGTTGAATCTGCAATTGCAAATGCTGAACATAACAATGGCGCTGATATTGACGAGTTGAAGGTGACTTCAATTTACGTTGATAAAGGCATTGTGCTAAAACGTATTCGTCCACGTGCAAAAGGTCGCGCGGGTCGTATTACTAAACCAACCTGTCACATTCATGTGACTGTCGGTAACTAAAGGATAATCATGGGTCAAAAAATTCATCCAATTGGTTTCCGTCTGAGTGTCCAGAAGAATTGGGCTTCACGTTGGTATGCCAATAGCAAAAACTTTCCTGCCATGTTGCAAAGCGACATTAAAGTACGTGAGTTTTTAAATAAAAAATTAGCCAGTGCTGCGGTAAGCAAGATTATTATTGAGCGCCCTGCAAAAAATGCAAAAATTACCATTCACAGTGCCCGTCCAGGTGTTGTAATTGGTAAAAAAGGTGAAGATATTGAATCTTTACGCGCTACTTTACAAGGTTTGATGGGCGTTCCTGTTCATTTAAACATTGAAGAAGTTCGCAAGCCTGAAATTGATGCTACATTGATTGCACAATCAATCGCTCAGCAACTTGAAAAACGTGTGATGTTCCGCCGTGCCATGAAACGCGCTATGCAAAATGCAATGCGTTTAGGTGCTCAAGGTATCAAAATCATGAGTTCTGGTCGTTTGAATGGTATCGAAATTGCGCGTACAGAATGGTATCGCGAAGGCCGTGTTCCATTACATACATTGCGTGCTGACATTGATTACGGTGTTGCTGAAGCTTCAACAACATACGGTATTATTGGTATTAAAGTGTGGGTATTTAAAGGTGAGATTTTTGCTGATAACGTACCAACACCAATTGGCGCAACTGCACCAGCCGCTGTGCCAGCTGCTGAACCAGAGAAAAAAGTAAGAAAGCCGAGGGCTAAAGATGCTGCAACCGTCTAGACAAAAATACCGTAAGATGCAAAAAGGCCGTAATAAAGGCATTGCAACTACGGGTAATAAAGTAAGTTTTGGTGATTTTGGTTTAAAAGCCATTGGTCGCGGTCGTTTAACGGCTCGTCAAATCGAAGCGGCGCGTCGTGTGATGACTCGTCACATTAAACGTGGTGGTCGTGTATGGATTCGTATTTTCCCAGATCAACCAATTTCTAAAAAACCTGCTGAAGTGCGTATGGGTAACGGTAAAGGTAGTACCGAGTACTACGTAGCGCAAATCCAGCCAGGTAAAATGTTGTACGAGATGGACGGCGTAAGCGAAGAGCTTGCACGTGAAGCGTTCCGTTTGGCTGCTGCTAAGTTGCCAATTGAGACCACTTTCATGACACGTCAAATCGGTAGTTAAGAAAAGGCGAGCTAAAATGAAAGCTTTAGATTTAAGAGCAAAAAGTGTTGACGAGTTGAACGCGGAGTTAATTGAATTGCGCCGCGCGCAATTTTCACTGCGTATGCAAGTTGCAACACAACAATTAACCAAAGTAGATCAGCTAGGTAAAGTACGCAAAGATGTAGCGCGTGTGAAGCTTGTTTTAGCTGAGAAAGCGAAACAGGCATAATCATGACAGAATCTACAAAAGTAGTACGTAGCTTAAGCGGCCGTGTTGTTTCAGACAAAATGGATAAAACGGTAACGGTTTTAGTTGAGCGTAAAGTTAAACATCCATTGATCGGTAAAGTGGTTGTGAAATCGAATAAATTTCACGCGCATGACGAAACTAATGCATGTAAAGAAGGCGATTTAGTGACTATTACAGAATCACGTCCTTTGTCAAAAACAAAGACATGGGTTGTAAGCAAGGTTGCTTCAAAAGCCTAAGTAATATTATGTGTAGTAAAGCAGTTATGCCTTGCTACACATTTAGTTTTAAGTTATAATGTTGGACTTTTCGGTACTCGTGAATCTTGGTTAGTAGTTTCTAAGGTTCATAAAAGCAAGTACCCCAATACTGACCGTGGTCTACTGGCCGTTTTGATTAAGTTCATGCGGCTGGTGTTGGTTTAACGGATTAAGTTGGAGATTATTCTCATGATTCAAATGCAATCAAGGCTAGAAGTTGCCGATAACACTGGTGCACGCTCTGTGCAGTGTATTAAAGTGTTGGGCGGTTCAAAGCGTCGTTACGCTGGTATAGGTGACATTATCAAAGTCAGCATTAAAGATGCTGCCCCACGTGGTCGCGTAAAAAAAGGCGAAGTGTACAGTGCTGTTGTAGTGCGTACTGCTAAAGGTGTTCGTCGTCCAGACGGTTCTTTAGTTAAGTTCGATGCTAATGCCGCCGTTCTTCTAAATAATAAATTAGAGCCAATTGGTACGCGTATTTTCGGCCCAGTAACGCGTGAGTTGCGTACTGAGAAATTCATGAAAATTGTTTCTCTTGCGCCTGAAGTGCTGTAAGGGATAGGGACAATATATGAGCAAAATTCATAAAGGCGACCAAGTCGTTCTAAATACAGGTAAAGATAAAGGTAAGCGCGGCGTAGTATTAAACGTGCTTGAATCTGGTCATGTAGTGGTTGAAGGTTTAAATGTTGCTAAAAAGCACGCTAAACCAAATCCAGCAAAAGGTGTTGCTGGCGGTATTATCGCTAAAGAAATGCCGATTGATATTTCTAACATTGCATTATTTAACAATGCAACTCAAAAAGCTGACCGTGTTGGTTACAAGATTTTGAAAGACGGCAAAAAAGTGCGCGTATTCAAATCTAACGGCGAAGCAGTGGACGCATAGGATAAATCATGGCGCGCTTAAAACAATTTTATAAAGACTCTGTTGTTCAAAAAATGACTGAGCAATTTGGTTACACTTCAGTCATGCAAGTGCCTCGTATTGAGAAAATCACCTTGAACATGGGTGTAGGCGAAGCAGTTGCTGATAAAAAAGTGATGGAAAATGCAGTTGGCGATATGGAAAAAATTGCTGGTCAAAAAGTAGTTGTGACTAAAGCAAAAAAATCTGTTGCGGCATTTAAAATCCGTGATGATTATCCTGTTGGTTGCAAAGTGACTTTACGTCGCGAGCGCATGTACGAATTCCTTGATCGTCTGATCACGGTTGCTATTCCACGTATTCGTGACTTCCGCGGTATCCCAGCGAAATCATTTGATGGCCGTGGTAATTACAACATGGGTGTTAAAGAGCAAATCATATTCCCGGAAATTGAATATGACAAAATTGACGCGATTCGCGGCATGAACATTACGATTACTACAACGGCAAAAACAGACGAAGAAGCAAAAGCTTTGCTTGCTGCGTTTAGTTTTCCTTTTAGAGGTTAAGACATGGCAAAAACATGTATGACAGAACGCGAATCTAAACGTCGCGCAACAGTTGCTAAATTCGCAGGCAAGCGTGATGCGTTAAACGCAACGATTAATGATCAAAGTGCAACATTGGAAGATCGTCGTGAAGCACGTTTGAAATTGCAAGCATTGCCACGCAATTCAAGCCCGGTGCGTTTGCGTAACCGCTGTGCATTAACAGGTCGCCCACGTGGTGTTTTCAGTAAATTTGGTATCGGTCGCAGCAAATTGCGCGATTTGATGATGAGTGGCCAAGTGCCAGGCGTCACCAAAGCTAGCTGGTAACGGAGGAATAAATTATGAGTATGAGTGATCCGATTGCCGATATGCTAACGCGTATTCGTAACGCACAAAGTGTTAACAAGTTATCAGTTTCTATGCCTGCTTCTAAACTTAAAGCTGCAATTGCTGCGGTTCTAAAAGATGAAGGTTATATTGATGATTTCGCTGTAGCTGCTAATGATGGCAAGCCATTGTTAAATATCAGCTTGAAATATTATGCTGGCCGCCCAGTAATTGAGAAGATTGACCGCGTAAGTAAGCCTGGTCTTCGCATCTACAAAGGTTCAGACAATATTCCTAAAGTAATGAATGGTCTTGGTGTGACAATTATGTCTACATCCAAGGGTGTAATGACAGATCGTAAAGCACAAGCAGCCGGTATCGGTGGCGAAGTGTTGTGCGTAGTGGCTTAAGGAGAAGCAAATGTCACGTGTTGCTAAAAATCCAGTCGCTATACCAGAAAAAGTAGAAGTTGTACTGAGTGCTAATAGTATTGCAGTAAGCGGTCCTTTAGGTAAATTATCACATCCGTTAACAAGCGCAGTAGCGCTAAAGCATGAGGGTGAAACAATTACTTTTGCTGCTACCAATGATACAAAACACTCAAGCGCAATGTCAGGTACCTTACGTGCACTCGTTGCTAATATGGTTCATGGCGTTTCTGTTGGTTTTACTCGCAAGCTTACTTTAGTAGGCGTGGGTTATAAAGCTAATGCACAAGGCGCAATGTTAAATTTAGAGCTTGGTTATTCACACCCGATTAATCACAAAATGCCAGTTGGTGTAACGGTGACAACACCTACTCCAACAGAAGTTATTTTGACTGGTTATGATAAGCAAGTGATTGGTCAAGTAGCTGCGCAAATTCGTTCTTACCGTGCACCAGAGCCATATAAAGGCAAAGGCGTTCGTTATGCAGATGAAGTGGTCGCAATTAAAGAAACCAAAAAGAAATAAGTAGATAAGGTCAAACTATGAACAACGTAGATAATCGCTTACGCCGTGCACGTAAAACCCGTGCCAAAATCGCTGAGCTAAAAGTGACACGTTTAAGCGTGCATCGTACTAATACGCACATTTATGCGCAAATTATTGCTGAAACTGGCGATAAAGTATTAGCAAGTGCTTCAACTGTTGAGGCTGATGTACGTAAAAAAGTTAAGAATGGTGGCAACGTAGAAGCTGCTGCCGCTATTGGTAAATTAATTGCTGAAAAAGCGAAAAAAGCGGGTATTACTACTGTGGCTTTTGATCGTTCAGGCTACAAATACCATGGTCGTATCAAGGCGTTAGCAGATGCTGCGCGTGAAAACGGCCTGTCATTCTAAGAAGCGAGACAGATAATGGCTAGAGAAATCGAACAACAACAGCAAACCGATGGTTTGCGTGAAAAAATGATTACTGTAAACCGTGTAAGTAAAACGGTTAAAGGTGGTCGTATTATGAGTTTCGCTGCATTGACTGTAGTCGGTGATGGTGATGGTGCAGTTGGCATGGGTAAAGGCAAAGCACGTGAAGTGCCAGTTGCTGTACAAAAAGCCATGGATGAAGCGCGTCGTGGCATGCTTAAAGTTAACCTAAACAACGGTACATTGCATCATGCAGTAACTGGTGTTCACGGTGCTGCTAAAGTGTTTATTCAACCAGCTTCTGAAGGTACTGGCATTATTGCTGGTGGTGCAATGCGCGCAATCTTTGAAGTAATGGGTGTCACAAACGTTGTTGCGAAATGTATTGGTTCGACAAATCCTTATAATTTGGTACGTGCCACATTGAATGGTCTTGAATCAATGAATACACCATCTGAAATTGCTGCTAAACGCGGTAAATCAGTAGAAGAAATTAGAGGCTAATGATGGCTAAAGTTAAAGCAGTTGCAACACCAATCAAAGTAACGTTGGTAAAAAGCGTAATCGGTCGTATTGAGTCACATAAAGCGACTGTTAAAGGCTTAGGCTTACGTCGCATGCACCACACAGTTGAGTTGCAAGATACGCCAGCAATTCGCGGCATGATCAACACAGTTGGTTATCTGTTAAAGGTAGAGGGATAATGCAATTAAATACAATTAAGCCTGCAGAAGGCGCTAAGAAAAATGCTCGCCGTGTTGGTCGTGGTATTGGTTCTGGTTTAGGTAAAACAGCTGGCCGTGGCCATAAGGGTCAAAAATCACGTACAGGCGGCTTCCATAAAGTTGGTTTCGAAGGCGGCCAAATGCCTTTGCAACGTCGTTTACCAAAACGCGGTTTTAAATCAATGACTAAAGCAGATACAGCCCATGTGCGCACTTCAGAATTAAACAACTTACCAGTTGATACCATTGATTTGTTGGTTTTGAAACAAGCAAATGTAGTTTCTGGAAACGTGCTTGCCGCAAAAGTATTTTTGTCCGGCGAAATCACTAAAAAACTTAACCTAACTGGTTTGTTGTTAACTAAAGGCGCTCGCGCTGCAGTTGAAGCGGCTGGCGGTAAAGTTGTTGACGCTGAATAACTACTAAGATTAGAGAATAGTATTGGCTCAAGATAGTCTTTTAGGTGCAGTAGGTAAAATGAGTGAGCTGAAAAGCCGCTTGTGGTTTGTGCTAGGTGCATTGGTTGTATACCGTTTAGGTGCGCATATTCCAGTTCCTGGTATTGACCCTACTGTTTTAAAACAGCTGTTTGACTCGCAAAGTGGCGGTATCTTGGGCATGTTTAACATGTTCTCAGGAGGCGCGCTTTCACGCTTTACCGTGTTTGCACTAGGTATTATGCCGTACATCTCGGCCTCTATTATCATGCAACTACTATCTGTGGTTTCTCCAAAAATGGAGCAGCTTAAGAAAGAGGGTGAGGCAGGACGTCGTACTATTACTAAATATACGCGTTACGGTACGGTTGTTTTAGCAACTTTTCAAGCATTAGGTATAGCTATTGCATTAGAAGGTCAAGCTGGCTTGGTGCTAGATCCTGGCATGGCGTTTAGATTGATTGCGGTTGTAACATTAGTAAGCGGTACCATGTTTTTAATGTGGTTAGGTGAGCAAATTACAGAGCGTGGTATTGGTAATGGTATTTCTATTATCATTTTTGCGGGTATCGTTGCTGGCTTGCCAAGTGCTGTTGGTGGAACGTTAGAATTAGCAAGAACTGGTGCTTTTTCAATACCTTTAGTGATGTTCTTGTTTATCGCTATTTTGCTAGTAACGGCTTTAGTGGTGTTTGTAGAGCGCGGTCAACGCAAAATCACCGTTAACTACGCTAAGCGTCAGGTTGGTAACAAGGTTTACGGTGGACAGACTACGCATTTGCCTTTGAAGCTAAATATGGCAGGTGTTATTCCTCCGATTTTTGCATCAAGTATTATTTTGTTCCCAGCTACATTAGCGGGCTGGTTTGGCAGTAGTGAGAGCTTGTACTGGTTAAAAGACATCAGTAATGTGCTGTCGCCAGGTCAGCCGATTTACATTTTGCTTTTTGCAGCAGCTATTATGTTTTTTTGTTTTTTCTACACGGCTTTAGTATTCAATCCTAAAGAAACGGCAGATAACTTAAAGAAAAGCGGTGCATTTGTTCCTGGTATTCGTCCTGGTGAGCAAACGGCAAAATACATTGATAAGATAATGGGCCGCTTAACACTGATTGGTGCTTTTTATATTACCTTAGTGTGTTTATTGCCTGAATTTTTAATCTTAAAGTTTAATACCCCATTCTATTTTGGTGGTACTTCTTTACTGATTATCGTAGTAGTAACAATGGATTTTATGACACAAGTGCAATCCCATTTAATGTCTCATCAATATGAGGGGTTGCTCAAAAAAGCTAATTTTAAAGGTAGCGCAGGGTCGCGATAACTTTAAGTATGGCAAAGGAAGACCGCATTGAACTGCAAGGTGAGATTTTAGAAAATCTACCGAATGCGACTTTTAAAGTTAAGTTAGAGAATGGGCATACCGTACTAGGTTATATTTCTGGCAAGATGCGTATGCATTACATCAGAATTTTACCCGGTGATAAGGTGACAGTTGAAATGACACCTTATGATTTAACAAGAGCGCGGATTACTTTCCGTGTTAAGTAGTTTTAAAATTATATATTTTGGTAGTGTAGAGGTAAATTATGAGAGTTCGTGCATCAGTTAAAGCATTGTGCCGCAATTGTAAAGTTGTTCGTCGCCGTGGTGTGGTACGTATTATTTGTACAGATCCACGTCACAAACAACGTCAAGGTTAAATTGGAATAGATAGTTTGTATCGGCACGCTATTTTAGGCATTGAAAAAAACCGTACAAACTGTTAAAATTTAAGGCTTTTTTATTTTGGTCGCTACAAGTTGCGATTTGTTTTTGGAGTTAAAGTATGGCTCGTATTGCTGGGGTTAATATCCCGAATAACAAACATGCAGAAATCGCATTAACAGCGATTTTTGGTATTGGTAGAAACACAGCGCAAAAAATTTGTGCTGCAGCTGGTGTTTTAGTTAATACTAAAATTAAAGATCTTAATGATGCTGATGTTGAGAAGCTGCGTGACGAAGTTGCCAAAGTAAAAGTTGAAGGCGATTTACGTCGTGAAGTATCTATGAACATCAAGCGTTTGATGGACTTAGGTTGCTACCGTGGTGTGCGTCATCGTCGTGGCCTGCCAGTTCGCGGTCAACGTACCAAAACCAATGCGCGTACGCGTAAAGGCCCAGTTAAAGCAATTAAACAAGCTAAGTAATTAGCGGTTTAATTTTATTAAGATTCGTTTTAAGTAAGACTTATAGGTAAGGACAGTACAACATGGCAAAAGCTAATGTACGCGTAAGAAAAAAAGTTAAAAAGAATATTGCTGAGGGCATTGCTCACGTGCACGCTTCATTTAACAACACAATTATTACAATTACTGATCGTCAAGGTAATGCGCTTTCATGGGCAACATCAGGCGGTCAAGGCTTTAAAGGCTCACGTAAGAGTACGCCATTTGCTGCGCAAGTTGCGGCAGAGGTTGCTGGCAAATCAGCACAAGAGTCTGGAGTTAAAAATTTAGAAGTGCGCATTAAAGGTCCAGGCCCAGGTCGTGAATCTGCAGTACGTGCACTTAATGCTGCTGGTTTTAAAATTACCAGCATTACTGATGTGACGCCAGTTCCGCACAACGGTTGCCGTCCACCTAAAAAACGTCGCATTTAAGCGCAAAAAAGATTACTGGAGAATTACTTTGGCTAGAAATTTAGATCCTAAATGCCGTCAGTGCCGCCGTGAAGGCGAGAAATTATTTTTAAAAGCTGAAAAATGCTTTACTGATAAATGTGCAATTGAGAAACGCAATTTCCCACCAGGACAGCATGGTCAACGTCGTAACTCACGTTTATCAGACTACGGTGTGCAATTACGTGAAAAACAAAAAGTACGTCGTATCTACGGCGTTTTAGAAGGTCAATTCCGTAGCTACTACGCTGAAGCTGATCGTCAAAAAGGCATTACTGGTGAGAACTTGCTACAACTTTTAGAGTGCCGTTTAGATAACGTTGCATTCCGTATGGGTTTGGGTGGTTCACGAACTGAAGCGCGTCAAATCGTGCGTCACAACAGCATTAAAGTGAACGGTAAACGTGTCAATATTCCTTCATACCAAGTTAAAGCGGGCGATGTTGTTTCTGTTGCAGAAGCTTCAAAAGCGCAACTACGTATTAAAGGCGCGCTAGAAGCTGCTGAGCAACGTGGTTTCCCATCATGGTTAGAAGTAGATGTTAAAGCGTTCACTGGTACATTTAAATCTAAACCACAGCGTGATGATTTGCCTTCAACCATTAACGAATCATTGGTCGTTGAGTTGTATTCTAAGTAATTAGTTTCTAACTAATTACTTAGCTGAAAAACTTACTCACCCAATAACGTCAAGGAATTTTATGCAAAACAACCCAACTGAATATTTAAAGCCGCGTGTTGTTGACGTAGAAGTCATTACACCATTACGCGCTCGCGTTACGCTTGAGCCAATGGAACGTGGTTTTGGTTATACATTAGGTAATGCACTACGTCGTGTCTTATTGTCGTCTATCCCTGGCTTCGCTATTACTGAAGTAAAGATTGATGGCGTAGTACACGAGTATTCAACCATTGATGGCGTGCAAGAAGATGTCGTAGATATCTTACTTAACCTTAAAGGTGTTGCTTTAAAGTTAAACAATAAAACAGAGACTATTTTAACGCTAAGTAAATCAACAGAAGGCGTTGTAACTGCTGGTGATTTTGAAACTGGTCACGACGCTGAAATTGTGAATCCTAATCATGTGATTGCGCACTTAACAAAAGGTGGCAAGTTGAATTTGGAAGTTAAGGTAGTAATGGGCCGTGGTTATCAACCAGTGCCAGCGCGTCAAAAAAACGATGAAGAAGACCGTGTGCTTGGTTTTATCATGGTTGATGCGTCATTCAGCCCAATCAATAAAGTGAGCTATCAAGTTGAAAGCGCACGTGTTGAGCAACGTACCGATTTAGATAAATTGGTCATGGATGTTGAAACCAATGGTGTAATCGAGCCAGAGCAAGCGATTCGCGATGCTGCACGTATTTTAATTGGTCAGCTATCTGTGTTTGCCAACTTAGAAGGTTCGCCTAACGAAGTGGAAGTGAAATCTGCACCACAAGTTGACTCAATTTTATTGCGTCCGGTGGATGATTTAGAGTTGACAGTACGTTCAGCAAATTGCCTAAAAGCGGAAAATATTTTCTACATTGGTGATTTGATTCAACGTAGCGAAAACGAACTATTAAAAGCACCGAATTTAGGTCGCAAATCTTTAAATGAAATTAAAGATGTATTGGCAACTAAAGGCTTAACATTAGGTATGAAATTAGAAAACTGGCCGCCAGTTGGTCTAGAAAAAGCGTAATTAAGCTTACGCTTAATATTTAAAGAAACTTAAGGAATTACTATGCGTCACGGTAATAGCAATCGTAAATTAAATCGTACTAGCAGCCATCGTGCCGCTATGTTCCGCAACATGTCTGTATCTTTGTTACGTCATGAAATCATCAGAACGACTTTGCCTAAAGCAAAAGAGTTACGTAAATTTGCGGAGCCATTGATTACATTAGGTAAAGATGCGACTTTGGCAAACCGTCGTTTGGCTTTTAGCCGTCTACGTGATCGTGATATCGTGGGTAAATTGTTTGGTGAATTAGGTCCACGTTATTTAGCGCGTAATGGCGGCTATTTACGTATTCTTAAATGCGGTTTCCGTAACGGTGACAATGCACCTATGGCTTTAGTTGAGTTGGTTGATCGTCCAGATCCAACTTCAGAAGCGGTTTCAGCAGAATAAGTAGCAGAATTAGTAAGCTCAATAACAAAAAAGCCAGCTTAAAGCTGGCTTTTTTGTTATCTAATCACGTAAAAATTGCACAACATCTTGTGCATTAAAGGGCCAGTTTAATTCAGCACAGTTATCTTCTCGTCTTAAAACAGGAATTCTTGTGCCGTAAGTTAACAGTAACTGCTCGTTATCGGTAATTTCGACAATGGTGAATGGGTTAACAGCCAGCTTATTTAATATAGCTACAGCATCATCGCACAGATGGCAGTGAGATGTACTGTACAACGTTAGTATTTTGCTTGGTGTCATTAATTTTAAAAACGATTTGTAATTGGCTGAATATTAACCATAATATTAAGTTTATTTCATCACTAAAACAGCATATGCATATAGAATAAATCATAATATCGAATATGTCGTAATCAGCTTTAAGGTTTTGTATGACGAATAGGCAAGAATTAAAAGATAGTCAAAAAGAAAGCTTGGGCGAAAGTCTGCAGCAAGTGATTGCCATACTCGAAAAACACCGCTTAGTTGAAAATTTGGTGCATAAGCAAGATATGCCTAAGCATGATCTGGTGGAGTTATTGGTACACAAGCAAAATTTAAATGAGCTACAAAAAAAGTTAGACCTATTACACCCCGCTGACGTTGCTTATATTCTAGAGGCGCTACCATTAGATGAACGTCTTAAAGTTTGGGAGTTAGTTAAAGCTGAGCGCGACGGTGAAATCTTGCTGGAGGTTTCTGACTCTGTAAGGCAAAGCCTTATCGCAGATATGGACTCTGATGAGCTGCTTGCTGCTGCCGAACAGCTTGATACCGATGAGCTAGCGGACTTAGCGCCTGACTTACCAAAAGACGTGCTACAGGACTTGATGGATAGTCTTGATTCACAAAACAGAGAGCGCTTGCAATCGGCGCTATCTTATCCTGATGATGCTGTTGGCGCGTTGATGGATTTCGATATTGTGACCATTCGCGAAAATATTACATTAGAAGTAGCGTTGCGCTACTTGCGCAGGCTGGGAAGCTTGCCAGACCATACGGATAAGTTATTTGTGGTGGATAGGAATGACATATTGCTTGGCGTTTTGCCGCTAAAGCGTATGGTGGTAAATGATTTAGATGTAAACGTATCTGATGTAATGGCTGCAGATGCCGTAGTGTTTCATCCTGAGGATATAGCCGATGATGCCGCCAAAGCATTTGAGCGTTATGACTTGGTAACGGCGCCAGTGGTTGATGCAAGCAAAAAGTTAATCGGCCGTATTACCGTAGATGCTGTAATGGACTACATTCGTGAAGAGTCTGATTCAGATATGCTATCGATGGCAGGTTTACGTGAAGAAGAAGATTTTTTCGCATCGGTTTGGAAATCAGTGCAAAACCGCTGGGCTTGGCTAGCGATTAACTTGATTACAGCGCTTGTCGCATCGCGTGTGATTGGGCTATTTGAAGGCTCAATTGAAAAAATAGTGGCCCTGGCCGCCTTAATGCCGATTGTGGCGGGCATTGGTGGCAACTCTGGTAATCAGACTACAACCATGATTGTGCGCGGCTTGGCCTTAGGTCAAGTATCGGCACACAATATGAAATCATTGGTCACCAAGGAGCTAGGCGTGGCTTTGTTAAATGGGTTGATTTGGGGCGGCGTGTTGGCGTTAATCGCCTATGCGCTTTATAATAATTATCAGCTAGGCTTGGTGATGATGGCGGCAATGACGCTCAATCTGCTATTAGCTGCCATTATGGGCGTGATGATTCCGTTGATGATGAACAAGTTAGGCCGCGACCCAGCTGTTGGCTCTAGCGTATTGATTACAGCCGTAACCGATAGCGGCGGATTTTTTATTTTCTTAGGTATTGCTACAATCTTCTTAATCTAAGTTTATAGTCTATATCGCTTTACTTAACACTAAAATTACTCCAAAAAAATCATTCTAATGAATCAAGAAATACAACTTATTTGGCAAGAAACCATACAAGATATATCCACGCCAGCAGCGCTGTGGCAACTGGGAATCATTGTAATTGCATGCAGTATTGCATGGCTGATTAACGGCGCACTTCGCGGCTATGTGATGCGCAATGCGCCAGAAAACTGGCGATTAGGTATTGGCAGTATTAATCGTGTGCTGTTTCCCTTGTCCACATTAATCATTTTATTAATCAGTAAAGCGATACTTACGCACTGGCAACATACCAGTATGTTGCACCTAGCCAGTAGGCTGCTGATAGCGATGGCGGTCATTCGTCTGATTGTCTATGGCATTCGTTATGTTATTTCACCAGGCGGGCTACTCAAAACCCTTGAAAATACAATATCGGCGAGTATTTGGCTGATATTGGCGCTACATTTAAGTGGATTATTACCAGAAATCATACAAACATTAAAAGATATTGAATTTAATATTGGCAAAACAAACCTTAATTTACTGGTTATTTTGCAGGCGCTGTTTACCATCTTTGCTACCATCTTTATCGCGCTATGGATTAGCCGCGTGATTGAAAACAAATTGATGAACGCCGCACAAATTAATATGAATATGCGCGTAGTGTTGAGCAAAGTGCTCAGAATTGCACTATTGTTTATCGCGATTATGATAGGGCTTTCAGCAGCTGGGCTTGATTTGACACTGCTCTCAGTATTTGGTGGTGCGCTGGGTGTAGGTTTAGGATTTGGCTTACAACGAATCGCTAGTAACTATGTGAGCGGATTTATCCTATTGCTGGATAAATCGATGCAAATTGGCGATATCGTCACTATTGAAGATAAGCATTATGGCGTGATTACTGATTTGCGTACACGTTACTTGGTATTAAAAAAATTGGATGGCACGCAAGTAATTGTCCCTAATGAGATGTTGATTATCAATTCTGTTATTAATCATTCATTTACAGACCGTAACAGTAGAGTGCTGATTGATGTGCAGGTTGGCTATGAAAGTGACCTAGAGGTGGTACTAGCATTGATGAAGCAAATAGCACAGGAAAATGCTAGGGTACTAGTAACGCCAGAGCCAGTAGCCACTATTAAAGCATTTGCTGAGAGTGGCGTGGATATGAACTTATCTATTTGGATTTCAGACCCTGAAAATGGGCAGCTAGCTTTAAAATCCGAAATCTTTTTGGCCTTATGGAAGGCGTTTAAAGAAAAAGGCATTTCCATTCCGTTTCCGCAACGTGAGGTTAGGGTGCTTAAAACTGTTGAGCCAGATGCAGAATATAGAACATCTGAAGTTTTAAGCGATAAGCAAGGTCAGTAATAGCCAATAAAAAAGCCCGCGATGCGGGCTTTTTGCTTAAATAAAAACGATTGAAAGCTTATTATTTAAGTTTTGTTTCTTTGTAAATCACGTGTTTACGTACTACTGGATCAAATTTTTTGATTTCCATTTTTTCTGGCATAGTACGTTTGTTTTTTGTGGTGGTATAGAAATGACCTGTACCAGCACTTGATTCTAATTTGATTTTTTCACGCATTTTATGTTTTCCTTAATTGGCTAATAACAATTAGCGCTTAAATTTTTTCGCCGTTAGCGCGTAATTTTGCCAACACAGAATCAATACCATTTTTATCGATTGTGCGTAAAGCCGCGTTAGTGATACGCATGCTCACCCAACGATTCTCTGACTCAACCCAGAATTTGCGGTTTTGCAAATTAGGTAAAAAACGACGTTTTGTTTTGTTTTGTGCGTGAGAAACATTGTTGCCCACCATTGGCTTTTTGCCAGTTACCATACATACACGTGCCATAATAAACCCTTTAAACAAGGCATTAAGCCTTAAATGCTGTGCTTTTTTTGAAAGACAGCAATTATAGTATGAAAGCTTGAATTTATTCAAGCTAATTGTCAGTTTTTATCTATTAAATTACGCGAATTTTAATATTTACACATTTTAAATTTGCCCACGATTAGTGCTTACCGGTACTACCAAAGCCGCCATCCCCGCGTTCGCTCACAGTGAATTCATCCACAATATGAAATTCCGCTTGCACCACTGGCACAATCACTAATTGCGCGATGCGCTCCATTGGATTTAATATAAAAGACTCCTTGCTGCGGTTCCAGCAAGAGACCAGTAACTGACCTTGATAATCTGAATCAATTAAACCAACCAAATTACCTAACACAATGCCATGCTTATGACCTAAACCTGAACGTGGCAGAATCAGTGCGGCGTAATAGGTGTTGTCAATATGAATCGCCATGCCAGTCGGAATCATGATGGTTTCGTTTGGTTGAATCGTCTGCGTATGCTCAATGCAAGCGCGCAAATCAAGCCCAGCAGAGCCCGCCGTAGCGTAGCTGGGCATCATGTGATGTAAGCGGTTATCAAGAATTTTTAAATCGACTGAGATTGACATGGCTTTTGCAGTGTTGACGAAAGCCAATATTAAACACCAAATGCGGATTAAAATCACTAAGCAAATATTACGGCTTAAAATAGGGTTAAGTCAGCTAAACTGCGCTGAGTTAACCGCTAAAACGAACTGAATTATTTAGGCAAGTTAAAATTTATAACGTGCACTTAAACCCACTAAATAATTTCTGTCTGCGCCAGGTTCAAAAAATAATGCATTACCATCGTTAACGCGAACAGAGCCGATATACTCTTTATCAAACAGGTTCTCTACACGAACATATTCTCTAAAGCTCCAATTTGCTAACGATTGCTCAAAGCCAGCGCGAACGTTAAAAATAGTATAAGAAGGCGCTGTATCTACATTTCTATCATTAACATAAACTTTACTGTTATGACGGCCTTCAAGTGCCACATTGAAGCCTAATGCATCATATTTCCAAGCCACTTCACCATAAACTTGGCTTCGGTAGGTGCCAGGAATTCTATTGCCAGATTGAATCGCTCCAAAGTCTGAATCAAATTTAGCATTTAAAAGAGAATAGGAAAAATAAGTGGAAACGCCGTAATCAAAATCAGAGTCTATCGAAAGCTCAGCACCTGTACGTTTTGTATCGTTTGCATTAATGAATGTTGAGCGACCAGCGATTGTTTGGTTGGTGATAATCTCATTTTTAGTGGTGATTCTAAAAAGCGTTAGATTGAGTTGTGTGTTGTCGGCAATAAAACTTTTTAACCCGATCTCAAAATTGTTACTTTCTGCCGCGTCTAAAGATAGATTTGGCCTGCTTGCAACACCCATCGCAACGCTATCAAATGCCGCCTCAATAAAGGTAGGTGTCTCAAACCCCTTGCCAAAGTTTGTATACAAGTTAAGTGTCGGCGTAACTTTCCATATTGCGCCGATGACGGGCGTAGTTTTTTGATATTCAACAGAGCCGCTATTATTACCATTTAGCGTCAGCAGGTCATCGTTTACTTCTAATTTAACTTTGGTGTGACGCGCACCCGCATGAATATCTACACTGTCCGTAATGCCTAATTTAGCTTGAACATATTGGTCAAAATTACTAGCAATGTTTTCTTCTCTACGATTGAGCACGTTCACTGGATTACCATTTTGAAGAATATTCGTATCCAAACGATCATCAGTTTGCTTTCCATAGGTAAGGCCTACACTAATGTTATACGGCATTTTACCCAGCGTGCCATTGTTGTCCTAGCGCGCGTCCATGCCATAAAATTCCCGATCAATTTCACTTAATCGCGCATTAGTTGTGGCGCGAGTGATAGCGGTAGGCGTTGTCGTTAAAATCTGTGCATTGGTGCGAGTGCCAACATAAGGAATCAGAGAAATTTTATTGTTTTCGTCAAATGCATGCTCCAAATTAAAGCCAATTTGCGCGTGGTCTCTTTTAACGCTGGTGTTGGCAAAAATTGCAGCTGGCACCACTGAATCTCGTGTGCTGTTATCAAAAGCCCTAGCTCTATCAAGGCCGATAGGGTCTTGTGCTTTTTGATCAAACCAATTTACCAAAGTGGTTAATTTAGTATCATCGCTAATATTGAATTTAAATTTAGCGGTAGCCTGTTGTTTATCGCTCTCACTATTATCGCGGTAGCCATCACTCTCAAAGTTAGAAAAGTTGAGCAAATATTCTACGCCGTCAGCATTACCCGCAGCTTCTAGTATTTGGCGTGTGGTGTTATAGCTGCCAAACATCACAGTTGCGCCAACTTCTGGTGTTTTAGGGGCATTTTCAGTAAATAACTGAATCACGCCACCAGATGAGTTGCCGTATAGTGCAGAAAATGGCCCACGTAATACTTCAATACTTCTGATCGCAGATAAATCGACCACGCCTGGTTGGCCTTGACCATCTGGCATGGTGAGTGGAATGCCATCTAGATATACGCGCACGCCGCGCACGCCAAAGCTAGAGCGCGAACCAAAGCCGCGACTCGAAATTTGTGGGTCTTGCGCAGATTGTGTACGGTTTTGCGCGGTGATGCCTGGAATACGGATTAGGCTTTCTGATAAGGTCATTTGCAATTGACCGTCTTGAATATCTTCTTGATCCACCACGTCAATCGCAATCGGCAAATCAAAACTGTTTTGCTCGATGCGTGTACCAGTCACAACGACTGGTGCCATGTAGATGTTGCCTGTGACATCTTCGGCAGATAAACTCATTGTTGAATGGCTACAAGTTGCTAATACTGCTAGTGTAAGCAGTTTGAATTTGAATGGGTTTTGTTGAGAGTGCATGATGGCTTCTTATGACGAGGTGTAAAAAATAAAACAGCATCATAAGTAGAAATGCTGACGAATGCATCAGCATTTTCATGAGATTGAGCGTGATTAGTTGAAATGCTAACTTTAGATATCGCGTTAGATTGATTAATTTAAGTTATCAACTGAAGCGGCGTATAAAATGAATGTAGCTGTATGTCGAAGTTTAAGCACCTCAACTTGGGAAATAAAGTTATTTCCCAAGTTGAGGGATTAACTATTTAGCTGTGCCGTTTAATACTTTTGGGTAAAACGACGCTGCTTTGCTGATAAATTTTTGTTTATCTTTTGATTCTAAAAAGGCTGTTTTGGCTTCTTCATTGCCAAAACAAAATGTATTACCGTTATATGTCTCTTGCACTGAACAGTCTGAGTTGACAACAACACCTTTTGTTAAACCTGTGGTGCAACGGTTGCCAAATTCTCCAGCAAATGCAGTTGACGAAATCGTGATAAGTGCTGAAACCAATAATAAACCCATTTTTTTCATGTCTTTTTCCTTAAAAAATAATTAACTGCCCGATAAGTGTGTGCTTAGGCATTGAGGTGATTGTTATTCAACCAAAAACCTTTGTACGTAACATACGTCACACAAATATTGTTAACTTAATAAATAAAGAAAATATTTTCTTACAGAAAAATAACCAAGAAGCAGGGTGCTTAGTTTGGTAATCGCTTTGAAATATGCATTAGGATGTGGCGCGCAACTTCGGATTTGTGGCTTCGCGCTATAGTATGAGTACCGTCTTCGTCAATCAGCACCACTTGGTTTTCGTCAGAGCCCATTGCGCCTAAGGCATCGTTAGCCACAATTAAGGGCAGCTTCTTGTTGATACGTTTTTGGCTGGCAAATGCTATTAAGTTTTCACTTTCTGCCGCAAAGCCGACACAAAATGGTGGATTAGGCAAACTGGCAACATCTGCCAAAATATCTTTGGTTTTAATGAGTTGTAATGTAAGCGAATGCTCACTCTTTTTGATTTTATTGGCATTTGCTTCAATGGGCGTGTAATCAGCCACAGCAGCAACGCCAATGAAGATATCTTGCATAGCAATATTTTCCATCACCGCTTGATACATATTATCTGCGCTGGTTGCGCTGATATTGATAACATTGTTTGGAACTTTAATGCTGGTTGCGCCGCTAATTAAAGTGACAGACGCCCCCATTTCTGCGGCAACTTTTGCCAAGGCGTAACCCATTTTACCTGAGCTTAAATTGGTAATGGCGCGCACAGGGTCAATCATCTCTAATGTTGCGCCTGCGGTAATCAATATGCGTTTGCCTGAGAATAATTTCGGCGTAAAAAATGCGTTAAGTTCAGCGAGCAATTGCTCGGCTTCTAACATGCGGCCTAAGCCTATTTCTCCACAGGCTTGATCACCAGAATCAGGGCCTAAAATCGTGATGCCATCAGCAACTAATTGTGCAATATTGCGCTGTGTTGCAAGATTTTCCCACATCTGTTTGTTCATAGCGGGCGCTACTAAAAGCGGACAATCTCTGGCTAAGCACAAGGTAGATAGCAAATCATCGGCGCCACCGTGCACCAATTTAGCTAAAAAATCTGCACTAGCAGGCGCGATTAAAATCGCATCGGCTTGGCGACTTAATTCAATATGCGGCATACCATTTTGTATAGATGAATCCCACATGCCAGTAAAAACTGGCTTGCCAGATAATGCTTGCATAGTGACTGGTGTCATAAATTGGCAAGCAGCTTCTGTCATCACCACTTGTACGTCAATACCTGCTTTTACCAACAAGCGTAGCAACTCTGCCGCTTTGTAAGCCGCAATGCCGCCGGTAATGCCTAATACTATTTTTTTGCCAGTCATCATCATTGTGCGATTTTATATCAAAGCTTGTGCAATTGCGATTAACTAAAGTTAACCTGATAAACTGATGAAAATAAACACAAAAATACGCAGACAATCTATGTGGAAAAAAATCAGAATCTTTATTTTGCTTATCGTATTGGGCACAGTGTTACAGCAAACATTTTTAGACAAAGCCGATTTAGATTGGAAAGATAATTTTTATGTGGCGGTGTATCCAATCAATGCCGATGCCGATGAATTAAGTGCTGATGCGGAAGTAAACGCTTACATCAAAACATTAACACGTAACGACTTTGAGCCGGTAGCCGAATATTTTGCAGCAGAAAGTGCGCGCTATGGCGTGCATTTGCGCCGACCTGTAGAGATTCAATTGGGTGATGTTGTGACTGAAATTCCATCAGTGCCACCAACGACAGCTAGCATATTGGATACCATTATATGGAGCTTGAAATTTAGATTCTTTGCTTGGCAAAACAGCCCAAAAGTGAATGTTAAACCCGATATTAAGTTGTATTTGCTGTATTACAATCCTAAAACCAATCCTGTATTAAGTCATTCAACAGCGTTAAGCAAAGGCCGCATTGGGCGCGTGAATTTATTTGGTGATGCAAAGTACGCAGATAAAAACTTAGTGGTTTTGGCGCATGAGCTATTACATACATTATCTGCAACCGATAAATACAATCTAGAGGATTCGCTACCAATTTTCCCTGATGGATTTGCAGAGCCAGACAAACAGCCGCTTTACCCGCAAGACTTAGCGGAATTAATGGGTGGGCGCATTCCTATTAACGAAAGCAAGGCAGAGATGCCAAAAAACTTAAGTTTTACGATAATCGGCAACAAAACGGCGCAAGAAATAGGGTGGCTAAAGCCAATTGACAATGATTAATAAGGTAAACATATTATGGCAATAACAGATTGGCCAGCAGCAGAGCGACCACGCGAAAAATTGATTGAGTTGGGTGCAGAAGCTTTATCTGATGCGGAGTTGCTGGCGATATTTTTACGTGTGGGCGTGGTTGGCAAAAGCGCAGTGGATTTAGCGCGCGATTTGTTAACGCAATTTGGCAGCTTAAATGCAATATTCAGTGCAAACGAACATGAACTAAGCCAAGTGCACGGCATAGGCAGCAGTAAATATGTTCAGCTGCAAGCGATATTTGAAATGAGCCGCCGCGCCTTAAGCGAGCAACTGCAGCAAAAAGATGTGTTTGAATCGCCACAGCAAGTACATGATTATTTATGCTTAAAATTAAGCGCACTCAGGCGCGAAGTATTTTTGGTGCTGTTTTTAGATACTCAAAATCGCCTGTTGGCCAGCGAAGAAATGTTCAGCGGCACGCTCATGCAAACCAGTGTTTACCCGCGCGAAGTAGTGAAACGCGCCATGCATCATAATGCTGCCAGCGTCATTTTTGCGCACAACCATCCGTCTGGTATTGCTCAACAAAGTCAGGCCGATGAGTTAATCACTAAGCAACTCAAGCAAGCTTTGGCTTTGGTTGATGTAAAAGTGCTCGATCATTTTATAGTAGCAGGCAATAACACGATGTCATTTTCAGAACGTGGTTTGTTATAACCAGTCGATTGTGTTTCAACAACATGTCACAAATTGAATGCACTATTTAATCGTGGCATATTGCGCTTGTTAATAAACTGGAGTTTGATAAATTATATTTATCAATAAAATAAATATAATTAAATTTAATATTTTCGGTTGATTGTGTATGATGTATCAATCGTTAGAAAGCAAAGTATGCGCTAACAATGCGAATTCAATTTTTTATCTCTAAACTATACTATCAATTAAAGGAAAAATAATGATTGTAAATGTACCAAACGTAACTTTTAAAACCCGTGTGCGTGATGAAAGCATCGGCGGCGAGAATCCATTCCGCTGGCAAGATGTCACAACAGCTGATATTTTTAAAGGCAAAAAAGTAGTGATTGTGGCCCTTCCAGGTGCTTTCACACCAACCTGCTCAAGCACACACTTACCAGGCTATGAAGCTAAATTCGCTGAATTTAAAGCCGCAGGCGTAGACGACATTTATTGCTTAAGCGTAAACGATGCGTTTGTGATGTTCCAATGGGGCAAAAACTTAGGCGTTAAAAACGTAAAAATGTTACCAGACGGCAACGGTGATTTCACACGCGGTATGGGCATGTTAGTGCAAAAATATAACCTAGGTTTTGGTGATCGCTCATGGCGCTATTCTATGTTTGTTGAAAACGGCGAAGTGAAACAAATGTTTGTTGAGCCAGGCAAAGATGACAACTTTGGTGCAGACCCATTTGAAGTGTCTGATGCTGATACGATGTTGAATTATTTGAAAAAATAATTGAAAGAGCATGCAAAATGGGCGATGTGATGCACATCGCCTTTTTTTGTTGCATGACTTAACCCAATTTTTAAGCCGAATTATTAAAGAGAAAACAATTGTCTACTTACACACCTACCACTCAATACAATTATGATTTATTCGTCATAGGCGCAGGCTCTGGCGGCGTTCGCGCAGCGCGCATGGCGGCTGGCTTGGGCGCAAAAGTAGCGATTGCAGAAGACCGATATTTTGGCGGCACTTGCGTTAACGTTGGCTGTGTACCTAAAAAATTATACGTATATGCCTCACAGTTTTCAGAAAGCTTTGCCGCTGCGGCAGGCTTTGGCTGGAAAGTGGGCGATTCAGCCTTTACTTGGTCAAATTTAGTGGCCAGTAAAGATAAAGAAATCAATCGCTTGCAAAATGTGTACGATAAGTTATTGCGTGACAGTCATGTAACTGTTGTGAATGGCCGTGCGACGGTAGTAGATGCGCATACGGTAAAAGTGGGTAATGACACTTACACCGCAGAGCGTATTTTAGTCGCAACTGGCGGCTGGCCATTTGTGCCAGACGTTGAGGGTAGCGAACATATTGTGACCTCAAACGAGATTTTTAATTTACCGACATTGCCTAAACAGATGGTGATTGTTGGTGGTGGCTATATTGCGGTGGAATTTGCAGGCATTTTGCACGGCTTGGGCGTCGATGTGACGATTTTTGAGCGCGGCGATAAAGTGTTGCGCGGATTTGATGAGGATATTCGCGACTTTTTAATCGCAGAAATGACCAAAAAAGGTATTAAATTTATGTTTAATACCAGCGTAGACAAAATTAATCTAGATTGCGAAGGCTTAACGGTGCACACCACTAAAGGAGAAACCGTGCCTGCTGAATTGGTGATGTATGCCACTGGACGTGTGCCAAATAGTAAAAATTTAGGTCTTGAAGAAGTCGGCGTGAAAATGGATGCCGTGGGCGCAATTAAAGTGAATGATGACTATCAAACCAATGTGCCTTCTATTTATGCTTTGGGCGATGTGACTAATCGCGTGAATCTAACGCCTGTGGCTACATCTGAAGGCATGGCGTTAGTCAACAAGCTCTATTCTAGCCACTACAAAGCGGTGGATTATGACAATATTCCGACTGCTGTATTTAGCCAGCCGAGTATTGGCACCGTGGGTTTAACAGAACAGCAAGCTTTGTCAGCATATCCTGCAGATATTGATATTTACAGAGCCGATTTTAAACCAATGAAAAACACGCTTTCAGGTAGCAGTGAACGTATATTGATGAAGATGATTGTGGTGCGCAGTACCGATAAAGTGGTTGGTATGCATATGGTGGGGCCTGATGCTGGCGAGATTATTCAGGGCTTTGCTGTCGCGATTCGCGCAGGTGCTACAAAAGCTGTTTTTGACAGCACAATTGGTATTCACCCAACAGCGGCTGAAGAGTTTGTGACGATGCGTAAACCTGCATTATCACACCAGTAAATTTCAGCAAGAAAAAAGGGTTAAGTATTCACGAAAATTAGTGACCGAACCCTTTACCGCTGCGTGAGCCTGTTTGATAATCTTTATCGCCAGGCAAAATGCAGCGGCCAAAGCCGAAAAAAGTGCCTTGGCTGCCTGGTGGGCAATTGGCGACTGGGTCTAATTTAATCGCAATTTCTTTTGCGGCTGCGGCCTTTTGCACATTAACAAATTCCCACTTGCCATCGGCATGCAAAATTACTTTTTCGCCTGTGTTAGTGAGCGCTTCAATATCAGGGTGACTATCATCTGCGTATGCGCTAGATACGCTACAGAACAGGCTAATCAACAATAGTGAAATAACTGAAATATCGCTTTTAAAGACATTTTTAAACATCATTTTCTCCAAGCAAATGCGACGTTAGAATTTACCATGCATTTGCGCTTTTAGATTTATTCGTGCAAATGCACTTGTTAAAACTTACCGTGCATTTGTACTAGTTTTTTTAATTCAGGCACACAAGATCCACACTCCGTGCCACATTTTAATTTGTTTTGCAAAGTAAGCAAATCTGCACCTAAATCAATATTATCGATAATCTCATTTTGCGATACATCTAAGCAGTTGCATACAATCTTACCGCGACCTCTTTGACCAGTGGGAGGCGCAACTAAAGGTGCCAGCGCCCAGCGGCGTAATTCATCAGTAAAACTGCCGCCAGACATGACATCTTTTAGCCAATCAGCCGCCAATGTTTCACCCATCAGGCGCACACCAGTGACTTGGTCACTTTCAACCAAAATACGTTTGCTGATGCCACGTTTTGCATCGTTGTAATTGAGCAATGGCATATCATCCGTCATGCCCAGAATAGCATCGATTTGCTCAACTAGATTGCCTTCTGGTGCTTCAGTATGGGCAGCGCGCAATATCAGCATGCCGATACCATTGGCTGATTCGCGACCAAACAAGCCGCAACTGGCGTATTCAAAATGCGGTAATAAAGCGCGGATTTTTTGCAGCATATCCAAACTATTTACAGCGCGCATCACCGTCATGCGCCACGGTAATTCTAGCTTCTCGATTTTAATCGCAGTATGTTTAAGCTCAGGTTGTTTAGAGGTTTTATCAAAATTGGGCGGCATTAACGCATTAACACCCAAGCCGTGCATAAATTGGCTGCCCCAATGCATGGCAATAAATGTTTGCGAAGGTTGAACATCGCTGGATGCCTGCACAGGCAATACTAGGCTGCCGCGCTTATTTTGTACTTTGACGATATCACCATTTTTTATACTGCGGCGCATCATATCGTCCGCATTCATTTGGATGGCTGGTTCTTCAACATGGTTAAATAGCTGCGCTGTGGTGCCAGTGCGGCTCATACCATGCCATTGGTCACGCAGTCGGCCTGTTAACAAATGCAGCGGATGGCGCGAATCGGTTTTATCTGCGGTGCCTTTGTAAACGGCATTGGAAAATTGCGCTTTACCATCTGGTTTTTGAAAAACACCATCGGCATAAAGCCGCGCTAAGCCTTGCGATTCGCCAGTTTTAAATGGCCATTGTTGCGGACCATGTTCATTCAATAAAGCATAACTTAAACCAGTAATATCTAAATCGCGGCCGCGTGTTGATTCGCGATGCTCATTAAAAATATCTTCTGTGGTGTTAAAAGCAAATAAGTGAGATTGCTTAGTATCGTTTTTGGCTAAACGCTTTTCTAAACGTTGCGCAAAATCGACCATAATCGCCCAATCGTGTTTGGCTTCAGCAGGTGATGGTACGGCAGGGTTTACGCGCGTAATGCGGCGTTCTGAATTGGTGACCGTACCTTCTTTTTCGCCCCAAGTGCTGGCTGGCAACAATACATCGGCATAGGCGCAGGTGTCGGTATTGCTGTACGAATCTTGCACCACCACCAACTCTGCATTATTTAAAGCCGCCAGCACATTATTTAGGTCTGGCATAGAATGTGCAGGGTTGGTACAGGCAATCCAAATCGCTTTGATTTCACCTGCTTTGACCGCGTCAAACATTTCAACTGCGGTTTTGCCTGCGGTTTCTGGCACAGAATCTATGCCCCATAATTTGGCAACTTCTGCGCGATGCTCAGCATTATTCAAATCGCGATGACCAGATAGCAAATTAGCCATGCCGCCTACTTCGCGACCACCCATGGCGTTTGGTTGACCAGTCAGTGAGAACGGGCCTGCGCCTTTTTTACCGATTTGACCTGTGGCTAAATGCAAATTAATTAACGCGGCATTTTTATCGGTGCCGTGAATACTTTGGTTTAAACCCATGCAATACATGCTTAATGTTGGTCCAGCCCCAAACCACTTGGCGGCTTGAATAATATCTGACTGCTTAATGCCGCAAATATCGGCCACCATTTTTGGTGTGTATTCGCGCAAGGTTTCTTTTAGTTCGTCAAAGCCATTGGTATGGGCATTAATGTAGGTCATATCCAGCAAGCCTTCCCACAACATCACATGGAATAGGCCATTAAATAAAGCTACATCAGTACCTGGCAAAATCGCCAGATGCAAATCAGCAGAACGCGCGGTATCGGTTTTGCGCGGGTCAACCACCACAATTTTTAAATCTGGATTTTTGGCTTTAGCGTCTTCAATTCGCCTGAAAATAATCGGATGCGCAAACGCGGTATTGCTGCCAGCGATAAACAAGCAACTAGTATGGTCAATGTCTTCATAGCACGCAGGCGGCGAATCGGCGCCCAATGTGGCTTTGTAGCCTGCAACAGCAGAGCTCATGCATAAGCGTGAATTGGTGTCGACGTTATTGGTGCCAATCAAGCCTTTAGCCAGTTTGTTAAAGACATAATAGTCTTCGGTTAATAGCTGGCCAGAGATATAAAAAGCGACTGAATCAGGGCCATTTTTTTCAATAATTTGGGCAAATTTATCGGTTAAGTAATTTAGTGACTCATCCCACGAAACGCGCTGGCGCGGTGCTTCGCGGCTTAGGCGCATCTCTGGGTAAAGCAGGCGATTATCCAGTTTTGCCGTTAAATGCAGTGTGGCGCCCTTGGTGCACAGGCGTCCAAAATTAGCAGGGTGCTCAGTATCACCTTTCACATCAATGATTTTGTCATTTTGTGAGTGAATGATTACTCCGCAGCCAACGCCGCAGTAGCAACAAGTACTTTTAGTTTGTTTAATTAAAGCGTCCAATTGACTCGTCTTTTTAGTCTTACTTGTTTTTTAATTCTAAATACACAAAACCATCTTCTACCTTGGTATTAAAACAGGCGGTTTCGCCCACGTCTGGCTCTTCGGCCTTGCCATCTACCAAACTGATTTTCCAAGAATGCAATGGGCAAGCGACTTTATCGCCATACACAATACCTTGCGATAAAGGTCCACCTTTGTGCGGGCAGCTGTTATTAATGGCAAAAATACGGTCATCTTCAGTGCGGAACACGCCGATATCGAATTCTTTTTGCTCGCTATCTTTTGTGCGCACCACGCGTGCGCCTAATTTAGGGATTTCATCAAACGGCGCTACCTTAACCCAGTTGCTCATCTTGTAACCTTTACGATACTAGTAATAAATAAATCAACAATATATTGATTATAAAAGAAAATATAGCAATCCACTGCCACTTAACTAATCTTGCCCGCGCGATTAACGGCGTGCGTGCAGGCGCTAACAGTGGTTTAAGCTCGCCATGCTCTAACGCTAACAACATTTCTTCAGCTGTTTCAAAACGCATTTTAGGGTCGCGCGCAACGGCTTTTAGGATGATATTTTCTAACCAAAAGGGAATATCAGGCCTGTAGCGTGTCAGCGGGGTTGGCGTGCCAAACTTAGGATGCTGAAACGGCTCTACTTCGCCATAGGGATATTTACGCGTTAGTAAATGGTACAGCGTAACACCAGTCGCATAAATATCGGTTTGTGCGTTTGCAACAGCACCCTCAAACAATTCAGGCGCCATAAAACTCGGCGTGCCTGGGTTTTGCGTGGCGCCTATCATTTCGGCGCCCGTACTTAAGGCTACGCCAAGGTCTAAAATACGCAGGCGTTGGTCGCTGGCTTGATGGATATTAGCGGGCTTGATATCGCGGTGGATGATATTAAGGCGGTGCAGTGCGCCTATGCCGCGCATGATATCCATGCCGATTTTAGCGGTGCCTGCTACCGTAAAATAATGGCCATTGTCTAGACGCTGCTGCAAAGTGGCGCCTTCATGCCAGCTCATCACAAAGTATAGTTTGCTACGATTTTCCAGAGATAGTGTAAGCACTTGCGGCACATATTGCGACACCACACGTTTGCCCAGCCACTCTTCATTCAGCAAGCCATTACAGCTTTCAATGTCGCTAGTGAGTGTGGGCTGTAAGGTTTTTAATACAAATAGCTGTTTGGTAATGTTTTGGCGCACTTTATACAAAAGACTTGCGCGTGATTCGTGCAAAATATCTTCAACGGTAAAATCATCAATTGATTCACCGATTGATAATTTGTGTGGCAAGGCCAGATGTTTTCCACCTGCAATGCGCTCACTTAAACTGTCATCGCCCAATTTGGTGATTTTAACCACAACAGCGGTTGAGTTATCGCCAGATTGTTGCTGTACGGCGGTTTTAGTCAGATGGTCGGCAATCATCTGCACGTTATCGAATTTTTTTAAGCCTTCATGAATGGATTTTTCGCCTAAGGTTTCCCAAACACCGTCGGTCATTAAGGCAAAAATATCGCCCACTTGCAGCGCGCCATCCGCCAAATCTACGGATAAATGTGCATCCAAACCAACGGCACGTTTCAACACATGACGCATATCTGGTCTGTCCCATACATGGTCTGTCGTCAGCTGCGTTAATATATTATCGCGCAATAAATAAATGCGCGTATCGCCCACATGCGCCAAATAATAGCGCTGCCCACGCAAAATAAGCAATGAAAGCGTAGTCGCCATGCCTGCCAAATCGCGATTGGCGTTGGCTTGTGAAATCAACCAGCGGTTAGCAGCTGAAATCACTTTATCTAGCGCGGTAGATGGTTCCCAAGTGTCGGGTGTGGCATAGTAATCCGTTGAAATATTGCGGATGGTCATCTCAGATGCTTCGCCGCCGCCTGCGTTACCACTGACGCCATCGGCTATTGCAATAAGTGAGCCTTTAATGCTGAGCTGCTCATTTATAGGGGTGACCACGCCAACGTAATCTTCGTTACGCTCACGCGGGCCTGTTAGGCTGGATTGACCTATTTCAAAATTGAGAAACATCAGGAATGTGTGAAGCGTTTATGGTTTTGATTTAAACCAAAACCAACCATTTAAACTTAAGAAAATAAATAGCCCAATATCTAAAATCGGCCAGTATTTAGGGTTATCTAAAAATACACCGAATACAATCAAGCTGGCGCAGGCAAATGAAATTAAACACATAATGATTTTGAAAGGCATGATACTTAATCCTAAAAATGTATGAAATAATCTTCAATTATACTTTGGCGGCGGTGTTTACAGCGCTGCCCCAAGTGGTTCTCCAGCGCGTTTTTACGCCACTTAAACCAATCATCGCCAATAAGGCCAAGCCCGCAAAAATCAAAATACCAATTTGGTAATTACCCGTTGTCTGTTTGATATAGCCCAAGCTTGCCGCCAAGTAAAAGCCACCTACACCACCAGCCATGCCTACTAAACCCGTCATCACGCCGATTTCTTTGCGAAAGCGTTGCGGTACCAGTTGGAAAACTGCGCCGTTACCCATACCTAATACCGCCATCACAGGGATAATAATCGCTAACGCTAGTTGATAAGTGGGTTGGCCAAAGCTCATGATGATTAACAATAAAGTTGCAATTCCATACATGGTGAGTAGAGTGCGAATGCCGCCAATGCGGTCTGCAATCATGCCACCGACTGGGCGTACCAATGAGCCTGCAAATACGCAAGCCGCGGTGCAATAACCAGCAACCACAGGGCCAAGACTGTATAAATCGTTAAAGTAAATGGTGAGTGATGATGCTAAGCCAACAAAACCGCCAAAAGTCACGCTGTAAAAGAACATAAACCACCAAGCGTCTTTGTCTTTTAATATCGCCATGTATTGACTAAGCGATTTCGCAGCAGGCGTTTCTGGGCTATCTTTTGCAAATATTAAATAGATGGCAAAGGCAACACCTAGCGGAATTAAAGCCAAGCCAAACACATTATTCCAGCCATAAGCCACAAGCCAAACTTGGCGCAAATAAAGCGGCAAACACAGTGCCAGAGTTGCCAGCACCAGCAATGCCTAAGGCCGTGCCTTGGTGTTCTGGCGGATACCAGCGCGAAGCAAGCGGCAATGCAACCGCGAATGCAGCGCCTGCAAATCCCAAACCAATACCTAGCATCAACGTATGTTGAAAGGTTTGCAAGCCGTGCAACCAAGCAATTAACAAGCTGGCGATGACAATAATCTGGCCAATAGTGCCTGCGTTTTTAGGTTTGATTTGATCAACCAATACGCCCATTACGATACGTAGCAAGGCGCCAGCTAAGACAGGTGTCGCTACCATCAAGCCTTTTTGGGCAGGTGTTAAATTCAAATCGGTGGCAATTTGTACCGCCAGTGGGCCCAATAAAACCCACACCATAAAGCTTAAATCAAAGTACAAAAATGACGATAGTAAGGTTGGTGTGTGTCCTGCTTTCCAAAAACTGCTTTTCATGGGTAATTCCTAAAGATAAATCATCAGACTTAACGCTATAAAAATGCGGAATTTTCAGGTGTTTTTAAGCGTTAAGTATTATTTACGGTGCGTTGTTTAAACGGTAATCGTCTCAAACTCTTTTTGAAGTGCACTTTTTTGCACGCGCTCAGACCAAGGCTCAATTGCACCTTGCAGCGCATAAAGCAAACGTTCATATGCGGCCTTGCGGCCTTCATGATCTTCTAGCACACGTTGTTTCACATATTCCAAACCAACGCGCTCAATCCAATGTACGGTGCGGTCTAGGTAACGCGCCTCTTCGCGGTAGATTTGAATAAATGCGCCGGAATATTCAAGCACTTCGTCAGAGGTTTTGACCTTGCATAAGAATTGCGCCACTTCTGTTTTGATGCCGCCGTTGCCGCCCACATAAATCTCCCAGCCAGAATCCACGCCGATAATACCCACGTCTTTAATGCCCGATTCAGCACAGTTCCTTGGGCAACCCGAAACCGCAAATTTCACTTTATGCGGTGCCCACATATGGTCAAATGCTTTTTCGATATCGATACCCATTTGGGTGGAATTTTGCGTACCAAAACGGCAGAATTCAGAACCCACACAAGTTTTAACGGTACGAATACCTTTGGCATAAGCGTAGCCAGAAGGCATATCTAAGTCTTTCCACATGCCGACCAAGTCTTCTTTTTTTACGCCTAACAAGTCAATACGCTGGCCGCCAGTTACTTTCACCATTGGCACCGCATATTTATCAGCCACATCGGCAATTTTGCGTAATTGGTCAGGCGACGTTACGCCGCCATACATACGCGGGATAACGGAATAAGTACCGTCTTTTTGAATATTGGCATGCACGCGTTCGTTAATAAAGCGCGATTGCGGATCGTCCACTGCCTCGTGTGGCCAAGTAGAAAGCAAGTAATAGTTCAGTGCAGGGCGGCAAGTCGCACAACCGTTAGGAGTGCGCCAACCCATGCCTTTCATGGCATCTGGAATATTCAGGTATTTGTGTGTGCGAATTTCTGCTCGCACTTCTTCATGATTTTTATCAGAACAACCACAAATGGCTTTGCTAGTACTTGGTGGAGCGTATCCGCCGCCTAAAGTTGACGCTAAAATTTGCTCAACTAAGCCCACGCAACTGCCGCAGCTAGAGCCTGCTTTGGTTTGTTTTTTGACATCATCAATCGTAAATAAACCTTGGTCTTGAATCGCCTTAACAATGGTGCCTTTACACACGCCATTACAGCCGCATACTTCCATTTCGTTGGTCATGGCGGCGGCTTTGTCATGGCCTTGATGGCCTGTGTTGCCCAAGCTATCTTGACCAAACATCAAAGAATCGCGGATTTCATGAATCGGTTTTGCATCGCGTAGCATTTGGAAATACCATGCGCCATCTGCAGTGTCGCCATACAGCACGCTGCCAATGATTTTGTCATTTTTGATAACGAGTTTTTTGTAAACCCCGCCAACCGCGTCGTGTAAAACAATTTCTTCGCGCTCTTCATCGGCCGCTTCAATTGGGCTTCTAAAATCGCCTGCACTAAATAAATCAATACCCGTTACTTTTAATTTGGTTGAAGTAACAGAGCCTTTATAGGAGCCGATACCAAAATTGGCTAAATGCGTAGCGCAGACTTTTGCCATTTCAAATAATGGCGCAACCAAGCCATATGAGATGCCGCGATGTGCAACACATTCGCCAACCGCGTAAACGCGTGGGTCATAAGTTTGCATCGTATCGTTGACTACGATCCCTTTGTTACAATAAATACCTGCTGATTCTGCTAGCGCGAAATTCGGGCGAATCCCGACAGCCATCACCACTAAATCTGCTGGTATTTGCGTGCCATCGGTAAAGTGAATGGCGGTCACGCGACCATTTTCACCAGTCAGTTCTTTGGTGTTTTGTTTTAATTGAAACTTAAGGCCTTTAGCCTCTAAGCTCTTTTGCAACATTTTCCCTGCAGTTTTATCTAATTGTCTTTCTAACAGCCATTCGTTGCGATGAATTACGGTAACGTCCATGCCTTGAATCTTCAAGCCATTAGCTGCCTCAAGCCCAAGTAAACCGCCACCAATAATAACGGCATGCTTATGGGTTTTTGCCGCATCAATCATGTCATTGGTATCTTTAATATCGCGGTAACCAATCACGCCATTTAAATCGGCACCTGCAATTGGCAACATAAATGGTTTTGACCCTGTTGACAGTAATAGGCGGTCATATTCTGCACTGGTACCATCTTCTGCATAAACAATGCGATTTTTACGGTCGACTTTATTGATGCGCGCACTCGTATAGAGCGTGATATTGTTTTCGGCGTACCATTCACGCGTGTTTAAAATAATGTCGTTAATGGTTTGCTCGTTCGCTAAAACAGGCGAAAGCATAATGCGGTTATAGTTGGTGTAGGGCTCGTCGCCAAACACGGTAATATCGTAAATGTCAGGCGCGATTTTTAGCAGTTCTTCTACTACACGCATGCCAGCCATGCCATTACCAACTACGACTAATTTCATTTTTTGCATAATTTTTTACTTAATATATTAAAGTGCGGATGACGAATTAACCCCATTTAATAGGCAATGTATATGCCAATTAAAAATGTTTAAATACATAGGCTTGCTAAATTCAAGACCTTTTTATACACAAAATAAGCGCGTAAAATTTGGAAGTATCATTTAAGTGAATTGGAACGGTGCGTGATTATTACGTCAGAATGCGCAATTAAAACGTGTACATCGCCGTTAGCCACAGTCTGCCGCTATCCCGAATTCGGGCAGCTTGAGAGGTGGTAGCAGTGGCTTGATATTGATCACTTTCTTTATAATTTCCATATTCAAGCTTGGTCCAAAAGTGGTTGTTCACGTTATAAGTAACCGAGGCATTCCACTCTTTACCATAGGTGTTGCCGTTGGTGCGCGCGCCGCCGCCTACTGTATTAAAATCTTCATCTGAGTTAATGATGTGATAATCAGCAAAAAACAGAAAATCACCATATTTATAAGTGGCTGTTAAAAATGTATCGGCAATACCTGATCTAGGTGTGACCAAAAAGCGATCAACCCAACCTTGGAACAGGTGATTGGTACCGTAAGGTGTTTGAAAGGCAAACTCGTTATCGTTGCTGGATAACACTTCATGATCGAGACGAATACTAAAGTTATCGATACCCACACCGCCGCCAAGCTTGGCATAGTGTGCATCAATGCGGCTATCGCCATCTGCGTAATCCGTTTGTTTGGCATATTCGGCAGAATATAAAGCGCGTAGATTAGGATTAAACGGGTGTATGCCATCTAAACGTAAGCCAAACGTTTTGTTAGATTGATCTGCAGTTAAATTTGGGCGCCCGTTATTGTTCAGAGTGCCTGCGCCAAACCAACCATTACCAAATCCTAAATCATCAAAATTTGAAAGGTAGCCATAACCCACTAAATATTCGGTAGGAGAGATTCGATATTTAACGTTTAGAATTTCTAAATCACCATCGCGCTGAGATGTTGTAATTTGGGTGACTTGCTCATAATGTGCTAAAAACACTTCCGTTTCTGGGATTGATTTATTCAGAATTGAAACGCCATCAAAAACTTGCATCACCTGCCTAAAGGCGATATCGCCAATGAAGCGAGAGTTATCTAAAATTGTCTGTTGGCGGCCTAAACGTACGCGGGTGTTTTTAATGCCAGTCCAGTCCACATACAATTGATTAATATCAAAATGATTAGGGTCAACAATAACGGCATAACGTGCTTTATCAAGCTCTGTCCTATTATTTTTGCGGTCATTAAAGTTATCAACAAATTTGGTCACGCCAATTAATTGCCCAGCAAAACTAAAATTATTAAACGGCGCAGTTTGCCATCCCACCAAACTACGCAATGTAACGCCTTCAGCATCTCTCAGCTCCCTATTCGCCACAGGCGCGGCGGCTAATCCATCTTGGGTAACATGCTCATAGCGTAATCTAAAATTGGTTAAGTTTTTGCCATCTTTAATAGCATCTAAAAATGTATATTCTTCTTCAAGTTCCAGTGCAGGTTCTTCTGCATAAGCGCTGCCAGCAATGCCCGCTAGCGCCACACATAAGTTAATGGTTAATACATTCAATTTTAAAAAATGCGTCTTTTTCATTGTAGATATCTCTAATAAAAATGGATTAAAAATAGGGTTAAGTTTTGCCTTAAGCCGCTTTTCTAGCATGACGTTCGTATAAGAATTTCAATACTACAGAGCGCAGATGGTTGTATTGCACGTTCTCAGCTAGCTCTAAACGTTTGCGTGGATAAGGCAAATCGACCTCTAAAATCTCGCCAATGCCAGCACTTGGGCCGTTGGTCATCATCACGATTTTGTCGGATAGCAATACGGCTTCATCCACATCGTGCGTCACCATCACTGCCGTTGCGCCTGATTTTTGCATAATGCGCATCAGCTCATCCTGCAAACCAGCGCGGGTTAATGCATCTAGCGCACCAAATGGCTCATCTAACAATAAAACCTTAGGTTCCATGGCGAGTGCTCTGGCAATGCCCACACGTTGTTTCATGCCGCCAGAAATTTCATTGGGGCGTTTTTCAACCGCGTGGCTTAATCCGACCAAATCAAGTGCTGCATAAGTGCGTGACTCTTGTTGTACTTTTGATTCGCTGCCAAACACGCGCTCAACCGCTAAATGCACGTTTTCACAGCAGCTTAACCAAGGCAATAATGAGTGGTTTTGAAACACCACTGCACGTTCAGGGCCAGGCGCTGCAATTTCGCGGCCAGCACAAAACAAGTGACCAGTGGTGGGCTGCAATAAGCCTGCAATCAAATTAAGCACAGTTGATTTGCCGCAACCTGAGTGGCCGATAATCGATAAAAATTCGCCTTGAGTGATGCTTAAGTTAATATTTTTAAGCGCTTCAAAAGTGCCTTTTTTGGTGACAAATTGCATGCCTACATCTTCAATATGCACATATCGTTCGGTTACTTTTGCTGTGCTATTGCTTAAAGTTGGCATAGCAGATTCAGTTAAAATGGGATTCATTTGATTGTTCCTTATCAGTAAGCAAAAGTTATTCGTAGGCAAAACGTTTTGCTAGCATCGATAAGCCCAGTTCTAGCAATAAACCAATAATGCCAACCACAAAAATAGCGATGATGATGTGCTCGTAATTGGATGCGTTGTATTCATCCCACAGCCAAAAACCAATACCTGCGCCGCCGTTTAACATTTCTGCTGCCACAATCACCAACCATGCAATACCAATTGATAAGCGCACGCCTGTCATCATGTAAGGCAACACATAAGGGAAAGAAATTTTAGTGATGATTTTCCATTCGCTTAAATTCAGCACTTTGGCCACATTCATATAATCTTGCGGCACTTTACTGACGCCAACCGCAGTGTTGATGACCATTGGCCAAATGCTGGATATAAAAATCACCCAGATTGCTGCAGGGCCAGCCGCACCCATCACCAACAATCCCAGAGGTAACCAAGCCAGCGGTGAAACTGGGCGCAAAAGGCTAATCACTGGCGCTGTCATGCGTGACATAAACTCATAACGGCCAATCATAAAACCCAGCGGAATACCCACAATCGCTGCCAAACCAAAACCCAAGGCTACCCGCTCAAGTGATGACAAAATATTCCAGCCAATGCCTTGGTCATCTAAACTGTTTTGATGAAAAGGGTGCGAAAACAACTCAACAGCCGAATACCATGTGCTGATTGGGCCTGGCAAAATGGGTTGTTGATGCGAAAGCAATGTCCAGATACCTAAGAACATTAAAATGCCAAAAATAGGCGGTATAACGGCTTTAAAAAACTCAATGATTTTTATCTGCATGGCGCTGGGTTGCTGCTTTACGGGTTTCTGTGTTTTTTCAGCTAATTTTTCAATAATCATTTTCATATGTGTTGTCTTCGTTAGCCGTCAGCATGGGTTCTTTTGCCATGCTTTCGGAACTGGTCTTTACATGCTCACCTATTTGTTTTAAGTGTTTTTTATTCACACTGATTGCGCTCATGGCGATCTCCTTTTACATACGTCATGTTTGTTGGCATGACGCATGGTTTAAATAGTGAATCTCAATATTGGTTAAGCTTTTACTTTAAAGCTGGCGGCGTAAGCCGCTGGGTTAGAGCCATCCCACACCACGCCGTCCATTAATTTGCTTGAGCGCATTTGGCTCTTAGGAATGCTAGTGCCTGTTAAGCTAGCCGCTTCTGTATACAGCTTGATTTCATTGACTTTGTTGGCCACTGCTAAGTAATCAGGATCCGCTTTTAATAGGCCCCAGCGTTTATGCTGCGTTAAGAACCACATGCCGTCAGATAAGTAAGGGAAATTCACATAACCATCTTGGTAGAATTTCATGTAGTTAGGGTCTTTCCATTTCTTGCCATTACCGTTGTCGTAATCACCTACAAAACGGCCAGCAATGACATCTTCTGATGTATTCACATACGCTTTACCTGAGATTAATTTAGCTACTTTCGCGCGATTTTCAGTGGCATCAATGTATTTACAAGCGTCTAAAATCGCCGCAATCATGGCGCGTGTTGTATTGGGGTTTTTGGCCACAAATTCTGCTGTGGTACCCAATACTTTTTCTGGGTGATCTGCCCAAATATCTTGCGTGGTCGTAACCGTAAAGCCTACCTTATCGGCAATTGCACGCGCCCCCCATGGCTCGCCAACGCAGTAGCCATCCATATTACCAATACGCATATTGGCAACCATTTGCGGTGGCGGTACAACGATTGATTTAATATCGCTAACAGGGTTAATGCCATTGGCCGCTAACCAGTAGTTAAGCCACATCGCATGTGTGCCAGTAGGAAAAGTATTCGCAAAGGTGAAATCACGGTTTTCGTTAGCCATTACGCGTTTAAGCGATTTGCCATCTTTAACGCCTTTATCTTTTAGTGCGCTAGAAAGTGTAATCGCTTGACCGTTATGGTCTAGGTTCATCAATACTTTCATGTCTTTTTGCTGGCCGCCAATGCCCATTTGTACGCCGTAAATTAGGCCGTAAAGCACATGTGATGCATGTAGCTCGCCATTCATGGTTTTATCGCGTACAGCCGCCCAAGAGGCTTGTTTAGCTGGAATAATTTTAATGCCGTATTTTTTATCAAAGCCCATTTCAGCCGCCACTACAATCGGTGCGCAATCGGTTAATGGAATAAAGCCGATTTTCACTTCTGTCATTTCTGGCGCATCTGACCCTGCTGCATAAGCCATATTTTTAATCCCCGCTGGCATGACATTCATTGCCGCAGCTGCACCAAATGCACCTGCGATACTTTGTTTAAAAAACTGACGGCGACTGGCGTCTACTGAGCTACTGGTATCAATTGTGCTGCTAATTGAAGTGGTGGTTTTGTCTTGGTCTTGCATATTTTTTCCTTTAACTAAACGTGTTAAGTTTTTACTAACAAAATTGCTATTTGCAAAAGTGTGTATCTACAAAAATCTTACGCATAAAAAAAGCGCCTTAACAATGAGGGGTTATCCTCATTACTAAGACGCCTTTGTCTTTACTTGCAATTTATATATACGCCATCTTTGGCATATTTTTTAACAAACTTGCGTGCCCTCCATTGGGCTGCAAACTTTACTACTTAATTAACTTCAATAATCTGCGACCTTAAATTATTCGCTTAAACAATCAGCATTTTTGCCGCTTCGATTAGTTGATGCGATAAATCCGCTAATTTCATATTCTTTTTCATCGCCATATTGCGCAACAATGTGTACGCTTCCTCTTCATCAATTTGGCGTTGGCGCATCATTAAGCCTTTTGCACGTTCAATTACTTTGCGCTCATCTAATTTAAGATTTGCCATATTGAGTTCAGCACGTAAATGGTTGAACTCTTCAAATCTTGCTATCGCAGCATCTATCACAGGTATCAGCCTTTCACTTGGAATATCGCCAACCACATAAGCACTTACTCCTGCCTGTGTAGCGATTTTAATTTTCTCTTTATCACCATCATGCGTAAACATCACAACTGGCCGCGAATCATTCATGCTCATTACACAAATATTTTCTAAAGTATCGCGACTAGGCGACTCTGTATCAATAATGACAATATCTGGTTTTATCTCACAGCACTTAGCTTCTAAATTCACTGTATTTTCCAAATGTGCAACAACTTCAAATCCGTTATCAATCAATGATTGCTTAAGCGGCTTGATGCGTTTTAAATCATTATCAATAATCATCACTTTCAGCACACTCAAGCTAGTAGCAAATGCTGTGCCATCTAATATTTTTAATTTAACTACATGATTGTAAACATTTAATTTCCAAAATAGCTATTTTGGATTTTACAAAGCGCGCATCATGTACGCACAAATAAGGTGCAAATGCACCGAGCTAATTGTATTTGCTAATTAAATCTAGCTAAAACTTAACCCATTAAAAGAGCTTAAATTTTAAAAGCTTTTAAATTTAAGTGCGCTATTCATCAGTTTGAGTGAGTTGCTTTTCCCGAAACTTAAGCTAACTGCAACTGCGCCAATCTTGCATATAAACCACCCTGTTCGCGCAATTGGGCAGGGCTACCAATTTCTACAATGTGGCCATTTTCTAACACAATAATGCGGTTGGCTTTTTGTACCGTGCTTAACCGGTGCGCAATCATCAAGGTAGTGCGGCCTTGCATGGCGGCATTTAAACCTTGCTGCACCAAAATCTCACTTTCTGCATCCAGCGCGCTTGTCGCTTCATCTAGCAGCAAAATAGGCGCATCTTTTAGCATGGCGCGCGCAATGGCGATGCGTTGGCGCTGACCGCCTGAAAGCCGCGTACCACGTTCACCTAAAAAGGTTTGGTAGCCTTCTGGCAGTTTTTGAATAAATTCGTCCACTTGGGCCGCTTTGGCGGCGGCTAGTACTTCATCATCACTGGCACAGGGTTTGCCATAGCGAATATTCTCAAGCGCGTTGGCTGAAAAGATCACCGCATCTTGCGGGACTATCGCTATGCTATCGCGTAAGCTTTTTAAGCTTAGTGAGTCAATCGCTTGTCCATTGATAGTAATTTCGCCAGAATTAATTTCGTAAAAACGCAATAAACATTGAAATAAAGTGGTTTTCCCAGCGCCTGATGGGCCAACCAAGGCAATAGTTTCACCTGCAGCAATTTCCAAGTTAATGCCATTTAAGGCGGCAATTTGTGGCCTAGATGGATAATGAAACACCACATCTTTAAATAAAATGCTGGCTTGAGTTGGGTTTGCTAATTGTTGCGCTGTTGCCGATTCTTTAATCGCTACGTCAGAATGCAGCAGTTCTAATAGCCGCTCGGTAGCACCTGCCGCGCGCATCACTTCACCCCATACTTCTGCCATGGTGCCTACCGCGCCAGCCACCATTAGTGCATATAATACAAATGAAGCCAACTCGCCGCCTGTCATTTCGCCTGCATTCACTTGCCTTGCACCAATCCATAACACAAAAATAATGGTGCCTAATACGGCGGTCACCATCAAAATCGTCAGCGCAGAGCGCACTTTGACGCGTTTTAAGGCGGTATTAAAGCTGATATCAGCGCTGGTTTTAAAGCGCAAAATTTCAGCTTGCTCTTGGCTGTATGATTGCACCGTGGGCATGGCATTCAATATTTCGCCCGCCATGGCACTACTGTCGGCAATGCGGTCTTGCGATTCGCGTGATAGTTTTTTGACTTTGCGGCCAATAATCAGGATAGGCAAAATTAGCAGTAGCATTAAGCCGATATTGAGGGAGAACAGATAAAGGTTAGTCACTGCCAGCATTACCATGCCGCCGATAAATTGGAACGCACTGCGCAAACCCATTGAGATAGAGCTACCAACCACGGTTTGAATCAAAGTGGTGTCACCAGTCAAGCGCGATAATACTTCGCCAGTTTGTGTGGTTTCAAAAAACTGTGGGCTTTGCGTCATCACGCGCGCATAAACCGCGCTACGTAAGTCTGCCGTTACGCGCTCGCCCACCCAAGAGATATTGTAATAACGTAGCGCAATCATCAGCGCCCAAAAAGCCGCCAGCGCAAACATCACCAGAAAATGCCCGTTTAAACTTAAGTTGGCTAATAAGCCGTTGCTGGGCTTGGCGGCGCTGGTGTTGCTAATAAAGCCAAAGTCAATTAAATCGCGAAACGCCAGCGGTACTAATAATAAAGTAGCCGAGCCCAAGCACAGCAACACAAATGCCAGCAAAACCCGCGCGCGATAGGGTTTTAAAAACGGGACCAAATTGGCTAGTGGCGATAGCTTTTTAGAAGAATTGTCTTTAGCTGGATTTTGAGGGGATATTTGCATGAATTTGTTGTCTTGAAAGGTGGGTTAGTTTAGCACTAGTAATTTAGTGCTAGTAATTTAGTAAGAGCGGCCTTATTAACTAGTGGATTTATTTACTAGCAGCGTTGTAATGGAGTTTGATTGCCGTACTTGGTTCATGCGCTAGGTTCATGAGATAGATGTGATTTATACTAACCAACATTAAATATAATTATTCACTAGAAATAATCATGCATAAAAACATCAAATTCATCCTCTGGGTTTTAGTCGGTTTATTGGGCACATTTGCCTTGAGTACCATTGCCTTAAATCGCGGCGAAAGCATTAATGCTTTATGGTTAATCACTGCCGCAGTCTGTATTTATGCCATTGCCTATCGTTTTTATGCGGCTTGGATTGCGGCCAAAGTATTAGTAATAGACGAAACGCGCGCGACACCTGCCGAAAGACTTGATAACGGCCGTGATTATATGCCCACCAATAAATGGGTGGTGTTTGGTCATCACTTTGCCGCGATTGCTGGGCCTGGCCCCTTAGTTGGCCCAACGCTTGCTGCGCAATTTGGCTATTTGCCTGGCACGTTATGGATATTAATCGGCGCCGTTTTAGGCGGCGCCGTGCAAGATATGGTGACGCTATTCTTTTCTACCAGAAGAAATGGCCGCAGCTTAGGCCAAATGGCGCGTGATGAAATTGGTGTCATTGGTGGTACAGCGGCGCTAATCGGCACTTTTTTGATTATGATTATTTTAATCGCCGTGTTGGGTTTGGTGGTAGTAAACGCCATGAAGCACAGCCCATGGGCAACATCCACTGTGGCGGCAACCATTCCAATTGCCATGCTAATCGGCCTTTACATGCGCCATATCCGCCCAGGCCGCGTGATGGAAGCGTCAATGATTGGCGTTATTTTGTTATTGTTAAGCGTTTTTGCAGGCGGCTGGATAGACCACAACGAAACCTTGCGCGTGTATTTTGACCATGATGGCTTGCCGCTTGCCTTTGCCATTATTGTGTATGGCTTTGCCGCCGCAGTCTTGCCTGTATGGCTTTTACTTGCCCCGCGCGATTATTTATCCACCTATATGAAGCTTGGCACGGTGATTTTATTAGCGGTGGCGATTGTCATTTTACGCCCCGATATTCACATGCCAGCCGTCACCCAATTTACCGATGGCCCCATTTTTGGCGGCAAGCTATTTCCGTTTGTGTTTATCACCATTGCCTGTGGCGCCATTTCTGGCTTTCATGCGCTGATTGCCTCTGGCACAACGCCTAAATTATTGGCTAACGAACGCGATATTCGCATGATAGGTTACGGCGCGATGTTGCTGGAAAGCTTTGTCGCGATTATGGCGATGATTGCCGCAACCGTACTAGAACCCGGCGTATTTTTTGCCATCAATAGCCCCGCAGGCGTGGTAGGCAAAGAAGCCATTGATGCCGTCGCCAAAATTAATAGTTGGGGCTTTGCCGTTAGCGTAGAGCAAATGAATCAGCTGGCAAAAGATATGGGCGAGAGCAGCCTGTTTGCCCGTACAGGCGGCGCACCTAGCTTGGCAGTGGGCATGGCCAGTATTTTCGGCAATGCATTTGGCAAAGGCTTGTTGGCGCTGTGGTACCACTTTGCCATTATGTTTGAGGCGATTTTTATCTTAACCACTTTAGATGCAGGCACCCGCGTCGGCCGCTTTATGCTGCAGGACATGTTAGGCAACTTTAATAAAAAACTAGGTGAAACTTCTTACATGCCATCTGTCATATTCACCAGCAGTATTGTGGTGGCGGGCTGGGGCTACTTTCTATATATTGGCGTGATAGACCCTAACGGCGGCGTGAATATTCTGTGGCCCTTATTTGGTATTGCCAATCAAATGCTGGCCGCTATTGCACTATGTGTGGCAACTGGTATTTTGGTTAAAAACGGCAAACTAAAATACGCTTGGGTAACATGTTTGCCATTGGCTTGGCTGGTGACTATTACTACGACAGCGGCTTACCAAAAAATATTCAGCGATGATATTCGGGTCGGGTTTTTTGCCGCCGCCAATGATTTAAGCACAAAGCTGGCGGCTGGGTTGTTACCGCCAGAAAAAGCCGCCGTAGCGCCACAGCTTATTTTTAATCAACAATTAGATGCGTACTTAACCCTATTTTTTGTGGCAATGTTGTGGATTGTGCTGATGGATATGCTCGTAGTTTGCACGCGGCGTATCGCAGGTAAACCCGTGCTGCCATGCACCGAAGTGCCACATAGCGAAACACAACTGAATAATACTTGGGTGAGAGACTGATGTTTAAAAATCTAATACTTAAAAAACTGCGTCATTGTTGGCATCTGATTCAGCAGCTTTCTGGAGATTCTGCCTATGCGCAATATTTGCAACATCATGCTGATTTTCATGCAAGCACTGTGGATGCGCCAGCCGCTTTATCGCGTAAAGATTTTTATAAGTTATGGCAAGACCAAAAATGGACAGGGGTTAAACGTTGTTGTTAGATAAAAAGTTAATTGCTAAAGAATTAAGCGAAGAGGATATCTCGCGCGTTATCGAAATGGCTTGGGAAGACCGCACGCCGTTTGAGGCGATTGAAATGCAATTTGGCTTAAATCAAGATGGTGTGATTAAACTGATGCGCAAAAATCTAAAATTAAATTCGTTTAAACTGTGGCGCGAGCGCACACATGGGCAGGTAACCAAGCATTTAAAGCTGCGTAGTGAAGATATTAACAGGCACCAATCAAGGCAACATAACAAATTACATCGGTAATCGATTCGGACAGATTTAAATACGCTGATAAATTTTATCAATTTGCATTTCATCTGTTTCCAGCGGTTTGTACGATTCAAATTCTGTGACATTCACATCCGAACGCATTCTGTCGACTTTGACTGGCTGGTATTCCGCAATCGTGTAGCTAAATTCGGGTTCTTTTTTAAATAATCGATTTAATAATTTTTTCATCATATTTCTTTTCAAAACTTGGGTTGATTGATACTGATGGTTAACTTGCAATCAGCATGCCAAGTATCTTGAAAAGAATTATAATTATAAATGACTGATTTTATTGATTAAATTAAAATTTAAATTTCACTTATAAATAAGCTATGTTGTAATTTGATGAATATCGTTAAATTTTCATCAAATATTATGGTTAACTTAACCCATTAAATCGCCCAGATTTTGCTTTAAACCACATCCAAATCCCAATCACAATCATGGGTAAACTTAACCATTGCCCCATGCTTAATCCTAATTGTAATAATCCCAAATAATCGTCGGGTTCTCGTGTAAATTCGACTAAAAAGCGGAAGCTACCATAGCCCATTAAAAATAGTGCAGAAATGGCGCCAATTGGACGTTCTTTGCGCGAAAACCACCATAGTAAGCAAAACAAAACAAGGCCTTCTAACGCAAACTCGTATAGCTGCGAGGGGTGGCGAGCAAGAAAATCCACTTGCGGAAAAATCATGCCGAAATTGGCGTGCGTTTCACGTCCCCACAATTCGCCATTAATATAATTCCCCATGCGTCCAGCACCCAAACCAATTGGCACTAATGGCGCGACAAAATCCATGATTTTTAGCCATAGCTGTGGGTATTTTCGTGTAAAAAGAAACATGGCTACTAACACGCCTAAAAAGCCGCCATGGAAGCTCATGCCGCCTTGCCACACTTTAAATATATCAAGCGGATGTTGCATAAAGCTACTAAATTGGTAAAACAATACATAGCCAATACGACCACCTAGAATCACGCCCAGCGCCCCATAAAATAAGGCGTCATCAATCATTTGATTATTCCAATTAAACCAAGGTTTGTGTTTGACTTGGTAGCGACCTAGGCCTAAAAACGCTAAAAACCCAATCAAATACATTAAGCCGTACCAGTGGATGCCGAAACTATCGGTGATGGAGAGTGCAATAGGGTCAATTTGGGGGTGTGTGAGTATCATAATAAAACCTGGAAAGCCTAGTGATTATGTTAATTTAAAATTTGTGTTAAGGTTCGCTGCAATCCGCTTTTATAGAAGAATATTTCAAGACTTAACAAGTTTCTAGCGCTTAAAAAACTCAACATTACAAAACTCAAAGCACAAAGGTAAAAATAAAAACATGGTTGAGCGATCAGTAAATACAGTATTAGCACCCGAAGCAGATAGTTTAACCGCTACTGCGGAATTAGTAGCGGATTTTATACCGCTATTAACAACGGTATTTAATGATTCAACAGACTCAGTCGGTATTTATACGGTTAATCACACGCTGGCTTATGCGAATCAGACTTTACTCAAAACCTTGGGTTGTTCAATGGACGAGGCTCACTTAAGTCATCCTAAGCTTTTAAGTCGTCTCGATTCCTATCAGCAAGCACTCATCAGCACTTTAAATACGGGTCAATCAATGACATTTTTGCTGGAATGTCATCCATCCACCATACAGCGCCCAGTGCACGATTTAATATCGATGACCGCGATTAAAGATCAGCAGGAAATGATAATAGGTGTTATTGCGATTGGCCGCGATTTAAGTGATTACAGGCAAACTCAATATCAAGAACTCGCGCAAAAAGAACGTTACCAACGTGCATTAATTGATAACTTCCCTTTTATGGTGTGGCTTAAAGATTTGGATAGTCGGTTCTTGTCTATCAATAATGCGTTTGCCCAACTAATGGGCGTAACGTACCCAGAAGAGGGGATTGGTAAAAAAGATCAAGATTATTTTACGCCAAGATTTTCTGAACAATGTGTTGCTTCTGACCAAGAAGTTTTATTGCTAGGCCTTCCAAAAATATTTATTGAATCGGTTGAAGATGCAGATGGCAATTTAAATTGGGTTGAAGTATACAAATCACCCGTGCTAGTGGACGATAAAGTGGTAGGCACAGTAGGTTTTGCGCGTGATATGTCAGAAATACAAAAACTGTACGCTGATGTCTCTAAAACTAAATCAGATTATGTTTCTTTAATCAAAAATTTACCATTAGCAATTATTCGCTACAACTTAAATTGCCAGCGCGTTTTTCTTAATGACTATTGTGAGCATATTTTTGGAGAGCCCGCAGAGCCTTTAATCGGTAAAACACCCACTGAATACTGGTATGCCGCTGCAACTGGTATGAAAGCGCAAGAATTTGAAGCGCGATTAAGAATGGTGATGCAAACCGGGCAGATTGATACCTTTGAATTTAATTGCAAACTAAATGGTAAAGAGGTTGTTTACTTAATGCGCTTCGTACCAGAGTTTGATGCTAACAAAAAAGTCACTGGTGCTTTGGCGTTAGCCAACGATATGACGGCGGTAAGTGAATATCGCAATCAAATTGAATATATGGCGTATCATGATAGCCTAACCAACCTACCCAATCGCGCAAAATTTAATATGCGTATTGCAAATGAAATAGAAAATGCAAAGCATCAACAAAGTTGCTTAGATTTGCTGATGATTGATTTAGACCACTTTAAATCAGTTAATGATACGCTTGGCCACACCGTAGGCGATAAATTGTTAGTTGAAGCGGCTGAGCGGCTGGTTAATACTTTGCAGGTTGGCAATTCTGTCGCGCGTTTAGGCGGTGATGAGTTTGCAGTCTTAGTGCAGGGTGTGCAAAATATAAAAGACTTAGGCGCGCTTGCAAAAGACATCGTGCAGGCTTTAACCGTCCCTTTTCATATTGCCAATCAAGAGTTGTATGTAACCGCCAGTATTGGCATTGCAATATATCCGCAAGATACTAAAAACGAAGATGATTTATTGCGCTATGCAGATGTGGCTATGTATGCTGCGAAAAAACAGGGACGCAATAATTATCAGTTTTTTGTGCCAGAGCTTAATCAGCATATTTCGCAGCGATTATCTCTGCAAACCGAGCTGATGCATGCAATTGAAAAGAACGAATTTTATTTAAATTATCAGCCTTTAGTGCAGCTAGATACCGCTGAAATCATCGGTGTTGAAGCGCTTTTGCGTTGGCGAAATCCAGTGCTTGGCGAAGTGAATCCAAACCAATTTATACCTTTGGCTGAAGAACTGGGTGTGATTACTGAAATTGGGCGCTGGGTGATGATGCAGGCTTTTGAAGATGCAGTAACCATAAATCTTAACCGCCAAAATCCACTCATATTTGCTGTTAACTTATCGGCACGGCAATTTTTGCGCTACGATATTTTTGCAGCCGTGCAATATTGCTTAAGCGTTACCGCCTGTAACCCTGCTTGGATTACTCTAGAAATTACCGAAAGCTTGCTATTAAACGATTCCAATCAGGTACTTGATACTTTGCATCAATTTGTCGATTTAGGTATAAAAGTCGCCATTGATGATTTTGGTACTGGCTATTCTTCACTTTCTTATTTGAATAAATTCCCTATATCTGAAGTAAAAATCGATCGTAGTTTTGTTAACGATATTACTTTAGATGAAAACGATGCGAAATTAGTGAAAGCAGTAATTGGTATGGCATTAAGTCTAGGTAAGGAATTAATAGCGGAAGGCGTTGAAACACAAGAGCAAGCCGATTTGCTCAAAAGCTGGGGTTGTAATATTGGGCAAGGCTATTTGTTTAGCAAACCACTTAGTTTTGAACAGCTTTTGCTACGTTTGCCATAAATACCACTAATTTCAATAAAATTAAGCCTCTCACGTAAAAACCTGCTTACTCAAGCCCTTGCATCAGCTAAAATATTACATTCAGTATTATTTTAGGATTACTCACATGCCAGTTTACCGTTCCCGCACCACAACACATGGCCGCAACATGGCAGGTGCGCGTGCTTTATGGCGTGCAACTGGTATGAAAGACGGTGATTTTGATAAGCCAATCATCGCTATTTCCAATTCATTTACGCAATTTGTACCTGGTCATGTGCATTTAAAAGATTTAGGTCAATTAGTTGCGCGCGAAATTGAGCGCGCTGGTGGCGTTGCTAAAGAATTCAATACCATTGCCGTGGATGATGGTATCGCCATGGGTCATGGTGGCATGCTGTACAGCTTGCCTAGCCGCGACCTTATAGCGGACAGCGTTGAATATATGGTCAATGCACATTGTGCCGATGCGCTAGTGTGTATTTCAAACTGCGACAAAATCACACCTGGTATGCTCATGGCAGCCTTACGCTTGAATATCCCTGTGATATTCGTTTCTGGCGGCCCAATGGAAGCGGGTAAAGTGAATTGGCAAGGTGAAACGTTGAAGCTAGATTTGGTTGATGCCATGGTTGCCGCGGCCGATAGTAAAGTATCGGATGCTAAATCAGACGCGATTGAGCGTTCTGCTTGCCCAACTTGCGGTAGCTGTTCTGGTATGTTTACCGCCAATTCCATGAACTGTTTAACGGAGGCTTTAGGTTTAAGCTTACCAGGAAACGGCTCAACGCTTGCTACGCACGGCGCACGCAAGCAATTATTCTTGCAAGCAGGTCGTTTGATTGTTGAGATTGCCAAACGCCATTATGAGCAAGACGATTACAGCGTTTTACCGCGCAATATTGCCACCATGCAAGCTTTTGAAAATGCCATGGCATTGGATGTAGCAATGGGTGGCTCAACCAACACAGTATTACATTTGCTTGCTGCTGCGCATGAAGCGGGTATTGATTTCACTATGAGTGATATTGATCGTATCTCACGTAAAGTACCTTGCGTGAGCAAAGTGGCGCCAGCTACACAAAAATATCATATGGAAGATGTACACCGCGCAGGTGGCGTAATGAGCATTCTTTCAGAATTAAGCCGCGGCGGTTTGATTCACCGTGATATTCCAACAGTGCACAGCCCAAGCTTGGGAGCAGCATTAGATAAATGGGATATTACGACCACAACGGATGAAGATGTAAAGAAATTCTATCGCGCAGCACCAGGTGGTATTCCAACTACCATTGCATTTTCTCAAAGTATGTTATGGCCTGATTTAGATACGGATCGCGCCAACGGCTGTATTCGCGATATTGAGCATGCCTATTCAAAAGATGGCGGCTTGGCTGTGCTGTACGGCAATATTGCCTTGGATGGCTGTATTGTGAAAACGGCTGGAGTAGATGACTCGATACTTAAATTTACAGGTCGTGCGCGTGTATTCGAATCTCAGGACTCGACCGTTGAAGCTATTTTAAACGATGAAATCGTAGCAGGTGATGTAGTGGTGATTCGCTATGAAGGCCCACGCGGTGGCCCTGGCATGCAAGAAATGTTATATCCGACCAGTTACTTGAAATCGAAAGATTTAGGCAAAGTGTGTGCGCTATTAACAGATGGTCGTTTTTCAGGCGGTACATCGGGATTAAGTATCGGCCATGCATCGCCAGAAGCGGCTGAGGGCGGCGCGATTGGCTTGGTAGAAGAGGGCGATATGATTGAAATCGATATTCCTAACCGCACCATTCATCTAGTAATATCAGATGAAGAAATGTCGCACAGACGGGCTAAAATGGAAGCAAAAGCTAAGGCTGCTTGGAAGCCAGTGAATCGTAGCCGTGAAGTGTCACTTGCCTTGCGTGCCTATGCCGCAATGACGACTAGCGCGGCAAGAGGCGCAGTGCGTGACGTGACGCAGATTGAGAAATAACCAAATTAATACAGCAATAAATATAGAGAGTGCATTAAAAATTTAGCGCTACAATATTTGTAAGGACATTGAATGAATAACCCAGTAGCCGAACAACAGTTGTTAGACCAAGACTTTGCGTTTAAGCCAGAGCTTAAATTCAGCGAAGATAGCCATGGCTTACAATTTATCGAAATCGATAATACGCTGGCCACTGCAAAAATCGCGCTGCAAGGTGCGCATGTGATGCAATGGCAACCAAAAAACGTTGTAGACCCAGTGCTATGGCTATCCAGCAATGCACGATATGTACAGGGCCGTTCTATTCGTGGCGGCGTGCCAATTTGCTGGCCATGGTTTGGCGCGCATCCAACTGATAGCAGCTATTGTCCTCATGGTTTCGCACGTGTTATGCCTTGGCATTTGATTGATGCGGACACCTTACAGAATGGCGCAACACGTTTGGTGTTGCAAATTGTGGATACACCAGTCGGTAAGAAACAATTATCTTATCCTTATACGCTGACGCTCACCATGACCATTGGCGAAACGCTGAAATTAGATTTATCCACCACTAATCACGGCACACACCCATTTATGATTGGTGAGGCATTTCATACCTATTTTAATGTCAGCGATATTGCAAAGATTAAGCTTACAGGCTTGGAAGAATCGATATATGCGGACAAAGTGCAAAACTATGAGCGCAGTATGCAACATGGTAGTATCAAGTTTTATAGTGAGTTTGACCGCGTTTATATCAATACCACCAGCGATTGTGTGATTGAAGATGTTGGTTTAAATCGCAAAATTCGCGTAGCAAAATCAGGCAGCAACGCAACTGTTGTATGGACGCCTTGGGCTGATAAAGCCCATCAAATGGGCGATATGGGCACAGCAGATGAGTGGCGTAAAACGGTTTGTATTGAAACCGCCAATGCAATGGAAAACAGCATTGTCGTGAACCCAAACCAAACGCACACCTTAACCGCCGAATACAGTGTGGAAGATTTTTAATCAACTGCGAGATGTCAACCTTAGGATAGCTAAGGCCGTTGTATGCCATTAGAGTGTGCGTAATTTGCAACAACGCTGAACAAATTTACAAGCCCGTGCGTTTAAAACCTGCAAGAGCTATTGTGAATTTTTAAATTGTAGGTATTATTAAGCATGCAAAAAATTGCAGGTTTAAGACAAAAATTATCACGGTAATTCAAGGAGATGGCATGAAAGTTTTATTATCAACAATTGCGGTTGCTGGCATGTTATTAGCTGGTCAAGTAAACGCAGCAAATGCGGATGCTGCAAAAGCGCTAGCGCAAAAAAATGGCTGTTTAGCTTGCCATAGTATTGATAAAAAAGTACTAGGCCCAGCTTATAAAGATGTTGCTGCAAAATACAAAGGCGACAAAACAGCTGAAGCTAAAATGATTGCAAAAGTAAAAGCAGGTGGTAGCGGCGTTTGGGGCCCAATGCCAATGCCAGCAAATAGTCCACAAGTAAAAGACGAAGACATCAAAACAATCGTTCAATGGATTTTATCGCTTTAGTAATCAAATAATTATAAAAAAGCCAGCTTGAAAGCTGGCTTTTTTATTGGCTAAAGAAACTTAACACTATTTAAGCGTTAAGTTTGCTGTGCCTGATGGAGTATATAAAGTAAAAAACAACACCTACCCCTATCCATAAGCCAAAACGTATCCAAGTAGAGCTTGGTAAAAAGAACATGAGCGCGCCGCAAGATAAGATGCCTAAGACTGGGATAACTGGATTAAGTGGATTTTTAAACGGCCTAGGTAAATCGGGCTGACGTATACGCAACACAATCACGCCTACGCAAACCATGACAAATGCGGCAAGCGTGCCAATATTCACCGTTTCTGCCAGTTCGCCAAGCGGGAAAAACCCTGCAACTAATGAAACCACAAAGCCGCACATTAATATAATACGCGTAGGCGTTTGTCTATCTGGATTCACTTTTGAGAAAATAGGTGAAATCAAACCGTCTCGGCTCATGGCGAATAAAATACGGGTTAAGCCATATAACAGAACAAGTAGAACCGTGATTAGCCCTGCTAAAACGCCTGTTGCAACCAGTGTAGATGCCCATGTGTAACCCAGTTTTGTTAGTGCATACGCCACAGGAGAGGCAGTGTTTAATTCAGTATAAGGCACAACGCCAGTCAAAATAGCAGAAACAATAATGTAAATAATTGTACAAAAAGCCAGTGAGGCGAGTAAGCCAATCGGTAAATCACGCTGTGGATTTTTGGCTTCTTCTGCCGCAGTTGATACCGCATCAAAACCAAAGTAAGCAAAAAATACTAACGATGCACCAGCCAAAACGCCAATATTTTTGCCGTTATCCAGCGTTTCAAACCAACCAAATGGCATAAATGGTTGCCAATTGTCGGTATTTAAATGGCCAACTGCTAAGGCAATAAAAATAGCGATGGTTGAAAGCTTAACGACGACGATAATGTTGTTAAAGCGCGCACTTTCTTTTACGCCTACAATCAGCAAAATAGTCAGTAGCCAAATAATAGCAAAGGCGGGTAAGTTAATCATGCCGCCTAATATAGGCGCTTTTGTTAATGCTTCTGGTAAGTAAATATTAAAGTTTGCCAGTGTGTTAATGAAATATCCTGCCCAACCATTGGCCACAGCGGCTGCGCCCACGCCATATTCCAGCAACAAAATCCAACCCATCACCCACGCCATCAATTCACCAAAAGCCACATAACTGTAACCATAAGCGCTACCAGAGCCACCGATAGAAGCGGCGAGTTCTGCATAAGCGAGTGCGGCAAAGGCAGAAGCCACGCCCGCCAACACAAAAGATAAAACCACTGCCGGGCCAGATTGCGTCGCTGCCGCAAGCCCTGTTAAGACAAAGATGCCTGTACCAATCGCGCAACCAATGCCCAATAAAGCTAAATCAAAGGCACTTAAACATTTTTTTAAGCCGCTATTGCTGTGCGCTTCTACAGGCTTTGTGCGTAATAGTTTGGCAAGCATAAAAATTCCTAAGGAAGTTTACAAGATGACAATTAAATGAATACAGGCTTAAGCCTAAACAGTTAAAGGTTTAGCGTCAATGACCGTATCAAATGAAGGTATTAAAATTTAAGCTTTATAAAGTGGTTAAGTAGATGGGATTAGCCGTTAAATACTTGAGTGAGTGCGCAAATCATATAGTGATGATCCAACACACCAGCACTTTCGCGCAAACTATGCATCGCCCACATTGGGCAACCAACATCTACCGTGGCAACGCCTAATTGTGCTGCGATAATAGGGCCGATGGTGCTCCCACAGCCTAAATCGGTGCGATGTACATATTGTTGATAGGGAACATTTGCTTGGTTGCAAAATTGCATAAAACGCGCCGCGGTATCGGCGTTGCTGGCATAGCGATGATTACAATTGCTTTTAATCACCACACCTTTGTTTACTAAAACATGGTGATGCGGATCGTAGCTGCCAGAAAAATTGGGGTGATAAGCATGCGCCATATCGGCACTGATAAAAAAACTATTTGCAAGTGCGCGCAATTTTTCTGCGGCAGCTAGGTTTTCATGCGCTGTAACGCGGCTAATCATATCATTTAAAAAACTGCCACTAGCGCCATTGGCGCTCTCAGAGCCGACTTCTTCATGATCGAAAAGCGCAATCATATTAGTTGTTACGCTATTCTTATTGGCCAATAAAGCCGTTAACGCCGCATGGCAAGAAGCCAAATTATCCAACTGACTATTGGCGATAAACTCTTGGTTGGCACCCCAAAAACTGCCTTTTTGCGTGTCGTAAACGTTTAATTCCCAAGTCAGAATGTCGGCAGTTTTCACCTTTAACTCATCTGCAAGTTGCTGCATCAATTGCTGGTCGGCTTCAATGCCATCCTCAGCTTCGCCTAATATTAGCGGCAATTCATCTTGCTTATGGAATTTTAAACCCTTGTCATTCACTTCGCGGTTCATGTGAATCGCCAAGTTGGGTAGGCGTATCAATGCTTGGTTAAACTTGACTAAGTGGGTATCAATATCAGCGCCGTTTTTCACCATCACACGGCCCGCTATACTTAAATCACGGTCAGCAAACGTGGCTAAAATCGGTCCGCCATATACTTCAACGCCGATACGCACTAAGCCACTATTAGCAAATGCCGCTTTCGGTTTTAAACGCAAACCAGGTGAATCTGTATGCGCGCCAATTAAGCGAAAACCCGTTTCAACCAATGGCTGGGTGCCCAGTGAAAAAGCGATGATAGACGCGCCGCCACGCACGACAAAATATTTGCCTAGCGGCTTTAATTGCCAAATATTGGTTTCAAATAACTGCTGATAACCTTTTGCTAATAATTGTTGGCTAACGGCTTCAACCGCATGCCAAGGGCTTGGGCTAGCGTCAATAAAATCTAATAGAGCCTGCGCCTGATTTTTAACAATGGGGCTAGATGCATTGATTATATTCATTCAGCGTTTGAGTGCTTAGACCCATTCCCTATCAATTAAAAAATCCGTATACAGCTTCGCCTCAGGGCTATCTTTTTCTGGTTTCCAATCATAACGCCACTTCACAATAGGCGGCATGGACATCAAGATGGATTCCGTACGGCCATTCGATTGCAAGCCAAATAGCGTACCACGGTCAAAAACCAGATTAAATTCGACATAGCGCCCACGTCTGTAAGCTTGAAAGTCGCGTTCGTTTTCAGAATAAGGTGTGTCTTTGCGACGTTGTAAAATAGGCAAATAAGCTTGTAAAAAGCTGTCACCCACTGCACGCTGCAAGGCAAAACTCTGCTCAAAACTTAACACATTAAAATCATCAAAAAATATGCCGCCAATGCCGCGCGGTTCTTTGCGATGTTTTAAATAAAAATATTCATCGCATTGCTTTTTAAATTGTGGGTAGTAGCTAGTATCAAAGGCGTCTAATGCAGACTTGTTAGTGCGGTGAAAGTGTGTGCAATCTTCTTCAAAGCCGTAATAGGGCGTCAAATCCATGCCACCACCAAACCACCAGATAGGGGCTTCACCTTCTTTTTCTGCCACAAAAAAACGAATATTCATATGCACGGTAGGCACATAAGGATTGCGCGGATGTAATACTAATGACACGCCCATGGCTTCCCATGCGCGACCTGCAGCTTCAGGATGGGCAATTGTTGCAGCAGGCGGTAATTTATTACCAAGTACATGTGAGAAACCAACCCCAGCACGTTCAAATACATTGCCGCCTTCTAATAAACAAGAGGTGCCGCCGCCGCCTTCAGGGCGGTTCCAGCTATCATGCAAGAATGTTTTGCCATCGACTAATTCCAGTGCTTCTACAATCTTGCCTTGCAGGTTTTGCAGATATTGCAGCACCGCATCAGTGTTTACAGCGCTGCTGACAGGATTATTTTGCATCATAAATGAGGATTAACCTTTAACCGCGCGATAACCAATATCTGTGCGATATTGCGCGCCATCAAATTCAATTTCATCGATTATTTTATAAGCTTGCTGTTGTGCGAATTTCACCGTTTCGCCTAGCGCAGTCACGCATAAAACGCGTCCGCCTGAGGTGAGTACTTTGCCATCAACCAATTGCGTGCCAGCATGGAATACATGCGCCTCATCACCCAGTTTGGGCAAGCCGGTGATTTCGTCGTGCAGTCTTGGTGTCTCAGGGTAATTGTGCGATGCCATCACCACGCCAAGTGCTGTGCGTCTGTCCCATTCTGTTTCGGCAATATCTAGCGTACCGTTTACGGCGTGTTCAGCCAATGCCACAAAATCTGACTTTAAGCGCAACATGATTGGCTGCGTTTCTGGGTCGCCCATACGGCAATTAAATTCCAGTGTTTTGACAGTACCATCCGGTGAGATCATCAAGCCGGCATACAAAAAACCAGTGTAAGGAATACCATCTTTGGCCATGCCTTCAACCGTTGGGCGAATGATTTCACGCATCACTTTAGCGTGAATTTCTGGAGTGACCACAGGCGCAGGAGAATAAGCGCCCATGCCGCCAGTGTTTGGCCCTAAGTCTTTGTCTAGTAAGCGTTTATGGTCTTGGCTGGTTGCTAGTGGCAGGATATTTTTGCCGTCTACCATTACGATAAAACTAGCTTCTTCGCCCGCTAAAAATTCTTCAATCACCACGCGTGCGCCAGCTTCGCCTAGTTTATTATCAGACAGCATGGCGTCAATCGCCGCATGCGCTTCGCCATCATTCATGGCGACGACGACACCTTTACCTGCGGCTAAACCGTCTGCCTTAATGACAATCGGCGAGCCTTGGGCTTGCACATAATCGTGCGCTAATTTTGCATCGGTAAAAGTGGCATAAGCGGCTGTCGGAATACTGTGGCGAATCATAAAAGCTTTGGCGAAATCTTTGCTAGATTCCAACTGTGCTGCTGCTTTGGTGGGGCCAAAAATCTTCAAGCCATTGGCTCTAAAAGTATCAACCACGCCTTGAGAAAGCGGCGCTTCTGGGCCAACCACAGTCAAGTTAATCTGTTCTTTTTGCGCGAATGCCAGTAAGTCTGCAACACTAGAAATAGGCACATTCACCATATCAGGATTAAGCGCCGTACCCGCATTGCCAGGTGCGACATACACTCGGCTAACTTGCTTGTTTTGTGCGATTTTCCATGCAAGTGCATGCTCACGGCCACCGCCACCAATCACTAAAACTTTCATGCTTAATTTTCCTGTAGCGATTGCGATTAATGTCTGAAATGTCTAACGCCAGTTAGCACCATGATTAAGCCATGTTCGTCTGCCGCTTTAATGACTTCGTCATCGCGCATGCTGCCGCCTGGCTGAATCACGCAACTGGCGCCTGCCTCTGCCAATACATCAATACCATCACGGAAAGGGAAGAATGCATCCGATGCGACGACTGAACTTTTTAGGGTCAAACCAGCGTTCTGAGCTTTGATTGCAGCGATTTTTGTGCTGTCGACGCGACTCATTTGGCCAGCGCCCACGCCTAAAGTCATGCCGTTGCCGCAGAATACAATGGCATTTGATTTCACATATTTCGCCACGTTCCATGCAAATAGCATATCGGCTAGTTGCTGTGGTGTCGGCTGTTTCTTAGAAACGATTTTTAAATCGGCTTGGCTAATTTCATGATTATCCGCCGTTTGAATCAAAATGCCTGAACCCACGCGTTTGATATCGTGTGAGTTGCGACCTTGTTCCCAAGCTGTCTTTCCGCCTTCCGGCAAGCTGATTTTTAATACGCGTACATTGGCTTTAGCGGCAAATATGGCTAAGGCTTCATCCGTAAATTCTGGCGCAATCAATACTTCTACAAATTGTTTGCTCACGGCTTCAGCCGCTGCTGCATCGACCAAGCTATTGAAGGCGATAATGCCACCAAATGCGCTAGTAGGATCGGTCTGGAATGCTTTGCTGTAAGCCTCTAAGGAGCTTTCACCCACTGCAACACCGCAAGGGTTGGCGTGTTTTACAATCACGCATGCAGTATTGTTGCTAAATGATTTTACCGTTTCCCATGCGGCGTCTGCATCGGCAATATTGTTATAGCTCAGCTCTTTGCCTTGCAATTGATGGGCTGTCACTAATGAACCTGGCGCTGGATATAAGTCGCGGTAAAAAGCGGCTTTCTGATGTGGATTTTCGCCATAGCGCAAATCTTGTAACTTAATAAAGCGGCCATTGGTTTGCGCAGAAAAAGCGCTACGTGTGCCGTCGGCTTGAAACGATGATAAGTAATCGCTAATGGCGCCATCGTAATTGCTGATGCGGTTAAAAGCCGCAATCGATAATTTAAAGTTGGTTTCTGGACTGATGCTGCCAGCATTGTTTTGAAGTTCAGCAATCACATCCGCATACTGGCTAAAATCGGTCAACACAGACACATCTTTCCAGTTTTTAGCAGCGCTGCGCACCATGGCTGGGCCGCCAATGTCAATATTTTCAATCGCATCTTCTAAAGTGCAATCAGGTTTGGCAACGGTTGCTTCAAACGGGTATAAATTCACCACCACCATATCGATATTGGGAATATTAGCCGCTTGCATTGCACTCACATGCTCAGGCAAATCACGACGGCCCAAAATGCCGCCATGCACTTTTGGGTGCAAGGTTTTAACGCGTCCATCCAGCATTTCGGTAAAGCCAGTGTAATCACTGACTTCTATCACTGGAAAGTTATTGTCGCGCAATAATTTTGCGGTGCCGCCAGTAGATAAAATTTCTACCTGCAATTTGCTTAATACAAGGGCTAACTCTAAAACACCTTGTTTGTCTGAAACACTGATAAGTGCGCGTTTGATTGCTGCCATTGAAAACTCTTAAGATGAAAAATTGATTGAAAATTCGGGTTAACTTACAGGTTAACTTAGATTGTATTCGGCCATTTTTTTGCGTAATGTATTGCGATTCAGGCCTAATATTTCAGCCGCTTTAGATTGATTGCCGCCTACTTTGTTCAGAATGAATTCCAGCATGGGTTTTTCTACGCAGCCAAGCACCATATCGTAAATAGCATGTGGCGGTTGACCATCCAAATGCTTAAAGTAATCTTCTAGCGATTCGTTAATAGCGTCTGTTAGTTTGCAAGCGTTAGACATTAAGCAGCCAACTCCACTTTTTCAAATGCATCAGCTTCAACGCTATCTGCATAAACCAAACGCTCATGTTTGCTTTTAAGCTCAGCGAAAAAGTCGTTAATTGCTGCTAACTGTAGGTCAATTGTTTGCAAGGTGTTCATATTGTGTCTAAAGCTGGCAGAGCCTGCCAAGCCTTTGGTGTACCAAGAAATGTGTTTGCGCGCCACGCGCATGCCTGCCAAGTCACCATAAAAACGATACAAATCATGTAGATGCTCAAGCATCACCGTGTGAATTTCTTCAACCGTAGGTGGCAACATATGCTCACCAGTTTTTAAATAATGCTCAATTTCGCGGAAAATCCAGGGTCTGCCTTGCGCAGCACGACCAATCATCACGGCATCTGCGCCTGTGTAATCTAAAACGTACTTGGCTTTTTCTGGGGTGGTGATATCGCCGTTGGCAATCAGTGGAATCTGAATCGCTTGCTTAACAGCAGCAATCGTATCGTATTCTGCATCGCCCATATACAAACAGGCGCGGGTGCGGCCATGCATGGCCAGCGCTTGCACGCCAATATCTTGCGCCATTTTTGCAATCATTACTGCATTCCGATTGTTCTTATCCCAACCAGTGCGAATTTTTAAGGTAACGGGTACGTTAACTGCGCCAACTACCGCTTTTAAAATTTGCGCAACTAGCGGCTCATCTTTTAACAAAGCGCTGCCAGCCATCACATTACAGATTTTCTTTGCTGGACAACCCATATTGATATCGATAATCTGCGCACCGTTATCCACATTATGTTTGGCCGCTTCTGCCATCATTTTAGGGTCGGAACCTGCAATTTGCACAGAAATTGGGTCTACTTCGCCTTCATGATTGGCGCGGCGTAGTGTTTTTTCGCTACCGTAAAGTAGCGAATTCGATGTCACCATTTCTGAAACTGCTAAACCTGCTCCCAGCTTTTTGCAAAGCTGACGGAAAGGTCTATCGGTCACGCCCGCCATGGGCGCAACGACAAGATTATTTTTCAGAATATGGTTGCCGATTTGCATGCTTTATTTTTAAGCCGATATTGTTTTGCGGAAAGTTGTTTATTTTATACGCAATCAGCGCTTCTGTGAATGAACTTTGTTGGCTATTTTCGTCAGGTAAAGCGGGTTTACGCGACTAAACAAGCAATACCTTGCATCCGTAAACCGCTCGCCTGCGTATATCAATCAATTATCGAAAAAAGGCGCACCATGCCACGCATACTTAACCATATTTTTAAAGCAAATTTTGCACTGATTTTTGTTAGTTTTTTGCTGCAATTTAATGCTATTCAAGCAGCAGAAAACGAAAAAATTACTTGGCATGCCTGGTCAGAAGAGCTCTTTGAGCAGGCTCAGCGCGAAGATAAATTGCTTATTTTAGATTTAGAAGCGGTGTGGTGCCATTGGTGCCATGTAATGGAAGAAAAAACCTATCACGACCCCGCTGTGATCAAGTTAATTAACCAACAATATATCGCCATCCGTGTTGATCAAGATGCAAATCCAGACATCTCGATTCGTTATGAAGACTATGGCTGGCCAGCAACGGTGATATTTAAAGCAGACGGTAGCGAGTTGGTCAAGCGCCGCGGCTATATTCCGCCAGAGCGTATGGCTAGCTTATTGCAAGCGGTGATTGATGACCCTACGCCAGGGCCATCGGTTGTGGCGACTAAAGAGGTAATTGCAGGCAGTAATCCCGAATTCAGCACTAAACAGCGTGAAAAAATTATCAATACTGTGAATCGTGGTTACGATGTACCAACTGGTGGGTGGGGCACAACGCATAAATTTATTTTGGCGCCAAACGTTGAGTTTGCTCTGATAAAAGCGAGGCAAGGTGACGAGGCATTTGAGAAAAAAGCGCGCGAAACCTTGGATAAAGCGATTGCGTTAATCGACCCAGTTTGGGGTGGTATTTATCAATATTCAGATCGCGGACGCTGGAATTCACCGCATTTTGAAAAAATCATGTCGTTCCAATCCGACGACTTGCAGTTGTATTCACTGGCCTATTTACAGTTTAACGAGCCACGCTATTTAAAAGCGGCACGTGATATTGAGCGTTATTTAAGTACTTTTTTAAGTAGTCCAGACGGTGCGTTTTACACCAGCCAAGATGCCGATGTGAGTGACAAAATTGATGGCCATGCTTTTTATCCGCTGGATGATAAAGGCCGCCGCGCATTAGGCATGCCGCGTATCGATAAAAATAGTTACGCGCGCGAAAACGGCTGGGCAATTCGCGGCTTGACGGCTTTATACGATGCGACAGGCGATAAGCTTGTATTGAATCGCGCGATTAAAGCCGCTAATTGGGTAGAAGCCAATAGAGGCTTAGGCGATGGCGGTTTTAAACACGGCGAAAAAGACCGCGCAGGGCCTTATTTAGCCGATACGCTAGCAATGGCCGAGGCCTATCTGGCGCTTTATATTTCTACAGGTGACAGAGCGTGGCTGGAAAAATCACGCGCAGGCATGGCTTTTATTGAGAAAAACTTTCAATCCACTATTGGTTTTGCGGCTGCGGCTATCCCTAAAAACAGCAAAGGCGTGTTTCAACAACCGTTATTGCAGATGGAAGCGAACGTGAGTATCGCGCGCTTGGCGAATAAATTACTACATTACACGGGCAACCAAGATTATAAAAAAACTGCATCACACGCCATGCAATATCTTGTGACCTTAGATAATCCTGATAACGTCCGCTATTTGGTTGGGCCATTAATGGCGGCAGATGAGTTGGCAGCAGACCCAGCACATATCACTATTGTGGGCAGCAAGTCGGACGCGGCGGCGCAAGCGCTGTATCGAAAAGCCCTGCAATATCCTGTGGTATATCGGCGTATTGAATGGTGGGATACGGCTGAGGGCAAAATGCCAAATCCCGATGTGCAATATCCAACATTAGCTAAAGCGGCAGCATTTATTTGTGTGAATCATGCCTGTTCAACACCAATAACCGCGCCAGAAAAACTGCATGCTAAAGCCGATAATTTAATATTTTCAGCGCAATAGTGATTGATTTAATAAAAACTTAACCCAAAAAAAGGGTTAAGTTTTTATGGTGCGGTTAATTGCTCTAGCGTGGTGAGCCAAACAATCGCCTGATTGCGTGTTGCGCCGCACATTTCTTCACTTGGCATTAAGCTGGCACAAAACGCAGGCCGTTCTGGCTGATTAAAAATGGCGCATTTAAAGTCGTTAAGTAATTGCACGCATTTAACCCCAGCGGGTTTACCATTCGGCATACCGGGGATAGGGCTGTTGATAGATGGGGCAGTGCAACAAGCGCCGCAGTTTGGTCTGCATTCCATAAACGCTAAACGCCATCTACCCAAGAAAAGCCAATATTGCTCACCCCGATTTTAATATCCTGCATGGCCAGCTTAACTTGCTCTGGCTCACCTTTCGCGCCCAATTCCACTTGTCGATTAGGCTTTAATTTGGGCAGGCTAAATACTTTTATATCAGGATAATCGGCCAATGTTTTGTTCATTAAATCAATTAGTTGGCTTTCAATGCCGTCTTCAATGATTATGGATTGTTCTGAGTATTCTGCCTGATGAAAAAGGTGGCTGTAATGCGTATCTAATACCCACTCCATCATAGGGTGCGCCATGTCAGGAAAGCCCGGCACAAAATAGTGATTGTGCTTCTGGTTGGGCTGTTTTTTATTTTCTAAGCCCGCCGAAAAGCCTGCAACGCGATTCACAGGGTTAGGAATTAACCCCGCACCTTGCGGAAAATCGGCCATGATGACTCTTTTGGGATAAGCCCCCTCACCAAACTGCGCTTCAATCTCTGCTACAGCTGCTTGATGACGCACAATGGGCACTTCAAGTGCATCAGCCGCCGCTTGCCGCGTATAGTCATCTGGTGTTGCGCCAATACCACCAAAGCTAAAAACAATATCATTGCTACTAAAACTGCGCTTAAAACTCGCAATCATCCGCGATGGGTCATCCCCCAAATACTCTGCCCAAGCCAACGTTAAGCCGCGCGCTTTCAATATTTGAATGGCTTGCGTCAGATGCTTATCTTCCCGTTTTCCAGAAAGAATTTCATCGCCGATGATGTAAATGCCGAAGTTTTGCATGGTTGAAATTTAGAGTTAAATTGATAGCTTAATAAACGCTATCGTGGTCGCCCACATTGACTGGGATAATTTGATCATCTTTAATCAGCAGTTCTAAAGTAATGCGATAAGATATATTGATAGAGACTGAGTGTAAGCCAGTTAGTTTGCCACTAAGCGCATGTAAACGTAGCGATGGATGAAAGGGATTGGCGACCAATAATTGCAACGTTTTTAAGTATTGCGATTTTAATTCGGGGTGACGTTTAATAAAACGCGCGGCGCGCTTTGTGTATTGTTGTGTGATAAGGAGTGAATAAGCCATGGAAGAAACCTAATTTAAGGTCTTAATTTAGGCTTTTCTGTTAGCTCTATTTGTTCCAGTCGTTCCAAATGCGCTTCTGGGGATTCCATTAAAAAATCGCCTGCAGCCAAGTTGGCACGCGTTTCCGCCAATGCCGCTTCTAACTCGCACTCACGCAAATAATGATAATGCGCTAAATCCATCACCACAAAGCTATCCTTACCGCGCACAGAAATAATAGCTTCTGGCTGATTTTCAAGAGAGGCTTCAATGGCAGCAATGCCCTTGGTTTTTAGATCGTTTGCGGTGATTTGTTGCATGACTATCTTATCCTAAGGATTAACTAATCACATTATATACCATGCGATTAATAATGTGATATGCATTTGTTTCATGTCGCATACCCTAGTAACCTATCAATCTCATCTAATTGCGAATCATGAAAATCTTCATTCATATTAGACTTCCACCAAGATTGCGTGTTGATTAAAAATTCTTTTTTGAGATGAAAGTCTGAAATTGTGAGATTCGATTCAAATGACATCAATGAAAGAATCGGTTCAGGTTGTAAAACGGCTAGCTCAAAAAGAATATTCTCTAAAAACTTCTGATTAAAGAATGGACCTAAAGTTAATAAATTATTGTTGTTATAAAGTTTATTACCGTCAAAAGTAGCATGAGTGCCATAAGTGCTTAATAACTGATATTTATACTTTCTTTTCATTTCATGTAAGCCATCTCTATCGTCTAATTTTTCCCTGATAGCTACTTGTTTAAACTCTTTGGAGTTAGAATCTGCTACCCATCGTTCAATTGATTCACTGTCCAACGTGAAGTAATCTAATAAAAATGTGATTTCTAAAACATCTCTTATTGGTGATATTGCGCCTTGATAGTAGCCAGAAAGCAGAAGTTTTAAGCAGCAAGATATTGAATTAAATAATCTAATTTTCAGACTAGTAAGGGCAATTAGCTGATTATTTTTTATATTATCCGTACGCTTATACATCCACATGAGCGCATCCATGCTAGCGTGAATTAACTTGATATGTTCTTGTAATTTTTGATCCGAGTTAATTAATAAGCAAGAATCAATACGTATTTGTTCTTCTTGAGATTTTAAGCCTTCAAGATTATCAGCTAACTTGGATAGGATAATTTTTGACATAAAGTTTTTTTATTAATGCGCACTTTCCCAATTACTACCTACACCCACTTCTGCCAATAGCGGCACAGATAATTTCGCCACATTTTGCATCAATGTTGGCAACGTGTTTTTAATCAATTCAAGTTCGCCATCAGGTACTTCTAGCACCAATTCATCATGCACTTGCATGATCAATTTCGATTTCAAATGATGACCGTTCAGTTTTTCTTCCCGTAACCATTTATCCACCGCAATCATGGCCAGTTTAATCAAATCTGCCGCCGTGCCTTGCATAGGGGCGTTGATGGCGGCGCGTTCGGCGCCGTTTCTTCTTTGCACATTGGGGCTGTTGATTTCTGGCACCCATAAGCGGCGGCCGAAATAGGTTTCTACGTAGCCTTGCGCTTTAGCGATTTCGCGGGTGTTTTGCATGTATTCGCGTACGCCGGGGTAGCGGGCAAAATAGCGCTCAATATAGCTGGCCGCCGCACTGCGTTCAATATTCAGGTTTTGCGCCAAGCCGAAAGCGCTCATGCCATATATCAAGCCAAAGTTAATCACTTTTGCATAGCGACGTTGTTCGTTATCCACGGCGCTACGTTCTACGCCAAAAATCTCGGCAGCGGTGGCACGGTGAATATCTTCGTTATTGGCAAAGGCTTCCAGCATGCCTGCGTCTTGAGAAAGGTGCGCCATAATGCGCAGCTCAATCTGAGAATAATCGGCAGAAACGATATGCGAACCTTTTGGCGCAATAAACGCTTCGCGTATGCGGCGGCCTTCTGCGCTGCGCACAGGAATATTCTGCAAATTGGGGTCTGAACTGGCTAATCTGCCAGTAATCGCCACGGCTTGGTTGTAGCTGGTGTGCACGCGCCCCGTTTGTGCGTTTATCATGCGCGGCAGTTTATCGGTGTAAGTGGATTTCAATTTTGCCAGACCGCGATATTCCAGCAACACTTTGGGTAGCGGATGGTCTAGCGCTAATTCCTGCAAAACATCTTCATCAGTACTCGGCGCGCCAGAAGGTGTTTTTTTAGTGGGTTTAATGCCTAATTTATCAAATAAGATTTCTTGTAACTGCTTAGGCGAGCCTAAGTTAAAAGGTTGGCCAGCCAATTCATACGCCTGATTTTCAAGCGCGACTAATTTTGCGCCAATTTCATTGCTTTGCACGTTCAGCATATCGCGGTCTATCAGCACGCCGTTGCGCTCAATCGTGAATAGAATCTGCGAGCTGGGCATTTCAATCTGGCTGTAAATAAAATCTAATTTGGCGTCAGCTTGAATGTTGGGATACATGGCGTGATGCAATTGCAAAGTAATGTCAGCATCTTCTGCGGCATATTCGGCGGCCACTTCTACCGTTACTTGGTTAAAACTCACTTGCTTGGCGCCTTTGCCTGCTACATCTTCAAACGTAATGGTTTGAATGCCCAAATGGCGCTCACTTAACGCATCCATGCCATGCGATTTATGCGCTTCAAATACATAAGATTGCAACAGTGTGTCGTGCGCAATGCCGTTTAATGCGATGCCATGATTGGCTAAAATGTGCTGATCGTATTTAAGGTTTTGGCCAACTTTTTTAATATCAGGGTTTTCTAAAATCGGTTTGATTTTGGCGAGCGTTTCTGCAAAATTCAGTTGCTCTGGCGCATCAAAATAATCATGTGTTAACGGCAAATAAGCGCCGCTACCAGCCTCAACCGAAAACGATAAGCCAACAATCTTAGCGGTCATCGGTTCTAAAGAAGTGGTTTCAGTATCCACACAAATCAATGGAGCAGATTGCAATTTCGCTAGCCAGTTATCCAGCTGTTCATTCGTTAGTATTGTTTCAAAATTGCGCGTGGTAATCGCTTGATATTCAATCACAGGCGATATTGCAGGAGTTGCGGAATTTTTTGAGTGATTTTGAGTGTTAAGTTCTGGCCTTTTATTCGGCGAATCGAATAAATTGCCCGTTTCGCCATTCGCTATTTCGGGTTTTGGCGTTTCAGTTTCCGTTTCAACCGCTAATTCGCGTTGCCAAGTTTTAAAATCAAACCGGTCATATAATGCGGCCAATTTGGATTTATCTTGCGTTTGCAATTTGAGTGATTCAAACGTTTCGGGCATGCCGTCAAATTTGTCTAAATCGCATTTGATGGTAATCAGCTCACGTCCAGTCGGCAGCCAATCCAAAGCTTTGCGTAGGTTTTCACCCACAACACCACCAAATTTATCTCCATTCGCGATGATATTATCTAGCGAGCCATATTCCTGTAACCATTTCACCGCGGTTTTTGGGCCTACTTTTTCCACGCCTGGCACGTTGTCTACGCTATCGCCAATCAACGTTAAATAATCCACAATCAATGCTGGTTTTAAGCCAAATTTTGCTTCAACCCCGGCAATATCCAGTATTTCGTCGCCTTTTCTAAACGCGTTTGGCATGGTGTTAATCACAGTCACATGCTCGTTCACCAATTGCGAAATATCTTTATCGCCTGTGCTGATAATCACGCGCACACCTTGTTTTTCGGCTTGTTTCGCCAAACAGCCAATCACATCATCAGCCTCCACATTGTCCACCATAATCAATGGCCAGCCCATCGCTTTAATCGCCTCATGCAAGGGCTCAACTTGGGTACGCAAATCATCTGGCATGCTAGGGCGATTCGCTTTGTATTCAGGGTAAATATCATCGCGAAAGGTTTTGCCTTTTGCATCAAACACGCACGCGCTATAATCGGCAGGGTAATCTTTGTGCAATTTGCGTAGCATACTCAATACGCCACGAATCGCGCCAGTCGGCTCATTGGCTTTGCTCCGTAAATCGGGCAAGCCATGAAAAGCCCTATACAAATAAGAAGAACCATCAACAAGCAGTAGCGTTTTCATAGACGATAGATGATATATTTAGTTAATAAACAGAATTTTATTGAGTCAATCAAATGATTAAAAAATTACCACAAATAACCGAACCCGAGTTACTGAATGGCGCAAGCACAGAAACTGAAGCCTGGCATGCTTTTGAGATTATGGCAGAATTTGTGTCTGCTACCGAAAAGTTAAAAGAAATTACGCCTGCGGTTTCTATTTTTGGTAGCGCGCGCACCAAGCCTGAGCATCCTTACTATCAGTTAACCGAAGAAATCGCTCGATTATTATCGGATGCAGGATTTAGCGTGATTTCTGGCGGTGGGCCAGGCATTATGGAAGCCGCGAATAAAGGCGCTTTTGCCGGTATTGGCCCAAGTGTAGGTTTAAATATTCAGTTACCTTTTGAGCAAAGTGGGAATCCTTTTCAGGATATTGATATTAGCTTTAAATACTTTTTTATGCGCAAAGTGATGTTTGTGAAATACGCCAGCGCTTACGTGGTGATGCCAGGTGGTTTTGGCACATTGGATGAATTGATGGAGGCAATTACGCTGGTGCAAACGGGTAAATCGCGCAAAATTCCGATTATTTTAGTGTGCAAGGATTTTTGGGCGGGCTTGGTGGATTGGCTGAAAAATACGTTGGTGTTAGAAGGCATGGCATCTCCACAAGATATGGATTTGATTCAAATGATTGACGAGCCTAAAGAAATTGTTGAGGCGATATTTAAACATTATGAATTAACAGGATTTGAGCTAACCCCAGCCGAGCGCAAAATTCAGCTATATTTATAAGCAACAACTGTTTTATCCTGTTTTTTTAGCGGGCTTTTGTTAGAATGAATTAATTCAATTTAACTAGCAGCAACATAGAAAGCACAGCAATGAAAAGTACATTGAAGCAAAACATCAAATTAACCACATTGCTAGTTGTTGCTATGTCACTGTCACTTGCCGCCAGTATAAGCTCTGCCGCGCAACCCAATGATTTAGAATTGCTAGAGCAAGTGCAACCGCCACCAAAAGTGATTGATGGTGAAGCTTTAGAAGACCCTGCTTTGGAGCCTCAAATCACCATTCGCAAGAAAGGCGCAGAAACGATTGAGGAATATCGTATCAATGGTGAGATATATATGATGAAAGTAACGCCCGAGCATGGCGTGCCTTATTATTTGCATAAAGAAGATTCAAATGGCGGCTGGGTAAATATTGGGCCAAATCCACCATTAAGTGTGCCCAAATGGATTATCTTTAGATTTTAGTTTGTCATGTTTGTGTGATCCATATTTAATGATATGTTAGGAGGGCATAGCCCTCTTAATTTTTATGTAGAGCGAAATGTCTGTTTTTACCACCCTTAATTTAGAAGAAGTAAGCACTTGGTTGCGCGATTTTGAGCTTGATGAAATTGTAGAGCTAAGAGGCATTGCCGCTGGTATTACCAACACTAATTACTTTGTGATTACCCAAAATAATCGCTATGTTCTCACTATTTTCGAGAAAAATACTTTAGAAGAGTTACCTTATTTTGTCGATTTAATGGCGCATTTAGCGCAACACGGCATACTTTGCCCAGCACCGATTTTAGATAAAAATGGCGTTGCTTTGCATTTACTCAAAAACAAGCCTGCCTTAATGGTCAGTTGCCTTAAAGGCAAAGATATTGCTACACCCGATTTAGCGCAACTGGGTCAGGTGGCAACTACATTAGCCAATATGCATGTAGCAGGTCAGCAATTTAATCAGCAAGGGCATAACCAACGCGGGCAAGATTGGTTTGTTAAAACAGCACAGCAAGTGCTGCCCAAAATAGCGATTACGGCGGATAGCGAATTACTTAAAACCGAGTTGGCGTACCAATTAAGCATTGATACCAGTGATTTGCCGCGCGGTGTGGTGCATGGCGATTTGTTTCGCGACAATGTATTGTTTGACGATGCGCAATTAGGCGGCTTTATCGATTTTTATTATGCCTGTAACGATGTGTTGGCATATGACGTGGCGATTGCGGTAAACGAATGGTGCCTGCACCATAATGGTAGCGATTTAGGCAATATCGACCATGAAAAGTTAAACCATTTCTTGGCCGAATATCAACGTGTAAAACCCTTTACAGAGGCAGAGCAGCAACTTTGGCCAACATTATTGCGCCGTGCTGCATTGCGCTTTTGGTTATCGCGCTTATACGATTTTTATTACCCTGCCGATGGCGCATTAACGCACACCAAAGACCCTAATCATTTTAAAAACATATTACAGCAACATATTGCGGCCTCATCTAAATAGTCGCAAAGGAAATCATCATGGCAATCTTAGAATCGCGTACTAAAACAGGCATCAGTTGGGTAAAAGAAAGCGTGGCATTGTTTAAAACTGGCCCGCGTAAATGGCTGTTGCTGGGCTTGGCTTATGTGGGGCTATTTATGATGTTGCCATCTGTGCCTGGTTTGCAGTTTTTTGCCTTTTTCTCAATTTTATTGTGGCCAGTGTTTTTGGCAATCGCTATCGCGCTATATCGCAATGCAGATATGCAAAAACAGCAAACGGTGAGCGAAGTGATTCAGTTGATTAAACCTAAAATCCCCATGCTAATGGCGCTGGGTGGCATATGTTTGCTGTATGGCATTGTGGTGAGCTTTATTTTAAATAGCGATATTGAAGGCTTGCTTAAATTCACGCAAGGCAAAGCCGAAATGACCGAATCGCAAGCTATGCAAATGATGCAAGCGATGATTCCTTTGCTGCTTAAATTAAGCTTAATGCTGATACCGCTAATGATGGCGACTTGGTTTTCGCCAATGTTGATTGCGTTTAATAACTACAGCGTAGTTAAAGCCATTAAATCCAGCATTGCAGGCTCATTGCAATATATGATTGCTTTAGGCGCGTCTTGGTTATTGCTAACAGCGGGCATTGTTGGCGCCATGTTAGCAGTAGGTATTGTGGTTGGTATTATCGGTAGCCTTGTGCCATTGCTTGGCCAAATGCTCACTTCATTATTGGTGTTTGGATGCTTGTTATTGGCAACGACTTTAATGCTAGCGTTTCAATATGTGAGCTACCGTGATGTATTTCGCGCAGCTGGTGTTGATAAGGCCTAAATTAGATTAACGCTAAATTTTTTCTAATTTAGCGTATTCCATCGCCAAAGTTTTTAAGCCGTTGCTACCAAAGTTGATTTTAATTACCAAGTTAGCGGCATTGCCTTCATAGCTCACCACAACACCTTCGCCAAATTTGTTATGACGCACACCTTGGCCAATTTTGTAGGGGTAGTTATTGGTGTTTTGCGCTGCTGGTGCAGCGTAACTTTCAGCATAATTGCTGCCAGACCTTGCCATCGGTTTACTATTGAGCCGTTTTAACAAACCTTCTGGAATCTCATCTAAAAAGCGCGATGGAATGCCATAACGCACTTGGCCATGAAGCATGCGGCTTTGCGCATGACTTAAATATAAGCGTTGGCGCGCGCGCGTTACCGCCACATACATTAAGCGCCGCTCCTCTTCTAAACCATTATTTTCGCTTAGGCTATTTTCATGCGGGCAAAGGCCTTCTTCTAAGCCGCTAATAAAAACTGCTTTAAATTCCAAGCCTTTGGCGGCATGCACCGTCATTAATTGCAGCGCATCGTAGCCAATCGTCGCTTGATGGTCGCCTGCTTCTAAACTCGCATGCGTTAAGAATTGTGTCATCAAATCTTGTTCAGTGTCGCCATCCACATTGTTATGGTTGCCAAAAGATTGATTGGTAAAGGCAACCGCGGCGGTGACCAATTCTTCCAAGTTTTCAATACGGTCTTCACCATCTTTGTCATTTTGGTAGTGCGCTTTTAAGCCAGAAAAAGTGGTGGCTAGCTCAGCCACTTCTGGCAATGTGATGCCATAAGCTTGGTCTGTCATTTCGCGGATTAAATGTACAAAGCTTTCTAGACCTTTGCCGCCTGCGCGGTCACCACCGCGGGTAGAAGAGGCGCCATTACCCACTTTATTTAATGCCGCTTGCCATAAACTGCAGTCGTTTTGGCGCGCGCCTTCTTGCAATTGCTCAAGGCTGCGCGCGCCTATTCCACGCGCAGGAAAATTAATCACGCGCAACAAAGCCGTGTCATCATTGGCGTTGGCCATTAATCGCATATAAGCCAGCGCATGTTTTACTTCGGCACGTTCAAAAAAACGTAAACCGCCATATACGCGGTAAGGTAGGTTGGCGGAAAATAAGGCATGTTCCAACACACGCGATTGCGCATTGCTACGATACAGTAAGGCCATATCCGCCAGCGGCGTGCCTTCGCTTTGCAGCATTTTCACTTCATCGACGATAAACTGCGCCTCATCATTATCGTTATAGGCTTCATAAATCCTCACAGGCTCACCTGCGCCTGCCGAAGTCCATAAATTCTTACCAAGACGGTTTTTGTTGTGCGAGATGATGGCATTGGCAGCATCCAGGATATTGCTATGGCTGCGATAATTTTCTTCTAACTTAACGATATTTTGTACATTAAAATCGGTTTCAAAGTCGCGCATATTGCCCACACGCGCACCGCGAAAACCATAAATCGATTGGTCATCATCACCCACTGCAAATAAGCAATTCTCTTTACCTGCCAGCAACTTAAGCCATTGATATTGCAGCTTATTGGTATCTTGAAACTCATCGACCAAGATATATTGAAAGCGGCTTTGGTAATGATTGCGAATGCGCTCATCACGATTTAATAGTTCATAACAACGTAATAATAATTCAGCAAAATCCGCCACGCCTTCGCGGTTGCATTGCTTATCGTATTCTTCATAAATCTCACACAGTTTTTGGCTGTGGCCGTCGTAAGCATCTACTTTGTTCGCCCTTAAACCTTCTTCTTTGCAGCTATTAATATAGCCTTGCACTTGCTTGGGGGCGTATTTTTCATCGTCTATATTCATCAACTTCATTAAGCGCTTAATGCTACTTAATTGGTCGGCCGTATCTAAAATTTGAAACGTAGAGGGCAAACCCGCTTCTCGATGATGCGCGCGCAACAGGCGATTACACAGCCCATGAAAAGTGCCAGCCCACATGCCGCGCGTATTAATCGGCAACATGGCGGTCAAACGCGTCAGCATCTCTTTGGCGGCTTTATTGGTAAACGTCACCGCCATCAAACCCATGGGCGAAATCTGCCCTGTTTGAATCAACCAAGCAATGCGAGTTGTGAGTACGCGCGTTTTACCGCTGCCAGCGCCCGCCAAAATAAGTGCAGATTGATGCGGCAGTGTGACGGCTTCTAATTGTTTGTTATTTAGGCCAGTGAGAAGTGAATCTTGAGTATGCATATTGCTATTATCGCATGGCTGACTGGCTTGTTGCGGCAGAAAAAAGTCTCAAAAACTTGGAACTAAGCGAATAAGCCTTAGTCAGAATTACCATGAAAGCTAAGTTGACGCTTAGTTTTCTTTCCGCTTCTTTCCTCCCTGAGCGGAAGCCTTAGACAATGAGGCCTTTTACCCCGATTTATTCCCCTTAATAGGGGTTTTTTTTGACTTGCGTTAGTTTGTAACTAACTGATGCAAAGTGTAAAGAAGTTGTAACTGCATAGCAAGCAATTTATGATAGTAACTGAGTTATTGGGTGTTTTTAAGGGTTAAGTTAACCCCTAAAATTTGCCTAAAAATAATAGTTAACAGATTAAAAAAGGTTAAAACCTTAAATCTGCCAATTAATCGGCGTTTGGCCTTGCTGAATCAGATATTGGTTAATGCTAGAGAACTGGCGATTGCCAAAAAAACCACGATGTGCGGATAGTGGTGATGGGTGTACCGATTTTAAAACCAAATGTTTGCTTTCATCAATAAATGCCCCTTTTTTCTGCGCATAGCTGCCCCATAACACAAACACCAAACCTTCACGATGCGCGTTTAATGCCGTAATCGCCGCATCAGTAAACGCTTCCCACCCTTTGCCCTGATGCGAACCCGCATTACTTTGTTCTACAGTTAATGTTGCATTTAACAGCAATACACCTTGGTTTGCCCAAGGCGTTAAATCTCCATTTCGACTTATCTTAACGCCCAAATCAGTCGAAATTTCTTTAAAAATATTCATTAAAGAGGGTGGCAATGCAACGCCATTTGGCACCGAAAAACTGAGTCCATGCGCTTGATTAGGCCCGTGATAAGGATCTTGCCCAATAATCACCACCCGCACTTGTTCAAAAGGCGTGTGATTAAATGCATTAAAAATCAAAGGGCTAGGCGGAAAAATCACCTTACCAGCCGCTTTTTCGGCTTTCAGAAAATGCCGCAATGCCTGCATATAAGGCTTTTCAAGCTCATCGCCAATGACTGCAAGCCATGTAGAATGAAGTTGACCAGGTTTTTGTTGTGTCATCAAAACAACTTTAATCTATAACGGTATCTACAAAACATACGCTTTTAATTGATTACACACCGCTTAGCAAGAAATCGACTGCGGCGATAATATCGTGCTGATACGCAGTCAGTACTTCAACTTCGGCACCTAATTCACGCTTATGAATACCTGCAAGTTGAGGCGTCATCATGCAATAGTTTTGTCCTTGCACAGGTAAGATTGGAGTGAGCCTGCTCAAAGGACTGTGCGCCATAATATCTACTTTGGTCAGCGGCACTACAACACAGGTTTGCATGCTGGCGAGCAAATCATTTTGAATGTTAAGTAACAATGGATAGCGTGCTTGTGTCGCTTTATTTTTATTGTGATACACACTAAATTGCGCCATTAAAATACCCGCAAAGTATCGCTAAATATACCGTTTGCATCTGCTTGTTGATTATAAGCATCAATTGCCTGCTGATTTTCTGCCAACCAAGCTTGCTGATGCTTGGTTTTAACCAAATCTGCTAGCATTTTTTCAAAAGTGGCAGATAAATTGATATTCAGCGCGCGTGCTTGGTTCAATAAATCACCATTAATACTCAAATTTTTGGCGCGTTTAGGGGCTTCTGTGTCGTAACTAATTTGCATATTGTGTACCTCACTTTTATGCGCAAACTATATGCGTATTCAATATGCGTGTCAAATATATTTTCGTAAGGTGAGTTCTCGAACCCACGCGGATGTGGAATATTGAAAATTGCAATGCGTGGGTCACAAGTGACCCACCCTACTACGCTTGCTCGTTATTGAAGCCTTTACGTATCCATAATAGTATGCGGTAGCCAGCTAAACTTAGTCCCCAAATTAGTCCAACTGGTAATAGAATAGACATTAAAAAAGTCATCCAAGCTACACCAGAAGAATACTCAGTAAGGTCGCGTGCTGCAATTTGTAACTGACGATCAGATTCAGTTGGAGCCACGCGAATCAGCTCTTCGTATAAGGCGAGTTCAGCACTGGATTTTGCCTCCAGTCCAGATTCTCCGCGAATGACAACAAAATAAAAATTCTTAGCTTGTTCGTTGGTTACAGAATCTGGGGGACTTAGGTAAGTAGTAAATGGCTCTAGTGGAAACTTGGAGTATTCATAAATAGCATATGTAATGACCATCAAAGCCCATATTACTGACAGTACCACACCAATTCTCTTCCAACCATTCAAGATTTTCTCCAGTTCAGTAATTAACAGGACTTACTTATTACCGCAGCCCAAGCTGCAAATGCACTGATGAGAGCAATTGCTGTTGAAATAACAGCAATAATCCAAAGTTTGTGCTCGCTGATATGCCTTTCTGCTTCTATAACTCGACGCTGAATCTCATATTCAGAAACTACAGGAGCCATAATTGGATTGGTGCCAATTGGTACATTTGCATCATCGCGATATATTGATACGCCGAGCTGGGCAGCGCGCTCAACTAACTCATGGCCAGTCAGTAAAATTTTTTTCATTTTTTTGAAATCCTATTTTAGCGATTATGGATTTTGTTATTCCAGAAAGCAAGTAGTGTTAAGTTTTTTGACTATATAATAATCTAGAAGAAATAATAAAAAACCTCGCCGAAGCGAGGTTTTGTTTTTGAATGCTACTGATCGCATTCCAGCTTCAATTCGATGGTGAGGCTAGGCGGTGAAATCATTTTTTGACGCAGACAGTACGTTAAGTACGGCAAGGAAAAAATAATGAAACCAACAACGCATCACCGAAGAAGTGAGGAATGGAATTACATCATGCCGCCCATGCCACCCATACCGCCCATATCACCACCACCCATTGCTGGTGCGTCATCTTTAGGCAATTCAGCAATCATGCAATCGGTTGTTAGCATCAAGCCAGCCACTGATGCTGCATTTTGCAATGCACTACGCGTTACTTTAGTTGGGTCTAAAATACCCATTTCAATCATATCGCCGTAAGTTTCGTTAGCCGCGTTGTAGCCATAGTTACCTTTACCTGCTGCAACATTGTTCACAACTACTGATGGCTCAACACCAGCGTTAGCCGTGATTTGGCGTAATGGCTCTTCAACCGCGCGAAGCACGATTTTAATGCCTGCTTCTTGGTCTAAGTTGTCGCCTTTAACTTTGCTAATGGCATCGCGTGCACGAATTAATGCAACGCCACCGCCAGCAACAATACCTTCTTCAACCGCTGCGCGGGTTGCGTGTAATGCATCTTCAACGCGGGCTTTTTTCTCTTTCATTTCAATTTCAGTCGTCGCACCTACTTTAATCACTGCAACGCCGCCTGCTAATTTAGCAACGCGTTCTTGCAATTTCTCTTTATCGTAATCACTGCTTGATTCGTCGATTTGCGATTTGATTTGTGCAATGCGTGATTTGATATTCGCTTCAACGCCAGCGCCATCAATGATAATGGTGTTTTCTTTGCCCACTTCAATACGTTTGGCTTGGCCTAACATTTCAAGCGTGACGGTTTCAAGTTTTAAGCCCACTTCTTCAGCAATGACAGTACCGCCCGTTAATATAGCGATATCTTCCAGCATGGCTTTACGGCGGTCACCAAAACCAGGTGCTTTAACCGCCGTTGTTTTTAAGATGCCACGGATGTTATTCACCACCAATGTTGCTAGCGCTTCGCCATCAACATCTTCTGCAATAATCAATAATGGACGACCAGATTTAGCCACTTGCTCTAACGTTGGTAATAAATCACGGATGTTTGAGATTTTTTTGTCATGCAATAACACGAATGGGTTATCTAACAATGCAATTTGACGTTCTTGATTGTTGATGAAATATGGTGATAAATAGCCGCGGTCGAATTGCATGCCTTCAACCACGTCTAATTCGCTCTCTAAGCCAGAACCATCTTCAACCGTAATCACGCCTTCTTTACCGACTTTGTCCATTGCGTCTGCAATGATTTTGCCGATAGATTCGTCAGAGTTAGCAGAAATTGAGCCAACTTGTGCGATTTCTTTGCTGGTTGTACAGGGTTTTGATTGTTCTTTTAAGTTAACAATCGCTGCTGCAACGGCTTTGTCGATACCGCGTTTTAAATCCATTGGGTTCATACCAGCAGCCACTGATTTCATACCTTCGCGAATAATCGCTTGTGCTAAAACCGTTGCAGTTGTTGTACCGTCACCTGCGATATCAGAAGTTTTTGAAGCCACTTCTTTAACCATTTGTGCGCCCATGTTTTCGAATTTGTCTTTTAATTCGATTTCTTTAGCCACTGAAACACCATCTTTAGTGATGGTTGGTGCGCCGTATGAGCGCTCTAATACTACGTTACGGCCTTTTGGGCCTAAAGTTACTTTAACCGCGTTGGCTAAAATGTTTACGCCGTTGGTCATTTTTTGGCGGACTTCATCGCCGAATCGAACGTCTTTTGCTGCCATGTTTATCTCCTATTGTGGCAAAACATTTCGCTCTGAATAAGGGTGTTGCATTCAAAGCTTAAAAATCCTCATTTACTATTTGTAAACTCCGGCTTTTAAGCTTTTCTGCGCCTACTTATTCAATCGCTCGGATGTTTTGCTTACTATTAAAAATTAATAAATAAAAATATTTAATTAAATACTAAACTATTCAACAATCGCCATGATGTCTTCTTCGCGCATCACTAGCAGCTCTTCGCCGTCAACTTTTACGGTTTGGCCAGCGTATTTGCCGAATAAAACTTTGTCGCCAACTTTAACGTCTAATGCATTGATTTTGCCGCTGTCATCACGTTTACCGTTACCCACTGCTTGCACTACACCTTGATCTGGTTTTTCTGTGGCAGAATCAGGGATGACAATGCCAGATGCTGTTGTGCGTTCTTCTTCAGAGCGTTTTACAATCACGCGATCGTGTAATGGACGAATTTTCATTCAATTTCTCCTAATGGTTATGCTTTTGTTTCATGTGAACAAAGTATAAAGTTGATAAAATTGCATAGGCAATGCAATATTTTAGCACTCGCATGCCTTGATTGCTAATATTGCGATTAGGTTTGTTTTTTTCAAGCGTTTTTATGCATTAAGTATAAAAAAATTTTAGAAAGATTATTTTGACATCAAAAACAGAGCCAATTGCGCATCAGCAAGTGGCAGCCATACAGCAAATTAATTTGGGCTACAACGCCGAGCAAGACCGTCTGCTTTTTCGCGTTGGGCTTAGTGATAACACTGAACTATTGGTTTGGTTAACCAGCCGTATTACGCAATTATTGTGGACATTGCTGACAGGCGAGGCGCACTTGCCAACGGCAGATTCCATTCAAGCAGAAACGCCACCAGAGAAAGCCGTGGAGCAATTTAAACAAGAAATGCAAGCAGCTGATGCTTTGCAGAAAATGGATTTTAAAACCGAATATCAGCCTCGCCCAGAGGTGCGCAATGATGGCGCAATGTTGGCGGTAAATGCTTTACTAATTCGTGCTGGCAATCAACAGCCCAGTTTGGAGTTGCCTTGTTTAGAGGGCATTTCGGTGCGCATCAACTTAAACCCAGAGCTCACTTTAGCTATGTGTAATATGTTGCAACTGGCCACAAAAGAGGCGGGTTGGGCGATTAATGCAACAGCGGTTGCGCCAGTGCAAAGCCCGATTACTATTCAGGTAGATGAAAAAAAGATACTGCATTAATGGAGCTTGTTTAATTTATGGAATATGTGCAGTTAGGCCAAAGTGATTTGAATGTATCCAAAATTTGTTTGGGTACCATGACGTTTGGCGACCAGAACACGCAGGCAGAAGCGCATGAACAGTTGGATTTTGCACTTGCCAGTGGCATTAACTTTATTGATACCGCAGAAATGTACCCCGTGCCGCCAAAGGCAGAAACCTTTACCCGCACCGAAACCATTATTGGGCCTTGGCTCAAAAATCAGCAGCGCGATAAAGTGATTATAGGCAGCAAAATTTCTGGGCCTGGCAGAGGGTTAAGTTGGATACGCAACAATGATTTTTCGCTAAACCGCAAAACGATTCGCAGCGCATTGCATGATTCGCTCAAGCGTTTGCAGACTGATTATCTGGATTTATACCAAATTCATTGGCCAGAACGTAATGTGCCGATATTTGGGCAATATCAATTCGACCCAAATAATGAATTAGATGCAGATGGTCAACAGAAACATTTTGAAAGCATTCATCAGCAATTAGAAGCGCTTAGTGAGCTGGTGCAAGAGGGAAAAATTCGCGCGATTGGCTTAAGCAACGAGCAACCGTGGGGCGTGATGGAATTTTTGCGTATCGCCAAACAATATCATTTGCCGCACATTGCCACTTTGCAAAATAGCTATCACTTAATGAATCGTAGTATCGATTTTGGACTGTCTGAGATTTTGTATCGTGAAAACTTGAGCTTATTGGCTTATTCGCCATTGGCATTTGGGCATTTAACTGGAAAATATCTGGCTAATCCAAACACAGTAGGCCGTGTTACGCTATTTTTAGGTTATGCGCAGCGATACACCAAACCGAATGTTGCGCTTGCCAGTGCGGCTTATGCGCAATTAGCCATGCAAAATGGCTTTACGCCGGCAGAGCTCGCGCTGAGTTTTGTGTATCATCGTTGGTGTGTCAGCAGCACGATTATTGGCGCAACCAGTATGGCGCAATTGCAAGAGAATATACAGGCTTACGGCAAGCCACTTAATGCTGAAATTTTAAAAGAAATTGATGCGATTCACTTACGTTATACTAATCCTGCGCCCTAGCGCGCCTTATTTAAAAGCACCCAATTTAAAAAAAGCAGTGAATAAGGAAGATTAATGCACCAACGAAAAAATGTTTTACATAGTGTTTTACGCGGGGCTGGCTTAAGCGTAATAGGATTATTGCTGCAATCGAATTGCCTACAAGCCAATGAGGTATTAACGGTTGAGCAAGCCATGTACCACTGCAAAACCACTTATCCCTCACAATTTGAATCTAAAAAGCGGCTTGCTTGCTTTGATAGTATTAGCACGCCAGCGATTGAAACCGTCACAGAAAATACCGCAGCAGATATACATGCCAGTGAAAAATTGACGGCTGAGCACTTAACCGAAAAAATACCCGCAAAAGTAGGTGCTGCTGCTGTAAAAAACCCCAATGCCGATTTGAGCTTTTTAGAGAGAAAGTGGCGATTAACTTCAGAGGGCGATTGGGATATTAGCGATTTTGAAACGTATAAATCAAATTATTTACTAGTAACCAATACAAATAAGGTTAACAACACTCCACAAAGCCCCAGCCGACTTAATACAAGTGACCGTAATTTACACGCTAACGATATTAAATTTCAAGTAAGCTTGAAATCAGAATTATTGAACAACATTCCGCTGATTCGAGATTTGCCTTATGTCACCAGTTCGCGCTTATGGGGCGCTTACACACAACAATCTTACTGGCAAATTTTCAATGCCAATGCGTCTAGGCCGTTACGTGAAAACAATTACGAACCAGAATTGATTCTGTCTTTGGGTATTGATAATGAAGTAAATGGCGTAAAAAAAGATTACATCCCCAGAATGCTGAATTTGGGACTGGTGCATCAATCAAATGGTCGCGATAATCCGCTTTCAAGAAGCTGGAATCGACTATATTTAGAGGGCGGATTTGAGCTGACTGACAGAATTTCTTTACTGGTGCGCCCTTGGTGGCGCATACCAGAAAATGATAGAGAAGACGATAACCCTGATATTGAGAAATTTTTAGGTTATGGCGATATGACGGTACGCTGGGAAACTGAAAGCCGTAAAACGGCAGTATCAGTGCTATTGCGCAATAATTTAAGAAGCGATAACAAAGGCTTTGCACAACTGAGCGTACAACAGCGCGTGTTTAATAATCCTTATATCAAGCTACATTTGATGGCATCTACAGGCTATGGTGAAACACTGCTTGATTATAATCATGTGCAAAATGTGCTGGGTTTTGGTATTTCATTAGGCGAATAAAAATGCTGTGCATCAATGTTTTTTAATATGTCAGACAGTCAATCAATATTAACGCGTAGCTTAAAATCTGTATGGCACCCCTGCACACAGATGAAACAGCACGAAAATTTCCCCTTAATCCCTATTCAAAAAGGCGATGGTATTTGGTTAGTGGATACCGATGGCAATCGTTATTTGGATGCGGTTAGTAGTTGGTGGGTGAATCTATTTGGGCATAACAACCCGCGCATAAAGGATGCCATTAAGCAACAATTGGATACGCTTGAGCATGTCATGCTGGCTGGTTTTACGCATGCGCCTGTGATTGAGCTGTCAGAAAAACTCGCTAAGTTAACAGGTTTAGGGCATGCGTTTTATGCGTCAGACGGCGCAAGTGCCACTGAAATTGCACTGAAAATGAGCTTTCATTATTGGCGCAATAGCGGTAAGCCACAAAAGACCCAATTTATTAGCTTGCAAAATAGTTATCACGGCGAAACGCTTGGCGCGCTGGGCGTTACCGACGTGGCGATTTTTAAAGATACTTATGCGCCGCTATTGATGCAATCGGCACAAATGCCAAGCCCAGATTTTAGGCTGGCCGAAGTAGGCGAAAGTGCGGAAGATTTTGCGCTGCGCTGTGCGGATGCTTTAGAAGAATATGTCAGCGCGCACCATGCGCAGCTAGCCGCGTTTATTATTGAGCCGCTAGTGCAATGCGCAGCAGGCATGGGCATGTACCACCCTATCTATTTACAGTGTGCGCGCAAAATTTGCACACAATATAATGTGCATTTAATTGCAGATGAAATTGCGGTTGGTTTTGGTCGTACCGGCAGCTTATTTGCCAGTTATAACGATTGTGATGCCGCTTGTACATTTGAAAGCTGCACCAAAAAACAAGATTGCCGCCCCGATTTTATCTGTTTATCCAAAGGCATTACTGGCGGCTATTTGCCCTTATCTTGCGTGTTAACTAAAGATGAAATCTACCAAGCGTTTTATGATGACAGCACCGCGCGTGGTTTTTTGCATAGCCATAGCTACACAGGCAACCCGCTAGCGTGTAGCGCCGCGCTGGCCACGTTGGCGATATTCGAATCGGATAATGTCATAGAATCTAACAAAGTCAAAACTGCTTATATTCAAGCAAAAATGCAAGCACTTACTCACTTTCCAATCAAAAATTTACGACATCAAGGCATGATATCGGCATTTGATGTGGTCACGCAAAATCCACATTTCGCTAAAGATTGTTATGCCGCCGCATTAAGCAATGGCCTGCTGATTCGCCCCATTGGCAACACTATTTATTTTATGCCACCGTATACCATCACAGAATCAGAGATTGATTTGATGATTGCGGCTACCGTTAAAGTGTTGCAAAAGGTGATATGAAAAAAACTAAGATTTTCCTCAGTTTTTTGATGTTAAGTATGCTGATGAGTCTATTAGTCAGCACAAATGCTTTCGCAGAGCTACCGATTATGGTGGCGGATGCACTCAAAAAAGCAGGTATTCCGCAGGCTAATGTCGCTGTATATGTGCAAGCGGTAGATTCATCCACGCCATTAATCAGCCATAACGCCGATCAAAGCCTTAACCCAGCCAGCGTGATGAAGCTAGTAACAACCAATGCGGCGCTGGATTTATTAACGCCTGCTTATCGCTGGAAAACAGAAGTATATCGCGATGGTGAAGTGAAAGATGGTGTGTTAAATGGCAATCTCATCATCAAAGGCTATGGCGACCCCAGTTTTAAAGCGCAAGAGTTTTGGCGATTGTTAATGCGATTGCAACAAGCGGGCATTCAAGAAATTAAAGGTGATTTGATTATTGATAAAAGTTTTTTTGCCGAAAATCCCGCAAATCTAGCGTTTGATAGTGAAGTTTGGCGAGCTTATAACGCACAGCCAAGTGCGTTTTTGGTTAACGGTCGACATACCAGTTTTAGATTTAGCGTAACAGATAAGCTTGTGAATATAAACCAAGAGTTTGAGTTAAGTGAAATAGAAATCGTGAATAAAATACAGTTAAGTCAAACGCCTTGCGGCGATTGGCGTAGCCGTTTTGACTATACGGTTCAACCTAAAACCAATGGCGCTACTGTGACATTTGAAGGCATGCTTTCACCTGATTGTGGCGAGCGTTATTTAGAGTTAAGCGTATTAAATGATGAACAATATGCGTTTTATACCTTTAAAAAACTGTGGCGCGAGCTAGGCGGCGTTTTTAACGGCAATCTAAAAATTCAGCCACTAGCCAAAGATTCAACAAAAGTGATTGAGCACGTATCCGAGCCGCTGGGCTACGTCATACGGGATATGAATAAGTGGAGCAATAATCTCACCGCGCGACAATTATTGCTGACCTTAGGCGCAAAAAAGCAAGGCGTGCCGGCAACGCAAGCTAAAGGTGCATTAGCCGTTCAGCGATGGCTACAATCAAAAAATATAGACGCGCAAGAATTAGTGATTGAAAACGGCTCTGGATTATCGCGCATAGAACGCATGAATAGCGCGCATTTAGGTCGAATGTTAGTAAGCGCTTACTACAGCCCAATCATGCCAGAATTAATCGCATCATTACCTATATTAGGTTTAGATGGCACCACCGCAAAGCGCCTAAAAACCAGTTTAAGTGCCAGCCGCATACATTTAAAAACAGGCTCGTTAGATGGCGTGAGCGCGATTGCAGGCTACGTATTGGATGCACAAAATAAACGCCATGCTATTGTTATGATGGTTAACCACAACAAATCAGCAAGCAGTAAAACCGCGCAAGACGCCTTGATTGAATGGGTTTACAGTCAAGTTAACGGTTAATTATTCTAGAATTTACTTTAAGTGATACACCCATTTGGGCTATTGAATAGTTATTCAAACAGCCATAATATATACTTGTAAAACCTATTTGCTACATAAATAGGGGAATAATGATGAAATTTGTAAATATATTACTCGGTATTGCGCTACTTGGTTTTAGTGCTGTATCTTCTGCGACAACTTGTAACGACGCTACGCGTGTTCAACAAAATAAAGTCACAATTTTTAATTTTACTGATGTTAATAATCAAACGTTTATTAATCCATCACCACTAGTAACATGTTTTTCATCTGATAACGTGGCTCCTCAAGCTGCAGAAGATATTGGTAATTATATGGAACAAGTGTTTGATTTAGATTTTGATTTAAATCTTTTACAACAGGCTAATATTACTACTCAAAACGAAGGACAGGGTTCAGATTTGTTTACTATTAGTGGATTAGCTGCTTTTAATTATCTAGCTCTTCATTATGGTTCTAATGAATTGTTTTTTCAATTTAGCACACCTATCACAGGTTTTACTTTGACCAATTTAACCAATGGTTTAAGTAACTATCGTACTTATACAGGTGGTGTAAATGCAGTTCCATTGCCAGCAGCAGGTTGGTTATTTGGTTCAGTATTAATTGGTTTAATGGGTTTGCGTCGTAAAATGCATTAATTCAGTATTTAAGTTTAAAAGGCGATGGTGAAAACCATCGCCTTTTTTTATGGTCTTTAAATGTGCAGGTGATGAATCAAAACTAAATTAAAGTATGATGTTGGTTTGTAAATGAGGGAGCAAAAATTGATTAGCAAAAGATTTTATATAAGTACATTAACATTATTATTAATCACAATATCAGGCTGCCAAGCCGAATCTAATTCACCACCACAGGAAAAAACAGCAATGACTGCAACCATTACCGAATTACAAAAAATTGACACACAAGTAGGCACAGGCCGCGAGGCAGAGCCGGGTTTTAATGTTACCGTGCATTACACAGGCTGGTTATACGATGAAGCGGCAGAAGGCAAAAAAGGCAAAAAGTTTGATAGCAGCCTAGATAGAAAACAGCCATTTAATTTCTTTTTGGGCGGTGGCCAAGTGATTCAAGGCTGGGATGAGGGATTTGCTGGCATGAAAATTGGTGGTAAACGCACCTTAATTATTCCATCTGAAATGGGTTATGGCGCACGCGGTGCAGGTGGTGCGATTCCGCCGAATGCCACACTTATATTTGACGTAGAGCTCCTAGACGTTAAATAAAATCATCATTTTCGTCGCCATACGGTGTTGCAAGGTCGAAAAATCGCGCTTACATACTGCTTGTATGCTGCGCACGCTTTTTCGACCTTGCGCCTTGTTTGGCTTAGAAACTGATAATTTTTAAGTTAGTAACGTTTAAAAGTAAAGTAGGAATAAATCGTGAAAGTAAGAATTAAATGGGTTGAAGATGTCAGTTTCGTGGGTGAATCTGAGACTGGGCATGCGGTTGTGTTAGATGGTGCGCCAGAAAACGGTGGCCGCAATATTGGCATGCGCCCCATGGAAATGCTATTGATTGGCATGGGCGCGTGTACTTCTTTTGATGTGGTGACTATCTTAAAAAAAGCGCGTCAGCCGATTGTGGATTGTGTGGCAGAAATTGATGCAACGCGCGCGGATGAAGTGCCAAAAGTGTTTACTAAAATTCATGTGCATTTTGTGATTACTGGCGATAATTTAAATGAAACTCAAGTTGAGCGCGCAGTGAAGCTATCGGCCGAAAAATATTGCTCAGCATCGATTATGTTAGCCAAATCGGTAGAAATTACCCACGATTATGTGGTTAAGTCGGTAGCGTAGAGCATGCAAAAACCTCAACCAGCAGGTATGTTAGGCATACGCCATGTGGCTTTGTTTGTGAAAGAGCTTGAAACGGCCGTGGAGTTTTATACGCAGCTGATGGGCATGAAAATTGAATGGCAGCCAGATGCAGATAACGTGTACTTAACCAATGATGGTGATGTGTTTGCATTGCATCGCGTGGATTATGTGCCACAAGCGCAGCAGCGTTTGGATCATATTGGATTTGTGCTCAAAACACCGCAAGATGTCGATAATTGGCATGCGTATTTTGTGGCGAATAGTGTCAAAATTACTGAAGCACCAAAAACACACAGAGATGGCTCACGTGGATTTTATTGTTTAGACAGCGTAGGGCATTTGTTAGAGCTGATTTATCATCCGCCCATATCGGGCAAAATGTAAGAGAATTTTATTGCGTAATAATCGTCACGTTGAGTGGTTCTTCGTTTTCTAGCACATTCAATAATCGATCCACATTAGGGTGCTTTCCGGGGCAGTTTTCAGCATCTTCGGTGTGCTCTGCAAATAAAGCTAATCCCTCTACTGCCGCGTCTAGCGTAATGCCACCAAACATTTTGTATAAGTGATTAAATACTTTGACTGAGCCTTGGCTGCCTGGCTTGTTCTCAATGACACCAGCAGGCGTGCCATCTTCAAAAAATAGCTCAATCCTTTTCACGTCATCAACGCTGTCTAAAGTGAGTAATACATCGCTAAATTTTTGCATTTCAGTTATCCCGTTTGTTGCTCATTTGATGCTGTCGATTGATAAAATAAGTTATACATAATAAGCGGTTGAAGTCATTATTTTTGAAGCGAGTTTCATGCCAGCCTTAATTGGCTGTGGCAAGTCGCTTGCGCCTAACTCTTTAGCTTCTAGCGCATGTGCTGCTTCATCTTGCTGCATTTGGCCAATAATTGCACGCGTTTTAGTATCTGAGTCGCTCAGTTTAGTTAAGTGACTTTGCAAATGATTCGATACCTGATGTTCAGTTTCTGCTAAAAAACCTAAATTCCATTTATCATCAAGCGCGCCAGCTGCCGCGCCTAAGGCAAAACTCCCTGCATACCACACTGGGTTCAACCAGCTTTTACGGCCTCCCAGCTCGTTAATTCGCGCCTCACACCACGCTAGGTGGTCAGTTTCTTCATTTGCGGCTTTTTGCAGGCTTTGCACAATTTGTGGGTTACGTGAGCTTAAGGCTTGCCCGCTGTATAAAGCTTGCGCGCATACTTCGCCTACATGGTTAATGCGCATTAAGGCGGCAGCCTGATTTTTTTCAGTTTCTGTGAGTGTTGATTCTTCAATCTGCGCATCAGGACGTTGCCGACTAGCATTGGCCTGCGTAAATACGGTGCGTAAGCCCTTATCAAAAGTGGTGATTAATTTATCAATAGACATCATTTTTCCTAATCAATGAATCCAGTATATCCTAATTGCTTTGCAATAATTGTCACTGGATGCATTACTTTTACAGAGTTATTTTGTGCGCGTAAACCCGCCGCAATATGCAAAGCACAGCCGATGTTGCTAGTTGCTAATAGCGTAGCCTTGGTTTTATCAATGGCGGCTAACTTGTCATTTAATAAGGCATCTGCCATATCAGCCTGCGTGAGCATATATGCGCCTGCGCCACCGCAACATTGCGCATTTCCACTTAAGTTTTGCACATTGGCTGATGGTATTTTTTTAAGTAACGCCATTACGCTGGCATGCGATTTTTGTACGTTGCGCAAAGTACATGGCTCATGCAGTGCAATATCTGCATCAATCGGCTGTAGCGATATATTTTGCCAATCGCATTGGATTAAAAAAGCGCTGATATCTTGTATTGGTAAATCAGCGTAATCCTGTAAACCTGCCCCGCAGCCGCTTGCAACCGTTATTACAGGGTTTGCCTTGCTAAATGCCGTATTATTTTTTTCGATGTAATCTTTAGCTAGTTCAGCGTTGCCTTGCTGCCTCGCCAGACCGCCACAACAGGCCTGGGTTTTGGGAATATGCACATCATAACCTAAGTGATTGAGCACAAATACGCTGGCACGCAGCGTTTCAGTGTCGAATGTATTGCTGATGCAACCTAAAAACAAACTGACATCGCCTTTTTTGCTTTGATTGGTGCGATACAAATCAAGCCAGTTTTGTTGATTAGGTAATTGAGGTAATAATGTGATTGGTTTTTTTAGTGCAGGTATCAATACACTAATCACTTTTAGTAAACCCAATTGTTGCGCTAATTTTAATACGTTGCCTGCAAAGCCCATTAAGGCTGGTTTTTGAACCAAAATATTGGTTAACTTATGTGTTAAGTTGACTGGTTTGGCAATACCTGCGCGCGCGCTATCGATTAAGCCGCCATAATTTACCCCGTTGGGGCAAGCAGTTTCACAATTGCGGCAACTTAAGCAGCCGTTAATATGTTGCTGATAGCGTTCATTTGAAGGCAGAATATCACGTGCAACTGCGCTCATTAATTGAATACGGCCGCGCGGAGAGTCGGCTTCAGAACCCGTTTTGTAATAAGTGGGGCAGTGCGGCAAACATAGGCCACAAGCGACGCAGCGATCGGCCTCTGCGATAATTTGTTGAATATTTAGAGACATACAATCATCATAAAACAAAGCCCTGCTAGAAGCTACGTGATTAGCATAGTTCTAGCAGGGCTGTGAGCAATCGCGTTTATTTTTTAACGTCTGGTGCTTTTTCTGTTACCGGTGTTGCTTCTGCTGCTTTTACTTCAGGCATTTTTTCAACTGGCAAGCCTTTTAATACATTCATCGCTTGCACAAATTGGAAATCATCTTTGCTAGCTGGCTCGATTGGGCCTTTTTGCTCAGCAAATTTTTTCTCATTTGCTTTTTGTATAGCCGCTGCTTTTTCAGCATCGATTGTTTTAGCGGGCGCTTCTGTTTCTTTTGGATTCGATAAATGTTTGGCTAAATCAGCTTCACGAATATTGTTCGATTGATCAAAACCATCTTCCACAATAATATCGGGCACGATGCCTTTGGCTTGAATGGAGCGACCTTTTGGCGTGAAATAACGCGCTGTGGTTAGTTTGATTGCACTGCCATTATTCATTGGCAAAATCGTTTGCACTGAGCCTTTACCAAAGCTTTGTGTGCCCAAAATAGTGGCGCGTTTGTGGTCTTGCAACGCGCCCGCCACAATCTCAGAAGCCGATGCGGAGCCATTGTTAATTAACACGACGATTGGTGTCGTTTTGTAATCAGCAGCTTCATCTTTTAAATAATCTGATTTACCGCGACGCGCATAATCTAATGGCGCAGCATTTAAACGCATTTTAGCATCAGCTGTGCGGCCTTCGGTGTAAACCACCAATTCATCTTTAGCCAAGAAAGCTGCCGACACGCCAACAGCCGCATCCAATAAACCACCAGGATTGTTGCGTAAATCTAAAACCAAGCCTTTAAACGGGCCTTTGTTTTGCTCACGTAAAGTTTTTAAAGCCTTGGCTAAATCTTCACCAGTATGTTCTTGGAATTGGGTAATACGCACGTAGCCAAAACCTGGCTCAATATATTTGTTTTTAACACTTTGCGATTTAATAATAGCGCGCGTTAATTTAAAAGTTAAAGGCTTCGTTTCGCCCTTGCGCAACACGGTTAACACAATATCCGTATCTGGTTTACCACGCATTTTTTTAACGGCATCATTTAGGCTGATACCACGCACTTGTGTGTCGTCTAATTTTGAAATTAAATCACCACTTTTTAAGCCTGCTTTATAAGCTGGACTATCTTCAATCGGCGTTACCACTTTCACTAAGCCGTCTTCCATAGCGACTTCAATACCTAAACCACCAAACTCGCCCTGCGTACCAGCTTGTAAATCTTTGTATCCATCAGCATCCATAAAAGTAGAATGTGGGTCCAAGCCAGCTAGCATGCCGGTTAACGCTTCGTTGATGAGCTTTTTGTCTTCAACAGGTTCCACATAATCACTTTTTACTTTGCCAAACACTTCAGCAAATACGCGCAAATCGTCTAATGGCAATTGCGATACGCTGGTTTTTTCGGCTAGTGCCGAAAAGTTTAGGCTAATCAAAACGCCGACTAAAACGCCAGAGCCGATTAAGCCCATTTTTTCAAAAGAAGAACGCATGCAAACCCTTTTCAATAAAATAATTTGTAACAGGCAACAAAAATTAAGTACGCACAAATACTGCCAACACCTAACTAAGAGCTTACAATAAAACAATAGGTTCATTTTGCGCTATTTCAAGTCAATTGAATAGCTTAAAACACTACTTTCGCTGAAAGAGTCATACAAAAATGTCAGATACAAACACAATTAAAACATATATTGTGACTATAGAATATTGTACCCAATGTCGCTGGTTACTTCGCGCAGCTTGGTTGGCGCAAGAGTTATTAACAACATTTGAAGATGAATTAAAAGCAGTGAGTTTGCAACCTGGTACGGGCGGCATATTCGAAGTGAGTTTAAATGATGCCGCACTATTTAATCGCAAAGAGTATGGCCGATTTCCAGAATCAAAAGAATTAAAACAGCTGATTCGCGATGTGATTGACCCCACACGTAATTTAGGCCACAGCGATAAAAAAGAATCTCCTTAATTTTCCCTACTCACAATCTATGTGATAGTGACAATGCGAACTATTTGCAATTCTGCAAGCCATTTTTAATTAGGTTAAACTGCGCCCAGCTGAGTAACAAAGTAATGATTGATTACTCAATTTTACTCAATTTAGGAGAATGAAAATGTCAGATAATCATGGTGTCGATACGCCCGTTACCAAAGCACTTAACACTATTTTAGAGCTGGAATTAGCGGGCGTAGTGCGTTATACGCATTACGCATTAATGGTGTTTGGTTATAACCGTATTCCAATTGTTTCTTGGTTGCGTAGCCAAGCATCTGAGTCTTTAGCGCACGCCGATAAAGCAGGCGAGCTAATTACCCATTTGGGCGGTCATCCATCACTGTCGATTGGTCCATTGCTTGAAACACATAATCACGATATTGGTGATATTTTACGCGAATCAATGGCGCACGAAAAATTAGCATTAAACGCTTACAGAGCGCTTCTTAAATTGGTTGAAGGTGAATCAGTGATGCTAGAAGAGTATGCGCGTGAGATGATTTATCAAGAGGAACTACATTCCGGCGAAGTCGATAAAATGCTGCGTAAACCAGGTGAGATTGCTAAATTCCACGAATAAATCAAAGTTTTATAAGGCAATCAAAATTTAACCAATAAATAGGGTTAAGTTTTATAAAAAAAGCGGCATATGCCGCTTTTTTATGATAAATATTACGACTTAGTTCGCATTAGCAGCCGACTTTTCAACTTCTTTATCTAGTCGCTGCGCGCCGTTAAAACGCTTTGCCCAATAGCCATCTTTCATACTTTCAACACGTACCGTTTTGCCAGCGCTGGGTGCGTGAATAAATTTATTATCGCCCATGTAAATGCCCACATGCGAAAAAGCAGATTTCAAAGTATTGAAAAAAACCAAATCGCCCGGTTGTAACTCTTCTTTTTTCACCGTTTTACCAATTTGTGCAATCGCGCGTGCGGTTGGCGGCAGTGTTAAATTGGTAGCTTGGCTAAAAACATATCGCACAAAACCACTGCAATCAAAACCAGTTTCTGGCGATTTACCGCCATATTTATATTGAATACCCGTCAAACTCAGCGCGTTAACAAGCACGTCTTGTGCGCGTGTTTGCCAACTTGCAGTTTCGCTTTGATTACCAGTGCTTTCGCCTTCATCAACGTTGTGTAACATAACGCCAGCGGCATTTTCTAAAAACGATTCTTCTGCATTAGCGTTTAAACAAATGCTGATCAAAACCATTAAAAAACTGACAAAAAATTTCATAAAAGTATGCAAAACTAAAGCTTATTAATATGATTACCGTAACAGGCTATGCTTTAGATGACAAGCTTTTACAAAAAAAATGCCACATTCGATTAAGAATATGGCATTTTTAAAAGCTAAAAATTAATCTAAATAATTGTTTAAAACAATTATCTATGAAGAAGTTTTAATTACGCTTTTTTGTTTTTGCGACGTGATGAAGCGCCAATTAAACCTAAGCCAGCAACTAGCATTGCATAAGTTTCTGGCTCTGGTACTGGCGCAATTGCTAAGCCGTTAATCGTGCCATTAAATGTACCTACCACTGTTGCCGCACCAGTTGCAGTATTAATAGTGACTAATTTAGATTGAAATAAACCATCATCAACGTTAATTACGGCATAACCAATACCATTTGCCAAAACTTCAAAACCGTTTGCACTTAAAATATCAATGCCAAGTGCGCCAACAGGGTTAATCGTTGGTGCGTTAAAAGCAGTTGCTGCAAATGACAAAGTGTCGTTTGTGCTGTTGATGTAGTATAAACCTGTTGAGCTAGGGGTGGTGGTTGGCGCGCTAGCGTCGCTATTCGTGTATGCAACAGCATTAAAACCAGCAGCGATTGATGTTGCAGTAGTTACAGCGCCAGTAGTTGCGTTAATCGCATAATTGTCGCCAGCAGAGCTTATCAATCGTAATGATGCACCTGTGCCACGGTCAGCTACAGGGTTAAAATCAATACCGTAAGAATTACCTAATGTAATCACTGGGTTGCTTAATGCAGCAACAAAAGAGCTAGCTCCAGTTGTTGCATCAATTGTGTAAATATTATTTGAACGCGTTAAGCCATAAACCAAATTGTTTGATGGGCGTAAGTCGATACCAATAAATCTTTCACCAAATGCATCGCCCGAAATGGTATTAAATACAGCGCCTGCTACATTGCTGCTATCAAAAAGACCAATTTGGTTGCTGCTATTAATAGCCACTAAGCTAACAGCATTTGCGCTAACAGCAAAAATCGATAAAGCAGCTGCAATTGCAACGCCCATCGTCGTTCGTAATTTATAACCGTTCATCTGACTCTCCAAGTTAATAGCAATAATTTAAAATTATTCAAAACACTAATCGAACATTCATAACTTTTAAATCACGATTAGTAAAATTTTTTAATCATCAATTTTTAATCGATGATTAATTGATACGTTAAAAAAGTGTTTATAAACTCAAACTAGTTAAAAAATTAAATTTACAGCGCAATTGTTTTAATGGGTTGGTTTCCGTATAAAATTGTGTGCGAGGTCAAAAATAACACTCAAAATAGTTCACTAACGTTTCACACACAACACTTTATCTTGGCAACATGACATCATGATTCATTCGTTTATAGTTCTATCTAGTCCTGCTGGCTCATCTTTTGTTGCAATGTAATGACAGCATTAAAAAATTTCTTTGCTTCAAATGGTCAATTAGCAGAAAGCATCGCTGGATATAGCGAGCGGCCACAGCAGCTTGAGATGGCCTTGGCCATAGAAGCCGCCATCAAAGATAATAAGCAACTGGTGGCAGAAGCAGGTACTGGCACGGGAAAAACCTTTGCTTACCTTGTGCCAGCGCTTCTATCTGGCGGAAAAGTGATTATTTCGACTGGAACAAAAACGCTGCAAGACCAGCTTTTTAACCGCGATTTACCCAATGTGCGTGATGCACTAAAAGTGCCTGTGACGGTTGCCATGCTAAAGGGCCGCTCTAATTACGTGTGCCATTATCATTTAGAAGCTGCCACGCAAAGCGGTCGATTCGCCTCGCGTGAGGATGCAAAATATGTGCACTTAATCAAAAATTTTGCCGAAAACTCAAAAACAGGCGATAAAAGTGAGTTAACTGAAGTGCCCGAAAACGCCACCATTTGGCTAAACGTCACCAGTACGCGCGATAACTGTTTAGGCCAAGATTGCAATTTCTATAAAGAATGTTTTGTGATGGAAGCGCGCAAAAAGGCGTTGGCGGCAGATGTGGTGGTGGTGAATCATCATCTGTTTTTTGCCGATGTGATGTTGCGCGACGAAGGTGTGGCAGAGCTTTTGCCAAGCGCCAACACCGTTATTTTTGATGAAGCGCACCAATTGCCGGAAGTGGCAGGATTATTTTTTGGCGAAGATATTTCAACCTCGCAACTGGTAGAGCTTTGCCGCGACAGCACTGCCGCGCATTTAACACTGGCAAAAGATTGCGTGGCGCTGGGCGAAAGTATTCCGATTGTAGAAAAAGCCTGCAAAGATTTTCGGCTGGTTTTTCAGTATGAAGGCTCACGCATGCCAGTGCAAAAAGCGTTGGCACTGAAGAATTTTGAAGCTGCATTTATTGACATGCAAACAGCGTTAAGTCAATTGACAAAAGTGTTAGAAAGCCAAGCCGCGCGCGACCCAATGCTGGAAAAATGCTGGCAACGCGGTGAGGCTTTAAAACAGCAACTTAACGCTTGGTTTAAGGCAGAAAATAATAATCTGGTGCGGTGGGTAGAAGTGTTTACGCAATCAGTGCAATTGCACGCCACGCCGCTCAGTGTGGCGGATGGATTTAGCAAACAACTCAATGCGCAACCACGCGCTTGGATTTTTACTTCTGCGACCTTAGCGGTGAAGAGCGACTTTAGTCATTACATTGCACAAATGGGTTTGCATGCCGCCGAAACAGGCTTTTGGGAAAGCCCATTTGATTATGGCAATCAAGCCTTGTTGTATGCCCCACCCAATATGCCAGACCCCAATAATAGTGCGTATGCCGCCGCAGTAGCCGCAGTGAGTTTGCCTGTGATTCAAGCAAGCCTTGGCCGTGCATTTGTATTGTGCACATCGCTAAAAGCCATGCGCGAAGTGCATGCATTGTTAAAAGAGGCTTTTGCAACTGCTGGCATGGAATACCCATTATTGATGCAAGGCGAAAGCACGAGAACGGAATTATTAGACCGATTTCGCGCGCATGGCAACGCAGTATTAGTGGGCAGCCAAAGCTTTTGGGAAGGCGTGGATGTGCGCGGCGAAGCGCTTTCAGTCGTGATTATCGATAAACTGCCGTTCGCCCCGCCAGATGACCCAGTGTTGTCTGCGCGCATTGATAAAATGAATCAAGAAGGCAAAAATGCGTTTATGGAATATCAATTGCCATACTCGGTGATTACCTTGAAGCAAGGCGCGGGCAGATTGATTCGCGATGAAACCGATAGAGGTGTGCTGGTGATTTGCGACCCACGTTTAATTACAAAGCCTTACGGAAAACGCATTTGGCAAAGCTTGCCGCCGTTTAAAAGGACTAAAAATTTAGTGGATGTTGAGGCGTTTTTTGCAAGAGAGAAATAAAAAAGCCGCACAGTTTTAACTGAACGGCTTTTAAAATTGACAACTGTTACTTGTGCTGAATTAAACTTTGAATTTACGGCGCAAACCAGCAAAGCCTATTAAGCTACTGCCAAATAACCATGCGGCGGCGGGGACAGGCACTGCGTTAACATCATTAGTGCTGACTACAATATTATCAAACTGATGTCGTTGGTTTATATCAAAAGGAGTTGCGGGAATAAAGCCTCCTTGAGCCCAGTAAACGCTTGTGATATCGTCAAATCCTAGAATCGCGAAAGTTGTAAGTTCGCTTATAGCTGTAACTGGTGAAATTGAAATGGTTTGAGTTACTAAGCTATTGTCGCTTTTAACGCCTGTAAAAGTAATGTCAGCAGGTGCAATTAAAGAATTAAAACCGTTTTGCCTAGTAAATAAGGTTTCTACGTCAATCGATGTAAAATCAAAAATAGCATTATCTGCTCTGCTTAATGTAATTAAGGCATTAAAATTGGCGGCAGCTAACGCAGCACTGCCTGAATAGAATGTGCTAGTACTGCCCCACGCTAAAAAAGCGTTTGATGCATTTACACTAGATGTAATCTTATAACCATCTGAACTGTATCTAGCCAAATCCTGCTCTAAAGGCGATGTTAAGTCATCAAAATCAAGTGTGACAGTTTCAGCGATAGCATTCTGCGCTAACGATATTAATAGCAAAGCAATAAGGATTTTCATAAATATCTCTCGTTAATAATTTAGCAACAAATAGTGATTAAATCGCGGGGGGGGGGCAATAGCCCGTTCGGGCTAATCAAAATTGTAATGTACATTTACACCCAAAATATGTACAATTTTTTGTACATAAAATTATAAAGGTGTTGAAATGGACGCAATTACTTACACAGCGGCACGTGCACAGCTTGCAAGCAATATGAATCGCGTGTGTCAAAATCACGAACCACTGATTATAACGCGCAATCGCGAGCAGTCGGTGGTGATGCTTTCGCTTGAAGATTATCAAGCTTTGGAAGAAACCGCCTATTTATTACGTAGTCCGAATAATGCTAAACGCTTGATGGACGCGGTGATTGAGTTGAATGCGGGTAAGGGTACAGAAAGAACGCTCATTGAAGAGAGTCTGGCTAAATGATGTTGATATTTGCTGAGCATGCTTGGCAAGATTATTTGTATTGGCAGCAGCAAGATAAGCAAATACTTAAGCGCATCAATCAACTCATTCAAGAAATTCAACGCGAGCCGTTTACTGGTATTGGTAAGCCAGAGCCTTTAAAGCATGCGCTTAGCGGTTATTGGTCGCGTCGCATTAATGATGAACATCGAATCGTTTATAAGGTTGAAAACGATGAATTGTTGATTGCACAGTTACGCTATCACTACTAATGAGTGTTATCGCAGAATCCGAATACGAACTCACCGCCATTCGAGCGCAAGGGGCGGGCGGACAGAATGTGAATAAGGTTTCGAGCGCGATTCATTTGCGTTTTGATATTATCGCCAGCAGTTTGAGCGATTGGTTGAAGGAAAAGTTAATTCAAAGCAAGGATAACCGAATTACAGATGAAGGCGTGCTGATATTAAAAGCGCAGCAATTTCGTACGCAGGAAGCGAATAAGAAAGACGCAATCAAGCGTTTGCATGAGATTGTGAATGCGGCAAATCAAGTTAAGCCAACGCGTTATGCGACTAAGCCGAGTTATGGCTCGAAACAACGGCGATTACAAGGTAAGACGATTCGCAGCCACGTGAAGCAATTGCGCGGTAAAATAGCGGCTGACTAAATCAACACTTACAGCATGAATCTACTGGCACTGGACACTTCTACTGAGTTTTTATCGTTAGCATTAACGCTTAACGATAAATTTTTTACGCATTATCAAGCTGCTGGCTCGGCGGCATCGCAATTGGTGTTGCCGCAAATTCAAGTTTTGCTGAATAGCGCCAACATGAAACTCAAAGATTTAGACGGCATTGCATTTGGGGCAGGGCCAGGCGCGTTTACCGGCGTGCGTATTGCCAGTGGCGTAGCGCAAGGTTTGGGTTTTGGTGCTAATTTGCCAGTGGTGGGTATCAACACATTAACGGCTTTGGCTGAAACCAGCGGGAAACAAAAGGTGATTGCTTGTTTAGATGCGCGCATGGGCGAGATTTATCACGCTGCTTTGGCTAAAAAAGACGGTATTTGGGTTGAAATCAGCGAAACGCAAGTGTGCAAACCGCAGAATGCGCCAACATTAGAGGGTGAAGATTGGTTTGGCGTAGGCAGCGGTTGGGCGGTTTATATGGAAGACTTAACACTTATTTATGGGCAAAATTTAAGCCAAGACTTAAACGAAGGTCTGCCGAATATTTTGGGCGATTTCACGCCAACTGCCGAAGCGATTTTGCGCTTGGCGCAACCTATTTTTGAATCTGGAAAGGCAAAGCCAGCAATAGAAGCGATGCCGATTTATGTGCGTAATCGTGTGGCATTAACCACTGCGGAACGCGAACAAGGTTTGCGATTATGAGTGCCATGTTTGACCAAGCAGTAAGCTTGAAACCTAATTATCAACTTCGGCCTATGCAAATGGCTGATTTGGATGTCGTGATGGCGATTGAGCCAACGATTTATACGCATCCGTGGACGCGCGGCAATTTTAGCGATTCAATCAATTCGGGCTACAGCGCTTGGGTATTAGAGTCCAATCAAACAATTATTGGATATGCGCTATTAATGATGGTGCTAGATGAAGCGCACCTGCTTAATTTAAGTGTTGCAAAAGATCAGCAAAAACAAGGTTTAGGGCGCTATCTATTGGAACATATGCTACAAATCGCTAAAAATCACAAGGCTGCCAATATGTTTTTAGAGGTGCGCCCTAGTAATATTTCAGCCATCGCCTTGTATGAAAATATGGGCTTTTGCGAAATGGCGGTACGCCGTGGTTATTATCCAGCGCATAATGGCCGTGAAGATGCTGTTTTAATGGGGCTTGCGCTATGAGCATGACACGTGAAGACGTTCTGCGCGAATTGGAGCTGCTACCAGTTTGGACATTGCGCGCGCCAATTCTTATGCCACCAATCGCCGAAATGACACAGCCAGCATTAGTTGCAACTCTTGAAGATGCTGTGACTGAAAAAGCCGTGATTGAAACCCCACAAGCCGCTATTAGCCATGCAGTATTGGTTATATCAGACGATAAAAAATGGGCATTTGTGTTGCCAGAACAGCTAACTGGACAGGCGGCCGATTTGATTAACAATATTTTACGTGCGCTTCATATCAACAAAACGCAAACTAGCCAAACTCAGCAGTTAGCACAAGATATTGCTAGCTTAAATGCCGGTGTTATTGTTGCGATGGGTGAAGTGATAGCGCAGCAGCTACTAGCTACAACTGAATCATTAGAAAGTTTGCGCGGTAAAGTGCATCTAATAAACGGACAGCAACTCATTGCGACCTACCATCCAAATGAGTTATTACAGCATTTACCTAATAAAGCAAAAACGTGGGATGATTTGTGCAATGCATTAGCGGCGATAAGCAATTAATCGCGGACGCTTGAAAATAAGTGTATTTAGCCCAATTTTAAAAGAGATAATGATTTTTAAGGAGTTTTAAATGCGTAATTTTTGGCAGAAATTTTTACCGTTGATTTTAGTGTTAAGTTTATCTGGCTGCGGCTACAATGCTTTTCAAAGCTTAGACGAAGAAGCAAAAGCCAGCTGGGCAGAAGTGCTTAACCAATATCAGCGTCGCGCAGACTTGGTGCCTAATTTGGTTGCAACGGTAAAAGGCTATGCCGCACATGAGCAAGAAGTACTGACCGATGTGGCAAATGCGCGTTCAAAAGTGGGTAGCATGCAAGTCACGCCTGAGTTATTGAATGACCCAGAAGCATTTGCACGTTTTCAAGCCGCGCAAGGTCAGTTAACAGGCGCGCTATCGCGCTTAATGGCGGTGGCGGAGAATTATCCTAATCTAAAAGCCGATCAGGGCTTTAGAGATTTGCAAGCGCAGTTAGAAGGCACAGAAAACCGCGTAACGGTTGCGCGTAATCGCTACATCACCACTATCAAAGAATATAATGTGGCGGTGCGTAGCTTCCCTAACAACTTAACTGCCATGATGTTTGGCTATAAAACCAAACCATCATTCACAGTAGAAAATGAAAAAGCCATTTCTGTGACACCTAAAGTCGATTTTGGGGATAAATAATCAGTTAAGTTAACACTGAAATTCACTTAATTTTTAACTTAATATTAACTTTAACAGTGTTTTCCAACTTTAGAGCCAGCCTGTACGCGCTATGCGTGATGTTAGTGTTTGCATCAGGCATAGCGCGCGCCGATTTGGTTGCCATTCCAGAACTTAAATCGCGCATTACCGATTTAACCCAAACTTTATCCGCAGATCAGCATGCCCAACTTGATTCTAAACTGGCTGCCTTTGAGCAACAAAAAGGCAGCCAGATAGCGGTGCTTATCCTATCCACTACGCAACCAGAAGATATCGCGCAGTATTCGATTCGAGTGGTCGAAAAATGGAAAATCGGGCGCGAAAAAATTGACGATGGCGTGCTTATTTTAGTCGCTAAAGATGACAGAAAAATCCGTATTGAAGTGGGCTATGGTTTAGAAGGTGCGATTCCTGATTTAATTGCCAAGCGCGTGATTAGCGAAATTATCTCACCGCAGTTTAAGCAAGGTAATTTTTATGGCGGCTTAGATGCAGGCGTTGATAAGTTAATTGGATTGATTCACGGTGAGGCCTTGCCTGAAAACAAAGCCAGCGCTATTAGTGGTAACGCTATTGAAAACTTATTACCTATTTTATTGTTTGGCGGGTTAATTTCAGGTTTGTTTCTACGCAATATTTTTGGCACATTCGGTGGCAGTGCAGTCAATGGTGGTCTAGTTGGTGCGGCCGTTTGGTTGCTAGGGTTGGCTTTGGGCGCCGCTGTTATTTTTGCTATTGTGGCCTTCTTTTTTACTATGATGATGGGCGGTCGCGGCATGAGTGGTTATGGCGGCGTTCCGATGGGTGGCGGCTGGAGTGGCGGTGGATCGAGTAGCTGGGGCGGTGGTGGTGGTGATTTTGGCGGCGGCGGAGCCTCTGGCGATTGGTAAGCGTAGGCTAAAATAGATAAATCATGAAACGTCGACACCCAATTATTCGGTTTTTAAAACACTTAATCAGCGCAGCTTGGCCGACTAGCTGGCAAGTGCAAAAACACTTTTCAGATAGCGCGCTCAATCGTATTGAAAAAGCGATTAAGGCTAGCGAGCAAACGCATACAGGCGAAATTCGTTTTGTAGTGGAATCGTGCTTGCATCCGCTGGAAATATTATATAAAAAAATGCCAAAAAAACGTGCCTTAGAGTTATTTGGCCGCTTTAATATTTGGGATACGGCGCAAAACAATGGCGTACTGATTTATCTATTATTAGCCGATAGGGACGTCGAAATTGTGGCCGACCGCTGCATTCACCAACATGTGGGTAACGATGGCTGGGATGCAATTTGTCATACCATGGAAATTCAATTCAGGCAGGGTAATTTTGAAGCGGGTGTATTGCAAGGTTTAAGTGAAATTAGCCATTTACTGCAAAAGCATTATCCTGCGGATGGTGAAAACAGCAATGAACTACCCAACACCCCGATTATTCTTTAGTCGATTAATCAATACTTTAGCCGGATTTTTAATGCTAATTACAGCGTTAAGTTCCCGCGCGGATTTATCCGATATGTCGCGTATTTTTCGCCAAACCCCGAGCTTATCTGCGTTTGAAGTCTGCTTTGGCGGCGGCTGTGCTGAAATAAGGCCGCTAGTACTCACTACTGAAGAATGGCAAAAAGTCAGTGCTATATTTAATAATGCACCTGTTGATGCCGCGCAAGAACGTGAATTAATCGCTAAAGCAATCGCGCAACTAGAAATCATTGTTGGTGAAAAAATTGGTACCTCAAATGATTTGGCTGGTACTTTCTTTGAAGGCCGTTTATCAGGTCAGCTAGATTGTAATGACGAAGCCATTAATACCACAACCTATATGCGTTTAATGCAGCAAGCGGGTTTGATAAAGTGGCATGAAATTGAAGATACACGCACGCGTAACTTCTTTTTTAATGGCTGGCCGCATTCTACAGCAGTGATTCGTGATGCTAAATCCAGCACTCGTTTTGCAGTGGATAGCTGGTTTTATGATAACGGCGTACCGCCTGTGATTGTGCCATTTAAAGAATGGAAAGCGGGCTATCGACCTGCTGATACGCCAATTGACCATCCTAGGCCGGAAAATTAAATAAGCTGCATATTAAGTCATTACTGACTTAATGCGTTTTTAACGTTAAAATTCGGTTTCAATTTTTATTCGTTAATATTCTCATGCGCGCATCCCATTTTTTTATCGCCACTCAAAAAGAAGCCCCAGCCGATGCTGAGTTAGTCAGCCACAAATTAATGGTGCGCGCAGGCTTAATTAAAAAGCTGGGTAGCGGCTTATATAGCTGGATGCCGCTCGGTTTGCGTGTGTTACGTAAAGTAGAAAATATCGTGCGCGATGAAATGAACAAAGCGGGTGCACTAGAATTGTTAATGCCAGCCGTACAGCCAAAAGAACTGTGGGATGAGACAGGTCGCTGGGCAGTGTTTGGGCCACAGATGCTCAAAATTAAAGATAGACATGATAGAGATTTTTGTTTTGGCCCAACGAATGAAGAGGTGATTACCGATATTGCGCGCCGCGAAATCAATAGCTATAGGCAATTACCGCTGAATTTTTATCAGATTCAAACTAAATTCCGTGATGAAATTCGCCCACGTTTTGGCGTGATGCGCGCACGCGAATTTATGATGAAAGATGCCTATTCATTTCATACTAATTTTGAATCGTTAAGCAAAACCTATGCAGAAATGCATCAAGCCTACAGCAATGTGTTTACACGCTTAGGGCTGAAATTCCGAGCCGTAAAAGCCGATTCTGGCGCGATTGGTGGTGATGGTTCGCAAGAGTTTCATGTGTTGGCCGATAGCGGTGAAGATGCGCTGGCTTATTGCGAACATTCGGATTATGCGGCGAATGTGGAACTGGCGGAGGCTTTGCCAGAAAGCAAAACAAGAGCGACTGCCAGCCAAAACTTAACCGAAGTGGAAACGCCAAAACAAACCACTTGTGAGGATGTAGCAAAGTTGTTAGGAATTTCAGTCAAAAATACGGTTAAGTCGATTGCCTTAATGGTAAAAAATGACGGAAAAGAACAGTTCTATTTGGTTTTATTGCGTGGCGACCACAACTTAAATGAGGTGAAAACGGGTAAGGCTTTAGGTGAGTTTAGATTTGCTACAGAAGAAGAAATCCGTAGCAACTTGAATTGCCCACCTGGCTTTATCGGCCCAGTCAATGTAGGTAAAAATGTCTCTGTGATTGCTGATAAAACAGTGGCTAATATGAGCGATTTTGTTTGTGGTGCTAATAAACCTAAATATCACTTAAGCGGCGTGAATTTTGGCCGCGATTTGCCAGAGCCGAGCTTGGTGGCAGATGTTCGAAATGTGGTCGATGGTGACGCCAGCCCTGACGGCAAAGGCACATTAAGTTTGTGTCGTGGTATCGAAGTCGGGCATATTTTTCAATTGCGCACCAAGTACGCTCAAGCCATGAATGCAACGTACTTGGATGAAAATGGTCAATCGCAAGTAATGGAAATGGGTTGCTATGGCATTGGCGTATCGCGTATTGTTGGCGCGGCGATTGAGCAGGGTAATGATGACAAAGGCATTATTTTCCCATTAAGCATGGCACCTTTCTCCATCGTTATCTGCCCAATTGGCATGGATAAAAGTGAATCAGTGAAAAATGCTGCCAACCAACTTTATGCGGATTGCGTAAAAGCAGGCATTGATGTGTTATTTGATGACAGAGGCGAGCGGCCTGGTGTCATGTTTGCAGAAAGCGATTTAATGGGCATTCCGCACCGCATTGTAATAGGCGACCGTGGTTTGGCAGAAGGTAAAGTGGAGTATAAATCGCGTAGTCATGCGGAAGCGCACAACATTGCTTTGAAGAGCGTTGTGAGTCATTTGAGTGCCGTGTTAAATAACTAAATCAATATGCTGAAAAAACTATTTCTAGCTTATTTATTAGGCGTGACATTACTTGGCACAGCGTCAATCTGCTTTGCTGGCAATCAACGCGAAGAGCCGCTTTCAAATTCGGTTAAAGCGCTGATGCAAAAATCGATTAGCGATTTAGGCTCACCCAAGTTGATATTTGCCAGCCAAGAAGAAGGTAATGCTTGGCTAGCCGATATGTCGCAACGCCTGCAAAAGCGCATACCAGATCAAGCTTACAGAGAAGATTTTTTAAGGTCTGTGCACTATGAGGCCACCCGCGCAGGCTTAGATCCGCAGCTGGTCTTAGGCTTAATTCAAGTGGAAAGTGGTTTTAAAAAATACGCTTTTTCTAGCGTGGGCGCGCGCGGATATATGCAGGTGATGCCGTTTTGGGTCAAAAGTATTGGCAATCCTGAGCATAATTTGTTCCATTTGCGGCTTAATCTGCGCTATGGCTGTACCATTTTGCGCCACTATTTAGATATAGAACGTGGTGATTTATACCGCGCACTCGGTCGTTACAATGGCAGTTTGGGTAAGCCGCAGTATCCCAATTTAGTGGTGGGTGCATGGAAAAAGCACTGGCAGTATCCACTCAATAGATTCTGATTCGTTATCTTGTAACGCCTCAAATTGTTTGTAAAGGCACATCAAAATCTAGCAGTTGTGCGCTAAACCAAATAAAAATACTTGGCAATATGACAAAAATAAGTCTAGACTACGCCTAGTCAATTAGGTTGAGGCTGGTTAAAAGCGTCGTCATATTGTCACTGTTCTTGTTTTAACGCTTTGTTCTAAGTCGCTGAATTAATTGGCTGTAATACTCAAAAACATTATTTTTATAAGAGTTTTACCTTTTAATTTTGGGAGAAAAGTATGTCGAAGTTAACAGCATTGGCAGTGAGTATCGCGGTTTTAGGTGGCGTTTGGGCATTTTTATCGTTAAATCCGTTGGCTGGCGCAACATTGGTATGGGTTGGTTTTATTGCTTGGGGTTGCTATTTCCATTCGGGTGCTGATTCTGCGGCGCTACAAAAAACCATTGCAGGCATGAGTTACGGCGCGGTGATTGCTGGCGTTGCTTTGTACTTAGTCAGTTTTGGCATGCTAGGCGCTTTGGGTGTGCTGGCTGCCCCTGTGATTATTGCCGTTACGGTATTTGCACTTGTTATCATCGCTAGCGTTAATTTTCTGTCAGTTGTACCAGCAAACGTTTATGGATATGCAGCTACAGCAGGATTAGCGCTAACAGCAGGTAGTGCTGGCAATACTGCCATGATGAACTTGACTAACCCTGTATTACTGGTGATTATTTCTGTCGTATTGGGTGCTTTGTTTGGTATGGCTTCTGGCAAACTTGCAGGTGCGATTGGCAAATAAATAATTGCGACTCAAAAAAACCGCATCTGGTATGCGGTTTTTTATTTTTTAAAGTGCTTACTTAACCACTTTAAAGCCGTAATAAGTACCAAACTCACCTTCGGTTTCGTGATATACAAATAGCATATCGTTTGCATAACCCAAGCCATTAAAATGATTTTGAGAGCGTAATTTTAGGTCTTTTGGCAATTCACTTTTTGCCACAAATTTACCGGTTAAGTCAAATACTAATGCTGCTTTATGGTCGACATCTAGTAGCACCAACTCTTCACCTTTAACACCAGTATAAGCAATATAGTGGTCGCTAATATCATCATGCAATACAGCAGCCTTGGTAAAATCCAGCGAAATTTCACCAATTTTTTCGCGTTGTTTTGGGTCTACGATAAACACTTTGTTGCTACGCTCTTGCTTGGCAAAGTATCGATTATTTTCAGCGTCATAACTCGGCATAGTGGCTGAATCGCCAAACGCAGGATTAAACAAAAATAATTCATTTGAGCTGTCTTTTATTTCGCCATTCTCGGCCACATCTAGCGCATAAATACCGGTGTTGGGCGAAAAGCCCACATCACTAGAAACATTGTAGGTAACGGTTTCTAGTTTAGCAGTGTTTGGATTGTAATAAATAGAACGATTATCGTAACCAGGTTTAGCAGAATTAATGTATTTACCCGTATCGTCATAAGCATGAATCTGCGATTTTGATACGGCTGCTTCATACTCAGTTGCCAAAGGCGCTAAACCACCATCTGCAATATAGTAATGTTTTAGTTGTGGAATATACGCCACCGTCATTGGGCGTGAAGTGGGTTTTGTAGCTAAGGTGATTTTAATGCCAATCGTAGCAGTAGGTAGCACCTCTGCTGTTACTGTGTTTGTTATAGCTAGGCCAGAAAAAATGAGGCTGCCAATTAATAAGGGTTTAATAAATTGCATATGTTGAAAGTGCTTTCTTGTTAACTAACTGGTAAGTAACGTGTTATTTAGTCTATGTGTTGACGATTCTAGTTCAAAGTCATGCATAAGGCATCTATTTAGGCTTAGTTTTCTGCATGATTCGACTTTTCAAGAAACATCGCATCACCATAGCTAAAAAAACGGTATTCTTTTTGTATGGCATGTGCGTATGCTTGTTTAATGGCATCAAATCCAGCAAACGCTGATACCAACATTAATAATGTGCTTTTTGGTAGATGAAAGTTAGTCAGAAGCTTGTCAACAATTTTAAAGTCAAAGCCTGGCGTGATAAAAATAGACGTTTCGCCGCTACCTGCTGCAATTAAGGCGTCAGCTTTGCTTTCACTTAATGCTTTTTGTGCTGCACTTTCTAATGCGCGTAAGCTGGTGGTGCCAACCGCAATTATATTTCTACCCGCTTGCTTGGCGTTATTAATTGCCGTAACTGTTTCAGCGGAAATATGATAAATCTCGCTATGCATTTTATGGTCTTTAATGTTATCCACACGCACGGGTTGAAAAGTACCCGCGCCAACATGCAATGTGACGTAAGCGATTTTCACACCTTTTGCCGTTAGAGCATTTAATACGGTTTCATCAAAATGTAGGCCTGCGGTCGGGGCTGCCACAGCGCCTGCGTGTTTGGCATACACGGTTTGATAGCGCTCATCATCTTGAACACCTGCATCATGCGTAATGTAAGGTGGCAATGGAAGTGCACCGTAGCGTTCTAGTAAGTCTAGTACAGTAATATCACCTAAAAAATGTACGTGGAATAAATCGTCATCACGACCAACAATTTGAGCATCAAATGCATCGGCTAAGCGCAAGGTGCTACCTGCTTTTGGCGCACGCGATGCACGTATATGCGCCAGGATATGATGATTATCTAGTACCCGCTCTACTAAAACTTCAACTTGGCCGCCAGTTGCCTTTGTTCCGAATAAACGCGCTTTGATTACGCGAGTGTCGTTAAAAATCAATAAATCATCTGCCTTTAAAAGGCTAGCAAAATCGATGAATAGTTTATCGCTTAAAATCCCAGATTGACCATCAACATAAAGTAACTTACTAGCGTTGCGGGAGCTTGTGGGGTGCTGTGCGATGAGTGCTTCAGGTAAATAAAAGTCAAAATCTTGGGTTCGCATCTGACAAAAACTTGTTATAATAATGAAGTTGACATTATACCTCATGCCGGGATGGCGGAATTGGTAGACGCACGGGACTCAAAATCCCGCGTTGGCGACAACGTGGGGGTTCGATTCCCCCTCCCGGCACCAAATCGAAATTAGGCTTAAAGCTTCTTGGTTCAAGCTTGAAATGGTTGGTGAGGTATGCTAGATTAATTGAACTTGTAACAAGTTGTAACAGTCGTTATTCATTATTAGAACTTTAAGGCTTAGGTTATAAAATTTCCTAAATAATTATGCTATCAATAATGGACTATAAAATTGTTGCAAGGCCCAATAACTCACTGTCGCCAGAAAATAGTTTAAAGCTAATGGTGGTGCTTGCGATTATTGCTCTCGTAGTGGCGATTGGCTTTAGTCATGCCGGCGCTTGGTTGGTGTTGCCGTTTGCTGGGCTTGAGCTTGCTGCTTTTGCGTATGCTTTTTATTATATTTATCAGCACTCAAGCGATTATGAGAGTATTGCAATACAAGATGACAAAATAATTGTAGAAAAAAGAAATTTTAAAGAAACAAGTATTACTGAGTTTCAGCGCTATTGGACTCAAGTACATGTGCGTGATGTCACTAATAATAAAAGATTGGCAAGTAAGAACGGGCTGTTTATAAGTTCGCGCGGTAGAGAAGTCGAGTTTGGCAAGTATTTTATAGACGATGAGCAGCGGGTAGCGTTAGCTCGCGAGCTCAAACAAAAATTACAAAGTATTCATTAGTTTATTTATTAATAAGTCTTGGAGCGGTTTATGCAAGTTTTTAAAAAAATTGGGCTAGGTTTTGCAGCAATGCTTGCATCGCTCAATGCTTTTGCTGATTACAGTTGGAATTTCCCAGAGCCAGTAACCCCAATGGCGTTAGACACGTTACATGTACACAATAAGTTTATGTTAATCACTATGGTAATTTTCGTGGTCGTTTTAGCAATTATGATTTATTCAATCTTTGCGCATCGTAAAAATAAAGGTTACAAAGCTGTTGAAGATAAAGCGCCATCAACCGCAGTAGAGATTTTCTGGGTATTAGTGCCTTTCGTTATTTTATTGTTGATCGATTTTGTGATTATGGGCATTCCAGCTTATCACAGCGTGGTAATGATGGAAGATACACGTGATAAAGCGACCATGGTAATTAAGGTGACTGGCTCACAGTGGCGCTGGCAATATGAGTATTTAGATGGTGAAGCGCAAGGTATCAAGTTTGTTAGTAATTTAACAACAACAGCTGATGAGCAACACAATGTAGCTGAGAAAAAAGAAAACTATTTATTAGAAGTGGATAACCACTTGGTATTACCAGTAGGCGAAAAAGTACGTATTCTAATGACGGCTTCTGATGTATTGCACAACTGGTGGGTTCCACAATTCGGATCATCTCGTGTAGCAGTGCCTGGTTTTATTCGTGAAACATGGGTGCAGGTTGATAAGGCGGGTACATACCGCGGTCAATGTAAAGAGTTATGCGGTAAAGACCACGGATATATGCCGGTGGTTGTAGATGCAGTGCCAATGGAAGAGTATAAAGTTTGGGTGGCGGCTAAAAAGGCAGAAATTGCAAAAGCAGGCGAAATTAAAGAAATGACGAAAGACGATTTAGTTGCGCAAGGTAAAGGCGTTTACGAGAAAAATTGTGCAGTATGTCACCAAGTGAATGGCGCTGGTTTGCCGCCGGCTTTCCCAGCAATGACGGGCAGCAAAATTGCGCTTGGCCCAATTTTTGGCGCTGATGGTAAATACTTAAAAGATAGTCATTTAGATCGTTTGCTGAACGGTAAAGGCGTCATGCCAGCATGGAAAGCCACTTTAAATGACACCGAAATTGCTGCGGTCATTACTTATGAGCGCCAAGCGCTTGGTAATGCGGCAACAGTTGATCCAATTGTGCAGCCAGCGCAAGTTAAAGCGGCGCGTCAATAGTTTATTTTTTTGATTTATTTGTTGAAATAAAGGTAATGAGGAGAGCGCTATGAGTACAACAACGGTAGCACATGATGAAGTACATCATGATCATCCATCGGGAATTATGCGTTGGCTGACAACAACCAATCACAAAGATATTGGTACTATGTATCTGACCTTTTCTTTAGTGATGTTTTTAGTGGGTGGTGCAATGGTTTTAGGCATTCGTGCCGAATTGTTCCAGCCAGGTTTGCAGTTAATGAATCCTGATTTTTACAATCAGTTAATCGGTGTGCATGCACTGATTATGATTTTCGCGGCATTAATGCCTGCAGCGACTGGTTTTGCTAACTGGATGATTCCACTGCAAATTGGTGCGCCAGATATGGCCTTGCCGCGTTTGAATAACTGGGGTTTCTGGTTATTGCCACCTTCAGCGATTTTGTTAACACTGCCGTTCACGCTTGCCTTGTTTGGTATTGGTGATGGCGCGATTGCAACAGGTTGGACATTTTATCCACCATTGTCTGTGCAAGGTGGTATTGGTGTTGACTTTGCGATTTTCGCAGTCCACTTGTTAGGTGTTTCTTCAGTAATGGGTTCAATTAACATTATTGTGACGTTGTTCAATATGCGTGCACCTGGCATGACATTGATGAAAATGCCAATGTTTGCATGGGGCTGGTTAATTACTGCTTTCTTGTTAGTAGCAACTATTCCAGTATTAGCTGGTGCAGTAACCATGCTACTAACAGACCGTCATTTCGGTACGCACTTCTTTGATGCGGCTGGTGGTGGTGACCCAATCATGTTCCAACACTTATTCTGGTTCTTCGGTCACCCAGAAGTGTATATTTTGTTACTGCCAGTATGGGGTTTCATTCCACAAATTCTACAAACATTCTCACGTAAACCAATGTATGGCTACAAAGCACAAGTGTACTCACTGTGGGCGATTGGTGCTTTAGCTGTAGTTGTGTGGGCGCATCACTTCTTTACCGCTGGTATGCCAGTGCCTGCCTTGCTTTACTTTATGTACAGCACCATGGCCATTTCACTTCCATTGGCCGTATTGTTCTTCTGCTGGATTAAAACCATGTGGAAAGGCTCAATGACATTTGAAACACCAATGTTATTTGCGGTGGGTTGGATTATATTATTCGGTATCGGTGGTTTAACAGGTTTAGTATTGGCCGATGTTGCTGCGGATGCGCAGTACCATAACAGTTACTTTGTTGTAGCGCACTTCCACTACACACTGTTTGCTGGCGGTATCATGGGTATTATGGCTGGCGTGTATTACTGGTTACCAAAAATGACAGGTAATATGTACGACGAAACATTGGGTAAATGGCACTTCTGGTTAACAGCGATTTCATTTAACCTAACATTTATTCCACAATTCTTCGTTGGTTTAGCTGGTATGCCACGTCGTATTCCAGACTACGCATTGCAATTTGCTGAATTCAATATGATTTCATCTATCGCAGCGTTTGCTCTAGGCTTATCACAATTGTTATTCGTTTACGTGATTATCAAATGCGTAAAAGGTGGCAAAAAAGCAACGGATAAAGTGTGGAAAGGTGCAGAAGGCTTGGAGTGGACATTACCATCACCACCTCCATACCATAGCTTCACAGAGCAACCAGTTATTAAATAATGATTTTCAGAAAAGCCCAAGTCATGATTGGGCTTTTCTATTCAACGAAAGTATTTGATAGATGGAAAACCAAGAAGTAGCAAGACGTAACAGAAGTAAAAAAATAGCGTTAATATTTGGGGCAGTTGCCCTTGTGTGGTACGTGGTATCGATGTTCACTATATGGAACCTGTAGACAACACAGATTCACTCAAGCCAAAAACAAAAGCTGAACTTGAAAGCGCCAATGCTAAGTTAGCTAAAAAAATGGTATGGGTTGCAGCAGGCTCTTTACTGTTTGCTTTTGCCTTAGTGCCTTTGTACGATGTTTTATGCAGTATTACTGGTTTAAATGGTAAGACTAATAATGAAGCATCAACACTAACTAAAGCTAAAGTAGATACCAGCAGAAATGTTACTGTACAGTTTACATCTGCAGTTATGCCAGGCTTAGGATGGAATTTTTACCCTAAGCAAGCCAGTATTACATTACATCCTGGCAAGATTGAAACAGTATTGTTTGAAGCAAAGAATATTACCGGCCAAGTCGTAGTCGGGCAGGCGATTCCAAGTGTTACCCCAGGAATTGCGTCGGTTTATTTGAAAAAAGTAGAATGTTTTTGCTTTGTAAATCAAAGCTTAAAACCAGGTGAAACAAAAGTAATGCCGTTGAGATTCTTTATAGATCCTGCATTACCAAAAGATGTAAGTGAAATGACCTTGTCGTATTCTTTTTTTGAAGCGACAAAAAAATAAAAGTAATTTTAATATTGCTTGAAATGAATATTAAGTTGATATTAAAAATTGAAGTATAAAAGGGAGCTTGTATCGCCAGCAAAGCGATACAACGTTATAATTAAGTAGTTAATTTAGGTGCTTGGGAGTAAACGAATGGCAACACATTCAGAAAATCAATATTATGTTCCGCATGGCAGCATATATCCTTCAATATTATCGGTAGGTTTGTTGTCTCTTGCTTCAGGTTTCATTTTTAATATGAATAACCTGCATTTTGGTAAGTGGATGATGTATTTAGGCGCTGCCATTATCATTGCCATGACCTTTAAATGGATGGGTTCGGTTATATCTGAAAGCATCACAGGACAATACAAAAGCTGGGAAGATAAATCGTTTCGTATCGGCATGATTGTTTTTATCTGTTCTGAAGTTGCTTTCTTTGCTGCGTTCTTCGGCGCCTTATTCTATATGCGCGTATTGTCTGTGCCAGATTTAGCAGGCTACGACGCAGACATTACACCTTATAAGGATTTCTTGAGTTCATGGCCATCATTAGGTCCAGGCGGAGTTGTACTTGGTAACGAGTACGTACCACCTGCAAACTTTAAGCCTATGCACTGGAACGGTTTACCTTTAATCAATACTATTTTGTTACTAAGCTCTGGTGCAACCATTACTTGGGCACATTGGGGCTTGATTAAAAATAAGCGCAACCAATTAGTAATCGGCATGGCATTAACTGTTTTATTAGGTATTACTTTCTTGGCTTGCCAAGCGATGGAATATCATGAAGCTTACACAGAAATGGGTTTAACTTTAGGTAGCGGCGCATATGGCGCAACATTCTTTATGTTGACAGGCTTCCACGGTTTCCACGTGTTGCTTGGTACAACGATGTTAATCGTTATACTAATCCGCTGCATGAAAGGCCACTTTACGCCTGAGCATCACTTTGGTTTTGAAGGTGTAGCTTGGTACTGGCACTTTGTAGACGTGGTATGGTTAGGCTTATTTATATTTGTATACATGCTGTAATTTGACATAACAAAAAGGGCGATGCATTGCATCGCCCTTTTTGTTTGAACGGTGAAAGTTAAAGTGCGTGGCCTAGCTTTCCAAAATAAGCAGCAATAATTAACGCAATAAATAAGATGATTGATAAACCAATACGCATTGTTAGTGCTTTAACCGTGCGATCGCTACCAGACTTATCTTTATTTAAGAAAAACAAAGCTGAAAATAAGCTTCCTAAAATAATAATTAATACCAATACGACTGCAATTTTTATAAACATTAATTTGTCCAAGTAAAGTTGAATGGTGAAGTAATAAATAATTATGCGACTGGTCTAGTATAAATGCAATTTAGATTTCTGAATGTAGAATTTAAGCCAACACTGCTTGGCACATTGATTACGATTATCTGTATCCCAATTTTTATCAAACTGGGGTTTTGGCAATATGAAAAAGCAGCGCTTAAGCAGAAAATTCAAGCGGATTTTGAGCATGCCAATACAAATAACACACCAAACTTAAAAGACTATATATCTAATTCTGAGCATTTGGAGTTTAAAAAAATTGAAGTGGATGGTGAGTACGACACTGCATTTCAAATACTCATCGACAATAAAGTAGAAAATAGTTTGGCTGGCTATCATGTCGTCACGCCGCTCAAAATACAAAATTCTGACACCTACGTTTTGGTAAATCGCGGCTGGATTCAAGGTAATAAAACACGCGCAGATATTCCTGTTTTCGATACACCAAAAGGCGTGCAAAAAATTAAAGGGATGGCATGGTTGCCAACTAAAAAAATATTTACCCTTGAAGAGAAAGAAAAAGAGCAGGCAGGCACTAAAAGCTTGCCATGGCAGTTGGTTTGGCAAAACTTAGATATGCAGAAATATATTAAAACGGCACCAATCAAAATTTTACCAGTGATTGTAAAGCTGGATAATGATAGTCCTGCAGGCGGATTTGTACGCAACTGGGAAATGTCAGCTGATCGAATTGTGACGCACTTGGGATATGCCTATCAATGGTTTGGTTTTGCATTTGCAACATTGGTGATTTACTTGTATCTGGGTATTAAGAAATTAAATTAGGCTGTAAAGATTAGTTGAAAAGGTGAAAGATTTTATGCAAACAGAACAAACAAGTACTACTTATCAAGAGAATCAGCGCAAAGGGCGAGCAGTGTTTTTGATGATGCTGACTTTTTTTGTGGTGCCGATTATTGCGGTTGTATTAATGTTTAAATACGACTTTAAGCCTACGGGCGCAAGCCGTGGCGAGTTGATGGTGCCGCCAAGATTAATTGAAACAACAGTTAATTTGAAAAACAGTGATGGTCAAGATAGCAGCCATTTTTGGACTGAGAAGTGGACTATGGTTTACGTCTCAGACGCGTGTGAGGCTAGCTGTATGGCCAAATTAAAAGATATGCGCCAAATCCATGTGTCGATGTATAAAGACATTCCGCGCACGCAGCGTGTACTAATTACACATGTTCAAGATGTTGCAGCAATCAAAAAAGATTTTCCAGATTTGAACATCATTAATCAGTCTGATGTAGATGTTGATAAGCTTAGTCAGCAGTTTAATATCGCGAACGAAGTAGCCTTTCAATCAAACCGATTGTATTTTGTTGACCCTTTGGGTCATATCATGATGAGTTATCCTGCCAGCACTTCGGCAGCGGATATTCGTAAAGATTTAGCAAGACTTTTAAGATACTCTTGGGCGGCATAGTATGTTGTTTAAACGTTTAGCAATGTTGGGCGCAATAATGGCCCTATGTGTGGTTGTTTTGGGCGCTTATGTGCGCTTAACGGATGCAGGCTTGGGATGTCCCGATTGGCCTGGTTGCTATGGCACATTAACCGTGCCAGAAAGCGAAGCAGCTATTCAAAATGCGCAGACCATATACCCTGATAGCATTATTGAAACGGGTAAAGCTTGGAAAGAAATGCTACACCGTTATTTGGCAGGCACATTGGGCTTGGTTGTGTTGGCTCTATTTATTCTGGCATGGAAAAAAGCGCGTCAGTATCCACAGCAAATCAAAGTATCGCCATGGCTTACCACTGCGTTGCTGGGCATTATTATGTTTCAGGCCGCGCTGGGTATGTGGACGGTGACCATGCTATTAAAACCAGTCATCGTTAGCGCACATTTATTGGGCGGTATGACCACTTTAGGCTTGCTGACTTGGATTGCGCATCGAAACTGGGGCCAATATTCGTCTGATATTGTGCAAAGCAAGGCTTCGCGAAACTTGATTCGTTTTGCATTAGTGATTTTATTGATGCAGATATTTTTAGGTGGCTGGACAAGTACCAATTACGCCGCATTGGCTTGCACCGACTTCCCTACCTGCCATGGCGCATGGATGCCGGACATGGATTTCAAAGACGCATTTCATATGGTGCGCGAATTAGGGCAGAGTGCCGATGGCGGCAATTTAACGCTGGCATCATTGACGGCTATTCAATGGACGCATCGTGTTGGTGCCATCATTACTTTGATTTATTTGGGTTTTTTAGCATTAAATAGTTTAAAATACGCACAATTAAAAAACCTTAGCTTGGCATTAATTGCTGTGCTATTTGCACAAATCAGCCTTGGTATTGCAAATTTAGTATTGCATTTGCCGCTGGTATTAGCTGTGGGACATAATCTGGGCGCTGCCTTATTGGTCGTCATTCTAGTGATTTTTAATTCAAAAATCACAGGCAGCAAAGTCAATCGCTCATAGCGTTTGCAACCACATTAAATGAAATAAAGTGAGTATGAATTGAGTCTTAAATCAAATGTAAACACAGCGAGTCACTTGCACGCTTTTGTGGCGAGTTTTAAGAATTTTTACGCCCTGTGTAAACCACGTGTCACCATGTTGATTGTGTTTACCGCCATTATTGGTATGTTCCTGGCAACGCCTGGCATGGTGCCTTGGCCGCTTTTGCTGGCTACAACAGTTGGAATTGCTTTTGCGTCTGGTGCGGCGGCGGCATTTAACTGTTTAATTGAGCATAAAATCGACGCGGTTATGGCGCGCACACGCGGCAGGCCTTTGCCGACTGGTCAAGTCTCACACGCAGAGACGACGATTTTCGCCACACTTTTAGGCGGTACAGGCTTATTGATTTTGTATGTATTCGTTAATCCATTAACCATGTGGCTAACATTTGCCACTTTTGTGGGTTATGCCGTTATCTATACTGTGTTTTTAAAGCCAGCAACACCGATGAATATTGTGATTGGTGGCGCATCAGGTGCTATGCCGCCAATATTAGGTTGGGCAGCAGTCAATAATGCCGTTTCGCCAGAATCCCTAATCATGTTTTTGATTATTTTTGCTTGGACGCCACCGCATTTTTGGGCGCTTGCTTTGTATCGCCGCGAGGAATACGCCAAAGTTGGCATGCCAATGTTGCCTGTGACGCACGGCGAAGCATTTACGCTATTGCATATTTTGCTATACACCGTGATTTTGGTTGTGGTGTCAATGATGCCTTACGGATTAGGCATGAGCGGTTTGATTTACTTGGTTTCTGCGATTTTATTAAATGCGGTATTTTTATGGTATGTAATTGGTTTGTATAGAAAATATTCAGATGATTTGGCTAAGTCGACATTCAAGTACTCTATACTTTACTTAACACTTATTTTTGCCGCATTATTGGTAGACCATTACTGGAAAATATAAAATTGATATTTTGGTGCGCCCGGCGGGAGTCGAACCCACGACCTTTGGCTTCGGAAACCAACACTCTATCCAACTGAGCTACGGGCGCTTGTAGTGCCGCATTATAACAAAGCATGTGGTATTAAGATATTTTGTATTAAGTCGGTATGTAATTAAGTGTCACTTTTAAGGTTTTTGTGTGCTATCTGGACTTGCATGCTTTTAACCTTGATGGCGAGTAGGTATAATTGTTTTATGCAAAATTATAATTAATTATTTTTAATATTTAGGGATTAAAAGCAATGAGTAAGAAAGATGATAGTTATTCAAGTTCTAGTTTCTGGCAATTGATTATCGCAATTCCGGGGACTATTTTAGCGTTTACTTTGTTAATTTCACTATTAGCGCATTTTTTTGGTAAAACTGAAGCTCCTACAACACCAGCACCAACCGCTGCAGAAGTTTCAGCTAAAGTAGAAGAGGCAATTCAGCCAGTCGCTACTGTTGAGGTGGCGGCAGCAAGTACGGGTGCGCATGTGGATAAAAGTGGTGAAGAAGTCACTAAAGCGGTTTGCGCGCTTTGTCATGCTGCTGGTTTAATGGCAGCACCAACTATTGGTAATAAAGAACAATGGGCGCCACGTATTGCGCAAGGCTATGAAACATTGGTACAACATGCGATTGCAGGTATTCGTAATATGCCAGCGCGTGGTGGTAACCCAGACTTAACAGATGGTGAGATTGCAAATGCAGTTGCTCATATGGCAAATGCATCAGGTGCAAATTTTGAACCGCCAAAAGCAGCGCCTACAGAGGCTGCACCAGCCGCAGATTCTACGACCCCGGCTGCTGCGCCTGCAGTTGAGCCGACACCTGCTAGCTAATCGATTTTTTTTCGAATAAAAAAGCCGCTAACTAACATCAGCGGCTTTTTTGTTTATTAAACCAATATATGGCTACTTACGCAATCGGAGATATTCAAGGCTGTTATCACGCTTTTCAAGCATTATTAGCACGCCTGTCGTTCAACCCACAGCATGATCAGCTGCGCTTGGTTGGCGATTTAATTAATCGCGGCAGTGGTTCACTTGAAGTGTTGCGTTGGTGTTATCAACATCAGACGTCCGTTAAGGTTGTGCTAGGTAATCATGATTTGCATGCGCTTGCGGTTGCACACGAGCTCAAAAAAGCACACAAAAGTGACACTTTGCAAGCGATTATAGATGCTCCCGATAAGCATAAATTGTTGGATTGGCTACGGTATCAGCCACTGATGATTGCGGACACTGATGAAAGACAGATTGAATATGTCATTGTGCATGCCGGCTTGTTGCCACAATGGACTGTAGAATTAGCTTTAGGTTATGCACAAGAGGTTGGCGCTGCATTACAGGCAGAGGATTATCGTTATTTTTTAGCGAATATGTATGGCAACGAACCGAACCATTGGCAAGATAATTTGGCTGGTATGGATAGGTTAAGGGTCATTACCAATGCTATGACGCGTATGCGTATTTGCAAAGCGAGTGGCGAAATGGAATTTGCTTTCAAAGGGAAAGTTGAACATATTCCTATAGGCTACATCCCATGGTTTGATAGCCCTAATCGCCAATCAGACAGCACTCGGATTTTCTGCGGGCATTGGTCAGCTTTAGGTATTGTTCAGCGTAATAGTGTGATTAGCCTGGACACAGGTTGTTTATGGGGTGGACAATTAAGTGCAATTTGCATAGAAACGGGCGTCATTACGCAAGTACAGCATGATGCATGGGATGCAGTATTAAGCTAATTTAGTCACAATTGCGTCATACGCAGCTTGCGTTAAATGCCGCCTATCTTTGCCCGTTGAATTAATCGGATTTAAGAAATGCAACTCCACAGTTGCATTTTTTTGTTTAACTACCAGATGCATCGAATCGATTAAACTCGTTTCGCCAGCGTAAGCCATATTGGTATTGATGCTACCATCGATATTGACGTAGCGAATTGCGACAGGCCATATGCGACTATTAGCAGCAATAGCGGCTTGCAAAACGCTGCCTTTAAATGGCAGCACCTGCTGGCCATCAGTTGTTGTGCCTTCGGGAAAAAAGCATAAATTATCACCGGATATGAGGCTTGCTGCAGTGATATCTACAATCTTCCCCGCTTCTTGCCTTTTGCTTCTATCGATAAATAAGGTATTGGCTTTTTCGACTAAATAGCCAAATACAGGCCAGCTTCTAATCTCAGATTTAGCAATAAAACGTAAAGCAATTTTGCTGTTGAGAGCATGAATATCTGACCATGAAATATGGTTTGCCACAAACATAACACTTTTTGTAGAGGCGGGTGGCAACTCGCCAAATGTCACTACCTTGATATGAAAAGCGCGCAACAAACCCCCGCACCACCATTTTATCAACGCTAATTTAGTATTTTTACTCAAAAAAGGTAAAAATACAGACGCAATGATTAAGCCGATAAGGGTATGTAAAAAAACACGTGTAACGCGATAAATTTGTGTGACTAAGCTGGCTTGAACCAATTATTTTAAGAAATGCGAAGCATATCGTCCGTTAATTTTTGATAACGGTAACATTACCAGCATATCGGCTGTATTGAAATAGGCATCCCATGCTGGCTCGCCACAAATATAAGCACCTAATCTCAAATAGCCCTTAATAAGTGGTGGACATGCTACCTGTACATCTTTATTAAGCGCATGTATCGGCAATGGTGTCCGTGGGAAAACGCGGTACTCAGCAGGTGATAAATATTCATCTTTCAACTTGTTGTACAAGCTAGCTGCCATATGGCCACCATCGTTAATCGGAACACTGCCGCAACCAATCATGTATTCGTAGTTATGTGTTTGCATATATTTGGCTAAGCCTGCCCAGAGCATGGTAATGGTTCCGCCGTTGCGGTAATTTTGATGCACGCAAGCACGACCGACTTCAACTGTACTATTAAATAGATGGGATAAACGGGTTAAGTCAAATTCGCCAGCAGAATAATAACCGCCAGCTTCGTTGGCTTTTTGTGGGCTTAAGATACGGTACGTGCCGATAACTTGGTGTGACACAGTTTCGCGCACCAGTAAGTGCTCACAAAACGCATCAAAGCCATCAATGTCAAGACCACCAGTGCCCGATACTTGCGCACCCATTTCTTCTGCAAATACTTTATAGCGTAAGCGTTGCGCTTCTGCTATTTCTGCTGGGTTACGGGCTAGACTGATGCTTAAGCCTCTTTGTTGACTGCTTGGCTGTGCTGCTAGCTGTTGAACTGACTCATTATCAAACATAACATCTCTCCAATATTTTGAGAGATGTTATGTGCTTAATATGAATGAATCATGAAAATTAGATGACTAAATGATGACAGCCACAATGCAAGCACTAGATTAACGGCGCATATCTTTTAGTGACTAACACGTGAAGTGTCGGCATTTTCAACAATACGCACTCTGTCACCTGGGCTAAACTGCTCATCCGCTTCTTGCACAATCGCAATCAGAGCACCACCATCTAGCTTAACTGTAATTTCAAGACCATCTTTACGGGTAATGCCTTCTTCTGCCGCTGAGCCAGCAAGACCACCCACAACCGCGCCTATCACTGCAGCAATTGCGCTTCCTCGTCCGCCACCTACAGAGCTACCCGCAATGCCGCCAATTGCGCCGCCAGCAACTGTGCCGATTGGCGATTTTGTACCTTCTAGTTTAACCGTGCGTACACTTTCTACTACGCCAGTTTTAACAGTTTGCACTTTTCTAGCATCATCCCGCTTATATACACTACCCGAATTGGAGCTAGCGCATGCCGCGGTTAATATTGATAGCAAAACTATTGCAAACAACTTTGAGATTCGTGTCATTTTTTATTCCTTTAAATAATCTAACAATTGACAATTAAGTGAACCTTAATTATGTGTACCCAGTGTATTGAATTAATGCTGAGTTGAATCCAACTTCTCTGTTAAAACTGTCTTTTCAACTGAAACCTCAGCTATAAGTGCTTGCGCATAAATGTTTTCAATTTCTACACGGGATGGGCGATGATTTTGGCCACCACGGCTGGCAATTTTAATTGCGCCCATGGTAGAAGCTAATCTGCCGCAAGTTACCCAATCCCAGCCGTTGGCAATGCCATATAACAAACCAGCACGATAAGCATCTCCGCAACCAGTTGGGTCCACGACTTTATCTGCCTTAACGCATGGAATCTCAAAGCGTTGACCATCAGCATAAATATGCGAACCACTCGCGCCCAAAGTGACAATTAGTGCTTTTACCTTTTGCGCCAACGCGTCTAAACTTAACCCTGTTTTATCCTGTAAAACCTGCGCTTCATAGTCGTTTACTGCTAAATAAGTGGCCATCTCAATAAAATACAATAAATCTTCACCGTTAAACATCGGTAAACCTTGGCCAGGGTCAAACATAAAAGGAATGCCTGCCTCAAAACATTCTTTAGCATGCGCAAACATGCCATCACGGCCATCTGGCGCAATAATCGCCAAACTCACTTCCTTGGCGTGTTTCACACTATTTTGATGCGATTCCACCATGGCGCCTGGGTGAAAAGCGGTGATTTGATTATCATCAATATCGGTCGTAATAAAAGCTTGTGCAGTAAAGCTACCGTCAATTTGTTTAATGTGTGATGTGTTCAGTTTATTTTTATTGAGCCAACTGGTGTAATTGCCAAAATCCTCACCGACAGTTGCCATAATCAATGGCTTGCCCTCTAACAATTGCAAGTTATAGGCAATATTACCCGCAGTTCCGCCAAACTCACGGCGCATTTCTGGCACATAAAACGCAACGCTGAGCTTGTGAATTTTATCTGGCAGAATGTGATTTTTGAATTGATCTTGAAACACCATAATGGTGTCGAAAGCAAGTGAGCCACAAATAAGAGTATGCATAATAATGTCAATATTTTAAAACGACATTATCTTAGAGCAAGGCAGTGCTAGGCAAGTAATGTTTTGAGAGCCTGTTAAATGCGTTAGATTTTTGGCGTTAAGGCTGTTTGATTGCGCCATCGATTAAGATTTTAGCGGCCTTTTTCGCATATTTAATAGCACCTGAACCACGTTTCATTTGCTCTGCTTGGGCAGCACCTTCAAATAACAATGATAATTGCAATGCCAAACCATCAGCATCTTTGATATTCGCTTCGGTCGCCAATTTGCTAATAAATTGCCTAAATTCACGCGATTGCTGTGAAGATAATTTATGAATCGCGTTTTCTTCGTTGGGGAACTCAGCTGACGCTTTAATAAAACCAACGCCAATAAAGGCAGAAGAATTAACCCATTCTTCAATGTAGTCAAATAAATATTGGATTTTATCTGCAGGTTTTTTGGTGTTGGCATTGAGCTTTTCATCTAACCAAGCTTGAAAGTCTTGCTGACTTTTTTGCAGCACCTCAATAATCAACTGTTCTTTGGTGTTGAAATACTTGTACAAGGTCATTTTGGTTGTGCCAGCAACAGCCACAATGGTATCGACTCCAGTAGAATTAATGCCTCTAGTGTGGAATAAATCAGTGGCGACTACTAAAATTTTGTCTTTTAACACGCTCATAAAATCAGTATAGCATGAGATTAATGCTCTTTGTAAATAGACTGAAAGGTAATATCTTTGGCCACAATTTATTAGTAAGCTATTAATTAAAATAGAGAAATATAATGATTTTTCGGCTATTTTATACTGTTAAGTATATGCAGTAGCAGTCTGATAATTAATTAACTGAGTTAGCCATTAACATGGGCGTGTAATTACAGCGCACTTTCTGCAAAATCTCATGTACTAATTTTTGATCATGTATATTCGTTGAGATTTGCCCCGACACGATATTGTCAAAATACACTTTTCTATATGAGTCGGGCAGTTGTAATGCCTCAATTAGCTGGCAATTGCCTTTGCGCATTTGATTGATTTGGGCAATTAAAGCAGAGGTTTGTTCGGCGCTTGCAATCAAGCTCACATTGGATTCGGCGCTTACTGGCTCTACATAGGCGACTTGCGGCGCAATATTTGGGCTTGCTTGGTTAAATATAAATAAGCTGCACGCAACAACTAAAGCGCCCATACAGCTGGCAGCAATTGCGTAAGCTGAAGTTTTGCTAATGCGATACTCGGGGGTGGTTTGTGCAGCAATGAGGGCTTTGGCTGCGCTTTTTGCATGCATTAAGCTTGAACTGTGCGCGAACGGATCTTCAGATTCAGGGTTTATATTCAATTTTTCTTGGCTAGCGGCAATCGCCATAAAGTAGAGCTGGCTGGCTAACATTTCTGGCATTACTGCACCTGCCTTAGCGGCCTCTAATGTCAAGAAATCTTGTAATTTGTGATTAACGACTTGAGCATGACCAAATGATTGTTGGGTCAACTGTTCATGTATTACTGGCGCGTCTAGCCAATCTTCTAATATGTCAAAAAGGCTTAATAGTCGAGCGCTGGGTTTATTGCTGGATTTTTTTAGCATATAAATGAGCCAATCCGAGTTCAGCAAATTTGCATCTAAAATATTCATGAATAGCCTTGTAGATTCAATATTAAAATGGCTTTACAACAACTAAAATGACTACAGCAAATAGTATTAATACAGGCGCTTCATTAAACCAGCGATACCACACATGACTATGTGTGTTTTTGCCAGATTTAAAATCACGCATCAATTTGCCACAATAAACATGATAGCCAATTAAACCAGCGACCAACAGCAGTTTGGCATGCATCCAGCCACCACTAATGCCATAACCCAACCAAAGCCATAAACCAAATACCAAAGCCAGCACAGCCAGCGGTAGCATAAAGCGATACAACTTATGTTCCATTAAGCTCAGTCGCTCTTGCGTGGCTGTATCGATCACCATGGCGTGATTGACAAATAAACGCGGCAAATAAAATAAGCCTGCAAACCAACTGGTAACAAAAATAATGTGTAGCGCTTTAATCCACAACATTATTTGGCCAGCTCTGTATTCAGTAGTTGATGTAATTTAGCAAAATCTAATTCGCCAATGGTGCGTTGCAAGCGATTGCCATTTTTATCAAAAATAAAAGCAGTAGGCGTTAAGTTCACGCCACCAAACGCCTGTGTCATTTCAGAAAATCCATCATGCATCACAGGAAAAGGTAGCGACTTTTGGCGCGTGTAATTGAGTACTTGTGCTGGCGGGTCGTAGGGCATCGCCACAGAGATGATTTCAAAACCTTTAGATTTATAAGTGTTGTAAGTGTTAACTAAGTCAGGCATTTCTTTGATGCAACCTGGGCAATCTGTGGCCCAAAAATTGATTAACACTACTTTGCCTTTTAAATCAGCCATGTTGATTTTTTTGCCTTCAATAGTGGTGAATGTGATATCAGGTGCTTGTGATTTATTGCTGAGGCTTAAGCCCAAAAAAACCAATAAAGCCAAAAAGGCGATTGGGATGAGTAATTTTTTAACCGTTGACATAGCCATATTTTACCGCTTTTTAGTGAAATCTTAGAATGAAATGCTTAATAAAATACTGAATAAAATTAAGTGCAATAACCATAGAACGCATGCAGTTATTTGCTGGTCTACAGCATGTTATAATCTTCTATTGAATTCAGTTTAAATTTTAAAGCTTAAATGAACGCACCCATACCCGCCAAAATTTTACAAACCGAGCCAGCGCCAGCTGCTACACGTTTGCGTGAAATTCCTTATAACTACACCTCTTTTTCAGACCGCGAAATTGTCATTCGGTTTTTAGGTGAAGAAATTTGGGCTGTTTTAAATGAGTTACGTGGCGAGCGCAAAACTGGTCGCAGCGCACGTATGTTATTTGAAGTGCTGGGCGATTTATGGGTAGTTAGCCGCAATCCATACCTGCAAGACGATTTACTAGACAATCCAAAACGTCGCAAAGCCTTGATTGATGCGCTTTATCACCGTATTGCTGCCATAAATGAGCGCAGTGCGGGCAATGATAAAGTGGTTAAGCTGGTGGTTGCTGCAAAAAAAGCCGTAGAAAAATTTGCCGAAGATTTTCGCCAAACCTATGATTTGCGCAAGAAAGCCTTGAGCAAATATAGCAAAATCACGCGTAAAGATAATATTCAGTTTGATGGTTTAGCCCGCGTTTCTCATGTCACCGATGCTACCGACTGGCGCGTGGAATATCCGTTTGTGGTGCTCAACCCTGATACGGAAATCGAAATCGCCGCTTTGGTTAAAGCCAGTATTGAGCTGGGCTTAACAGTGATTCCACGCGGAGGCGGAACTGGCTACACAGGTGGTGCAATCCCGCTTACGCCACTATCTGTGGTGATTAATACTGAAAAATTAGACCGTCATACAGGCGTGCAAATGCGCACATTGCCGGGTGTAGCAAGGCAGGTCGCTACTATCGAATGCGGAGCAGGCGTTGTGACGCGTCGCGCGATGGAAGCAGCGACGGAAGCAGGTCTTGAATTTGCTTGTGACCCCACATCGGCAGATGCGAGTTGTATTGGTGGCAATGTGGCCATGAATGCAGGCGGAAAAAAAGCCGTGCTTTGGGGCACTGCGCTAGATAACTTGGCTTCATACCGCATGGTAACGCCAGACGCAACTTGGATTGAAGTCGAGCGTTTGGATCATAACCTAGGCAAAATTCACGATATAGCCATGGCGCGCTTCAAAATCAGCCGTTTTGATATTGATATGAAAACGCAGCTTGGTGAGCCTGAGATTATCAGCATACCTGGCCCTAGCTTTAGAAAAGTTGGTTTAGGTAAAGACGTAACTGACAAGTTCTTAAGCGGTTTGCCTGGCATTCAAAAAGAGGGTTGCGATGGCTTGATTACCAGCGCTACCTTTATTCTGCACCGCATGCCTAAATATGTGCGCACCATTGCCTTGGAATTTTTTGGCAATGTATCACACGCGGTACCTGCGATTGTTGAGATTAAAGATTATTTGGATGCGACTGCCAAAGGCTTAAGTAATGGTGCAGGGCCAGCGGTAATTATGGCTGGCTTAGAGCATATGGATGAGCGTTATATAAAGGCGGTTGGCTATGCCACCAAAGCGGCCAGACAGCAGCGCCCTAAGATGGTATTGATTGCAGATATTGCCTCTGATGATGAGAATGCCGTAGGTGAAGTGGCATCTGCCATGGTGCGTATATGTAACGCCAAAAATGGTGAAGGCTTTATTGCGGTTTCAGGCGAAGCACGCAAAAAATTCTGGCTAGATCGCGCGCGTACAGCTGCCATCGCCAAGCATACCAATGCCTTTAAAATCAATGAAGACGTTGTGATTCCATTGCCTAAATTGGGTGATTATTCTGATGGTATTGAGCGCATTAATATTGAGCTTTCAATTGATAATAAGCTCAAACTAGTAGATGCCTTAGAGGCGTTTATGCAGACCGAGTTGCCGCTGCAAGCTGACGAAGATGGCAATGCCGATGCGGAAATGGTGCATTCTAAGCAATTGATTGCCTTGCAATTATTACGTGATTTGCGTGCCAAATGGCGCTTAATTTTAAATACGCTAGATGAGCCAGTGAGCGTATTAGGCGAGTTAGGCAAGCCGCATACGCAATACGAAAATGTCTTCCGTGCGGTGCAATCTTACGATTTGCGCATCTCTTGGAAGCGCGAACTGAAACGCCCGATGGCGGAGATTTTTGCTGGCCGTGAATACCAAAAAATCTTGACCCGCTTGGATGAAATCCACAAAGCTGTGCTGAAAAGCCGCGTCTTTATTGCCTTGCATATGCATGCGGGTGACGGTAACGTGCACACCAATATCCCTGTTAACTCAGATGATTACGGCATGATGAAACAGGCACACGAGGCGGTGGATCGCGTGATGGCGCTGGCTAAAGGCCTAAACGGTGTGATTTCAGGTGAGCATGGTATTGGTATCACCAAAATGGAATACCTAGACAAAGCCACTATTGATAACTTTACCGCGTACAAAAATAAAGTAGACCCAAATGGGCACTTTAATAAAGGTAAATTATTAGCTGGTTCTGGCCTTGAGAATGCCTATACGCCAAGCTTTGGATTACTAGAGCAAGAATCTATCATCATGGAGCAATCAGCCATTGGCGAGATTGCAGATGATATAAGTGATTGTTTGCGTTGCGGAAAGTGCAAGCCTGTGTGTACAACGCATGTGCCGCGCGCCAATTTGCTATATAGCCCGCGCAACAAAATTTTAGGTACGTCATTATTGATTGAAGCGTTTTTGTATGAAGAGCAAACGCGGCGCGGTATCTCACTCAAGCATTTTGATGAGTTCAATGATGTGGCCGACCATTGTACGGTTTGCCATAAATGCTTGAATCCATGCCCTGTGGATATCGATTTTGGTGATGTTTCTATCAAAATGCGTAACTTTTTGCGAGAACAAGGTAAAAAGCAATTTAACCCAGGCACCTCTTTGGGTATGCTTTTTTTAAATGCAAAAGATCCCGCTACCGTTAAATTTTTACGAACCACTGTGATTGGTTGGGGCTACAAGGCGCAAAATATCGCGCATATGCTGGCGAAAAAATTTGGCCTGCTAAAGGATAAAATTCGCCCGCCTGCCACCGTTGGCAAGCCAGAAATCAAGGCGCAGGTGATTCACTTTATCAACAGGCCAATGCCTAGAAAAATGCAGTCTAAAACTTCACGCGCCATGCTGGGTGTAGAAGATAACAGCATGATCCCAGTGATTCGCAATCCGCAAAAAGTCACAGAAGATTCTGAGGCCGTGTTTTACTTCCCTGGCTGTGGCTCTGAGCGTTTGTTCTCAAACGTGGGTTTAGCTACGCAAGCGATGTTATATGAAGTGGGTGCCATTACCGTATTGCCACCTGGTTACTTGTGTTGCGGCTATCCGCAGACATCGGCGGGTAATCACGACAAAGGCCAAGAAATCACGGCTGAAAATCGCGTGTTATTCCATCGTGTCGCTAATACCTTGAATTACTTGGATATTAAAACGGTGATTGTGTCTTGCGGTACCTGTATGGATCAGCTGCAAAAATATGAATTTGAGAAGATATTCCCAGGTTGCAGGTTGCTAGATATTCACGAATATCTGATGGAAAAAGACATGCGTTTGCAAACGGTGACGGGTACCCGCTATATGTACCATGACCCATGCCACACGCCAATGAAAACCTATAAACCGTTAGAAGTGACCAATAAGCTAATGGGGCAGGAAGTGCAATTGAACGACCGTTGCTGCGGCGAAAGCGGTACCTTCGCGGCTGCGCGCCCTGATATTGCCACGCAAGTTAAATTCCGTAAGCAAGAAGAGCTGGAAAAAGGTATGAACAAAATGGGCTTAACAGTTGGAAAGCCTGAAGAACAAGTGAAGATTTTGACCAGCTGCCCAAGCTGCCTGCAAGGTCTTGCCCGTTACGGCGATGATACAGGTATTGAGGCAGATTATATTGTGGTTGAAATGGCTAAACATATTCTGGGCGATAACTGGATGGAGGAATATGTGGAACGGGTGAATAACGGTGGGATTGAGAAAGTTTTGCTTTAGGGTTTTTGTTTGCTCTGTGATTGGGGAGTGAAATTTTTAAACTGACAAAGCAATTTTAGGCTATTTTACGCATGATTTGCTAAGTCAGAAATTCTAATAATTAGCGTGTTCTAGTGACACATCTATACGAACGTAAGCATTAATTTTTAAGTAATATAGGCATAATACTTCGCTCACTCGAGACAAATTTATGAAAAGTTGTGTCTATAAGCTTTTATACTTAATATGTTTTTTGCTGACAAATTTTGCGCACTCTGCAACGTTAGTCGGTTGGTCTAGCATGGGTCTCAATACCTACACAGCGGGTCCGTTCAGCCAACATTTGGCTTCTGGCACATGGGCGCCCCCAAGTTCGCAAATTATCGGTGGGTTTTCTGCGGCAGAAAAAGCTGCTGATGGCAGCTATATCTATCTGATTGACACAGGTTTCGGGCCGAAATCTGCCTCTTACAGTTCATTATTAGGGCTATATAATTTAAAAATTGACTTCAATGACTTACAAGGCAACGATAAAAATACCAAGGTTTCAAAGCTGATCCGATTTAACGACATTGACAATAAATTAAACTTCCCCAAGCAGGCTGATTTTGAATTTTATGGTAACAATCCAAAAAATAATCCAGTCGATTCAATTATTAAAAAAGGCAAATTATTAACCGGCGGCGATATAGATCCTGAGTCTTTTCGTGTCGATTATAAAGGTAACATTTGGGTTGGCGAGGAGTTCGGTCCTTTTTTGATTAAGTTTGATCAAACAGGCAAAGTTCTTAGGCAACAGATTTCCATTCCAAATATAACTTCCCCTGAAAACCCATTATTGAAAGCTGGGGATATTCCGACCATCAAAACCACAGCGGGTTTAGAAGGAATGGCGATTAATCCGCAAGGTAATAAGCTGTATCCGATGTTAGAAAAGCCTGTTATCGGCGATGCAGAAAAAACACTCAGAATTTACACGTTTGATGTTGATACCGAACAATTTGAAGAGGGCTATTTTTTATATCAATTAGATGGAAATGCAACCGAAATCAGGGAGTTAGTCGCGATTAACGACACGGAATTTTTAACGATAGAGCAAAATGAGAGTTGGGGAGATGCATCCACACAAGTCAAAAAAGTATATTGGCTTTCAATTGCTGGTGTTGAAAAAAATGGCTATGTAAAAAAGAGGCAACTAGTTGATTTAATGGATATTTCTGATCCGGTTGATTTAGATCGAGATGGAAAAACGACTTTTGCATTTTCCAAATTAACAATCGAGTCAATTGTGATTGTAGATAAAGATACGTTGTTGATTACAAACGATAATAATTTTGGTGAAAGAACAGAATTTATCAAGGTACGTTTGAATGAGTCTTTAAATTTACAACACTTTAGTAGTCCTAAATTAGATACAAATGAATGGGAGTCGCGTGATAGAAACTACTATGCATGGCAAGGTTATCACACCTATAAGCTAGAATGGGTTAATTTAGCGGCGACATTATTGATTTTAATATTTGTGACAATGATTGCAGCCAGTAAAATACGTTCAAAAGCTGATGGTGCATATCACTGGACGATACTCTCTATAATCATATTAGCTTTCTTTTTGTATAACTATCTAAGCTTGTACTTTTACGCGACCCAGTCTTTTCGAGATTTATTTATTGATTCAGGTCTGTATCAAAATAGAGGGCCATTGCAACGTTCTATTGTGATGGCAGTTGCTGTAGCAACTTTAATGCTACTTTTTAGTTTAATTTTTTATTTTAAAAATAAACACACAAAATATACGATGGCCGTTATCTGCATTATGTTGGGCCTTAAAGGAACTCAGTTTGTGTCGTATCATCGCATAGATAATATAACAGAGTATTTAATAGGTATTGGACGAGTATTTGATTGGTTAGAGTCTATTTTTATTCTAGTACTGTTTTTCGCAGTTCTTCATGATCGAAATGCTAACAGGTAAAAAAGTCAAGAAAGTGTTCTGATGCAATGGTTTCAGAAGTTTTAAAGGTTTATGTAGGTGATCCAACAGCAGTTGGTTGGTTTACTGTGTTCGTTTATCTTGTAGCGACGTATAGATGTATAGTTAAAGCATCTTTATCCAAAAAATTCGGTGGTAATTATCATTTCTGGCTTTATTTGGGCGCT
>MSXP01000005.1:330047-341085 GCA_002083635.1 Proteobacteria bacterium ST_bin12 | reverse complement strand
CATTAATAAACAACTAGACTTACAAACTTGGTTTGAACAAGCTATGAAAGCGTTGGCTAAGGACCTTGGCTGGTATCAGCATAAAACTTTGTTACAAAAGTTTTTTATTATGTTTCTCGGTATTGGCATGCTGATAATATTGATTAGCTTTCGATTGCGCCTAGCCAATACATGGCGTAATCACAAATTAACTTGGATTGGTATTACGCTACTTTGCCTATTTATTTTAGTACGCGCAGCGGCTTTTAATCGATTAGATTTTCTGGCAAATCATGATTTTTTAGGATTTAACATCACGGAAATATTAGAAGTGCTGGCGATATTATTGATTATTTCAGGCACATTTTTACATAAAAAGCACTCCGGTTTTATAGTGGCACATCCCTCTTCTATTAAAGATTATGTGGAAATAATAGATGAACATATGACTGTGCAATGCCCTCGGTGTGGCACTCAGCCTTTGTCGAAAGCAGTGGATGGACGGTTATTTAAATGTCGATCTTGTGGCTTTAAATTTACAGTAACAATTGCCAATTAGAAGTATTTAAGTTGACTGTAAGCATATGAGAATACTAATATTGCATAAAAAAATATGAATTTTTACGAATTAATTAAGCCTTTACTCTTTCAGCTCGATGCCGAAAAAGCCCATGACATCACCCTTAAAAGTTTGAAATGGGCTGATAAATCAGGGGTTATCGGTTTTTATTCTAAAGCACCAATTTGCCAGCCGCGCCAAGTAATGGGATTAACTTTCCCCAACACTGTGGGGCTAGCGGCAGGCTTAGATAAAAATGGTGCCGTCATAGACGGCATGGCCGCATTAGGTTTTGGGTTTATTGAAGTAGGCACTGTCACGCCGCGCGCTCAGCCTGGTAACCCCAAGCCGCGATTATTTAGAGTGAAAGAGGCGCAAGGCATTGTGAATCGCTTTGGGTTTAATAACTTGGGTGTGGATAATTTAGTTAACAATGTAAAATCTGCAAAATATCGTGGCATTCTTGGCATTAACATTGGTAAGAATTTTGATACGCCAATTGAAAATGCGGTAAATGATTATTTAATTTGCATGCAAAAAGTCTTCGCGTGCGCTAGTTATATTACTGTCAATATTTCTTCGCCCAATACTAAAAATTTACGCGCTTTACAAGAAAAAGAAGCTTTATCCGGCTTGCTCGCTAGGTTAAAACTAGAACAAACTAAATTAGCGCAACAACATGGCAAGTATGTGCCAATAACATTAAAAATAGCGCCTGATTTAACCTTAGAACAAGTAATTGAAATTGCAGATTTGTTAATTCAGCACCAAATAGATGGCGTGATTGCCACCAATACAACCTTAGCGCGCGATGCGGTTAAAGGTATGCAAAATGCAGATGAAACAGGCGGGTTATCGGGTGCGCCAGTGCGTAATCAATCCACATTAGTTATTCAACAACTTTCAAAACAATTGCAGGGTGCGCTGCCAATTATTGGCGTGGGAGGCATATTAAGCGGCGCAGATGCGGTTGAAAAAATTGCGGCTGGTGCGAGTTTGGTACAAGTTTATAGTGGGCTCATTTATAAAGGGCCAAAGCTAGTGCGTGATATTTGTAAAGTATTAGGCTAATAAATCAAATACTTAACACTATTTTTCGACTTAAAAATAGTGTTAAGTTAATTCAACTTATATGCTTCCAATTTTATATTCTTACCGTCGCTGCCCTTATGCCATGCGTGCTAGGTTGGCGATTTATATTGCGGATATTGCCGTTGAACTACGTGAAATATCCTTACGCGATAAGCCTACGCATATGCTGCAAGTATCGCCAAAAGGCACTGTACCAGTGTTGGTGCTGCCAAATGGCGTGATTGAGCAGAGCTTAGATATTATGATGTGGGCTCTAAAACAGAACGACCCGCATGGTTGGTTAAATGCTGATTTGAATAAGGCGCATGCCTTAATAGTTGAAAACGACACGAATTTTAAGCGAGCGCTAGATTGCTATAAATACCCTGAATGCTACCCGCAATTAAGCCAAATCGACTATCGTAGCCAAGGTGAAATTTTTTTGCAGCAGCTAGAAAACTTGCTCAATCAACATAATTATTTGCTTAAAGACACTGCCAGCTTGGCAGATATGGCGATTTTCCCTTTTGTGCGTCAATTTGCGGCTGTGGATTCAGCTTGGTTTGCATCATCAAACTATCCCCAATTGCAAAAATGGCTGGACACTTTTATTCACTCGGATTTATTTGGGGGCGTGATGAAAAAACAGCCAACTTACTTTGTGTAAATTGGCTGTTTAGTAGCGGTTAAACTTACTCAGCAGTCGCTAATTCGGCAGATTGTTTATCTTGGATAAACACCAATTTAACTTGGTCTTTATCATCAATATCCACATGCACCGCGCCACCGTTAGCTAGTTTGCCAAATAGCAACTCATCAGCCAAGGCTTTGCGAATCGTATCTTGAATCAAACGTGCCATTGGGCGCGCACCCATTTGTGGGTCAAAACCTTTTTTGCCTAGATACGCTTTTAACTCATCGCTAAAGGTTACATCCACTTTTTTCTCATGCAATTGGTCTTCTAATTGCATCAAGAATTTATCCACCACACGGATGATAATGTCTTGCGTTAAACTACCGAATGACACCGTTGCATCTAAACGATTGCGGAATTCTGGTGAGAATAGGCGCTTGATATCCGCCGCTTCATCACCAGCTTCTTTGCTATTCGTAAAGCCAATGCTAGATTTCGATAAGTTCTCAGCACCCGCATTGGTGGTCATGATAATGGTCACATTTCTAAAGTCCGCTTTGCGGCCATTATTATCGGTGAGCGTGCCATGATCCATCACTTGCAACAGAATATTAAAAATGTCTGGGTGTGCTTTCTCAATCTCGTCTAGTAACAAGACACTGTAGGGCTGTTTAGTAATCGCTTCGGTCATCAAGCCACCTTGCTCAAAGCCCACGTAGCCAGGAGGCGCACCAATCAAGCGCGAAACCGCATGGCGTTCCATATATTCACTCATATCAAAGCGAATCAATTCAACGCCCATAATGTAAGCCAATTGCTTGGCGACTTCGGTTTTACCCACGCCAGTCGGGCCGCTGAATAAGAAGCTACCGATGGGTTTATTGTTAGCGCCCAAGCCGCTACGGGCCATTTTAACGGCGGATGTCAGCGCTTCAATCGCTTTATCTTGACCAAACACCACCGCTTTTAAATCACGTTCTAAAGTTTTAAGTGCATTGCGGTCATCGCTAGAGATATTTTTGGGCGGAATGCGCGCAATTTTAGCGACAATATCTTCAATCTCTTTATTGCCGATGACTTTTTTCTGCTTGTTTTTTGGCAGAATGCGTTGCGCAGCACCTGCTTCATCAATCACATCAATCGCTTTGTCAGGCAAGTGACGGTCATTAATATATTTAGCCGCCAGCTCTGCGGCCGTAGTGAGCGCGCTGGTGCTGTATTTCACCTTGTGATGATCTTCAAAGCGTGATTTCAGGCCTTTTAGGATTTCAATGGTTTCCGCAATGCTAGGCTCAACAACATCCACTTTTTGAAAGCGGCGACTTAACGCATGATCTTTCTCAAAAATTCCGCGATATTCTTGATAAGTCGTCGCGCCAATGCACTTAAGCGTGCCGTTTGAAAGCGCAGGCTTCAGCAAATTGCTGGCATCTAAGGTACCGCCGCTGGCTGCACCCGCACCGATTAATGTATGAATTTCATCAATAAATAAAATCGCCTCTGGTTTTTCTGCAAGTTGCTTCATCACCGCTTTTAAGCGTTGTTCAAAATCGCCACGGTATTTGGTGCCCGCTAAAAGCGCGCCCATATCCAATGAGTATACAGTTGCGTTAGCCAATACCTCTGGGATTTCTTTTTCCACTATGCGACGCGCTAAACCCTCAGCAATCGCCGTTTTACCAACACCTGCCTCGCCCACCAATAGTGGGTTGTTTTTGCGACGACGGCATAATGTTTGAATCACGCGTTCAATTTCTGGGCCGCGACCGATTAATGGGTCAATCTTACCCGCTGCAACTTGAGCGTTTAAATTAAGCGTAAAGTTTTCAAGCGCGCCATTCGGTGCGGCTTCCGCTTCAGACTCTGTTTCAGCACTTTCAGGTTTTGCATCGCCTTCAGGTATTTTTGCTACGCCATGCGAAATAAAGTTAACCACATCTAGGCGAGTAATTCCTTGCTGATGCAAGAAGAATACGGCATGCGAATCTTTTTCACCAAAAATCGCTACTAACACATTGGCACCAGTGACTTCTTTTTTGCCTGATGATTGTACATGCAGCATCGCACGTTGAATCACGCGTTGAAAGCCTAGCGTTGGCTGTGTATCGACTTCTTCAGTGCCGTTGACTGTAGGCGTATGTTCTTCAATATAATGGTTAAGTTCAGTGCGTAGCACATCGAATTTTGCACCACACGCGCGCAGCACTTCCGCTGCGGTTGGGTTATCAATCATCGCCAGAAGTAAATGTTCAACCGTAATCAGCTCATGACGCTTTTGTCGCGCATCCATAAATGCCATATGTAGGCTTACTTCAAGTTCTTGCGCTATCATTTATTTACCTTAACTTTCATTCAACTGATTCAGCACTTTAACGCCAGCGTATGCAGGTTCACTTTAATCTACCACCAGCCTAAGCTGGCTCAATCACACACTGCAACGGATGTTGCGATTCTTTAGCATGCGTTAATACTTGTTTCATCTTGGTTTCAGCGATGTCTTGCGGATAAACACCGCACACACCCATTCCCTCTGTATGCACTTTGAGCATAATTTGCGTTGCTTGTTCACGACTTTTGTTAAAAAAACGTTCAATGGTCTCCACTACAAACTCCATCGGCGTGTAATCGTCGTTTAATAACAGCACTTTATACATCGCGGGTAACTTGGGTTTAACCACGCTGGGTTTAATTGCAAGGTCTTGATTTGGGTTTATGTTAGCCATTTGCTGCTTTGTAAAAAATCTTGCTTTATTAAATGCTTAATTGTATTTTGAGCCGACTGTGAAAAATTTCAAGCCTAATTTGAGTAGGGCTATTGAATTAGGTGAGAGTGAGGAGTGATTTAAGGAAAAATTTTGACACTTTTGACGATTCTGTCTTGCGTTTGCATAATTTCAATCGTGTGATTGTTGATTCTAAAGCTGGTGCTTGGTTCTGGAATGTCTTCAAAATGCTCAAGAATCAAACCGTTAAGTGTGCGTGGACCATCTAGCGGAAAGTTAAGATTGAGCTTTTTGTTTAAATCGCGCAGGGCGCTACTGCCATCCACTAGCCAACTGCCATCGGTTTCTTTACGGTAGCTGCCAACGCGGCTGGGCGATTGCGTAGTAAAGTCGCCAATTACTTCTTCTAAAATATCTTCTAGCGTGACCAAGCCTTTAAATTCACCATACTCATCTACTACCAATGCTATACGTTCTTGGTTTTCTTGGAACTGCTGAATCTGCGTGTAGAGCGGTGTGCCAGATGGTACAAAATAGGGGTCGCTGATGATATCACGTAGGGTTTCTTTACTTATTTCGGCATCTTGCTGATAGCTACGCAGTTGATTAATCACTTTGCGCACGTGAATAATACCGATAATTTCTTCACTTTCACCCTCCCGCGCAGGCAGGCGAGTGTGATGACTATTTGAAATGCGTTGCAATATATCGTCAATTGGCGCATCAAAATCAATTACTTCTACTTGAGTGTGTGCGGTCATCACGTCATCGACCGTAATTTTTTCTAAATCAAATAAGTTAAGCAAAATAGTACGGTGTTTCTTTGGCATAAAGTGGCCAGCGTCGGTCACAATACTGCGTAGCTCATCCATGGTCAGCGAATGCGTACTTTCGCTAAAGTTAATATTGACTCTGAATAGTTTCAGCAAGCCCTCTACAAATAAATTTACAAACCAAACAACAGGGTAGAGTACTTTTAACAATGGGTATAAAACATAGCTACATAAAATGCCTAATTTTTCAGGGTAGGCAGCGGCAATTACTTTCGGTGATATTTCACTAAAGACCAAGATGGCAAAAGTTACAGATAGTGTGCCTATCATCAGCACCCATTCGCCTTCACCAAATAATTCAACAGTAATAATAGTGACCAATGTTGCCGATGCAGCATTGGCAAAGTTGTTGCAAAGTAGAATCACACCGAGTAGTTTGTCAGTTTTAGCCAACAGGCTGCTGGCCAAACGTGCGCCGCGATTACCTTCCTTAACCAAATGCCGTAACCGATAGCGATTAAGCGACATCAAGCTGGTTTCAGAAATAGAGAAAAAGCCAGAAATAAGTAAAAGCAAGGCTAGGATGCCGAGCTGATAGGGAATCGGAATATTATCCAAGGAGTGTTAAAGCTAAAATAAACAAGTACATAGTGTACCTGTTTATTTATTTATAAATCAAGTAGTTAAGATGCTAATTTTTGTATTTTGCGGTTAGGAAATGACTTCTGCTACGTTATCTGCATCTTTTTTGTCAGACTCTTTCTTTTCAATATCACCAATTAAATTGGCGCGATTCACACCTAGCCACATGGCGATTGGGCATGCAACCAATACAGAAGAGTAGATCCCAAACAAAATACCAATTGTCAGTGCTAAGGCAAAGTTGTGTAAGACTTCGCCACCGAATAGCAACATAGAGCCCACCATAGTTTGCGTCATCAAATGCGTAATGACAGTGCGTGACATAGTGCGGGTAATCGCGTTATCGATGACTTGCACTACAGAAGCCTTACGCATTTTTCGGAAGTTTTCGCGTACTCGGTCAAACACTACTACTGACTCATTCACTGAATAACCCAGTACCGCCAAAATAGCGGCCAGTACCGTTAAGTTAAATTCCCATTGAAAGAAGGCAAAAAAGCCTAAAATAATCACCACATCGTGCATATTGGCGATAATCGCTGCTACCGCAAAGCGCCATTCAAAACGGATGGCCAAGTAAGCCATAATGCCTGCACAAACCAACAATAAAGCCAGTCCGCCACTTTCATACAGTTCATCGCCTACTTGCGAACCAACGGATTCCACGCGACGTACTTCAGCAGTTGAATCGGCCTCTTTTAAAGCTTTTGTAACGGTTTCAGATAGTTGCGCAATCGACATTTCTTTTTTGAGCGGCAAGCGAATCAGTACATCATGGCTAGTACCAAAATTTTGTACCGTGGCATCTTTTAAGCCAATTGAATCCACTGCTTTGCGGATGCTGTCGATATTGGCACTTTGCGGATAATTCACTTCCATTACCGTGCCGCCAGTAAAATCAACACCGTAATTTAGGCCTTTAGTGGCAAGAAAAAACACGGCCAAAATAAATGTAATGAGCGAGATGGCCGTGGTTAAACGGCCGTAACTCATAAACGGTATATCATTTTTAATTCTGAATAATTCCATAATCTACTCTATCTAAAAAAAGCAACTATTAAGCTTTATAAATTTGACCAATTGAAAGGCTGGTGATTTTTCGGCGATAGCCATAAATCAGATTCACAATCGCGCGTGACACTAAAACAGCACTGAACATTGAGGTGAGAATGCCCAAAACGTGCACCACGGCAAAGCCTTTGATTGGGCCTGTACCAAACATAAATAGCGCTAAACCCGCAATTAATGTCGTCACGTTAGAGTCTAAAATAGTATCAAAGGCTCTGTCGTAACCCGCATGAATACTGGCTTGTGGCGTATTGCCATTGCGCAGCTCTTCACGGATACGCTCATTAATCAGCACGTTTGCATCAATCGCCATACCCAGCGCCAGCGCAATCGCCGCCAAACCCGGTAAGGTGAGGGTGGCTTGTAACATAGAAAGAATTGCTACTAACAACAATAGGTTAATGCCTAAAGCTAGTACTGAAACCCCACCAAATACCATGTAGTAAATCATCATCATCACGGCAATTGCGGCAAAGCCCCACAGCGTTGAGTGCACCCCGCGTTTGATATTCTCTTCACCCATGCTTGGGCCAACGGTACGCTCTTCAATGATTTCCATTGGCGCTGCTAATGCACCAGCACGTAATAGCAAGGCGATATCGGTGGCTTCTTGTGTATTATCCATACCAGAAATCTGTACGCGACCGCCGCCAATTTCTTCATTAATTACTGGCGCGGTAATCACTTCGGTATTGCCTTTTTCAATCAGCAAAATCGCCATACGTTTGCCCACGTTATCGCGTGTAACATTTTTAAAGATGCCTGCACCGCGACCATCTAACGTGACGTTAACGATTGAGCCGCCTGTTTGATTATTCACACCTGGGCCAGCATCGGTGATGCGGTCGCCCGTTAACACCACATTTTTCTTGACTAAAATTGGATTGCCATCGCGGTCTTTGTAGACTTCATCGCCAAACGGTACTTGGCCTTTGGCTGCCGCTTCAAGCGTTGCTAAGTCTTTTTTGTCTTCATCTACCATGCGGATTTCAAGCGTAGCGGTGCGGCCTAAAATCTCTTTGGCTTTGGCAGTATCTTGCACGCCCGGCAATTGCACCACAATACGATCAAAACCTTGCTGCTGAACGATTGGCTCGGCTACACCTAACTCATTGATACGATTGTGTAATGTTTGCAAGTTTTGCTTAAGCGCAAATTCTTGAATTTTCTTTTTAGCGGCTTCACCGATGCTGGCAGTTAACACAAACTCTTTGCCGTCGGTTGAATCATTAAAGGTTAAATCGGGATAATCTTTGCTCAATACTTTACGTGCCGCTTCTAATTCTTTGGTATCGCTAAAACGCACTTGTACGTTTTGGCCTTCGCGCGTAATACCAAAGTAATTCACTTTTTCGCGGCGTAGCGCGGTGCGGAAATCGCCCACATTGCTTTCTGCTGATTTATCTAAAGCCGCTTTCATGTCCACTTGCAGCAAAAAGTGCACGCCACCACGTAAATCTAAACCTAAGTACATTGGCTTAGCGCCAATACCCAATAACCAATTTGGCGTTTGTGAGAGTAAATTCAGCGCAACGGTGTAATCTTTACCTAGATTCGCAATCAGCTTATCTTTGGCTTTAATTTGCGCTTCAGGGTCTGCAAAGCGTACCTTTACGCCGCTGGCATCTAAATAAATTCCGTTAAATGGAATATTGGCTAACTTAAGCGTGGCTTCAACTTTGCTTAGTAAAGCAGCATCTGCTTTAAGAGATGTTTTGGCTGGGCTGACTTGAACAGCAGGCGATTCACCAAAAAAGTTGGGTATCGTGTACAGCAGGCCAATCAAAATAACAACGGCAATTAGAATGTATTTCCAGTTAGGGTAGCGGTTCATAAATGCGGCTCAAATATACTAAAAATGCAGTTTTAATGACTGACATTTTTTAGTTTTAAAAGTGGTTAGTTTAAAAATTCAATACTTTTAAGTGGTTAAGTTTTAATCAAACTGGCTAGCTAAAAAACAGCCGCCACTCAAATCTTATTAAATGCCTTTAATTGTGCCTGGTGGCAGCAAGGTTTGTACTGCATGTTTTTGCACGTTCACCGTTGTATTAGCAGCAATTTCAATACTGATAAAGTTGTCAGTCACTTTAGTGATTTTGCCAATAACGCCGCCAGTTGTTGCTACTTCATCGCCTGCTTTAAGCGCGTCAATCATGGCTTTTTGCTGTTTAGCTTGCTTCATTTGCGGGCGAATCAGCATAAAGTAGAACAAAGCGAAAATAATTAAAATGGGTAAAAAGCTCAATAAATCGCCACCTGGAGCGGCTGGAGCTGCGTGTGCGTTACTAATAAATAGATTGTTTAAGTTTGCTAATAGGTCGTTTAACATGCGGAATAACTTTCAAATAATTTTTAACTATGCGATTTTAGCACAGACTGTTCAGCTTGAGAGGCGTGCACGTTTAGCGGAAAATTCGGATTTAAATTGTTCAAAACTGCCATTCTCAATCGCGCTACGCATGCCCTGCATTAACACTTGGTAGTAATGCAAGTTGTGAATTGTATTAAGGCGTGCACCCAAAATTTCACCCACTTTATGCAAGTGATGCAAATAAGCGCGGGTAAAGTTGCGGCAGGTATAACAGGCGCAATCATCATCTAACGGTTTTGTATCTTGTTTATAAAAGGCATTCTTGATTTTAATATCGCCATACTGCGTAAATAGCCAGCCATTACGCGCGTTGCGCGTTGGCATCACGCAGTCAAACATATCTACGCCGTTTGATACGGCGGCGACTAAATCTTCTGGTGTGCCCACGCCCATTAAATAGCGTGGTTTGTTTTGCGGCATTTTGGGGGCAGTGTGCGCCAAAATGCGCAGCATATCTTCTTTGGGTTCACCAACAGAAAGGCCGCCAATCGCAAAGCCATCAAAATCAATATCGACTAAACCTGCTAATGAAACATCACGCAAATCTTCAAACATGCCGCCTTGAATAATGCCAAATAAAGCATTTGTGTTGCCTTGATGCGCATCTTTGCTGCGCCTAGCCCAACGCAAACTTAGCTGCATTGAATCATTGGCCTCTTTGTGGGTAGCGGGGTAGGGCGTGCATTCATCAAAAATCATCACAATGTCGCTGTTCAATACTTTTTGAATGCGCATGGATTCTTCTGGCGTTAAAAAGCAGGTGTCGCCATTGATAGGCGATTTAAACTTGACGCCTTCTTCTGAAATTTTACGCATTGCGCCCAAACTCCACACTTGAAAGCCGCCCGAATCAGTCAGAATAGGCTTATCCCAACCCATGAATTTGTGCAAACCGCCATGCGCAGCGACCACTTCTAGGCCAGGGCGCAACCACAAATGAAAAGTATTGCCGAGCACGATGTGAGCATCAATTTCGGCGAGTTCTAATGGTGACATCGCTTTAACCGTGCCGTAAGTGCCAACAGGCATAAAAGCAGGCGTTTGTACATCGCCATGCGCTAAATGCACTGTACCGCGGCGCGCTTGGCCATCGGCTCTGTGAAGTGTGAATTGCATGTTTAAACCTAAATTAAAGCGTATATTTTGAGCCGCGATACTAACATATAGCCGCGCATACATTAAATGGGCGGCTATAAACGTCACTAAATATTGTGC
>MSXP01000005.1:0-330015 GCA_002083635.1 Proteobacteria bacterium ST_bin12 | reverse complement strand
CTTTGTTATACTTAACTATTATTTATGAGCAGGCGAACAATTATGGCTGTTGCTAAACCACGCATACCACGTAAACAAGTCGATAAATTAACCACGCGCGGCATTTATTTGCTGCCTAATTTATTCACTTCTGCTGCGCTATTTGCGGGTTTTTACGCCATTGTGCAAGCCATGAACAGTAATTTCGAGCAATCTGCGATTGCCATTTTTATTGCCATGGTGATGGACGGTTTAGATGGTCGCGTAGCACGCATGACCAATACCACCAGTGCATTTGGGGCAGAATACGATAGCTTGTCTGATATGGTGTCATTTGGCGTAGCACCTGCTTTAATTATGTACGTGTGGGCATTAAAGCCCATGGGTAAATTGGGCTGGATTGCGGCATTTGTTTATTGTGCATGCGCTGCTTTAAGATTAGCGCGCTTTAATACCAAGTTAGAGGATGAAAACCAAGACAAGCGTTACTTTCAAGGTTTGCCCAGCCCAGCATCGGCGGCTTTGTTGGCAGGTTTTGTGTGGGTTTCTTATGAATATAATATCGATGGACGCGAAATATTTTTTGGCGCAATTCAAATTAAATGGCTGGCTTGGGGTTTAACGGTATTTGCGGCGGGCAGCATGGTGAGCGACCTTAAGTTTTACTCTGGCAAAGAGATTAACTTAAAAGAAAGTGTACCTTTTGTGGCCATTTTAGCGATTGTAATGGCGTTTGTATTGGTTTCATACAGCCCACCAGAGGTGTTGTTTACAGTGGTGTTGGTGTATGCGCTTTCTGGATACTACATCTGGGCGAAATCCCGTTTAAGCCGTAAAGCATAGTTTTGTTGCTTGTAACTGCTTGAAAGTTAATCATTAAATCCCTATAATATTTGTATGTTGAATTCATTCACATTTCAAGCAATATCTTTTTCTGCAGGCTTATTATTAGGCCTTGCTTTGTTGCGCGCCGCATTTGCACTACGCTCAGCTACTCTGCTGCGCGCCAGCGCACACTAACTCACACCCAAAAATTAAGTCTTTACGCTCGCTGTATTCACACACAGCAGGTAAAATTATTGTAATTGCATTTTTGCGGCAATTTAAAAGGCTTGCGGCAAACATTAGGAATATAAAACATGAACAATCAACAAAACCAAATTGTTATTTTTGACACCACTTTGCGCGATGGCGAACAAAGCCCTGGTGCGTCAATGACCAAAGAAGAAAAAATCCGTATTGCGCGCCAGCTTGAAAAATTGGGTGTGAATGTGATTGAAGCAGGCTTTGCTGCCGCTAGCCCAGGTGACTTTGATGCGATTTCAGAAATCGCCAAAATCATCAAAAACTCAACTGTTTGCTCACTTGCGCGTGCCAGTGAAAATGATGTGCGCCGTGCAGGAGAAGCCATTAAGCACGCAGCTTCGGGTCGCATTCATACCTTTATTGCCACTAGTAAAATCCATATGGAAAACAAATTGCGCATGACCGAAGACCAAGTGGTGGAGCGTGCGGTGCAAGCGGTGAAATGGGCGTTGGAATACACGCCTGATGTTGAATTTTCAGCCGAAGATGCAGTGCGTTCTGAGATTGATTTCTTGGTGCGTGTGTTTGATGCAGTGATTGAGGCGGGCGCCAAAACCATCAATGTGCCTGATACGGTCGGCTATTCTATCCCAGCACCATGGGGTGAAACCATGGCGACTTTGATTAAGCGTGTTAAGAATTCTGACAAAGTGGTTTGGTCTACACATTGCCACAACGATTTGGGCATGGCGGTGGCCAACTCATTGGCGGCCGTAATGGGCGGTGCGCGCCAAGTGGAATGTACCATCAACGGTTTGGGTGAGCGCGCAGGTAACGCCAGTTTGGAAGAAGTAGTGATGGCCTTACGTACGCGTAAAGATATTTTCAAACTTGAAACCAGCATTGATACCACGCAAATCGTACCAACCTCTAAATTGGTTTCCACCATCACTGGCTACCCAGTACAGCCGAATAAGGCAATTGTAGGTGCCAATGCGTTTGCCCATGAAAGCGGCATTCACCAAGATGGCGTATTAAAACATCGCGAAACGTATGAAATTATGCGCGCCGAAGATGTGGGCTGGAACGCCAACAAATTAACCTTAGGTAAATTGTCAGGAAGAAACGCTTTTCGCACGCGCTTAAAAGAGTTGGGCATTGAGTTGGAAAGTGAAGATGCCATGAATGCCGCTTTTGCACGCTTTAAAAACTTAGCAGACAAAAAATCAGAGATTTTTGATGAAGATTTACATGCCTTGGTGAGCGACGAATTTGTACATGAAGCCAGTGAAAATTACAAATTGCTGTATTTGCAAGTAGCCAGCCAAACAGGTGAAGTGCCGCATGCCATTATTACGTTATCTGACAATAATGTAGAAAAACGCGCAGAAGCCGATGGTGGTGGTCCAGTAGATGCGACATTCAAAGCCATTGAAAGCATGGTTAATAGTGGCGCTGAGTTGCAATTGTACTCAGTGAATAACATCACCAGCGGCACCGATGCGCAGGGCGAAGTAACGGTGCGATTGGCCAAAGGTGGACGTATTGTGAACGGTCAGGGCGCAGATACCGATATCGTGGTAGCTTCAGCAAAGGCTTACTTGAACGGTTTGAACAAGTTGTATTCAAAAGATGAAAAGATGAATCCGCAGTTGTAGACTTCAAATTCTTTTAACCGTCATTCTGAGACAAGCTTTAGCAAAAAATCCAGCTTAAATATGGGTTAAGTTCTCCATTCTGCGCCTCATTCAGAATGACGGCATAGCAATAATCGTTAAGTGTTCTTTTAATAATTTATATGAAGCAATGAAAAAAAAATCCCTAATTATTGCTGCACTTTTTTGCACCTACTTTATCTGGGGTTCAACCTACTTAGCGATTAAATTTGGCATCGAAAGCTTTCCGCCATTTTTAATGGGAGGGCTGCGTTTTACGGTAGCGGGTATTTTGTTGTATGTTGCGATGCGTTTGCTAGATGCGCCAAATCCGACAAAGCAAGAGTGGTTTGGGGCAACAGTAGTGGGTATTTTGCTGCCAGCACTCGGCAACGGAACGGTTTGCTACGTGCAGCAAACGGTTTCATCCAGTGTAGCGGCGCTAGCGATTGCCACTGCGCCCATTTGGATGGCGATTTTTTCATCCTTTTGGGGGCATAAAATCACAAAGCAAGAATGGCTAGGTATTGCGGTAGGTTTTGTGGGCATTGGCATGCTGAACTTTGGTGGTAGCTTGCATGGTCAGCTTTTAAGTGCGTTGTTGCTGATTTTTGCAGCGGCTACTTGGTCATTTGGTTCGGTTTGGGGTAAATATTTAAGAATGCCAGCAGGGCTAATGGCGCCTGCCTGCCAAATGTTAATGGGTGGCATTGCCTTGCTGATTTTTAGCGCGCTGCAAGGTGAGCAATATCCTAGCGCGATTAGCCTAAAATCATGGGGAGCGATGCTGTTTTTAATTGTGTTAGGCTCACTTGTTGCCTACAGCGCTTATCAATATTTGCTTAAAACGGTGCGTCCGTTGGTGGCCAGCAGCAACACTTTTGTGAACCCTATTGTAGCGTTTGCGGTAGGTATTTGGTTGGCTAATGAAAAAGTAACGCACAATGAATATATTGCGCTGGCAGTAATTTTAGTGGGCGTGTTTTTAGTGCTTTCTGCTGAGAACAAAAATTCGGTCTAAAAAACGTGTTAAGTTACTTTAGTTTTAATGTCTTTATTTAATTGAATGTGTAATGGAGTAAATGTTGAACTTAGCTTTATTTGATCTTGATAACACCTTACTGGCGGGTGATTCTGACTACAACTGGAGTTTATTTTTAATTGACGAAGGTTTGCTGGATGCTAAAACCCATCACGATCGCAATGAGCAGTTTTATTTAGATTATAAAAATGGCAATTTGGATATTTTTGCGTTTTTAGAATTTCAGTTGCAACCATTGAGTCAGCATCCAAAAAAATTCTTAGATGATTTACATGTTAAATATATGCAAAAAGTGATTAAGCCGATGATGACGGATAAAGCGCAGGCATTGGTGAATGAACACAAAGCGGCTGGTGATTTGTGTGTGGTGATTACTGCTACGAACAGTTTTGTCACTAAACCAATCGCCACCGCTTACGGCATTGAACACCTGATTGGCACTGATCCTGAAATGGTCAATGGCCAATATACAGGCGGTGTGAGCGGTGTGCCGAGTTTTCAAGAGGGCAAAGTGACGCGCATTAATCAATGGTTAGCGGAGCGTAGCAAAACCTTAAGTGATTATGAAAAAAGCTATTTTTACAGTGATTCGCATAATGATTTACCGCTCATGAAACTGGTGACAAACCCAGTAGCGGTAGACGCAGACGCAACCTTAACGGCCTACGCGATTGAAAAAAACTGGCCAATGATTAGCTTGCGCTAGCGATTTAACAGCACTTGCAGAATGAATTTACTGCCTAAATACGCCAAGAGTAAGAGTGCAAAACCAATTAATGTCCAACGAATAGCTTTTATACCGCGCCAGCCAAAGCGGTAGCGGCCATACAACAACCAGCCATAAATGACCCAAGACGCGACTGAAAAAATAGTTTTGTGATTGAATTGTAGTGGTTTGCCAAAAATTTGCTCACTAAAAAGCATGCCACTTAATAGTGTTAACGTGAGCAAAACAAAGCCAATGGTAATCACCCTAAAAAGCAGGCTTTCCATCACCATTAATGGTGGAAAGCTGGGCAATTTAATCAGCGTTGGTTTGTTGTGCAGGCTCCGCTCTGCAATCGCCATCAATAGCGCATGCAAAGCGGCAAATGTGAATAAACTATATGCCAAAATAGCGATGGCAATATGGGTTAAAAATAAAGGGGATGCGGTTTCAGTTTGTGGCAGATAATAATTTTTAATGGCAAAAGCGGGCAACAGTACAAATAGCGCGGCAGGCGGCAGTACAAATGCCTGCAAGCTATTAAGTCGATGCTTTAAGCTCGTTAGCCAGTAAATAAGCGCTGTTAGCCAAAAAATTGCTGATAGCGCATAATAAAATCCCAAGTTAACGTTGCCTACGGTGAAAATATCACGATAAAGCAGCCAGCCATGCAACATGAGCCCTAAAGCAATCATAGCAGAATGCAACTTAAGAGAGTCTGCATGATTGCTTAATTTGGCAGTACGCCAAAAATCAGCGGCAACAGCGGCGTAGATAAAACTGACAACTAAGTACGGAATAAAATGAACCATAATGTAATTATGGCAAAACTCGGCTTAAGTGCATAGCAAGAGTTAAAAATGACTGTGCTTGATGTAAAATTGAGCCAAATTTAATGGGTGTAAAAATATGTTAGAAAACTTAACCGGCAGGTTACAAGGCGTTATTAAAAATTTGCGCGGACAAGCGCGATTGACCGAAGACAATATCGCTGATGCCATGCGCGAAGTGCGTATGGCATTGCTAGAAGCGGATGTGGCTTTGCCTGTAGTAAAGGACTTTATCAGCAAGGTAAAAGAGCGTGCGCAGGGCAAAGAAGTATTGGCAAGCTTAACGCCTGGCCAAGCTGTGATTGAAGTGGTAAACGATGAATTAACCGCGTTGATGGGTAAGGCCAATGTTGGGCTTAATTTAGCCGCTGTGCCACCTGCAATCATTTTAATGGCAGGTTTGCAGGGTTCTGGTAAAACAACCACATCTGCCAAATTAGCCAAGCTATTAAAAGAACAAAAGAAAAAAGTATTACTGGCGAGTGCAGATGTGTATCGCCCTGCGGCGATTGCACAACTGCAAACCTTGGCCAAACAGCTGGATATTGATTGTTTTGACAGCAACGCTAATCAGAAGCCGTTGGATATTGCAAATGATGCGCTGGCCTTTGCCAAACGCGGCTATTACGACGTATTGATTTTTGATACGGCAGGCCGTTTAGGTATTGACGAAGCCATGATGGCAGAAATTAAAGCCCTACACACTCAACTTAACCCTGTTGAAACTCTGTTTGTAGTAGATGCGATGCAGGGTCAAGATGCGGTGAATACCGCTAAGGCGTTTGGTGATGCCTTGCCGTTAACTGGTGTGGTATTGACTAAGCTTGATGGCGACGCGCGCGGCGGTGCGGCGTTAAGCGTACGCCATGTGACTGGTCAGCCGATTAAATTTATCGGTGTGAGCGAAAAAGTAGATGGTTTAGAGCCATTTCACCCAGACCGTATGGCGGGCCGCATATTAGGCATGGGCGATGTGCTAGGCTTAATTGAGCAAGCGCATAAAAACGTAGATATGGCAGAGGCGCAAAAAGTCGCCGATAAAATAAAATCGGGTAGTAAATTTGATTTAGAAGATTTTAAAAGCCAGATGACACAAATGCGAAAAATGGGCGGCATGGGTGCCTTAATGGATAAAATGCCTGCACAAATGGCCAGCATGGCGGCCAAGGTCAATAACGAAGATGCTGACAAATCGCTGCGCCGCATTGAAGGCATCATCAACAGCATGACGCCGCTTGAGCGCAAAAAGCCAGAGCTAATTAAAGCCACGCGCAAAAAACGCATTGCAGCAGGTAGTGGCGTGCAAGTGCAAGAAGTGAACCGCTTACTAAAACAATTTGAAGAAACACAAAAGATGATGAAAATGTTTAGTAAAGGCGGCATGGCCAAAATGATGCGCGGTATGGGCAGCATGATGGGCGGTAAATTGCCTGGCATGCGATAATAAAGTGCCGAGTAAAAATCAACGCTCAGATTCGTGTTAAGTCAATGATTCAATACCTCAAGCAGTATCGATGAAAAAAGTTCAAGTTCAGCATAAAAATAAATAATATAAAAAGTTAATTTATTTAGCAGGTTGTCATTGACCTATCACGTAGTTTCTTGCATAATTGCGCCCTTTCGTGAGTGATGTAAATCAAGCACAAAAATACTTACCAGTAATTTTATTTACCCATTAAGTAGCAGTAATAAAAAATGGGGCGTTAGCTCAGCTGGTAGAGCAGCGGACTTTTAATCCGTTTGTCGTGGGTTCGATCCCCGCACGCCCTACCAATTTAGTGTTTTGCGAAACATCAGAACACATCAAAAACCCGCCTAAGTGCGGGTTTTTTATTGCGGTAAGTTTTCTCACTTAATTAACCCATGATTAAAGCTATTTAGATTGAATCTGAGTGCTTAATTTGAGAGTACCATTCAGCATGATAACAATCAGTAATCGCATAAAATTAAACTTTAAATGGCATGGCGCAGCTTTCATAACAGCTGTTTTGGTTTTTATTTTATTGAGTTTTTTAATTGAATCACAACATCAAAAATATAAAGCAGAAGAAGCGTTAAAAACATCTATATACGCTAATCTTTTGTGGACCAAAGTTGACCGCGAATTAAATTCGTTGTTATTTATTTCGAACGGCTTAACCAGTTATATCACTGTTTATCAATCTGAGTTGGATCCAGACAAGCTTAAACTCATTCTTAAAGATTTGTGGCAACACTCGATGAACGTTCGCAATTTAGGTATTGCCGTTGGATATGAGTTAACTTACGTTTACCCTGAAACCAATAATAGAGCAGTTATTGGTAAAGATTTTCGCAATATTCCAGACCAATGGCCAAAAGTGAAGCAAGCCATTGATACCAGGCAGGGGGTACTGGATGGCCCTGTAGACTTAATTCAGGGTGGGCAAGGTATTATTTATCGGTACCCCATCTTTATTGATGGCGAATACTGGGGAATCGTATCTACTGTAATTGACACCGATAGGTTCTTAAAAGCGGCCTTTAAAAATACGCCTAATAAGCATGAGTTTGCTATTAGGACTGCGGACACTGGAAAAGTATTTTTTGGGGATGCCAAGCTTTTTGCAGATGATAGTACTTATAAACAAGCTAGCATGGTGCCAAATGGCAAGTGGGAGTGGGCGATTAAAAACCATACCCCTTCTTTTACAAATCAAATTGTTACTTATCAAATAATAAGCATTATTGTTAGTTTGATCTCTGGATTTTTAGCCTATTACTTATACAAAGACCGTTACCGACTTTCAGAAGATGCCATGCTAGATAGTTTGACGAATCTGCCCAATAGAAGGCTGTTAAAAGATCGCATGGAAATAGCATTTAATACGGCCAAACGCTTTCAAAAAATGATGGCGATCATGGCAATTGATATCGATTACTTTAAACATATCAATGATAGTTACGGACACGATTTTGGTGATGAGGTGCTGAAGGCGGTGGCTTTATCCATTAAATCTGCCTTAAGAGATACAGACACCGTCAGCCGTGTGGGTGGAGATGAATTTATTGTGGTTTTAACTGAGGTGAGTTCTCTTCAAAACATTACCGCAATCGCTACCAAACTTAAATCAGAATTCGCAGAGCCGATTGCGATATTAGAAAAAGAAATCACTGTTCACCTGAGTATGGGTATTTCTATTTACACGCCCGATAAAGCGGCTACTTTAAAGCAGATTGCAAAAGAGGCTGATATTGCTTTGTATCAATCCAAAGCGAAGGGCAGAAACACTTTTACTATTTTTGAATAATTTTAATTTACTCATTGCTGATTAGTTAACAGTATTTTGTCGTTGATATTCTTTTCTTTTCATTTCAACGTAATCGTTGCGTTCGACTTCATGTAGCTGTTTAGCGTACTCTTCGGTGCTGTTAAACCATTTTTCTAATCGTTTATCCAGCTGCTTATTTGCGGGTTGGTTTAAGTTGGCAAGGTAGGCGTCTATGGTTAGGTAATAGCGCATGGTGTTGCGTTCTACCACGCCGCGCACGCCTTGAATATAATCGGGCTGGCCATTGCTTGGCGTGTCGTTAACGGTGAAACCAACTTTATCTTTACCGATGGTCGCCAAGTAGCCTTTCATAGCAATTCGGCCAGTTAAGCCAAATGAATAGGCGTAAGTAAAGTGCAAAAAGGTTTGATTGTTATTCAGCGGTGTCGCTTCAACCCAAATACGGTAATCACTTGTGCCTAAAGGGCCTTCGGCTGCATTGAGCTCTGTAGAAAAGTAATTGTCCGCTTTGCTGATTTCTTGATAGTTAAATGCAGCTTTGTAGGTTTCTGCTAAAGTTTGATCATGTTTCTTGCCTAAATTCAAATGCATCACAGTACCTGTCTTGTTCGTTTCTGCGCGGCAATATTTGATGTTGATATGCAAAATAAGCGCATCGCACCAATGTGCAGGCTGATTGAGTGCGTTATTAACGGTAGCAAAAGGATAATCTAGCACCGCGTAAATTTCCCCTTTTAACTGTTCTGGCGTTTCGCTAGAGTTAAGCGTGATTGGGCGATTAAATTGATTATTTGCTAATCGTTTGCTTAATATTTTATGCTGGCTAAGCAAGGCAGCGGCATAGTTGTCTGCGTTGGGCTTTTCAACATTAACCGCCCAAGCATTAAAATTGGCGGTAAATAATATAAATAAAATACTGATAGTGAATACCAAATTGGCATTCACTTTTGACTGCTTAAAAAGATGCATTAAATTCCTCTTGAAAAACTGGTTAAGTCAACATTTATAAAAACCGTGCCCACAGGCGCGCGGCGCGTTCTTTAATGCGCGATGAAACTGGGCGATTGCGCCAATCTTCTAAGGTGATTTGCTGAGAAACGGTTAAATCTTGATAAAACATATTTTGCATTTGATCACCAAAATCTTGGCCAAGCATCACTGCGTTAATTTCTTGGTTATTCACAAAGCTGCGCCAATCTAAATTGGTCGATCCAATAGTTGACCAAACGCCGTCAATTAATGCCGTTTTAGCGTGCAAAATCGCCACCTCATGTTCATAGATTTCGACACCCGCTTCTAACAGCTCGTTGTAATAAGAGCGCGATGCATAAAACACTAAATCAGAATCTGTTTTTTCGGGCAGCAGCAATTTAACCGATACGCCACGGCTTACCGCATCTTTTAACGTAGCCAGCAATTGCGGATCTGGCACAAAATAAGCATTGGTTAAATACACTTGCGTTTCTGCACTATTAATTGCCGATATCAGGGTTGCATAAATCTGGCTGTAAGGCTCATCGGGCGTGCTGCCAATCGCGCGTACTACTTCATTGCCTTGATTGGTCAACGCTGGCAGATAATCTTTTGCGGCTAAAGCGTCACCTTTTTGCTGTTGCCAAGTTTCAATAAATAATTTTTGAAACTCAGCAACCACTGGCCCTGCCAGTTTTAAATGCGTATCGCGCCAAGGAATACCAGCAAGCTCAGATTGATTGGCATCGGTTTTGGCAGGTTTTTTTTGCGACTTACTATTTGAGCCACTAAATGAGCCTTTTGAGTACACGCTACTAATATTAATGCCGCCAACAAATGCAGTTTTTCCGTCAACAATCAGCAGCTTACGGTGATCTCGCTCATTCGGGCTCCACTCTTTGCGTGCCTTTGCAGGGTTAATCGGATTAAATTCCAGCACATTAATACCGCTTTCTTTTAAGCTAGCAAAAAATTCTTTTGGAGTGGAAATTGAGCCCACACTGTCATAAATCAGATTGACTTGCACGCCGCCGCGTTGTTTTGCCATCAATCGCATGGCAAATTCATGCCAGATTTCATCATCTTCAAAAATAAAAGTTTCCATGTTGATATGGTCTTTTGCATTGTCTATGGCGCTTAACATGGCGGCGTAAGTGCTAGGTCCATCAATCAATAAATCCACTTTATTGCCAACAATGAGCGGGCTACCAACCACCTCGCCAATTAAGGCTAAATGCTTATCAAAAATACTGGTTTCTACGCCGTCTTTTTTAATCTTGGCTAAGATTTTCTTACTTTGCTGTGCGCTAAGTGGGCCGCGTGCGCTTTCAAGTGTTGGCGGCTTGGCTGATTGCATGGCCATATCTGGCACCATGATTGGGATGGATTAGCAGGCCGATAAGGCCATCAAACTAAACCCAATAAAAAATTTATTCAAATTTACGGTATTCATCAAATATGTGATTGGTGTTGTTCGACTAACTTGCATACAAACCTAAAAATTAAAACGATAAGTAAGTGATAGTAATTCAAAAATACTACCTTTAAAAAAATAAAAATTAAGTACGCCAGCGTACAGAGCTATTTTAAAGACAAGCGCATGATGATTTAGTTACGGTTACCAATCGTTTCGGGGAAAGCATTTATCACCCATAAATGACAACCTGCAATCTGTTTAAATTTATGGAGAGTACCAAATGAAACAATTCAAAATCTTATCAGCCTTAGTGTTGGCACTAGCATTTACAACCATGTTAGGTTGCGCATCAACAGCCACAAAATCAGGCACTGGTGAATACATTGATGACACCGTGATTACCACAAAAGTAAAAGCAGCAATCTTAAATGAAGAAACATTAAAATCTGCTGAAATTAATGTTGAAACATTTAAAGGCGTTGTGCAGCTAAGCGGTTTTGTCAATTCTGAAGCGGACATTGCTAAAGCAGCACAAGTGACACGTGAAGTTAAAGGCGTGAGTTCTGTTAAAAACGATATGCGTTTAAAAGCCAAATAATACGGCAAAGAGTGTAAATTTGCCGTCAGCCACTTTAAATCACATGCGTTTTAAAGTGGCTGTTGCAAATAAATTTTATTTGCACAAATGAGCGTTTGTCATCATTAGGACATACTTGAACTCTATAACAGAGTTATTTGTTCGCTATCGAACAGACTAAATTTTTTACCAGTTTTAGTATTAATCCAAACTAACCAATTCGACACAACATAAATGGTATGGCAATAACATTTTCGACAAAATTGAAAAGGAAACGCAATGGATTGGCAACAAATTGAAAGTAACTGGGCGCAATTTAAAAGTATTATCAAGCATGACTGGGATAAGCTAACCGACACTCACTTGGATGAAATTGCAGGTAGGCGCAATTATTTAGTGCGCAAAATTCAATCGATATATGGGTTAAGTCAGGCTGAGGTGGATACACAATTGACTGAATGGCAAGAAAACCAAATTAATATTGATGGTCACTTTTACCAATCTAAACCGTTTTTGCTAAATGCATATATTCGGTAAATATTATTTGTGAGAACAGGATGAAAATTCTTAACCGTGAAAAAACACATTTTATGCAAAAAAATGTATCAGGCACGGGTAATGTTAAATTTGGCTCAATGAGTGAAGTAAGCGCCTTAATTGACAATATTTTAGATGGAGAAAAAGAGAAAAATCCCAGCCAAATCCTAATTTTGGTTGATACTGACAAATCTGAGAAATCCAACAACTAAAACAATATGAAAATGAAAGTGCGCTATGAATTTGAAACTAAACTTTTTGTTACCTGATATGAAAGTCGCAAATCAAGCCAGCCAAGCGATGTTGTTAGCCCGCGTTGAAGATAAAAACGTATGTTTTTTAGCAAGGCCAGGCACCAATCTAGGTTTGCTACAGTCTGCCACTGCTTTAGAAGCGACCAATACTTTTAATGAGGGTTTAAAAGGTATTTTAATGGGTGCAGGTTTGGGTTTGCTTGGTGGACTGTATGTGCTGTATTTTCCTGCTTGGTTTACTGATTCACCTTTATGGTTTACCAATGCAAGTGACTTTGCCATCTTAACGGTGACTACTTTCATTGGCGCAGTTGCAGCGGCAATTGGTGCAGCTTTACTGGGCGTTAATATTTTAAATACAGATTTAACTAAATATGAAACAAGAATTAATGATGGTGCTGTATTAATGATTGTTTCAGTACCCTATAGACGTGCAAACGAAATACGTAAAATAGTCAGTAAGTTACACTTAAAGTTTTAATTACCTCAAGTTTAATGATTAAGTTAACGGTAAACTTAGTTAATATTGCTTGTTAAAAATTTCTCTGCAAACGCTTTAGCCGTTAATGCTTTGCTGAAAAAATAACCTTGACCCTCTTCGCAGTGGCGACTTTTTAAGAAATCGAGCTGTACTTTATTCTCAATACCTTCTGCAATTACCCGCAATTTAAGGCTGTTACCCATGCTAATAATGGCGCTTACAATAATACCTTCATCAGTGGCTGATGCAATGTGATGTACAAATGACTGGTCGATTTTAAGCACATCAATCGGAAATTGCTGTAAGTAGCTTAAGCTGGAATAGCCAGTACCAAAATCATCCACAGCCAACTGGATGCCCATTTGCTTGAGTTGATGCAAGATTGCAGTGCTAGACTGCGCATCGCGCATCAATACGCTCTCGGTTATTTCTAATTCTAAAAGATGAGTAGGCAATTGCGTTTCAACTAAAACAGCGCGCACGCTTTCTACAAAATCTTTTTGCAAAAACTCTTTTGCCGAAATATTCACGGCGATTGTGATTGCAGGCAAGCTATTATCTAGCCATTCTTTGGCTTGTTTGCAGGCTTCGCGCAATACCCAGCGGCCAATTGGCACAATCAAGCCAGATTCTTCTGCGATACCAATAAATGATTCGGGCATCATCTGACCCCATTCATCATGCTGCCAGCGTAGCAAACATTCCACGCCTGTCATTTGATTGTTATTTAAATTAATCTTAGGCTGATACAGCAGTTCAAATTGATGTTTTTCTAGCGCAACCCTTAAATCCGCTTCAATTTTTAGCCGCTGTACAGCATGGGTATTCATCTCGTTTTTAAAAAACTGATAATTGTTACGGCCTTTCTCTTTGGCGTAATACATGGCGGTATCGGCACTTTTTAGCAGTGTTTCGCCATCTAAACCATCTTGCGGATAAACGCTAATACCAATGCTGGTGGTAATGTATAGCTGACATTTGCCAATCTCATGCGGCAAGGTCAGCTCTTCTAAAATTTTTTCGGCAGTTAGGGCGGCGTTTTTACCTGTTTTACTGTCTTCTAACAAGATAATAAATTCATCACCGCCTTGCCGGCTAACTGTATCAGTATTGCGCACGCTGGCACTTAAGCGTTTAGTCACCGATTGCAGCAGTTTGTCGCCGGTTGCGTGGCCTAGCGAATCGTTAATATGCTTAAAATTATCTAAATCTAAAAAGAGTAAAGCCACCTTAGTACCGTAACGATTAGCCGAGGCAATTGCCTGTGCAATGCGATCATTTAACAGTACGCGATTGGGCAAATTAGTTAAAAAATCGTGTTGCGCTAAATGCGACATTTTCAGGCTCATGGCTTTTGCTACGCTGACATCGTGAAAAACCACCACGACACCAGTTAGCTTGCCATCCCAATCAAGAATAGGCGAGGCGGAATCTGCAATTTCAATTTCGCTACCATCGCGTCTCATTAATACTGTATCTGCAGCTAAACCCATGGCCTGGCTTGACTGCAAGACTAAATCCACAGGACTTGGAATCGGCTGGTGGCTTGTGCCATCAATAATCTGAAACACATGGCTAAATGGATGACCAGCTGCTTCTTCGCGCGACCAGCCTGTCATTTTTTCTGCGGCAATATTTAAGTAATCGATATTGCCATAGATATCCGTGCAAATAACGGCATCACTAATCGAATTAAGTGCAATCTCAGCCCTAATTTTATCTTTATATAGCGCATCATTAAAAATCGTAGGATTTTCAAAGTGAATATTTTGAATGATAGGGTTTTTTATAATGAGTCCTGCTGAAATGAATCAGCTATAAATGCCAATAGCCAAACATAAACAGATTTAACATCGAATATTGCCTTGCCATTTGCAGTGGTAATTTTGACACTGATAACGATAAACAGGCTTGAACCAACTGATGACTCTGTCTGCCAAACGTCGATGAATACGCACTGCGTAAGAAGAACAAAGCGGACAGTTACATTTAGGCTTTATCATGGCTAGCCCCGGTCTAAAATAATTAATTAGCACATAATAGAATTTATATTTAAGCAGGTCTGTACGTTGCCGAACATTACTTCTTTAAATAGAGGCGCTTATGTACGACAGCGCACTGAAGCCCGATTGTTTTAAGCCTACAGTGTGTGACTTAACCACATTTTTAAGGATAATTCATGAACCACTTCATATTAACGGCTTCGATTATTGGCTTATTAAGTTTAACAGCTTGCGATAAACCAACAGTAGTCAACGTGCCAGCTGAAACCGTTATAGTACCAGTTCCAGGCCCAGCAGGACCAACAGGCGAATCTGGCCAAACAGGTGCAACTGGTGATGCGGGTATACAAGGTGAAACAGGTAAACCAAGCGGGGATACAAACATTATTATTGCGCCAGCAGAAACAGAGCCAGCACCAGAACCACTTAAAGAAACAGAATAATTTAAAAGTAGGTAGATTGACTGGTTATTTGATTTAATTATTAAGGGGAATCATCATGAGTTTGGGTACCATATTATTAATTGTTTTAATCTTAATGCTGATTGGCGCGTTTCCTGGCTGGTCATACAGTAAAAGCTGGGGTTATGGCCCAAGCGGCGGCCTAGGCTTGGTTGTAATTATATTGATTGTTTTAGTATTAATGGGACGTATATGATGATTAAAAATGATGTCGGTTTCAATCAGTTAGGTGTTTGGATTCAGCCGACATTACGTTTATTGGCCATTTCTTCAAGTGCGTTGTTTATAGTGGCGTGTGGAGAAGTGGCAAATTTACCGATTTCTGCAGGTATGGGCGCAACCCCCATTTTGCCTGCGCCCAACAAAACCTTTTTGCCAACTGTGCACATTGCACCCGCCAAAGGCTGGCCAGATAAAGCAACACCAATAGCGGCAGCTGGTACTCAGGTTGCTGACTTTGCTAGCGGTTTAGAGCATCCACGCTGGATGACAGTTTTACCCAATGGTGATGTATTAGTTGCCGAAACCAACGCGCCACCTAAACCTGATAGCGGTAGCATTAAAGGCTGGATTGCCGGCATGGTCATGAAGCGCGCTGGCGCTGGCGTGGTGAGTCCTAACCGTATTACTTTGTTGCGAGATGCAGATGGCGATGGTGTTGCCGATGTGCGCCTGCCGTTTTTAGAAGACTTACATTCGCCATTTGGCATGACATTAATTGGTAATCATCTTTATGTGGCCAATGCCGATGCCATTGTGCGATTTAATTATGCAGAGGGCGATAAAAAAATTATAGGCCCAGGCGAGAAAATAATCGATTTACCCAGTGGTATTAATCACCATTGGACTAAAAATATAATTGCAAATGCGGATGGCACTAAGCTGTATGCTACAGTGGGTTCTAACAGTAATGTGGCAGAAAACGGCATGACAGCAGAAGTTGAGCGTGCTGCTATTCTAGAAGTAGACATCAAAACAAGTACATATCGCATTTTTGCATCTGGCCTGCGTAACCCCAACGGCATGGCTTGGGAGCCAACTAGCAACACTTTATTTACAGTGGTTAACGAGCGTGATGAAATTGGTAGCGATTTAGTGCCCGATTATTTAACCTCTGTGCAAGATGGTGCTTTTTATGGCTGGCCTTATAGCTATTATGGCCAACATGTAGATGAGCGCGTGCAGCCGCAACAGCCAGATTTGGTGGCTAAAGCGGTAGTGCCAGATTACGCGCTAGGTCCACATACGGCATCCCTTGGTTTAGCTGCATCACAAGGCACTACTTTGCCTGATACCTTTGCCAATGGCATGTTTATTGGTCAGCATGGGTCTTGGAACCGCAAGCCGCGCAGTGGCTATAAAGTGATTTATGTCCCATTTGTGAATGGTAAGCCAACAGGCTTGCCTGTTGATGTGTTAACTGGCTTTTTAACTAAAGACGGCGATGCTTACGGCAGACCAGTCGGTGTTGTGCTTGATAAAAGTGGGGCATTGCTAGTGGCGGATGATGTGGGGAATACGATTTGGCGGGTTACAGCCAGCACGCTTTAACAGCCCAAACTGGGTTACACTCTGTTTGTGCAGCATTTGGCTAGGCTTGAATTGTGTAGTCTTTTAAAACACTCACCTTATTGATGTAGGAAACATACCTTGTTGAAATTTTTACCCGCCTATCTCACGACTATGATTGTGATGTTTGTGTTAGACATTATTTGGTTAAGCATGATTGCACAGCCAATTTACCAGCAAGGCATCGGCCACTTGATGGCAGCCAAGCCTAATTTAGTGTTTGCAGGCTTGTTTTATATTGTGTATGTGTCTGGCTTAATGTGGTTTGCACTGATGCCCAATCGGCATCACAGAGGACTAAAAAATACTTTTGTGGCAGCCGCTACTTTTGGTTTTTTTGTATATGCCAGCTATGACTTAACCAATCTAGCCTTACTAAAAGATTGGCCACTCAGTCTGTCGCTAATTGATATTACATGGGGTACGTTATTAAGTGGCGTGAGTGCCTCTGTTGGAAAATGGGTGTTCAATCGCATGAATGGTATTCATTAAAAAACTAATGCTTGTTTGAATAGCCAATCACACCTAAAACCGCTTTTACTGCACCATAAATTAACCACGACATAGCGCGCTTAAGCGTGTTTTTTTGCAGCCACTCTTGTGCAGAAACTTGCACGGATTGTTGCTGAATCGATTGCTTAATTTCATCTCTTAATTCACTAGCAAATGCGCTGTCTTGCACCACAATATTGGCTTCGCGCGCCAGCAGCATACTAAATGGGTCAATATTAGAAGAGCCAATTGTTGCCCAACTGCTGTCAATTACCGCCACTTTACAATGCATATAACTTTTGCGGTATTCAAAAATATGGATGCCGCTTTTTAAAAACACGGTGTAAAAAGCATGCGTTGCTAGCATTAAAAAATATTCCATGCGGCCTTGCAATAATAACTCTACTTTGACGCCACGCTGAGCGGCTTTTATTAATGCTTGCCTAAAACGTCTGCCAGGCAAAAAGTAGGCATTGGCAATGATAATTTCAAATTTTGCCCCTTTAATAGCGGTTAAGTAAGCGTTTTCAATATCGCGTCTATGCAGTAAATTGTCGCGCAGCACAAAAGCAGCGTTAACCCCTTTTTTAATGCTGGTGCTGCCCTGAATGTTTGGTTTTGCATCAATACTTAACGCTTGCAAATGCGTGAATTTAATTCTGCGCCATAGTTTTTGCACGCTTGCAATCATACTTGGCAGCAACGCGCCCTCAACCCTAACAGCATAATCCACACGCGGCGGTAAATTATCGGGCACATTAAGGTCATCAATAATATTAATGCCGCCCACAAAGCCAATTTTCTCATCAATCACGGCCACTTTACGATGCAGACGGCGTAAGCGATTTTTTTTGAATGTCCAAGGCGATATTTTGGGGCGATAAAACATGACTTGCACGCCTGCTTTTTTAAGTGCTTTTACAAAATCAGCAGGCATGTCTTTACAACCAAAACCATCCATCAACACACGCACTGTTACGCCGCGTTGCGCAGCTGCTTTTAGTGCATCAGCTATTTGAACACCCACTGCATCAGCTTCAAAAATATAGGTTTGCAGGTCAATCGTTTGTTGTGCTTGCTCAATAGCGGTTACCAGCGCAGGAAAATACTCCGTACCATTTCGCAATAATTCAATATGGTTGCCAGTAATGAATTTGGTCATAAAATTTATGTTTTTAAAATTGTCGCCGTCAATATGGCGTGATCAGACACTGTAGCAAAATGCGCGCCTGCATGCACTTCTACGTGCTTAATTTCAAAGCCGCGCACATAAATACGATCTAGCCTTAATAAAGGCAACCAGGATGGAAAGCTACGCGCATGTTTGCCAGCGTGGTGTTCAAAAACTTCTTTTAAATGCAGGCGTGTTGCAAAAACTTTGCCTGCGCGCGCGCTCCAATCGTTAAAATCGCCCGCAATAATCAATGGCGCATTGGCTGGCACATGTTGTTCAATATAATCTGCGACCCGTCCCAATTGCTGGCGACGCCAATGTGCAAATAAACCTAAATGTACACAAATGGCATGCAGGGGTACATCCCAGCCGGGCACTTCAATGATGCAATGCAACATACCACGTTGTTCTGTTGGGTGCGCAGAAATGTCGATATTGGTCATTTTGCTGATATTAAATTTTGAAAGCAATGCGTTGCCATGATGCCCAGCGGGGTAGGCTGAGTTTTTACCATAAGCAAATTGTGGCCAAATACTATCGGCTAAAAACTCTACTTGCCCCGCCATAGGCCAGCCAGAAAAACGTTTGCTGTGGTGAGTGTGCTCGTCTTGTACTTCTTGCAAAAAAAGGATGTCTGCATGCAGATTGCGCAATAATTCGCGCTGCTGATGCAACGAAAAACGCGCATTAAAATGGCTAAAGCCTTTGTGAATATTAAAAGTGGCAATGTGTAAGTTGTTTGGCAAATTAAACTCGGATAGTGAAGTAAATGATTGATAGCAATTGTTTAAATAATTGTATGCATTTTAAAGTTAAGTAAACGTACGCCATCGCACAGACAGTTTACAGAAATTGCGTAGGATAGGGCTTACATCGTAATCCGTTTGTGTCTGATTATTGAGTGGATTAAATAAGCGCACCATGAAATCCTCAAAAAGGGGAATCACATGGGTATCGTAGCGCAACCAATTCAAAATCCAATTCAAAACACAGCGGCTATACCTCAACAAAATCATTTGTTGGCTGCTATGTCAGAAATAGAGTGGAATCAATGGGAGCCAGATATGGAACCAGTTGATTTTTCGCTCAATCAAGTTTTGTATGAATCGGGCAAAACACCCGCTTATATGTACTTTCCAACCACGGCTATTGTATCGCTTCTTTATATGACTAAAAGCGGCGCTTCTTCTGAAGTGGCTGTTGTGGGTAATGATGGTGTTGTAGGTCTTTCATTGCTACTTTCTGGCAGCAACACGCCAAATCAAGCTCTAGTACAAAGCGCTGGTAAAGGTTACAGAATGCGTGCGCAAGCCGCTATAAACGCGATTAATCGTGATGGTGCAATGCTCAATATTCTGCTGCGCTATTCGCAAGCAATGATTACGCAAATGACACAAACTGCCGTGTGCAATCGCCATCATTCTATAGACCAGCAGTTATGTCGCCGTTTATTACTCAGTTTGGATAGATTAAGTGATAACCAAATTGCAATGACACATGAAATGCTGGCTAACATGCTTGGCGTTAGACGCGAAAGCGTGACAGATGCTGCTGTAAAACTGCAAGATGCGGGCGTGATTAGCTACAAACGCGGCTTAATCACTGTGCTGGATCGCCAAGGTTTAGAAGACCGCAGTTGCGAATGCTATGCCACTGCAAAAAACGAGCAAGTGCGCTTGCAGAGTATGAAATTTAATGCTTAATTGCTTACTTAACTTGAAAACTTAACCCATTTTTTGAGTTAAATTTTTAGGATGCGTCATTTTTTTGCCATAAAAAGACGTGATTTATGCAGTATCATGGCATTTTTAAACATCAAACAAAGCATCAATAATGGCAATATTAGTTACAGGTGGCGCAGGATATATCGGTTCGCACACGTGCGTACAAATGCTGGCTGCAGGGCATGAGATTATAGTCGTTGATAATTTATCTAACAGTTCGCCAGAATCTTTAAAACGCGTTACCCAAATTTCTGGCAAAACATTTACGTTTGTTCAAGCCGATATTCGCGACAAAGCTGCGATGCGCGCCATTTTTACAGCGCATAGCATTAGCGCTGTTGTGCATTTTGCGGGTCTAAAAGCAGTGGGTGAATCTACTGAAAAACCACAACTTTATTATGATAATAACGTGGTAGGCAGCCTTAATCTGTTTGAAGTGATGGCAGAGTTTGGCGTTAAAAATATCGTGTTCAGCTCATCTGCCACTGTATATGGCGACCCAGCTAGTGTACCGATTAAAGAAGATTTCCCTCTAAGCGCCACAAATCCCTACGGCCGCAGTAAATTAATGATTGAAGATATTTTGCGCGATTTGCACAAAGCTGATAACACTTGGCGCATTGCTTTGCTGCGCTACTTTAATCCGATTGGCGCGCACAATTCTGGGCTAATCGGTGAAGACCCAAATGGAATCCCCAATAATCTATTACCTTACGTGGCGCAAGTCGCGGTAGGGCGTTTGGCAAAACTACGCGTGTTTGGTAACGATTACGCCACACACGACGGCACAGGTGTGCGCGATTATATTCATGTGATGGATTTGGCCGATGGCCATGTGGCTGCGCTGGATTATCTGGCTAAAAAACAAGCCATGATTACCGTTAACTTAGGCACTGGTGTTGGTTACAGTGTATTAGATGTGGTAAATGCTTTTGCTAAAAACAGCGCAAAAGATATTCCATATGAAATTTTACCCAGACGTTTGGGCGATGTGGCGATTAATTATGCAGATGCAACAGTGGCTAAAACAGTATTAGGCTGGCAGGCAAGCCGTAATTTAGAAGAGATGTGCCGCGATACTTGGCATTGGCAATCTAGCAACCCCAATGGGTTTGCTAACAAGTAATAAAAACGTTTTAAGCTGTTGCGTAAAGGCTCATTTGCAAATTACGGTGCTCAACATTTAAACGAATAATATCGTCAATCGTTGTAGTGCCCACGCCAATCGTGTCCAAGTAATCGTCCTCAGGCTTTTCTGCATTTTCAAAGGCATAAAAGCTGTGCTCATCAGGCGCATATTCTTCTTCGGTTTGCTCTTCACGCATTTCGCGCAAGCGGTTCAATAATTTCATTTTTAAACTCCTTTAACATTGCTACTATTAAAAATGTATTATCGTTTTTGAATGTGTCAATTTGATTGTATTAATATGTCAATTTGATGCAATTTAAACTAGATATAGCGCACTAATATGCTGTATAAAGTTGGAATAGCTTAAAACTGATGCGCGCAATTAATTAAGGATGCAAAATGTCGGAAATGGAAAAAAATTCAGTACAAACTGGCAACACCATGTTGCAGAAATTAGAGCAGCTAGTTGCAGAAAGTTGTGCATGTAAATTACGCACACATTGCCATGATAAAACGAGCGCAGATTGTTTAAAGCATCGCAATCTATATGCAGAAGCTATGCAGGCGCGGGTTAATGTTTAAGCATATTAATCTTACGTTGATAATTAAAATAATGCAGTTTGCAAGCTAGCATTATTGCTGCCTACTTTGCATTGCACACTATCACCCAGCTTTAATTCGCCACCTACAATTACTTTTGCATTCACACCGCCATGGCCACGTATGGCGTTATAAGCGCCTTTGCCTAAAGCCGCTTCCATTTTGCTGCAAGGTTCGCAAGGGCCAGTAATTTCTAAAACCACTTCGCCAATACATAATTGCATCGGCTGGTCTTTAAATAAGCTTTTGGCTGCCAGTAAGTTAATGCCAGAAACCACTAAATTACGCCTTAACCAAGCTGCATCTACCGGTTTATTTAAAAAAGCAGCGATTACTGCAATATGCTCTGCTTGTATCAATGTCACTTGCCTATTGGAGCCCAGTGGATTGCGTGAAGGTGTTTTAAGTGTTCTGTCACCGATTAATCCTTGGCCCGCAATTGCCATTGCGTGAGTGGTTTGCACACAGGGCACATTACGCGCAGGGCGTAAATAAATCGCATCTAGTCGTCCATTTTGCGCAAATTGCGTGGTCAGCATGCGTAAGTCTGAATTTGTTGCTGGTGGCGTGGTCATGATAAATGATATTTTACAGAGGCTATTATTTTACAGAGGAAAGCACCATGCAAACTGACAGCAAAGAAAAAGATGCGCAACTATTGGCAATTGAAAACCAGCTAAAAATCATTAATAAAAATCTACTGAATGTATTTTGGATAGTGGGATTTTTTGCGTTTTTATATTTTGGGTTAATGATTTATTTCATGTTTTTACGTTAAGGAGAGGCGGAATAAGTCGTTGAGCAAGACGAAGTACAAGGCGCACGGAGCGCAAAGGCCGAGACAGTACACTAAGTACGGTGAGGCGGCGAGCACCGCGCAACGCCGTAACTCGCTCGCGCAGACACTTATTACGTATTTCCTCAATTCAAGCTACACTTTTACCTATTCATACTTTGTGGTTTAACTCTTGCTGCCATCCGTTACTTTTTTAGATTTGGAAACTACCGGCGCCATGCCGCTACGCGACCGTATTACCGAAATTGCTCTGGTGCGATTTGATAATGGCATTGAAACTGCGCGCTGGCAAACCTTGGTGAACCCAGAACAGCCGATTCCTGCGTTTATTCAACAACTGACTACCATTAACAATGAAATGGTCGCCAATGCACCGTTGTTTAAAGAGGTAGCTGACACGCTACTGGCTTTTTTAGAAGGTAGCGTATTGGCTGCGCACAATGTGCGTTTTGATCATGGTTTTTTAAAATCGGAATTTAAGCGTATTGGCATTACACTGCGTCAAAAGGTGATTTGTACGGTCAAGCTTTCACGCCTGCTGTATCCGCAGCACAAAAGCCATGGCTTAGATGCCATTATGCAACGCCATAATCTCACCACTATTGCGCGCCACCGTGCCATGGGCGATGTAGACGTAATGTTGGGCTTTATTGAATCCGCCCAATTAGAGTTGGGCGACGCCGCAATCAGAAACGCGGCAGCAAAATTAATGAACGCGCCCAGTTTGCCATCCCATTTAGATGCCAACTTGCTTGATGATATGCCTGAAACACCAGGCGTTTACTTGTTTTATGCCGATAATGAATTGCCCTTATATATCGGCAAAAGTGTCAATATTCGCGCGCGCATACTCAGCCATTTTAGTAGCGACCACGCCAGCACCAAAGAAATGCGTATTACGCAAGAGATTAAACGCGTTGAATGGATAACGGCAGCAGGCGATTTCAGCGCGCTATTGTTAGAATCGAAACTGGTAAAAGAACGTCAACCCATTTACAACCGCCAGTTACGCAACGAGCGCCAACTGTGCAGCTGGAAACTTAACACTAATTTCGAGGCAAAAAATCTATTGGAATTAGTGCGCGAAAGCGATATTAATCCCATAGAATTAGGCCAATTATTTGGCACGTTTAAAAGCAAACACCAAGCTGTAGAAAGTTTGCGTAGCATTGCCGAGGCGCACCAACTTTGCCCGCGCTATTTAGGTTTAGAAGCCGCAGGCAGTGGCGCTTGTTTTTCCAGCCAAATCAAACGCTGCAAAGGTGTATGTTGCGGCAAAGAGTCACCAGAAATGCATTACTTGCGCTTGCAACAAGCCTTAATTGCGCATCGATTAAAAAACTGGCCCTACCCTGGCAAAATTGGTATCCGCGAACATAATGGCGAAAACGATAAAACCCAGCTACATATTTTTGAGTATTGGACATATTTAGGAATGGTTGAAAATGATGTCGATTTGGCAGAAAAGCTACAAGAAAACGCGCACTTTAAGTTTGATTTAGATACCTATAAATTATTACTTAAAGTCATCAATAACCCCAAAACTCAGTTGATGATGCTCTAAAGTTGTGTGAATAATTTTACAGCATCATATTGTATTAATTACTGCTTTTAGTTAGTCGACATCATCTGCATCTAACGAGGCAGGTGTCTGGCATGCCCCAGATGATTCATAGCCAGCTTTTTCTAATGCAATCCTATAAGCACAAGTGGCTAAATGCCCACTCAACTGGCCATTAATGGTAGTGGTTTCTACTTTGCAATCGGCACAAAGATAGCGATGCGCATGCCCTTCAAATGGCACTTGGCGATAATCAATGTAATAGGTTTTTTTCATCTACTTAATCCCAAAGTAAATATCTAGATTACTCTCTTTTTAGCGAAGCTTGTGAAAGGATGCAAGGTTTTTTTACGCTAGTTTAATGGCAGAATCTACACGCAGTGTAGAATACTAGCAATGTTAAAAACCACTTTCACAAGCCACGCCCAGCAACGCCTACATCAAGTTTTCGGATATTCTACATTTCGCGGTGAGCAGCAAGCCATTATTGAGCATGTAACTGCAGGTGGTGATGCGCTGGTTTTAATGCCGACTGGCGGTGGTAAATCTCTGTGTTATCAATTGCCTGCTCTGCTGCGTAATGGCGTGACAATTGTGGTTTCGCCATTGATTGCTTTGATGCAAAACCAAGTTGAAGCTTTGCAGCAATTGGGTGTAAAAGCGGCGTTTTTAAATTCCAGTTTAGATGCTGAGCAATCACGCCAAGTCACTTCTCAGCTGATACAAGGCGAACTAGAAATCTTGTATGTGGCGCCAGAGCGCTTATTATTAAGCGGTTTTTTAGCGCAATTAGAGCAGATTGAAATGCATACTGGAATTGCACTTTTCGCCATTGATGAGGCGCATTGCGTGTCGGAATGGGGGCATGATTTTAGGCCTGAATATCGCAAGTTAACCGCTTTACACACGCAATTTCCTAACGTGCCGCGTATTGCGTTGACCGCCACTGCCGATGCGCCCACACGTGCTGAAATTGTAGAGCGTTTATCACTTGAAAATGCACGCCAATTTGTGGCCAGCTTTGATAGACCCAATATCCGTTATCGCGTGACGCACAAATTAAAAGCGCGTGAGCAGTTAGAGTCTTTTTTGGAATCTGAGCATGCCAATGACGCAGGTATTGTGTATTGCTTATCCCGCAAAAAAGTAGAAGAAACCGCCAGTTGGCTAAAAGAGCGCGGCTGGGATGCGCTGCCTTACCATGCTGGTTTAGATGTGAGTGTTCGCACTCAAAACCAACGCCGATTTTTGCGTGAAGAAGGCGTGATTATTGTGGCGACCATTGCGTTTGGTATGGGTATTGATAAGCCGAATGTGCGTTTTGTGGCGCATTTAGATTTACCCAAAAGCATGGAAAGTTACTATCAAGAAACCGGTCGTGCAGGGCGCGACGGTTTGCCAGCAAATGCTTGGATGGCTTATGGTTTAGGAGATGTAGTCAGCATGCGCCAAATGCTGGATTCTGGTGATGCGCCAGAAGAACGCAAGCAGGTCGAGCGGCAAAAACTGGATGCGTTATTGGGGTTTTGCGAATCCACAGATTGCCGACACCAAACCATATTGCGCTATTTTGGCGAGCAACACGCGGGCAATTGCGGCCAATGTGATAATTGTTTGAATCCAATGGACACTTGGGATGCAACGCAAGCCGCTCAAATGGCTTTATCTGCTGTATACCGCACAGGGCAGCGTTTTGGCGTAGTGCACTTAATCGATATATTGTTGGGAAAAACCAATGCAAAAGTAGCGCAGTTTAATCATCAGGCTTTAAGTGTGTTTGGTGTAGGTAAAAATATCTCATCTGCCCAGTGGAGCAGTGTGTTTAGGCAGCTAGTGGCGGGTGGCTATTTAGAGGCGGATATTCAAGCCTATGGCGGATTAAAACTGACAGAAGCCGCACGCCCAGTATTAAAAGGTGAGACTGAAATATGGTTAAGGCGCGATATTGAAGCAGTAGGTAAGGCAAAAGCGAGCTTGAGCAAAGCGCAACGCAGTTCAAACGCCAAAGCGGCTTATGATGGTTTGAGCGATGACCCGCTGTGGATGGCATTAAAAGCTAAGCGCTTGGAATTAGCGCGAGAACAAGGCGTGCCACCATATGTGATTTTTCATGACAGTACGCTGCTGGAAATTTTCAATCAGCGTCCACAAAGCCTGACAGAAATGAGTAGAATCAGCGGAGTAGGGCAAGCTAAATTAGATCGTTATGGGGATGAGTTTTTGTTAGTGTTAGAGTAATATTATTGCTAGCGCTAACGCATCAAAACTCTTGGTACAAAATAGGATGTTGTACTTGGTTTAGCAGCACATCATCATTTAAGGTGGCAAAATCCATTTAATTGATCATTCGATGACAAATAAAAAACCAATCATTGGAGCAACTAGTATTAACTCTGTTAATAGGCAGTTAATACAAACGATTTGGCCATTTTTTATTATTGTGGCACTTTTGTTATTCCTAGGCGTTATTAGTATGAGCGCCTTATCTGCAGTAAGGGCTTATGTCAGTGGTGAAAGCCTTTGGTCAAAATCACAAAAAGAATCCGTCTATCATTTAAACCATTATGCCAAAACGCATGCTGAATTAGATTATCAGCAATTTTTAGCTGAGATAGAAGTTCCCCTGCAAGACAAAGTTGCGCGCTTGGCCTTGCAGAAATCTAAGCCTAATATGATGCAGGCTAAGCAAGCATTTATTAAAGCTGAAAATAACCCTGATGACGTTTCTGGCATGGTGAACTTGTTTCTCAATTTTCAGCATACCAGTTTAATGAAGCCATCCATTGAGTATTGGGAGCAGGGCGATGAGATGGTTGGGCGTATTGTTGCGCTGGCAAAACAGATGCATCAACATATCAATAGTGATGATGTGAATCAAGATAAGGTGCATCAGCTGATTGATGAAATCAATCAAATCAACTTTCAATTAACGCCTATTGAGGACGCATTTTCAAATGCACTGGGAGATGCATCACGCAATGCGCAGACACTCATTGTAACTTTTATGATTGCTTTTACAGTTGTATTGATGGCGATTGGTGTTTTTTTAACGCGCCGAATAGTGTTAAAAGACGCACGTTTGTTAGAAGCCATTCGGATTAGTGAGGAGCGCTGGAAATTTGCATTAGATGGTGCACGAGATGGCGTTTGGGATTGGAATGTCATGACCAAAGAAGTGACCTATTCAAGCCAATGGAGAGAAATGTTAGGTTATAACGAAGATGACCTTGTCGCCAGTGTGACTGAGTGGGAGAAGTTGGTGCATGCTGAAGATTTGCCCAAAGTATTGGCTGCACTAAAAGCCTATGTGCTTGGTAAATCAGACCGATATGCGATTGAGCACCGTATTTTATGTAAAAGTGGCGATTATAAATGGGTACTAAGTCGCGGCAAAATTGTCAGTACCAATGCGAAAGGTGCCGCTGAGCGTGTTGTCGGTACTCATACCGATATTGATGAAATTAAGAAAATTGAGGCCGCATTAAGAGAAAGTGATTCGAATCAGCGCGCCTTGCTAGAGGCGATGGTAGATGGTGTTTTTGTTGCGCAAGATTACCGTTTTATTTTTTGTAATCCTATTCTGCCCAAAATGTTGGGTTACAGTCATGAAGAGTTTGTGGGATTGCCATTTGAAAAAGTAGTAGCGCCCGCATATTTGGAGTTATGGAATCAACGATTTTCCCAGCGGGTCACAAATGATAAAGAGCCAGTAAAACATTATCAAGCTGAGTTTTTGTTGAAAGGCGGCCAAGAGTCTATTTGGATGGACTTACATGCATCACGCGTAGAGTTTCAAGGCAAGCGTAGTGTGCTGGGTATTGTGCGCGACATTAGCAAGCAAAAAGAAGCAGAAGACTTAATCTGGCAACAAGCTAACTTTGATGCACTTACTAATTTGCCTAACCGCCGTATGTTTAGAGATAGGTTAGAGCAGGAAATCAGAAAGTTAGAGCGTACAGGTTTATCATTAGCGTTGATGTTTTTAGACCTAGATCACTTTAAAGAAGTGAATGACACGATGGGTCATGACAAAGGTGACGACTTGTTAAAAGCCGTTGCGTTAAGATTAAAAAGCTGTGTGCGTGAAACCGATACCGTAGCGCGCCTAGGTGGTGACGAGTTTGTGATTTTGATGAGCGAAATGGATGATGTAAGTAACTCTGAACGAATTGCAGAAAATATCCTTGTTCAATTAATTAGACCATTTGAACTGGGCGCGGAGCCTATTTATATTTCTGCCAGTATTGGCATTACTTTGTACACATCTGATGCGATTGATTTTGATAATTTATTAAAAAATGCCGATCAAGCCATGTATGTTGCCAAAGCAGAAGGGCGTAATCGTTACAGTTATTTTACGCCGTCTATGCAAGCGGCAGCTCAATCTAGAATGCGCTTGGCGAACGACCTTAGACATGCAGCCAAAAGAGATGAGTTTAAGCTGGTTTATCAGCCTATTATTGAAATAAAAACAGGAAAAATACTCAAGGCTGAAGCCTTAATTCGCTGGCATCATCCGCAATTAGGTTTGATTAGCCCTGGCCAATTTATTCCAATTGCAGAAGATACAGGCCTGATTTACGAGTTGGGCGAGTGGGTGTTTCGCGAAGCAATACAACAAGTGCAAAAGTGGCGTGTTGCGCTGCATCCTGATTTTCAAATCAGCATTAATAAATCGCCTGTTCAATTTAAAAACCCTAGCCTTACTTGGGTTCATAACTTAGAAAAAACTGGCCTGCCAGGCGGTAGTATTGTAGTTGAAATTACAGAAGGCTCTTTGCTTGATGCAAGCGATACCGTTGCAAATAAGCTAATTAAATTTAGAGATGCAGGTATTCAAGTGGCGATTGACGATTTTGGCACTGGCTACTCATCGCTATCTTATTTAAAAAAATATGATATTGATTACATTAAAATTGATCAGTCTTTTGTTAAAAACATGACTGCTGACTCTAGTGACATGGGCTTGTGTGAAGCGATTATTTTAATGGCACATAAGCTAGATATGCGAGTGATTGCAGAGGGTGTAGAAACCCAAGAGCAATATGATTTATTGGCGGGTGCTGGCTGTGATTTTGCGCAAGGATATTTGCTTTCAAAGCCCATTTCCACACAAGAGTTTGAGCAATTTTGGCACTCAAAAATGTGTTAAGTATGATTGAAAAAAGCAATTATTCATCTACAGCAAGTCAATATCAACCCAGCTAATTCCCTTAAAAAACGCAGCTAAGCTGAAGTTAACGCTGCGAAAGTTCAACTAAAAGCATTCCATCCCGTCTGTAAAAACGCCAACTTGACCAATGAATTAATCGGTCAGCAGTAAGCAATTTTCCTATTTCTGGCTCATGGTTTTTTCATGGTTTGAATCATGGATAAGCCCAATCGCAAGCGCAAACCGATGTGCAATCGTTTGAGTTCTTAAAACCAACCGCTGACGGTTTCCGCAATTATTACAGCGCGGACAGCCGTTTATCACCAGCCGAAATGTTGGTGGAAAAAGCCAATCTGCTTAATTTAAATGTGACAGAAATGACGGCATTAGTTGGTGGTATGCGTGCGTTAAATGCAAATAGTGATGGCGCAAACATGGCGTGTTGACAAGCCGACCAGGCACATTAAGCAATGATTTCTTTGTAAACCTGCTTGATATGTCCACAGAGTGGAAGAAATCTTCCAACGAAGATTTGTACAAAGGATTAGATCGCAAAACTAAACAGGTGAAGTGGACAGCAACACCTGTAGATTTAGTTTTTGGTTCACACTCTGAGTGAAAGTCGGAGGTATCGCCTAATTTAAAAATACCCGCACATTTCTAGGGTAAACAAATACATTTTCACCTTGGCTTAAACCCAATTCGCGAAAGCGTTCTTGCGTCAGCTCCGCTTCAATCAAATCCTCTTGGTCGGCACGTTGCAGTTCCAGCCTAACAAGTGGACCAATTGCATGAATGTAATGAATGACCGCCTCAAAAGCAGGCGCTTCGCCATTTCTTACTTTATAGATTTCAATATCATGCGGGCGCACATAGGCCAAGCCAGCGCTATGATTGGTATCATGATGCGCATTAATCTTTAAGCCTACGCCGCCAATATTCACTTCACCTTGATGAATCTGGCTATGAAACTGATTCACATTGCCCAAAAATTGATACACAAAAGGTGACACTGGGTGATCGTAAACTTCCTGCGGCGAACCAATTTGCTCAATTTGACCTTTGTTAATCACGACTACGCGGTCAGATACTTCTAGTGCTTCTTCTTGGTCGTGTGTTACAAAAATGCTGGTAATGTGCAATTCATCATGCAGGCGGCGTAACCAGCGGCGTAATTCTTTGCGCACTTTCGCATCCAACGCACCAAATGGTTCATCCAGCAACAATACTTTTGGCTCTACCGCCAGCGCACGCGCCAATGCGATACGTTGACGTTGGCCACCTGATAATTGCGGTGGATAACGGTCTGCCAGCCAGTCTAATTGTACAAGTTCAAGCAGTTCATGTACGCGTCTTTTAATTTCAGCATCTGTTGGTCGCGTTTCTTTTGGACGCACGCGCAAACCGAATGCGACATTTTCAAACACCGTCATATGGCGAAACAAGGCGTAATGTTGAAACACAAAACCGACTTGGCGCTCGCGCACTTTTTGCGCAGTTGCATCAGCACCATGAAAATGAATGCTGCCTGAATCTGGCGTTTCAAGCCCTGCGATAATTCGTAGCAAGGTTGTTTTGCCGCAACCCGATGGGCCAAGCAGAGCGACTAACTCACCGCTAGGCACGTCCAAACTCACATCATTTAGCGCGCTAAAGCTGCCAAAGTTTTTTCTGATATTTTTAATCTCAATGCTCATGTTTTAATCCAGTTTAATTTTTTCATCATTTTTAATGGTTAAGTCTGTTTTAACTTAATACTTAGTAACAAGGTTTTTATCAGGATTTCTCATCAATCTGCGCATCGCGCGCTACTTTCCACTCCACAAAACTTTTCAGCACCAGCGTCACCAGCGCCAATATGGCGAGTAATGAAGCAACCGCAAAAGCTGCTGCGTAGTTATATTCGTTATATAAAATCTCAACATGCAAAGGTAATGTGTTAGTCAGCCCACGAATATGTCCAGAAACCACCGAGACCGCGCCGAACTCGCCCATGGCGCGCGCATTGGTTAAAATCACACCGTATAACAACCCCCATTTCACATTGGGCAAAGTGATGCGCCATAAAATCTGCCAACCAGAAGCGCCCAACACCAAGCCTGCTTCTTCTTCCTCTTTGCCTTGCGCTTGCATTAAAGGAATCAACTCGCGCGCAACAAATGGGAAAGTAACAAATATAGTGGCTAACACAATGCCAGGGATAGCAAAAATGACTTTGATGTCGTGATCCAGCAAGTTTGAACCAAACCAGCCTTGCAAACCAAAAATCAACACATAAATCAAACCTGCAATGACTGGTGAAACCGCAAACGGTAAATCGATTAAAGTAATGAGTATGCTCTTACCACGAAACTCAAACTTAGCGATTGCCCATGCAGCGGCGACACCAAACACCAAATTAAGTGGTACCGCGATGGCCGCTGCGATTAATGTGAGTTTGATAGATGACAAGGCATCTGGGTCACTTAGTGCGGTGATATAAGTATCAAGCCCTTTGCGTAAGGCTTCAGTAAAAACCGCCGCCAGTGGGACAATTAAAAACAAGGTTAAAAATAGCAATACAGTGGAAATCAGCGTCCAGCGCACCCAAGCTGGCTCAGATGTGGCACGGCTACGAGCCACTTTGTTCTGATAACTGCTGTACTGCGACGCAGGTAATGTGGTTGAAATTGACATTGATTGTTCCTTTTATTTTTGCGTATGATTGATGTGTTAACTAAGTGCGCTGGCACGGCGATTCACCCACCATTGCAAGCCATTAATCGCAAATAATAGCAAAAATGAAATTACCAGCATCACTACGGCGACCGCTGTTGCACTGGCATATTCATACTGTTCCAGTTTAGTAATAATAATCAGTGGCGTGATTTCAGATACGAAAGGCACATTGCCTGCAATAAAAATCACTGAACCATATTCACCAATCGCTCTGGCAAAGGCTAAAGCAAAGCCTGTTAGCAAAGCTGGCCAAATGGCAGGAAAAATAATTTTTGTAAATGTTTGCCAACGATTCGCGCCCAAGCTGGCCGCAGCTTCTTCGGTTTCAGCTTCTAAATCTTCTAGCACAGGCTGCACAGTGCGCACCACAAATGGCAAGCCAATAAAAGTAAGCGCAACAATCACGCCGATTGGTGTAAATGCAACCTTAATGCCGAGCGGTTCTAGCCACTGACCAATCCAGCCATTGCCTGAATACACTGCGGTTAGCGCAATTCCCGCCACCGCAGTTGGTAACGCAAATGGTAAATCGACCAACGCATCAATAATTTTTTTCCCCGGAAAAGTGTAGCGCACCAAAACCCATGCGGTAAGTAGTCCAAAAACTGCGTTAATGAGTGCGCCAATTAACGATGCGCCAAACGTTAACTGATAAGACGCGACCACCCTTGGCGCGCTCACCACCGTCCAAAACTCATTGAAACTCATTTCGGTGGTTTTAATAAACGCGGCCGACAGTGGAATCAGCACAATCAAACTGAGATAAAAAATTGTAAATCCTAGAGATAAATTAAAACCAGGAAGCACGTTTTTTTGCTTTGCCATATAAATTCAATCCATTTTTTAGCGATAAGTCGCTGCGTTTATGCCAATTAAGCTGCGTGTAATTTGTTACTTAATGCATTAGAAACATGCACTTTTTGCAGCTCTTTTGCTGCCACTGCTTTCCCCAGAAAATCACCCTGTAGTAATGTTGCGCCACTTTCAATGGCAATATTTAACTGCGTTTGCGTTTCAACTCCAGTTATCACCGCGCGCGCGTCCAGCTCTTTCACGCCGCTGATCAAGCTTGGCAGAATTTTGTATAAATGGTCATTGGTTTGGGCTTGCTGAATGAGGCTGCTGTCTAACTTAACAAAATCTGGCGCCAGTTTCCAAAGACGGTCGATATGCGAATGGGTGTTGCCAAAATGCTCAAGTGCGATGCGATAACCGCGGTCACGATAATTTTGAATCGCTTCAATCAACGGCTTATCTTGTGCAACTAAACCTTCATCAATTTGAATCACCACGCGGTCTGTGGGCACAGAATTGGCATGTAATATACGTTCAAATACTTTGCCATGCGCATTAACAGAAATTAAAAGATTGGGATGCACTGTTAAAAACAACAAACCGTTTTCGGCAAAAATCTGTCTGAAATTCAGCACATGCAAAGCACGGCTGACGCGATCGAATGGTACTAATTTACCTGATTGCGCAGCGTAGCTGTAGGCGAAATCAGATGTGCTGGGCAATTCGCCACCTAAAGATGGTCGTAACAAAGCTTCGTGACCAAATAAATCGCCCGCCAAGCTGTCGTATATCGGCTGAAAAGCGCTGTTTAATTGCACGCCTAAAAAGGTACTGTTGAATTCGCCCGTCGATTGTTCAGCCAAACCGTATTCGTCCAGCTCTAAAAACAAGGATTCTTTGAGTTGTAATCTCAGTTGCTCAATGTGCGTATGTGCAATTCTCAGTTCTTTATTTTTCTGATTTTTATTTTCTATATCTGCCATTTTTTTATATCCTTTTTAGTGTTAAGTCTTGGTTGCTCACTTACTGTAAATCGAGTCAAAGCTACCGCCATCGGCAAAATGTGTTTTTTGTGCTTTTGCCCAGCCACCAAATACTTCATCCACGCTAAATAAATCAATCGCTTTAAAATTCGCACTGTGTTTTGCCAATACAGTTTCTAAGCTGGGCCTGATGTAATGCTTAGCAGCAATTTCCTGCCCAGTTTCAGAATAATGAAAATCCGCATAAGCTTCTGCAACTTCGCGCGTTTTGTGTTTATCGATATATTTGTCCACAACCGCAATTGGGTTTTCCGCCAGAATGCTAGATTTTGGGTAAACAACATCAAATTTATTGCCTAATTCTTTATTAATTAGATTCACTTCGTTTTCAAAAGTCAATAAAACGTCGCCAATTTCACGTTGTGCAAAGGTGGTGGTTGCGCCGCGACCGCCTGTATCTAATACAGGCACGTTCTTAAACAATTTGCTGACAAATTCTTTCGCTTGCGCATCATTGCCGCCTTTTTTAAGCACATAGCCCCAGGCCGCAAGATAACTATATTTACCGTTGCCTGAAGTTTTGGGGTTTGGAATAACTGCCGCGACACCAGGTTTGATTAAATCGTCCCAATCTTTAATTTGCTTGGGGTTACCTTGCCGCACTAAAAATACGATAGTTGAAGAAGTGGGCGAACTGGCATGTGGCAGACGTTTTTGCCAATCTTTAGGGATTAATTTCGCGCGGTCGTGCAGAATATCAATATCGGGTGATTGGTTCATGCTGATAATATCTGCTTCAAGACCATCAGCAACAGAGCGCGCTTGTTTAGCTGAACCGCCATGCGATTGATTAATCGTTACCGTTTCGCCAGTTTTCTGCTTCCAAAATTTGATAAATGCAGGATTCAAATCCTTATAGAATTCGCGCGTTACATCGTACGAAACATTTAACAATGTGCTGTCTGCAAAGGCATTTGTAGACAGTAATATGCCTGCTGAGAAGATTGCACTAACTAAGCTTATTTTTTTAAACATGACAACCGCCTTTGTTTTTTAAATTCAGAATAAGCGCACTTTACGCGAGGACTTAAATAATGTAAAAGAATAATAAATGATATGTTTATGCTTAAAGGTAATATAAGAAAAATGCATTAATACCTCTTTAAATCACTTGCAGCGATTTTTTTATCTGGTATATTAAAACAGATATTAATGAGTGAATCTTAGAAAAAAGTTAAAATAAGGTGGTAAAACAATACCAAACCCAATAACCTAAAAGCTGTTTAAGAAAACTAAATGGCTGTTTTAATGAGTGTGTTAGCGTGTGCTGACCGGACAACCGGAAGCCAGCGAGTCGAGTAGACCGCTGGCTTTTTTGTTTTTAACGATTTGGGATATTGCGAGCGCCGCGTTGTTTTTGGCAAAAAGTACTTGAGAAAAACTTAATGAAAATAAATTCAGATCAACAGTTTTCACCGATAGCCGACAGCAATGATTTAGGTATTGGTGAAATTGTCAGCGCTCTGCGCGATTTGCGTTTGTCTTCACTAGAGCATAGAAAGCGTCGCGATAAACCGCCGAAATTGCCTGCTCGCAAAGTGTTGCAATCCATCGTAGAAGGTTTAGCCGCTGCTTTGTTTCCTAATCGTTTAGGATTGCCCGATTTAAAAGATGAAGGTGTCGATTATTTTGTGGGACATACTTTAGATGTGGTCTTACGTGATTTAGTGACGCAAGTGAAATTGGAGCTGAATTTCGCCGCTGACTCATTGAATCAACTGCCGACCGAGCACCAATTTAACACTCAAAATGCCTTAAAAACACCACTAGAAATAGTGAAAGAGTTTGCCCAGCAACTACCTACAATTCGACTGTTATTAGATACCGATATCAAAGCAGCTTTTGAAGGCGACCCAGCTGCAAGAAGTGTTGATGAAGTGCTGGTGTGTTATCCAGGTATTCTCGCAATTACGCACTATAGGCTTGCGAATGTATTGCACAAATTAGGTTTGCCGTTGATTGCACGCATGATTTCAGAAATCGCGCATTCTGCGACTGGTATTGATATTCATCCGGGCGCGCAGATTGATGAGAGCTTTTTTATTGATCATGGTACAGGCGTTGTAATTGGCGAAACGACAATTATCGGCAAGCATGTGCGTATTTATCAAGCCGTCACTTTAGGCGCAAAACGTTTTCCTACCGATGAAAATGGCAATTTGTTAAAAAGTCATGCACGCCATCCAATTGTAGAAGATGATGTGGTGATTTACGCGGGAGCAACAGTGCTGGGCCGCATCACGATTGGCAAAGGCTCTGCAATTGGCGGCAATGTATGGCTGACGCGCAGTGTGCCAGAAAATAGCAATATTACGCAGGCGCAAACACAAGCAAGCCCTTTAATAGCAAACAAACTTAACCCAATCAATTCATCAGAAATTACTCAAACACATTAGCCAATATTAATAGGAGATTTACATGGCAGAACAGCAAATTCAAACCGCATTAAATGATGTCGCCGCACGCACGCTTGCCAATGCTACCAAAACGGTACCAATGCTGGATATTATTACACCACGTTGGCTGGTACATTTATTACATTGGGTGCCAGTTGAAGCAGGTATTTACCGAGTAAACAAAGCTAAGAATCCTGGTGCGATTGAAGTCGATTGCTCAGCAAAAGATGAACGTGAATTGCCGAATACCTTTGTCGACTACGAAGAGTGGGGCCGTGAATATGTATTAAACGCTGTAAACACTGTGGTTGATGTGCACACACGTGTTTCTGACCTTTATAGTAGCCCGCACAATCAAATCAAAGAGCAATTACGCTTAACCATTGAAGTAGTAAAAGAACGCCAAGAAAGCGAATTGATTAACAATGCTGAATATGGTTTGCTAAACAACGTTGCTGCTTCACAACGCGTAAAATCTCGCACTGGCGCTCCTACACCAGATGACTTTGATGAACTATTATCTAAAGTTTGGAAAGAACCCGCATTCTTTTTAGCACACCCACAAGCCATTGCTGCATTTGGTCGTGAATGCACACGTCGCGGTGTACCGCCACCAACGGTTTCATTATTTGGATCACAGTTCATCACATGGCGTGGCTTTCCTATCATTCCTTGCGATAAATTAAGAGTGACTAAAGGTAAAACTAACATATTATTATTGCGCACAGGTGAAAGTCGTCAAGGCGTAGTAGGGCTATATCAGCCAAACTTGCCAGGCCAACAATCAATGGGGTTATCTGTACGCTTTATGGGTATTAACCACAAAGCCATCGCATCATATTTGGTTTCACTATATTGCTCGCTAGCGGTATTAACTGATGATGCGATTGCAGTATTAGAAAATGTCGATGTAGGCAACTACTATGATTACAAATAATGGCATAACGACCAATAATTTCGACTTGAATGGAGTGCATGATTTGTCATCGTTCGAGCCAGAAGCTCTTTTTAGTCCAGAAAAAACGCTTGCCGCTTTACCAGGTGAACATCCTCGTATGGCGGCTGGATTAGCAATTGGTCGAGATGCAAGTCAGACTGGTCAATTAGATGTAGCGGAGTTATCGCGCATCGCGAGTGAAATCTACGCAGAAGGTTTTCCTGTCGGCGTCTTTGGTCAAAAATCAGCCGAAATTCCATCAACAGCTTCTTTGTCTGATGCGCGCGAGCCTAAGAAAATACTTAACCCATTAAATCAGCCAAATTCTTCGGCTGATTTGCCCGCATTTTGTAGATTGGTGAATGCTAAAAATTTGGATGATGTTAGCGCTGCACATTTGCAATATGCGCCCAGCTTTGAAAATCAGCTGGAAATTAGTCAATTATTAGGCGGAATGGATATTCCACAACAAGCGTTGTTAAGTGCTTTGTTGTCTGATACCAGCATTAAATCCGCAGCCACAGCTAAACCTGACTCTGCTTTCTATTTTTTGCAACAATCGCCAAACAATTTGAACGCTGGCAATATTGCGCCATCTGCACATCCAGCTTTTGATGCCAATTTAATCCGCAAAGATTTTCCGATATTAAGCGAGCAAGTAAATGGCAAGCCACTGATTTGGTTCGATAACGCGGCAACCACACAAAAGCCGCAAGTAGTGATTGACAGGCTTGCTTACTTTTACGCGCATGAAAATTCAAACATTCACCGCGCCGCGCATGAACTTGCTGCGCGCGCGACAGACGCTTACGAAGACGCGCGCGAAACGGTGCGCAGATTTATCAATGCGCCATCCGTAGATAATATTATTTTTGTGCGCGGCACGACTGAAGCAATTAATCTGGTTGCCAAAACGTGGGGTAAAAAGCATTTAAGTGCGGGCGACGAGATTGTAATTTCCCATCTCGAACATCACGCGAATATTGTGCCGTGGCAACAGCTTTGCCAAGAAACTGGCGCTAAATTAAAAGTAGCGCCTGTGGATAATAGTGGCCAGATTTTGCTAGATGAGTATCAAAAACTGCTCACACCTAAAGTCAAATTAGTGTCATTTACGCAAGTATCAAACGCATTGGGCACTGTGACGCCAGCGGCGAAAATGATAGAAATGGCGCATCGTGCAGGCGCTAAAGTATTGCTTGATGGCGCACAATCAGTTTCACATATGCGCACAGATGTACAAGATTTGGACGCGGACTTTTTTGTCTTTTCTGGGCATAAAGTATTTGGCCCGACGGGCATTGGCGTTTTGTATGGCAAACCTGAATTATTGAATGATATGCCCGCTTGGCAAGGCGGCGGCAATATGATTCAAGACGTGACTTTTGATAAAACCGTGTATCACGAAGCGCCCGCGAAATTTGAAGCTGGCACGGGAAATATCGCCGATGCAGTGGGTTTAGGTGCTGCATTGGCGTATGTTGAACGTATCGGTATTGATAATATAGCGCGTTATGAGCATGAATTATTGGTGTACGCAACGGCAGCTTTAAACAAAGTGCCGGGTTTACTGTTGATTGGTACTGCGCAGGATAAAGCCAGCGTGTTATCTTTTACTCTGGAAGGTTACAAAAGTGAAGAAGTGGGCGCTGCTTTAAATCAAGAAGGTATTGCAGTACGTTCCGGCCATCATTGCGCACAACCGATTTTGCGCCGTTTTGGTGTCGAAACAACGGTGCGACCTTCTCTAGCGTTTTATAACACCTATGCGGAAATCGATGTATTGACCAATGCATTGTTGCGTTTAAGCTCACATAAATAACTAGAAATTAATCGATTTAAACTAGTGAATTCAATCTTTTAAATTGTCATTCATGTAAAAAGACTTGTAAGTGCTAGCTTACAAGTCTTTTTTATTTGTGCCTTACGCAAAAAAATCCGGCTCCTTTTTTATGGTAGCCGGAATGAGGAGATGCTCTTTAAAGTCAGCGTGTGAATCAAATCAGATTAGTCTAACCCATTGTTTTATTTAATATTGGTTTCTAGTGGTAATGATTTTTTGCTGAAATACCAATCGGTGGTTTCATAACCCTCGCTGGCGCGTGATTCAGCTTCTTTCTGCGTGGCCGGCGCAGGTACAATCACTTTATCGCCTTTTTGCCAGCCTTCTGGCGTCGCGACTTTGTACTTATCCGAAACTTGTAGCGCTTCAACTACCCGCAAAATCTCTTCAACAGAGCGGCCAGTCGTCAATGGGTAATAAACAAAAGCACGGATCAAGCCTTTATCATCGATGATAAATACTGCACGCACCGTGGCTGTTTGCGATTCACCCGGATGAATCAAACCGAATTTAGCTGCAACATGACCTGCTCTGTCATCAATCACAGGAAACGGAATGCTAACGCCAAAATTTTGTTTGATATTGGCAATCCATGCCAAATGACTGAAATTACTGTCTTCAGAAATACCTAATAATTGCGTGTTAAGTTGCGCAAAAGCATCAGCGTGTTTGGCAAAGCCAATAAACTCCGTGGTGCAAACTGGCGTGAAATCAGCCGGATGCGCAAATAAAACCACCCATTGCTTGCCGATATAATTAGATAATTTTATTAGCCCTTGCGTGGAGTTCGCCTCAAAATCTGGTGCTAGCTCGTTGATTCTGGGAATACGCGGTAACGATTCTGTATTGTTTAATGCGGAAATACTCATTAAATTTATTCTCCAAGTAATGCTAAATAAAAGTGCTAAAAAATACTGCTCGGCAAAATGCTAGATAGGATTTTGTTTATTTTAATAAATTATTAACTAGTGATAATTGGCGGTGGCGAACGCGCCGGATTCAAGCACCCCAGATTTAAGTGTAAGCAAGCGATTATGCAAAGCAGCGGAGCCATTCGGCGTGTAAATCACTTTGATGCCGCGCTTCATCGCATTCTTTTTGACTTTGTGCGTGATGGAATGGCTGATCCAGTTGGTGATCAGCACAATAAACTTCGTGTCTTGTGGAATCACTTTATTGCTGTCACCAACTTTACGGCCAGACCAGTGATTGATTTCGGTGATGCCGTGATTTGCTAACACTTGCTTGATGCCATCGATTTGGTCACCGCCGACGATTAGTGCAGATTGCTTTAAGTTAGAAATGTCTGTTGAACTCATGATAAGAGCCTCCTGAAAGTTGGTAGAACCAGATTTTGTCTGGTTCTACCCATTAATAAACTGAGTACTTAACACTATTTTTGTGCCGAATTTTTTAGATAATTGATGCTAAAAATCAAACACTTAAGCTGAAATACTTATTTTTGATAGACTTTATCGCCTGAAAATTTATTTTTGATAAACTTTGTCGAACGTACCGCCATCAGAAAAATGCGTTTTCTGCGCTTTTGCCCAGCCACCAAACTCTTCGTCAATCGTTACCAGTTTCACTTTTGGAAACTGTTGTTCATATTTTTTGGCAACCGATTCCAACGTAGGGCGATAGTAGTTTTTAGCGGCGATTTCCTGGCCTTCTTCTGTGTATAGATAATCTAAATAAGCTTTGGCCACTTTTTCAGTGCCATGCTTTTTAGCAAATTTATCCACAACCGTGACTGGTGGTTCAGCCAGAATAGAAATCGATGGCACGACGATTTCAAATTTGCCAACACCTAATTCTTTTTGCGCTAAAAACGCTTCGTTTTCCCAAGCAAGCAATACGTCGCCAATACCGCGCTCCACAAAAGTTGTGGTCGATCCACGCGCGCCGGTATCAAGCACTGGTACGTTTTTCAGTAATTTGCCGACAAATTCTTTGGTTTTTGCTTCATCGTTGCCGTATTTTTTCTGTGCAAATGCCCAGGCGGCTAGGTAATTCCAACGTGCGCCGCCAGAAGTTTTTGGGTTTGGCGTAATCACAGAAACGCCGGGTTTGACTAAATCATCCCAATCCTTGATGTTTTTAGGATTGCCTTTGCGCACCAGTAATACAATGGTTGATGTGTAGGGCGAGCTATTGTGCGGCAGGCGTTTTTGCCAATCTTTGGGAATTAACTTAGCTTTTTCAGCTAATTGGTCAACATCATAAGCCAATGCTAATGTCGCTACGTCTGCATCTAAGCCGTCTATGATTGCACGAGCTTGTTTGCCAGAGCCACCATGTGAAGTTTTAACAGTAACTTTATCCCCTGTTTTTTCCAGCCAGTGTTTGCTGAATGCGGCGTTAAAATCTTGGTAAAGCTCCCGTGTTGGATCGTATGAAACGTTCAGCAAGGTAATGTCTGCTGCACTTACAGTTAATGGTAAAGCCAATGCTAAAGCGGCAATGATGTGGGTGATATTATTCATTTGTATTCCTTTTATATTGATTACTTAATCGTTGTAGCAGCTTAAAACGCGCTCACAGTGAATTCTGCATAGATAAACTGAGAGTCATCGCGACGATCAGGATCGCCAGTAGTTAAACCTCCAGGCGTTGCATTACGCGTGGTATTTTTGGTGAAATCACCCGCCCAGAAATAGGCATAACCTAAGTTAACGGATGAATATTTGTTGATGGGAAAGCGTACGCGAACGTCTACTTCCTCACCCACATCTTTGCCACTATTACCTGTATTGTCACGTAAACCTGCACCATTCCAACGGTCGGTTGCGCTGTCTAGGCGATACCAGCTATATCCAGCGTCAATTTTTAAACCTTCTAAAAAGCTTAATTTTGGCTCAAATTCAACACGTACTTTTGGCGCACTAATGTTTTCCATTTGGAAGTAATCGTTGTTAGACCAAGGGCGTGCGAAGCCGAATAGTCGTTCAAAGCGCTGATTTTTTCCTTCAGATGCATTAGGGCTTTCATCGCCACTGGCGAAACCATAGCTAGCACTCAATCGTGGTTTCCACGGGTGTACAAAAGTGTATCCAGCTTCTAGGTTGTAAGCATAGGCATCATGATCTAGCTCTGCTTGAAATACCCCCGCTGCATTTCGTTGGTCTTGTTTACCCCATTGCTTGGCATAGTTAACGTCATAATCCCAACCACTTTTACCCAATACGCCGTAAGCACGTAAGCCTGCAGTATGAATTTCTCGGTCAATTCGGGTATTAGGTCTTGCATCTGCGCCGTTAGCGTCAAACTCTACTCTGCTGCCATCTTGTTTCAGTAATAAATAATATGGTTGCAAAGTAGCTACTTCTGACCAGCGACGCCAATCACCAATCACACCAAAAAGATCTTGTGCATGATCGACTTCATCCAGTTTTTGAGTGAAGCGTTGTACTGGTTTTAAAGCCAATAAATCGACTTGCCAATCATTTTTTTGCTGGCCAATTGCAACGCGTACACCTTGAAAGTTATTTGTTGTATTGCGCCATTCGTTTCTTGCCAGTAAGCGGCGGTCCAAATATTCAAACGCATGACGACCCGCTTTAATGCTAATAGGCCTGTCATTACCCAAATCGTCTTTTCCTAAAGGGGTTTCCTTAAAATACAGCTCTAGGTACGCTTGAATAGGCTCTACTAAATTGACGTCCCGTGTGTCAAATTCACGAGTAAATTGACTGTTGTTGCGGCGTGCATCTTCTACTTCCAGTGTAAAGCGAAGCGGGTCTAAAATATCTTTAATCGCTACAAATCCGCGTGTGCGCAATAAAATCGGATTATCATTTGTTTGCCTATTGCGTCTAAAGTCATTATTACGTGATTCAAAGCGGGCACGATAATCCAAGCCCACATCTAACCAACTTAAGTCGTCAAAACCATCAATATCGTTTAACCAAGTTTTATTGGCTTGTTTTACATAGCGCGGCGGCTCAGTTTCGCGACCTGTGCCGTAGCTTCTGCGCTCTACGTAGTAACCATTTTTTGCTATATTTGCAGCCACTGCAGCAGCTTTAGCTTCTGCCTCAATTTCAGCTAAGCGCGCTTTAATTTTTTCTGCTTGTTCAGCATCTTCAGCGGTAACCTGTGGTTGCGTCAATTCTACGGGAGGTGTTTTATCAAGCTCTGGATGTACAGCGTCATAAGCAAGTACGGTAGAGCTGGTTAACAAAACGCCGTTAGCAATTAGTGTTTGAACCAACCTTTTTTTGATTAATTTAGTTTTTAGTTGCATCTTTTTTCCTTCAAAGAAAACTGTATATTGGTCGTCCAAACAGTTTTAATGCTTATTTTAGTAGCGCTGAACTGTCAATATAGCCGACATAAAATGGCTATTTTCAGTGCAGTAGCTTTTGATATAACGTATTATTTGCGTTGATTTGTCGTTGTTTGCTGTAAGCGCAATTTTTCGCGCTTTTCAATTTGCGTCACACGGCCCTCGTGAATCACAATCTCAATCGATCCAAACCCCGAGCCATTTTTTAACTCTTGCACAGCGCGCGAAATAGCATCCAAAACCTGTTGGTTGCTCTGTGATGTTACTTGATTGGTCTGTAATAAAGTCATTATTAAGTCTTTAATGCGGCGCTGTTTAAATACGAATGCGCTCACTATAAATTGAGTTTTAAAGAATTAAAAAGAATTTGTTTTTATATTGTTATAACTAAATAGAATATAAAAAATAGTGGGATAGGATGACTCAAAATATTTATTAAAATGCGGCAAGCTAGAACAGATTTGCTTTGATATTAAGCGGGTTACTTAACAGTAGATAAGTGAGTAAAATCTTTGATGTAGCCTTCAAGCCAGTCGTTGGCATGTTGTTTTTGTTTGGCGTTGGTGCTGTTATGTAAGTCGGCAATAATCTCGCAGGTGCGCTGATTAATTTGATTTGCATAGGCTTGATACTCTGGGTTTGGGCTTTTTTTCAATCGGTCAAAACCTGCTTTAACTAGGTTTGCTTTGTTTTCTGTGCTGATTGGCTGTTTGTTTAATGCATAAATAATGTCATATGCATCTGTATTGCGCCTAAGAATTTCGGCATAACTAAGCGCGGGATTAATGGGCGCTTTTGTGAGGCTTTGTTTTAATAGTGTCTGTTGTGATTCAGATAAGTCACCATAGAGTTTTTCAGAAAAGCTTTCAATTTTCTCTAATCGCACCTCTATTTGCGCGTCAGGTGCTTCTTGCCACCACTCCGATTTCCATTTTTGCGCGCGTTTATCCAGCTTTGTTTGGAAATATTGTAATTGTTTATCGCTTAATAATGGGGCGATATCCACGATAATGGGTATAGACGCTAATTGGAGCTCGCCAAATAGCGACTTAACATTGTCTGTTATTTCACACACCTCTCCAGTGCTTATTCGTGCTTTAGAAACGTTACTTTGCAAATCCTTAAGAGTATTGATATAGAGCGGTAATTGATGCTGGCGGTGCCAAACATGAAGCCGATTTAGCGCAGGGTTTAAAGCAGATTGTTGTGATTGGGTAAAATTGAAGTAATCATCTAACCACCAGCTGAGCGCTTGTGGCGCTTTATTGTAGGCAGTTTGAACAAATCCACAACTACTCATTAAACCCGTTAAGAGCAGCATGAAAGAACATTGAATTAAACGCATGTACGGATGACCAACAGCATTGTAAATAGTTTGACTTAACCCTATTAATTGCCTGAAAAATCAGAAACCTACTTTTGAACGATTAAGTACCGCAAAAAGTTTTATATTGTTCATCAAATAAAAACGCAGGTGCCAGCGTGTACTTGGAGGTGTAGTCTAAATCCGCATACGGATTCGACAAAACTGATAAAAGGTCATTGAGCGGGGTCATATCATTGTTACTCACCGCAGCATCAAGCGCTTCTTCAACCAGATGGTTTCTGGGAATCACCACTGGATTAACTGACTGCATCAGTACAACGCTGTCAGCAAACGTTTCGTTTTGCCTTGATAACCGGGCTTTCCACAATGTTAGCCAGTTTTTAAACCCAGCATCTTGAAATGGCGCTGTGCTCTCAATACTCTCTTCTGGCAAAGCCCTGAACGTATTGGTGAAGTCAGATTTATTTTTTTGCATAAGCATCAAAAAATCTTCTACAAGCTTAATATCTTCTTCTTCCTGGTTGAAAATTCCTAGTTTTTTTCGCATACCTGCTAGCCAGTATGCAAAAAATTGATTCGGGAATTCTTGCAAGCACTCCGTCACCAGTGCTATCGACTGGTCCTCAGATGCATGAATCAGCGGCAATAAGCTTTCAGCGAGCCTGATGAGATTCCAGTGTGCAATATTAGGCTGATTGCCGAAGGCGTAGCGGCCGTTGGTGTCAATAGAGCTAAATACCGTTTCAGGATGATAACTGTTCATAAACGCGCAGGGGCCATAATCGATGGTTTCACCGCAGATGCTCATATTGTCAGTGTTCATCACCCCATGAATAAAACCCACATGCATCCATTTGGCAATCAACACTGCTTGCAAACCAATCACGCGCTTTAACAACTCAAGTGGTGGGTTGTCTGTATCGACAACTTCTGGAAAATGTCTTTGAATAGTGTAGTCAGTCAGTGCCTGCAGTTGTTGCTGATTTTGAGTCGCAGCAGCAAACTGAAACGTGCCCACGCGAACATGGCTGGCAGCTACGCGCGTAAGCACAGCACCTGGGTATGCGGTTTCGCGGTAAACCGATTCACCAGTCGTTACTACTGCCAGGCTTCGAGTGGTGGCAATGCCCAGCGCATGCATTGCTTCACTCATTATAAATTCGCGCAACATCGGACCCAGCGCCGCACGTCCATCGCCTGACCTTGAATAAGGCGTTCTGCCAGCACCTTTCAATTGAATATCAACACGCTGCTTGTCGGGCGTGATGTGCTCACCTAATAATATGGCACGCCCATCACCCAGAATATTGAAATGACCAAATTGATGACCAGCATACGCCTGTGCAATAGGTTCGCTGCCACTCAAAAGTAAATTGCCTGCGAAAAATTGGCTACTCTGCTTTCTATCAATTTCCGTATTCAAACCAAGCGCCGCTGCAAATACATCGTTAAAAAGTACAATATTGGGGTTGCTTACCGTTGTAGGTTGTTGTTTTTGATGGAAAATAGGTGGTAATTTTAAATAGCTATTATCAAAATTAAAGCCATATTGAGCATCTGATTTTTTAACTTTTACCATCTGAATTATCCAAGTAATTTGATAATGATAGTATTGAATATAAGAGTAATAAGCAATTTGGAATTGCAGATATTTAGCATTAACTTTAGAGCTACTTGAAAAAGTAGTACAAATACAAAAGGCTTACAGTCGTTAAACTGTAAGCCTTTGATTTATATGGTGCGCCCGAAGAGATTCGAACTCCTGACCCCTTGGTTCGTAGCCAAGTACTCTATCCAGCTGAGCTACGGGCGCATGCGCGTAATTATAGTCTAAACCGCTTGTTTCTAAAAGAACTAAACACCATTCTTAATGATATAACTGGCGGAGAGCGAGGGACTATCTCTGCTACCACCTAATACCACTCTACAATCTAGCTATATCAAGAAACTGGTAAAAATTGTTGAAAAATTGGTATCAAAAATTCGATACCACAATTGCTACCACTTAATGCGGGGCGAATTATAACTGAAAATTGATAATCATCAATTGAATCTTGACAATAATTTTCTTTTTAATAACTTAAAAGAAAAGGACTAATATGAGCATTCAAAAAATAGATCAACTTAAAATCATAGAATCAGAACTTTCAGTTCTTCACTCACTGCATGCTTCAGCTAATTGGTTAGACGGTTACCAAAGTAAACGACTTTCATCACTTTTATTACTGGAGATTAAGCAGAAACTAGAGGAAGTAGAAAAAATAATTCTCAGTTATCATCCCAATTGATTCGTAAATTAACACCTGATATTTTTTGAGCTATGCTATGAACATCCATTTTTAGTTTTATATTTTGATGTTTATCATCTTTATCCTCTTTAATTCTTTTTTCTACATTTCTCTTAAAACTATCTTGTTGTTCTTTACTTAAAACTTTATATAGTTGTGACAAAACTTCCATTAGAGCTTCATTATCTGCCATATTAAATTACCTTTATTTACCTGCTAATTTTTTGATTGTGTCTGTTTTCGCTAAAGTATCAGCTACACTTTTAATGATTTCAGAACCTTTAGCTTCAACAGCAACTTCTGCAATTGCAACTCTTAACTCTTGATAAAAATCAGGGTCACCAGTTAATCTGTGCCAAAATTCTTGACCAATATACAAAGGGTAGCCATGATTATCTCTAAGTTTTTGGTAGTGATTACTTTCTTGACCTGGTTCGCCATATAAAATACCAACAACTAAATCACCATGTTGCACAGCAATATTATTAGTTCTTCCTAAATTCCTAGCTGCTTTAAAGTGATTGTGAATTGTTTCAATATCATCTTTATTGATTGTGTTTGGACCTAGCTTAGCTTGACAGTATTTCTTTCTACCATCAATTGCATCAATAAATTCAATATCTATACCTGCCACCATAGAGCCAAAGCTATCTTTTAAAACATCAGAAATAAATTTCTGCATGTTTTGTCCAAAAGAAGTGGTTATTGATGTGCCTAATACTCTAGGGTATAGCAGTGCTTTAGCAACTGAATCAGGTGTTAGTTCGCCAGTTAAATAACCAGCAAGGTAGGGTGCTAAAAATGGATTTATATCAAAAATATCTGGGTCAGTTAATTTCACAGTGTTTTTAATATGATTTGGCAAAATTACGGTGCGAAACCAGTTTTTAACTAATTCAAGAATTTGTTTTCTTTCTTCTAGTGTCATTTTGAATTATTCCAAGCAAAAGAGCATTTTGTCACAATGTTTACCCACTCAGCTCACTTGATTTAATATAAAATAACCATAACAACAACATTACACATGGTTACTAAATGAAAGATGTATATAAACTTTCAGAAGTTGCAGACATGCTAGGTGTAGCAAAAGAAACACTTAGAAGATGGGAAAAGTCTGGGAAATTAATTTCAGAACGACACCCTATCAATAATTACCGACTTTATAAATCAAGTGATTTAAAACAGTTTGAGAAAATTGGATTTATGTTTAAAGAAAAATCAAAGCAAAAAGATGAAACTCCAATTAAAAAATTTACTTCAATAGAGTTATTTGCTGGTGCAGGTGGATTGGCTTTAGGTCTTGAAAAAGCTGGCTTAGATAATGTTCTTTTATCAGAAATTGATAAAAATGCTTGTGAGACACTACGAAGAAATAGACCAAAATGGAATGTGATTGAGGGTGATGTAGCTAAAATTGATTTCACACCATATAAAGGCAAAGTTGATGTTTTAACTGGTGGATTTCCATGCCAAGCATTCTCATATGCAGGTAAAAGGCTTGGATTTGAAGATGCCAGAGGCACATTGTTTTTTGAATTTGCAAGAGCAGTTAAAGAAGTGCAGCCACTAATTTGCATTGGAGAAAATGTTCGTGGTTTGCTTCAACATGAAAATGGTAAAACTATAGAGGGCATGGTTTCAATATTAGATGAACTAGGTTATGAAGTAATTCCACCAAGAGTATTAAAAGCTATATTCCACAGAGTTCCACAAAAACGAGAACGAATATTTATAGTTGGAATTAAAAAAGGTGTAGATATTGATTTTGAATGGCCCGAACAAGATAGTGAATTATTTACATTAAAAGATGCATTAAAAAAAGGTAAGTTATTCAAAACTGATGTTCCTGAATCTATTGGTCAAACATACCCAAAAAGTAAAAGAGAGATAATGGACTTAATACCACCAGGTGGGTATTGGAGAGATTTACCTCTTGAGCTTCAAAAATCATACATGAAAGGTTCTTTTCATTTAGGTGGTGGTAAAACTGGTATGGCGAGAAGAATTTCATGGGATGAAGCATGTTTAACATTAACTTGCTCTCCAGCACAGAAACAAACTGAAAGATGTCACCCAGATGAAACCAGACCATTTACTGTTAGAGAATATGCAAGGATTCAAACATTCCCAGATAGTTGGGATTTTGCTGGGGCATTAACTTCTCAATATGCACAGATTGGAAATGCTGTTCCAGTTAATCTTGCACTAGCAATGGGTAAATCTATAGTTAGAGCATTGAATAATTATTATCGTGAGAGGGTAGATATTCCAACAAAGTCCAAACCAAAACTGGTTGATATGCAGTTATCAATTTAGAGGAATACTGAAAATTCATAAAAAATACCACTTAATAAGTGGTATTTTTTTGTCTGTAATAACTAATACATATAATTATTTATTTCAATTTTAGTATCAATTTGAGCATCTAAGAACTCTTCTGAAATTTTAGGTTTCAATTCTTCGTATGACTTCAATATCTCAGTTTTCAACCCAGGGTTAAGTGCAAGCAAGTCAGGTATCACTACATTTTCTAAATAGTCATTAGAGTTTTTGATTATCAACTCTTGAATAATATTCAACATAAAAATCCCCTTTATTACTAACTTAGTAAATTGAGAAATTAAGTCAAATTTATTTTTGCTGGATCGTTGACATTCGTTTGTAGTTTCTTATAACCATATAGCAACCGATACAAATGGAGATAAAAATGCAAATTCAACAAAGAAAGAAAAAACAGATTAAAGATATTGGCTACACCATCAGGCTTGATGAAAAGCTTTTAGATAAGGTAAGAGATAAAGCTAATGAAAAAGATATGTCAGTGAATTTGTATATCAACACTGTCTTAATGATTGAGGTGGAGAAGTAGAAAATAAAAATGCCCAAGTAATTACACTTGAGCATTTCTGAGGATTTAGGTTTAAAAGCTGTGAGAGGCTAACCTTATAAAATTTAATTTAGTAAAATTAATCACATAAGTCAATATCGTAAACAAAATAAATCTTCAATTATAAAAATAATAATGGAGATTTTATGTTTGATAGTTTTATTGATTCACTACCTGAGAAAGTTAGAAGCACAAACAGCTTTGAATATGGCACAAAATTCAGAACCAAAGAATCTGCACTCAATTACAAATACATTGAAGTTAGCCAATATCTTAAAAAACAAATCATCATTGATATTGATAGACCAGGAGCAGCTCACGATTGGGAAGATAGAAATCTACCAGCACCATCATGGATAGCTATCAATCCAGAAAATGCACATTGTCATTATTGCTATCAACTCAATACACCAGTTGTTTATACAGAAGCAGGTAGAAGAGCACCACAACAGTATTTTGAGGCTGTAGATAATGCTTTAACTAATTACCTTGATGGTGATAAAGGGTATGTTGGTAAATTTACTAAAAACCCACTACACCCAAGTTGGAAAATCATTAAACATTTCACAAGCTATGATTTAAGTGAGTTTCAAGAATATATAGACCTAACACCTAGAAGAAAGAGCACAGAGCTTAAATTTGATATTGAAGGCAGAAACAGCACCCTGTTTAATACACTGAGATTCTTTGCATATCAAATTGTTAAAAAACATATTAGGTATGAACAATTCAAATCAGAAGTAGAAGATAGAGGCTTTGAAATCAATTTAGAGTTTGATGGGTGGGTAGATGGTCAGTTGTATGCAAAAGAAGTGCTACAGACCGTTAATTCAATCAGCAAATGGACTTGGAAGAATCAACACCTACTTGATAAGCATGTTAATCGTGGTGTGATGAATTTACCAGATTCAATGCCATTGCAAGAGAAGCAAACAGCAAGTGCATATTACTCACATGAAGTAAGAACAAAAACCGTTCTAGAATCAATTATTGAATCAGTGAAGGCATTAAAATCACAAGGCACACCTATCACACAGCAATCTGTATCAATTCACTCTAAATGCTCATTATTGACTACTAAAAAATATTGGAAACAAGTTGCTTCAATGTTTAATTTATATATTTACTCAAACACTTAGTTGATAAAAACAACTATGGTATGCGATGGTGTTGTCAGATAGCTACACCGTAAAGACTTATAACCAAAATACTTAGAATTACTATTATTTTGAAAAATTACCACCATTTTCATCAAATTTAGTTAGCTGGGCATGAATTTTTATCAACTCATCAGTAATTGGCTCTATTTCAAATCTTTCACCAAGTATCTGGAAAATTGCATCTTTTAAATAATATGCACGAAAAATATGGTGTGCTACACCACTGTTGTCTGGTTCGTTCATAATTAAACTTGGGAATATATTTCCGATAATTCCTTGTTCAAGATACAAATCTAATCTTTCATCAAAATGCTCAACTGCATTTCTCAGAGCTCTATTCTCTAAAGGATTGCCTTCTTTAATATCAAAAACATCTTTTAAAAATGCACCTCTAATTTTGTGAATATTTTTTTGAGATTCCGTTGCATTTCTAGGACTAGCAGTAGCTGGCCAAAAGTATCGTGAAATTGCACCACTTTGATTAATTATGTTGTGCAATTCATCAAGAAATCTTTCTTTGTAATCTTGAATCTTAATTTCACCACTTTCATCTTTTTCTAAAATTGTTAGAGCAATACGGAAAGATTTAATTGCTGATGTTGTATTGAACAGCATAGATTGAATGTAGAAAGCATGCTGATAAGGAATACTCAAGCCATTGCTAGGTTCTTGCATATTAAATTCCTCTATGACCTTGATTTCATGATTATTTTTACTATAGTTAATTTAACTACAGGGGATTCTCATGACAAATAAATTAAAGTTTTTACTGCTCACAGTATTACTATCAACATCTTTTTCAGTATCAGCACAAAATATTTCTGACGATAATAGTAATGCAGATTCAACAAGTATAAATGCTGGAGGATATGGTTTGATTTCTTCCACACCTCCTAATCCCAATAGTGCTGTAATCGCACCTCAATACTGTCCTAATCAAAATGTTTCTTGGGTTGTGGGTTCAAATACTTGCACAGGCACTGCAAATACAGCCAACACAGGTGTTTCAAGAAATGTAATTGCTACTGGAATAAATAGTGGTTCGGCAACTTACACTTGCAATTCTAGCAATACATTTACTGGACCTACAGGTGCTAGTTGCACATCCCCTCCAGTATCATCGCAAGGCTTCGCTATATACTCTACTGGTTATGTTAGATATATTGGACCTACAGGTGCTAATGGTGGTGGTGCTGTATATTTAATTAACAATTCAAATGTACCATTTACTATTACACATATTCAAATAAGAGCTCACACACTCGCTTTTGATAATCAAGACCCGTCTTGGAATGCAATTGTTTACAATGAAACTACTAACATGAGTGCTGGTTTTCCTTTAATAAGTAGTGGTGGTTTTCCAGTAAGACAAAATCAAGACGACTTTAATGAATTAAACATACCAATCACTGTAAATAGAGGGAATGTTTATAGATTATTCAAAGGTGGATGTGGAGGTTGTGTAGAAACCACCATTTTTGGAACAACAACACCATTCGTTTCTGGAACAATCAGATTAAGTACGGGGCAAGAAGTTAATTTTTAAGAAGTTAAATCTTTAAAATTCTACTATTCCCCTCGTTACTCAACACAATAAAAATGAGAGAGTAACAGTTTGATATTTTCAAAATCACTCTTAAATTTATAGTCTGTTGCTTGCAACTCCACTCGCTGCATTTTTAATGCTTTTATGTTTTTACATACCCTAGCCAACACAGAAAAATTTCAATTGAAAATTGATAATTTTTCGAAACCCCCAAAAATCTAAACCTACAATAATTAGCAACATCATTATTCGCATTCACCATAAAGTCAAAAACAACCACTCAAAATCCACCCCATAATTCTTATAGCACCCTACTTCCAAAGTTGGAAAAAACCCCTAAATTTTAACCATTCCTATATTCGACGGGGCTTTTGTGAGAGGGGGGTTGTTTTTCAGTATTTTTTTACTATAGTTAATATATAACTAGAAAAAAGTGAGCTGAAAATGCCAAAACTTAAAGAAACAAATGCACCCCAAAAAGTTGAATATTCATTTTATTTAACACCATCCACAAAAAAGATATTAGTTGATTCAGCAGTTGATTTAAAAACTAAGCAATCTGATATTTTAGAAAATCTCATAATAAATTTTGATAATCATAAAAGATTATTCAGCAGTATTGATTACATAGAAAAGAGGGAGCAGTTATTTACTGAGATGGTGGAAAAAATTCAAATGGGTCTTGATTTAAACAAACAGTTTAATTCTCTAGTATTAAAAAATTTAGCTAGATATGACGAATTGATGTTTGTAATTGAAAGCCACCAAAAAAGTATTGATACATTTAAAGTTGAAATGGTAAGACTTATAGAAGGGAAATTTAATAGTCCATAAAAATTATTAAAAATAGATTATGTTTGTATGTCACAAAATTGGAGATGAAGAGTATTACATTAAGAGCCAAGAAAATCTTGAAGGTGACAAATTAACTTTTGCCGATTATTTATTAAAAAATAATGAAAGAAAGCCAGAGTTCATTGGAAAGCTTGCAGCACTATATGCACTAAACAACAAAGATTTTGATAAAAAAGATTTTAATAAAATTTACAATGGATTTAAACCTAATGGTCAAAAAGCTATTAGAAGTGCAGGAAGTGAAGACCACCAAGCTGGTCAGGAAATGTGTTTAACACTACCAAAATCATTATCAGTTTTATATGCAACAGCACCAGAAGAAGTTAGAGAAAAATTAATGAATATTATTCACGATTCTTCAGACGAAGTAATGACTAATGTTCAAAATCTACTCATGCCTTCCAATCAAAGAAGTGAATACAGAAACAATCTTATTCATGATAAAACCGAAATGGTTGCCTCAAAATTTACCCACTATGAAAATAGAAATCTAGATCCACACATACATTTACACATACAAGTATATAACCAGGCTATGTTTCACTATGCAAATGGTAAGTCTAAAACAATGGCAGTTGATTACAAAAAACTGTTAGCACACCAGAAAGAGTTATCAGAACAAGTTAATTTTCTAATTATCTGTAAGTTGAAGGATCTTGGCATAAATATAATTCCAGATGAAATCAACACTCATTCATTCAAGGTTGAAGGTGTGCCACATGATGTATGTGTCAATTTAAGTGAAAGAAGCCAAGAAATTGCTGAATGGGCAAAAAATAATAAATTAAAATTCTCATCAACTGCTGAAAGAGATACTGCATATCAACATGAACAGATTAGAAAAGTAACTGCTAAAGATAAACAGGAGCTTTCATACAATCAGATTATGCAAGTGTTTGAAGATAAGCTCACAGCCAATAATTTTGATTATGAAAAATTCAAAATCAATAACAAAGTGCCTAGACCCAAATATCTTGATACAAAAGAATTACATGAAAAAATTATAAATAAAGAGTTTATTAAAATGTTTGAAGATGAGCTGGTATCTAAATCAGGAAGCTTTACTAGAACTCAATTTAATACACTTATTCTCAATCATTTTAAGCATGATGTAAGAGTTGATAAACTGGAAGGCATACAGAAACTAACTGATTACTGTTTTAAAAAATATCAATCAAAACTTAATGTCATTGAGTATGAAGATAATAAATTTACAACAATCAATGTCATCAAAAATGAACACAATGTTGTGAAGTTGGCTAAAGAGTTGGCAACTGTAGAAAGAAAACTACCTGTAGGAAAGTTTTCAGAAACTTACAAATCAATCAATGCAGAATTAGGTAAATTCAATCTTTCATTGAATGCAGGCCAAAAAGAAGCCATAGGGTTACTTAGTAAGGGTAAAGCTATAGTGTCTATCACAGGTGATGCTGGAACTGGTAAAACATCCACTGTAATCAAGTTTGCTAATGAGCTACACAAAGATACTAACTCAGTGTATGGATTGGCTACAGCAGGCATTACTGCAACAGCATTAAAAGAAGCTGATATTAAAAATACAAAAAATATTGCTGAATTTATACACCTTTATGAAACTGGCAAAATAATATTTGATAAACCACCCACACTGATTGTTGATGAAGCTTCAATGGTAAGTGCTGTGCATATGAATAAACTGCTAGAAATAACCACCAAACATGCTGGCAATATTATTATGGTTGGCGATACTAAACAATTGAGCTCAGTTGATTATGGTAGTGCATTACAAAATATCAACAACAATATTGGTGCAGACAATCAATCTCGTTTAGATGAGAACATGAGACAAAAGAATGAAGTCGCCAAATCAATAGCAGAGTGCTTTAGAGATAAGAAAGTTGATGAAGCAATGGAGTTGCTAAAAAGTAATAACCTATTTCATACAGAATCCACTCAAGACAAGATAATGAATAGGTTGGTAGGTGACTACTTCAATGACACAAAAGATTTAACTCAGAAGACTGTAATCACTCAAGATAACAGTAATGTGAATAAATTAAATGACAAAATCAGAACCAGATTATTGAATGAAAATAAATTAGATTTTGATAAACAGGTGTTGATTGATGTTAAAAAAGGTAATAAAAAAGAAATTACCGAAGGTCGTTATTTTGTTGAGAATGACAGAATTGTAATCAAATCAAAAACCAAGATTGATAAAAATACCATTTTAGAAAATGGCACAGTAGCCACAATCAAGAGTATCAACCCAGATACTAAAGTCATGACATTGTTAGTGGTTAGAGATAATGTTGAAACGATTGTGAATTTAGATACCAACAAGCATAACAACTTTAATCATGCTTATTGTCAAACTGCATACAAAAGTCAGGGGCAAACTGTATCAAATACTTATGTGTTTAGCACTGGTTCAACTACTGCAAATCAAGCTTATGTTGAATTTTCAAGACACAAAGATTCAGTCAATTTGTATATGGTAAATGGTGCAGAAGATAAATTTATTGATAATGCCAAAATATCACAAACCAAATTTAATGCACTAGAGAATGAAGTATGTATTGTTGCTTACTCTCAAGCAGATACATTGGAACTTGAATTAGAACCAGCTATTGAAATTGAACAACCTAAAAAATCAATTACTCAAGAAACCAAACATAAATTTACTGCTGAAGAGGCTCAAGTGCTTTTAGATAAATATGCATTAAATAGAAAAAATGCAGAATCACTGGTTGCTGAAACTAAAGTTGAAGAGATACCTATTATTGAACCAGCCATCATTCATGCAGAAAATACAAAAGTATTAACCAAAGTCAAAAAGCATGTCATCAAATTAGTTAAATGATTATGGTTTGTTTTTGATATTTTTATTTGGGTTAAATTTTCTTTCAAGAGTATCAATTGTTTCTTTATGGTTATTATAAAAATCAATTAATTCTTCAAGATAAGAGTCTTCTATGTAATCTAAAATTAATTTTAATTCGTTGTGAATTTTTAAGTCGTAAGGAATTGAGATTACACCAGATGAAGTTTCAATTCTAATTAAAATTGGTTTTCCGTTGTTATCGTAGATGATACTTGCTTTGAAAATTGATGACTGATCCAAAGAGCCATCTTTATTTCTTGGTAAAACTGGCATGCTTACTCCAAAAATATAATTGAATAATTTTCTGATTTTATTTAATAGTCTAGTCATCTATGTTCTCCTACTATTTAAAGTAAGAGAGCAAGCAGAAATGTCAACTAACTAGAAAAAAGTGGAATACTCAACTCTCTAGCAATAGTGATTTGAGCTACTGAAACTTTTTCTTTAAGAGTAGCAACAGTGACAGTATTTCTATATTTCTCAACATTCACATTGTCAATTTCATGACCCATAAAATAACATCTTGGCTCTAATGGAACATCTAAGTTGAAAAAAGTATCATTCACAAATTTTCTGATTGAGTGGAATACTAATTTTGGTCTATCAACTCCAACTACTTTCATATGCCGTTTAAATTTTTGACTAACAGCATTGCCAGAACCCTTGCCCAACCTATCTTCGTATTTAAAAAGCTTACCTTTGATTGTGCAATTTGCACCAAATCTATTTTCAAAAATTTCTCTAGGAATTGGTATTTCTCTTTTACCAGCCACTGTTTTACTATCTCTAATTTTTAGAAACATATTATCTAAATGGTCATATTGAAATTGGTCTTTGGTCAAACTGGTGATTTCTGAAATTCTGCAACCAGTAATTACTGCAAGCACTAGACACCAGTAATAATCGGGATCCTTCACCATTGCTGTTTTCATAAAATCACTATTAAAGATAAGCTTCATCTCTGGCAATTCAAAAATAGCATAGCCATTTTTCTCATGTTCTTTTTTATTCACGATATTTTTATTCGCAGCAGGATTGGGAATGAAACAATAATGTAATCTAATGGCAAAGTTGAATAAAGCTCTTACAACAGATACTTTGTTATCAACTGTTCTAGTGCTATTGCCATTGGTTCTTAAATGCACCTGAAACCGTGCAATATCACTTTCAAGCACACTATTGATGTTGGGATTACCTAGAAATTTAGAAAATTCAGTAATCGCAGTTTTATAAGCTAATACGGTTGCAGGCTTCTGTTTATCATTTAACAGAAACATTTGGTCTAATACTTGAAGAATTTTTAAACCTTGTTGCTCTACTACTGGTGCAGGTTCGGGAGTAGGTTTAGATTTCTCTTTGTGTGCAATACCTTCATTCTGAACTTTAGTCAGTAATGTTTGCAAAGCTACCATCATATTGGCATGGTCTTCTGGTCCATCGGATTCCAGAATACCTTCATTGAGATTGATTTTATACTTATTAAAACCAGATGAATCAATAGCCATTTGACATGCTCGCACGAGTGCTAAAGCCTTAATAATAGCCGTTTGTTTATCATTTGTGTGAAGTGATTTTTTGACTTGTTTGCCAAAAATTCTAGTGTGGAAATAGTAGGTATTACCACGAAGATAGACTGGTAAAGTAAGCATATTGCTACCTTTTTTGCTACCAGTCTAGATACTACAAGATATTAGATGTTGTTATAATTCAACAACTTAAGTCATTTGGCGGAGAGCGAGGGATTCGAACCCTCGATACAGATTTAAGCCCGTATGCTTCCTTAGCAGGGAAGTGCCTTCGACCACTCGGCCAGCTCTCCGTTTTGTGACTGTTACGCTTTAATTCATGTTACTGAATTAAGGGCGCGATGTTACTGTAATTTGCCTTAAAAATCAATCAAAACTCGGCTTATGCCAAGATTAGTACTAAGCCTAGTAACAGATTTATATTATTAAGCTTCTTCTAATTCAAACGCTTTATGCAGAACTCTAACCGCAAGTTCCATATATTTTTCATCAATGACTACTGCAATTTTGATTTCGGATGTTGAAATCATTTGAATGTTGATGCCCTCTTCGGCCAGCGTGCGGAACATTTGGCTGGCGATGCCGACGTGTGAGCGCATGCCAATACCCACTACAGAAACTTTAGCGATTTTATCGTCGCCGCTGATTTCACGGGCTTTAATATGGCCTTGTACTTTATCACGTAACACTGCCAAGGCTTTGTTCATCTCGTTTTTGTGCACAGTAAAGGTAAAGTCGGTTGTGCCGTCTGCGCCAGTATTTTGGATAATCATATCCACATCAATATTGGCGTCAGCAATTGGGCCTAAAATTTGGTATGCAATACCAGGCTTATCTGGCACGCCTAATACGATAATTTTGGCTTCGTCGCGATTAAACGCAATGCCAGAGATGATTGGGTCTTCCATTTCGCTATCCTTGTTTTTAATTGAAGAATCGTCTTCTTCAAACGTAATTAATGTACCGTCGCCTTCATCTTCAAAGCTTGAAAGCACACGTAACTTCACTTTATATTTACCTGCAAATTCCACAGAGCGAATTTGCAATACTTTGCTGCCTTGTGAAGCCAGTTCTAGCATTTCTTCAAAGGTAATTTTATCTAAACGACGCGCTTCAGGCACCACGCGCGGGTCTGTTGTGTACACGCCATCCACGTCTGTATAGATTTGGCATTCATCGGCTTTTAAGGCCGCAGCAAGTGCCACGCCAGTGGTGTCCGATCCGCCACGGCCAAGCGTGGTAATGTTGCCATGCTCGTCTACGCCTTGAAAACCAGCCACTACACAAACATAACCATCATTTAAGTCTTGCTTAATATTATGATCATCTATATCCAAGATGCGCGCTTTAGTGTGTGAATCGTCGGTTAAAATTTTAACTTGTGTGCCGGTATAACTTTTAGCTTTTATGCCTAGCTCCATTAAGGCGAGTGCCGTCATGCCAATAGTCACTTGCTCGCCAGTCGAAATCATCACGTCTAATTCGCGCGGGTCTGGCTCTGCCATCACTTCTTTTGCTAGCGCAATTAGTTTGTTGGTTTCGCCAGACATCGCCGAAACCACAACGACAATCTGATGCCCCATTGCCTTGTAGCGCGCAACGCGCCTAGCCACATTGCGAATACGCTCAGGGTTCGCAACAGAAGTACCACCGTATTTTTGTACAATTAATGCCATTTTTTAGCTCTAAAATATCGTTAAGTTTTTATAATAATTTGCTGCTTACCCAGTCTTTTACACTGGTGAGTGCTTTTGGTAATTGGCTGGCATCCGTACCGCCTGCCATTGCCATATCTGGCTTGCCGCCGCCTTTGCCACCCACTTGGCTAGCCACAAAGTTCACCAAATCGCCTGCTTTCATTTTACTGATTAAATCGGGTGTAATGCCTGCTGCTACGCTTACTTTACCTTCATTTACACTGGCTAAAACAATCACAGCCGATTTAAGTTTGTCTTTTAGCTTATCCATAGTTTCGCGCAAAGCGTTTGCATCGGCGCCTTCTAATGTGGCGGCTAACACCTTAACTCCTACCATATCAATCGCTTGGCTCACCAAATCATCACCTTGGCTTGAGGCTAATTTTGATTTCAAACGCGCTAATTCTTTTTCTAACACTTTGGCGTGGTCAGACAATTGCGCTACTTTATTCACCAGTTCAGCTGCAGGCGCCTTTAAATCGCTGGCCAGTTGCGTGATTAATGCCTGTTGAGAATTGATTAATTTCAGCGCGCCATTACCAGTAGTCGCTTCAACACGGCGTACGCCAGCAGCAACGCCGCTTTCACCGATGATTTTAAATAATCCAATATCACCTGTACGGCTTACATGCGTGCCGCCACATAACTCGCGGCTTGAGCCGATATCCAGTACGCGCACTTCATCGCCATATTTTTCGCCAAACAGCATCATGGCACCGGTTTTTTGCGCCGATTCAATATCCATTAATCGCGCTTGGGTAGCGGCATTGTTTAAAATTTCAGCATTGACAATCGCTTCTACTTTGGCGATTTCAGAATCGGTCATCGGTGCGTTGTGCACAAAGTCAAAACGCGTTTTATCGCTATCTACCAAGCTGCCTTTTTGTTGCACATGCTCGCCTAATACTTCGCGCAAAGCTTTGTGCATCAAGTGCGTGGCCGAGTGGTTGCGCATGGTGTCATTGCGTGAGGTAATATCCACATTGGCTTTTACTGTATCGCCAACTTTAAGCGAGCCTGTTTTTAATACGCCATGGTGCCCAAATACATCGGCTTGAATTTTTTGCGTGTCTTCTACTGCAAAAATACCATTTTCCGATTTCAATATACCGTTGTCACCAATTTGCCCGCCAGATTCCGCGTAAAACGGTGTGCTATCTAACACTACAATGCCTTGCTCACCTTCGTTTAAAGACGCCACTGAAATGCTGTCTTTATAAAGCGCCAAAACAGTGGCGCTTGTATCTAATGAATCGTAGCCTTTGAAATCGGTGCTATTGCCTGAATAGTCCAGATTAGTCGCCATTTTGAACTTACCCGCAGAGCGCGCTTGCTCTTTTTGGCGCGCCATGGCGGTATCAAATGCGGCTGTATCCACTGTTACGTTGCGTTCACGGCAAATGTCAGCCGTTAAATCAAGCGGGAAACCGTAGGTATCATGCAGCTTAAATGCCGTTTCGCCATTGAAAACGCTTTGAGTTGCAGCCAATTCTGTTTCCAAAATTGCCATGCCATTTTCAATCGTCTCAAAGAAGCGGTCTTCTTCCAGTTTGAGCATATCGGTGATGCGTGCTTGATTGGCGTTTAACTCAGGATAGGCAAAGCCCATTTCAGCGACTAAATCAGCCACTATTTTATGGAAAAACGCTTTACGCGCACCAAGTTTGTAGCCATGGCGAATTGCGCGGCGGATAATGCGGCGTAGCACATAGCCGCGACCTTCATTGCCTGGAATTACGCCATCAGCAATCAAGAATGAGCAAGCGCGGATATGGTCAGCTAATACTTTTAGGCTTGGGCTGCTTAAATCAGCCGTATGCGTTTCGCGCGCGGCGGCATTGATCAGCGTGGTAAATAAATCAATTTCATAATTAGCGTGTACATGCTGCAATACTGCAGAAATACGCTCTAAACCCATGCCTGTATCAACACTTGGTTTGGGTAGTTTATGCATGACACCCGCTTCATCGCGGTTAAATTGCATAAATACGTTATTCCAGATTTCAATAAAACGGTCGCCGTCTTCATCTGGGCTGCCTGGTGGGCCGCCAAAATGGTGGTCGCCATGGTCATAAAAAATCTCTGTGCAAGGGCCGCAAGGACCAGTGTCGCCCATCATCCAGAAGTTGTCGGATGCGTAACGTGCGCCTTTGTTATCGCCAATACGGATAATGCGCTCTTTAGGCACGCCGATGGTATTGTGCCAAATATCGTAAGCCTCATCATCGTCCGCATAAACGGTGACGGTTAATTTATCTTTTGGTAATTGAAAAACTTCAGTTAGTAATTCCCAAGCATAGCTAATCGCTTCAACTTTAAAGTAATCGCCAAAACTAAAATTACCTAACATTTCAAAGAAAGTATGATGACGCGCAGTGTAACCAACGTTTTCTAAATCATTATGTTTGCCGCCAGCACGTACACATTTTTGGCTAGAAGTAGCGCGCGTATAGTTGCGTTTATCAAAGCCTAAAAAAACGTCTTTGAACTGATTCATACCAGCATTGGTGAATAGCAGGGTAGGGTCGCCATGCGGCACCAATGAACTGGAAGCAACGATTTCGTGGCCTTTGGAAGCAAAGAAATCTAAAAATGCTTGGCGGATTTCGTTTGAGCTAGGCGCTTTGCCAGGGATAGGATTGCTTAATTTAATCGTCATCTGTTTGTGTACTTAATACTTTTTTAATAGTGTCAAAGCCAAAACCACGACTTTGCAAAAAACGGGCTTGTTTTGCCCATTCATCCCGATTGGCGGGTGCCTGATTATATTTTTTTTGCCAAATCTCTTTGGCGCTTGCCAATTCTGTTTCTTTTAGTTGCTCAACCGCACCCTCAATTAAACTGCTTTCAACACCTTTTTCGCGAAGTTCGTGAATGATTTTACTGCTACCAAATTTTGCCCTGCGCGCATGCACCATTTGTTCGGTAAAGCGCGCATCACTTAACCAGCCACGCGTTTTAAAATCATCCAAAATCGCGGTAATACTGTCTACATCATCATCTACATCAAGGTAGGACTTTAACTTTTGCCCTAGCTCCTTGTATGAATATTCGCGCTTGCCCAAATACTCTAGCGCATGCTGACGTAGCGATTTTTCAGGCTGAGATTTTTTATTAAACAATTAAAATCTCAATAACTAAACTTAGTCATCCTCAGTGCGCGCAGATGGCATTGCATCAGCTAATTTTTTAGCATTAGCGCGGATTTTAGCTTCGATTTCGGCCGCCATTTGTGGGTGTTCACGCAGATATTCTTTGGCGTTTTCTTTACCTTGGCCAATTTTCTCGCCATTGTAGCTATACCAAGCGCCGGCTTTTTCCACAAATTTCAGGTTAGAACCCAGCTCAATCACTTCTCCCAAACGTGAAATGCCTTCGCCGTACATGATATCGAATTCAGCTTGTTTAAAGGGAGGCGCCACTTTGTTTTTGATGACTTTTACGCGAGTTTCAGAGCCAGTGACTTCGTCACCTTTCTTAATCGCACCTGTGCGGCGAATATCTAAACGTACAGAAGCATAGAATTTAAGCGCGTTACCACCAGTCGTGGTTTCTGGATTGCCAAACATCACGCCGATTTTCATGCGGATTTGATTAATAAAAATCACCATGGTGTTGGTGCGTTTAATATTGCCAGTGAGTTTACGCAAAGCTTGTGACATTAAACGTGCTTGTAACCCCATGTGCGAATCGCCCATTTCGCCTTCAATCTCTGCGCGCGGTGTTAAAGCTGCTACTGAGTCGACCACTACAATATCCACAGAGCCTGAGCGCACTAACATATCCACGATTTCAAGCGCTTGTTCGCCTGTATCGGGCTGAGAAATTAATAGCTCTGGTACATTAACACCTAATTTAGCTGCATATTGTGGATCAAGCGCATGTTCTGCATCAATAAAAGCAGCCACACCGCCCACTTTTTGCATCTCTGCGATGACAGAAAGGGTTAATGTTGTTTTACCAGATGATTCTGGACCATAAATTTCAATCACGCGACCGCGTGGTAATCCACCGATGCCCAATGCGATATCTAAACCAAGTGAGCCTGTAGAAACGGCTTGAATATCCTCGCCGATATCAGCATCACCCATACGCATGATTGAGCCTTTGCCAAATTGCTTTTCAATTTGCGAAAGTGCAGCGGCGAGCGCTTTGCTTTTGTTGTCATCCATGTGGTTTTACCTTTATTTGAGGGGCTTAATTAACTGCTAATTATTCCATATTTTGCACTTTAACGTAAGCTTTACTGCGCCTTAATGGCTAGGTATTTGTGAGTAAAAATAATAATTGTTAATACCTGTAGTCAACTTTTTAAATGCGAATGCGTTTTGTATGTAGGGAGTGTTGTTTTAATTGGAGGAAATATGAAAACATTACGTTCGTTATTGGTTGTTTTAGCATTAAGTGCGGCAGCAGCTTCAACTGCAACCGCCCGAGATTCGTTTAGTATAGGCATCAATGTTGGTGGTTATGGGCATGGATATTACGCACCACCTGTTAGATACTATTCTGCGCCGCCTGTGGTCTATTATCCAAACGCTTATTATGGCACGCCAAGAATTGTTTACTCCAACCCGCACTATTATGCGCCACGCGCATCGTTTGGCTATCGCAATTATCAGGGCAATCGACATGGTTGGAATAATGGTGGATACCGCGGACATCGCGGTCATGGTCACCGTGGTCACGGTCATCGCTAATGATTAAAAATTTCACCTAAAGCAACTGTTAAGTGTTGGCATATATTAATCTTTGGATTAAATTTTCCAGCATAAAAACGGTTGCTTGTTGGCGAATTTGTTGGCGATTACCGCTGAACACTTTTGTTTGAGTTTCAACTGGCGAGTCTGAGCTTGCCCATGCAAAACAGACAGTACCAACTGGCTTATCTGCGGTTCCGCCATCTGGCCCTGCTATGCCTGTAATGCTGCCAGCGATTAATTTTTTTCTATCATTAACCCCAGTTTTATTTAAGCAGACTTTACTTATGCAACCTAGAGCCATCTCTGTTGCTGTTTGCTCACTCACAGCGCCATGATTGTTAAGTGTTTCGCTTAATACATTGAGCAAATCAATTTTAGATTGATTGCTATAAGTAACATAAGCCCGATCAAACCACGCTGAGCTGCCAGCAACACTGGTAATCGCTTCTGCGACCATGCCGCCCGTGCAAGATTCTGCCAAAATAAGCACGTAGCCGTGCGCTTTAAGTGCTGCGCCCAGTGTTTCGGCTAGCGGATGAATTTTATCCATAACAGTAGTTTTAAACTCACAATTGCGTAAATGGCTGCTAATAAATCGTCAAACATTACGCCAAATCCACTCTTAAGTTTTGCGTCAAATTGACGAATCGGATACGGCTTCCAAATATCGAATAATCTGAATAGTACAAATGCAATTAGCCACCAAATCCATTGATTAGGCGTGAAAGTAAGCACTAACATTATAGCGACAATTTCGTCCCAGACTATGCCGCCATGATCGCTTACGCCAAGTGCTTTTCCAGTTTTGTCGCAACAATAAATACCCAGCAAAAATAGCGACAAAATAATGGTTAACTGTGTGGCGAATGTTAAATCTAGCATCAACCAAAACAACGGCAGGCCTATCAGAGTGCCGAACGTACCAGGTGCTTTAGGCACTAAGCCGCTACCAAACCCCAGCGCAAAAAAATGGGCAGGATGTGCTACTAATAGCTTGAAACTAGGCTGATTTGAATTAGCTAAAATGATCAAAACCCTTTTTGGATACATTCACTTTTTTATTTAGATACGTCACATTTAAGTCTGTACCGATACAAATTTCACCAATCAAGGTTAACGGGCAGTTAAGTTGAGCGCTGATTTTTGTAAGACTTTCGCGCGCAGATTTTGGCGCAGTAAAACATAGCTCGTAATCGTCACCACCAGCCAGTATATAGTCTTGTATAGTTGGATTTTCTAAAGATGATTTTAAAAAATTAATACACGGAATCGCAGCCAAATCTAGCGTTGCGCCACAGTTAGATGCATTTAAAATATGACCTAAATCGGCTAGTAGGCCATCTGAGATATCAATGCAGCTCGTTGCAATGCCGCGTAAACTCAAGCCTAGTGCTGAGCGCGGTGATGGTGCATGCAAGGCTTGTAAACAAAGTGCTAAATCATCGGCGTTTAAAAGGTTGTGAGCTAAAGTGTTTTGCAGGTAGGCCAGCCCAAGTGCAGCGCTACCAAGCTGACCGCTCACCCAAATATCATCGTTTAGTTGTGCGCTGCTGCGTTTAATTGCCTTGCCAATCGACACTTCACCCATCATTTGTACGCTAATGGTCAGCGGCCCGCGTGTGGTATCGCCACCAATTAAATCCACATTGTGCTGGCTAGCGCATGCAAAAAAACCATCACTAAATTGGCTTAACCAATGCGTATCAATATTTGGCAATGCAATGGCTAGCGTTGCCCATTTAGGTTGCGCGCCCATTGCTGCCATATCAGAAATGTTTACAGCTAACGATTTCCAGCCGAGTTGGTAAGGCGCACAATCGGCAAAGAAGTGGGTGCCTGCTACCAGCATATCTGTAGAAATAGCCAACTGCATGCCGTTCGCGACTGAAACTAAAGCGGCATCATCGCCTATGCTTAAATCGGTTTGCGTAGTAGGGCGCGTAAAAAACTGGTGAATCAGATTAAATTCAGGCGTCATCGGCGAATTGGTTTGAGTTGCCTATTTTTTTGAAGCATTAATGTACAGATGCCCATGCCAATCATAATTCCAACCATGTCTGCAACCCAATCACCAGTTGTTCCTGTTCGGGTTGTAGTTAGCGTGGCCTGCAGTACTTCTACTGCAGCGCCAAATAAAACAAGTATGACGACGGCCGCATATTTTTTTCTAGGGTAAGCAGACCAAGCAAGTTTTACGAGTATCATTAATGCGATTGCGTGTTGAATTTTATCCCAATGTTTGAAATCAGTTTGTTTGGGCGGCTCTCCAGGTATAAACATTAAAATACAGGTGGTGAGAAATGCCATCCAAAAAATAATTAAAGCCCATTTTTTGGCCATATTGTTGGATTTTAAGCGATGATAAAAGTGATGCATGAAGACTCTAAAGTAATTCAGTTCGTTTAATAGCGGATGCGGGTCGGAAAGCGTTGACAATGTGTTGATGGGTTTCAAGATAAGGCATGGGTGACTCATCTGTTGCCAATAAATCTAAGCAATAAGGTACTGCGGCAAATATACCATGAACTTTTATACTGCCGCTATCATCTTTTAAGCCTTCTAGTGTTTGCGCAATCGCTTTGGGTTGACCTGGTAAATTAATGATTAAGCATTGCTTTCGAATCACCGCAACTTGCCTAGATAAAATGGCGGTTGGTACAAAATGCAGGCTAATTTGACGCATTTGCTCACCAAATCCAGGCATTAACTTATCGGCCACATTTAACGTAGCTTCTGGCGTCACATCGCGCGCTGCGGGGCCTGTGCCGCCAGTGGTTAAAACTAATTGGCAACCTTGGTAATCTACTAAGTCAATCAGCATTTGTTCAATGTCTTCTTGCTCATCCGCCACCAAGCGTGTGTGATATTCAATTGGCGTAATCACTGCTTTATTTAGCCACTCTTGCAAGCTAGGGATGCCCTTATCGGCATAAATACCGCTTGATGCTCTGTCACTAGTGGAAATTAAACCAATTTTAATGAATTGTTTTGGCATCTGTTTGTCTTTGATATTGCGTGTAAAATAAAAGCACGGATAACGCTAATAATAGCATTTTCAATCGTAAAGGATTAATTCATGGCGGGTTTGACCAATCATTCAATGATAAAAACAGCAAGAGATGCGAAAGTGCTGGCGCGTTTAGGCCAAGCGCATGCAATTGCTACTGAAAATAAAACATTAAGACCAAAAATGATGTTGCTTGGTTTATTTGCCGCGGGTATTTTGTTTGCTGCTATGCAACTGCAAGCAGCTGAGAATTGGTACGAAAAAAATTATAAATCACAAAATAGTGGCGATTTAAAATCAATGCAAGTTGCCCCCGACACTAAAATGTATGTGAGTAATCATAAAGAAGATGATGATATCAGCATGCTGGAAAACGGCTATGACATGATGGGTTCATCTGGCTTTACAGCGGGTGATGTGTCAGCAGAGCAGGCTTTGCAACATGCCAAAACACTCAAAGCCGACACGGTTTTGGTGTACAGCAAATATGGCTCAGCAAAAACAGCCACCAGCAAAATAGAAATGATTAAAGAAGCCGCAAAGTTGGGCAAAGAGTTAACCGAAAAAGACTTAGAACAAGAGCCAATTAATTACAAATATTACGCTAGCTACTGGGCTAAGTTGCCAGCGCCATTATTGGGTGTGCATGTGATTAAGTTAGCAAAAAAAGAATCAGAAGAAGCTGAAAAAGCAACAGAGCTTGACGGATTGAAAGTGATTGCAGTGATTAAAGATTCACCTGCCGCAAAAGCGGGCATCGTTCGCGGTGATACATTGCTTAAGTTGGCAGGTAACTCGCTCAATAAGCCAGAAGAGTTGTCAACGGTAGTACGCAAGCATCAAGGCCAAGAAGTGGTGGTAGAATATGAGCGTAACGGCGAAAAATCAATGGCAATGGCGCAGATAAACGCGCGAAAATAGCTTTAAATTGTGATCAAAAACTTAACCATAAAATATGGTTAAGTTTTTGATTGACCAAGTATCCACAACCAACAAAATCCAAGTGTCGCCGCAATTAATGAGCCAAAAATAACACCTGTTTTTGCCATCAATAAATAATCCGCATGCCCTTTAAATGCAAGCTCTGCAATAAAAATAGACATCGTAAATCCAATTCCCGCCAGCACTGATACAGCCGCTATTTGACTAAATCGTGCGCCAGTCGGCAATCTGCCAATTTTCAATTTTAGTGCCAGCCAACATGCGCCGGTAATACCCACAAATTTACCAATAACTAAGCCTAACATCACACCCAGCATCACTGGATGAGAAAATGTTTCGCCTAAAGAATCAAGTTGAACAGTAATGCCGGCATTGAAAAAGGCAAAAATAGGGATGATTAAAAATGCGACAGGAATATGCCATGCTTCCTCAAGCCTTTGCAATGGTGATTGTACGCCCATCACGCTATCTTCAATATTCTCAATAACTGAATGCAATTTATCGTTTGTCATTAAGTTGGTGCCTGCTTTTTGATGGCTGGCAAAATTGGTAATTTGATCTTTAATACGCGTGAGAAACAGGGCAGGGTCGTACTTGGAACGTGTAGGAACTGTAAAAGCGCCCAACACGCCAGCTAATGTAGCGTGAACGCCTGATTGCAACATGGCATACCAAAGAATCATTGCGACAATCAAATAGGGAATAGTTTTGCGGACGCCTGAAAAGTTAAGTAACAGCAACAATGTCACCAAAAGTGCTGAAATAATTAACCAGTTCATGGCAATTTGTTCAGTGTAAAAAAGTGCGATAACTAAAACCGCACCTAAATCGTCGGCAATGGCTAAAGCGATTAAAAAAGCCACCAAAGATTTTGGCACGCGTTTGGCCAATAAAACCAGCGCGCCGACTGCAAAAGCAATATCGGTCGCCATTGGCACGCCCCAACCTTGGTTTGCGTCACCATTTGGGTTAAAGGTAGCGTAAATCAAAGCGGGCACAACCATACCGCCAATTGCTGCAATGATAGGCAGTGAAGCTTGGCGAATATCGGAAAGTTCGCCCACCATGATTTCGCGCTTTAATTCCATGCCGACCACAAAAAAGAATATCGCCATCAGCGCATCATTCACCCAATGATGCAGGCTCATGGAGATACTCAAATCACTTAATGTGAAGCTTAGCGGCACATGCAACAGGTGTTGATACCACTCACTAAATGCGCTGCTATTGGCCAAAAATAGCGCTAGCGTTGTAGCTAGCATCAATAAAATACTGCTAGCGGTTTGATGATGAATAAATTCTTCAATTGGCGATAACACCCGAGAAAATGTTTTTTCCCATGGTGCGTAAATCACACCAGCTTCTTCAGGCTGTTGGTTTTTGTTAGAAATTGCCATACTTAACCCTTATTTTAAAGCTAATTTTAATCCGCAATATCGTCGTTATTTTCTTGCGCTGCGGTATTAAGCTCACTTAATTCGCGAATCAATTTAAATAATTCACGGCTACTTTTTGGTGGCTTTTGCGCGGCTTCTTCACGTTGCGCGTTTCTAATTAAAGTGCGCAATTGTTGAATATCGGCAGTGGGGAATTGGCTATAAAACTCTTGCAAAGCATTTGGCTCTGCAATTAGGCGGCTGCGCCAGCGTTCCATGGTATGAAAGCGTGCGTTTTCTTGCGTATTTTTACCTTCCCAAGCTTGCAGTTGCTCAACGATAGGTGCGCTATCGACATCACGCATTAAGCGGCCAAGATATTGCAATTGCCTGCGTACAGCGCCATTTGCGGTCAGGCGTTTTGCTTCCATCACCGCTTCAAACAAAGTTTCTGGCAAATTAAGCTTAATTAATTTTTCTTTGGATAAATCAATTAACTTTTTGCCGATTGCTTGTTGTGCATCCGCCTCGGCTTTTAGCTTGGTTTTGCTGATGGGTAAATCAGCATCTGGTTCTATTGAGTAGTTTTTTTCGGTCACGATTGTGTGGTTTCTAGTGGCTTTGATGTTGGCTACGGTATGATAACAGTTTTAGTCATTTGAATTAATCAAACCCCATAATGGACGCTACAATTAATCTAGAACAATTACAACAAATCACACAAGACGTGCTTAAAATCGCCAAGCAGGCTGGCGCGTCTTCTGCTGAAACTGAAGTGAGTTTTGGTACAGGCCAAAACGTATCAGTGCGTTTGGGTGAGACTGAAAATATTGAATATAACCGCGATAAAGGCATTTCAGTCACTGTTTATTTTGGTGAGCAAAAAGGCCATGCCAGCAGCTCTGATTTAAGCCCTCAAGCGCTTAAAGACACGGTTGAGGCGGCGTGCAATATTGCCAAATACACTGCAAAAGATCCTTTTTGTGGCTTGGCCGATGCCCAGTTAATGGCAACAGACTTACCAGATTTGGATTTATATCATCCTTGCCAACTAAGTGTAGACGAAGCAGTTGAGATAGGAAAAGCCTGTGAGGCGGCCGCAATTGATGTGGATAGAGCGCGTATTACCAACTCAGAAGGCGCAGGCGTGTCGAACTCTGAAAGTATTTTTGCTTATGCCAATAGCCATGGTTTTGTGGGCGGTTATGCCAGTTCGCGCCACAGCATTAGCTGTTCGGTGATTGCTGAAGACAAGGGCAATATGCAGCGTGATTATTGGTACACTAGCGCGCGAGATTTTAAAGACATGGATTCCGCAAGTTATGTGGGTAATACAGCGGGTCAGCGTACCATCCGCCGCTTAGGCGCGCGCACTATTCAAACGGGGCAATATCCTGTTTTATTTGAAGCGCCATTGGCTTCAGGTTTAATTTCATCGTTGGTTAGCGCAATTTCAGGTGGTAGTTTATATCGAAAATCCTCTTTTTTGCTGGATAGCTTGGGCAAAAAAGTAGCATCAAGCATTTTAAATGTCACAGAAGATCCACATATCAAAAAAGGTGGTGCCAGTAGCCCATTTGATAGTGAAGGTGTAGCCACCCATGCACGTCAATTGGTTGATAATGGTATCTTGAAGGGTTATATGTTATCTAGCTATTCAGCACGTAAATTAGGCATGCAAACCACAGGCAATGCAGGTGGTAGCCACAATTTGATTGTGCAATCGACAGGGCAGAATTTTGCTGAATTATTGCAGTTAATGGGTACAGGCTTACTGGTAACAGAGGTGCTTGGCCATGGCTTGAATATGGTCACAGGCGATTATTCACGTGGCGCAGCAGGTTTTTGGGTAGAAAATGGCGTGATTGCTTATCCAGTTGAAGAAATTACCATTGCAGGCAATATGAAAGATATGCTGAATCAAATGATTGCGATTGGCACCGATGCGATTAAGAATAGCTCAAAACTCACAGGTTCTATCTTAATTGAGCAAATGACAGTGGCAACGGGCGATTCAATTGACTAGCGGCTTATATTAAACGCCTGATATTTGAATTAAGCGATAAAAAAGCCTTTCTAATCGAAAGGCTTTTTATTAAATGCTTTACTAAAATGGAATTACTTTAAGGTTGCTTATTTGTCTTCATCTGCTGGTTCAAAGCCATCATCGGTTGAGTTGCTACCTGTAGCGCCGTCAGCCACTAAATTTGCACGGCTTTGTAAATAAGCGTCGCGCATAAATGAATATGGGTCTAGTGATGCGTTATCTACAAGGTCGCCAGCATCTAGCAATTGTGTTCTAGCATCCACCAATTGCGCAGTACGCAATTGATTATGTAAGCGCACTTCACCGATATTGTGTGTGTACGTAATTGGGTCAGATGTCATCCTGTCGATTGCAAAGCCAGTAGCATCACGCAATGTGCTTGGGCCTAATAGAGGTATAACCAAGTACGCGCCGTTTCCAACGCCCCAGTAGCCTAAAGTTTGACCAAAGTCTTCTTTATGATTCGGAATATTGTCCATGCTTGCTACATCAATAAAACCAGCCAAACCAAATGTTGTATTAATCACAAATCGACCAGCGTCGGTAAACGCATTGGCAAATTTAAGCTGTAATAAATCATTTATTACCGTTGTGATAGCACCTAGATTATTAAAAAAGTTATTAAACCCTTTACGGATTGGTGTTGGTGTCACCGTTTTATAAGCAGTAGCGACTGGTTTTAAGACAATTTTATCTGCGACATCATTGAATTTATAAACGCCGCGGTTTACTCCCTCTAAAGGGTCTTTATTTGTGGTTGCGCAGCCGCTAACTAAAATCGCCAGCAACAAACTTAGAAAAAATGTGTTTAATTTAGAATGCATTGTTATGTTCACTTAAGTTATATTGGTTTTAATCATTATTTTTGAATTAACTTTTTACAAAATATTACAACGTATTATGGCGGACACTGCTTGTATTGTCTACACATAAAATGGGTAGTTATTTTATGTGGCTACATAAAGTGGTGTAAAAACAACGTGATTAGTAATGCGGTCATCACATTGCAATAAATCGCTTAATAATTATTAAAAGCAATAACTATGCCTCAAAAGCAATTTCTTCATTATTGGGCAGGCAAGATTTGTACAAACTTAAAGCCAGTGCTCGCTGTGTGGCATGGTCGACAATTGGTGCAGGATAATCTTTATCGATAATAAGGTTGATGGATTGTTGCCTAATGGGTGGAATCAGCCAAGGTGCGTGTATTTCTTTGTCACTACACTGACTCAATTCTGTCACATATTTGCGAATAAACTTACCGCTAGCGTCAAATTTCTCGCTTTGGGTGATTGGGTTAAAAATCCTAAACCAAGGTTGGGCATCACAACCTGTGCTAGCCGCCCACTGCCAGCCACCATTATTGGCAGAAAAATCAAAGTCGATTAAATGCTCTGCAAAATAACGCTCGCCCCAGCGCCAATCAATTAATAGATCTTTGACTAAAAAACTGGCAGCAACCATGCGCAAACGATTATGCATAAAGCCAGTCGTGTTAATTTGGCGCATGGCCGCGTCTACTAATGGATAACCTGTTTTGCCCTCACACCACGCTTTAAATAAACGTTCATCATTTGGAAAAGGTAGGTTTTCAAAGTCTGGTTTAAATGATTTTCCTGAGGCCACTTGCGGATTGTGGTGCAAAATTTGAAAGTAAAAATCGCGCCAAATTAACTCGTTAAGCCAGCTATCCGCACCTGCATTAGCCATATCTTTAGCAGTGCGTGCTAAATGGCGAATAGATACAGTGCCAAAGCGCAGATGCACAGAAAGGTAAGAAACGCCTTTAACAGCAGGAAAATTGCGCGCATCTTTGTATTGATGCATACGGTTTTCAAAGTCTTCAAATAGCGCTGCGCCTCCGCTCATCCCTGAGGGCAAGCGCATTTCGCTTAAATTGGTGCGTGCAAATCCCATGTCTACTAAGCTGATTAATTCACTGGCTGGTACTTTGGCTAAATGCTGAATATAGGCATCAACTGGGTAGGGTTTTAAATAAAAGTCGTTTAGCTTTTTAAGAGAAGCATTACGATATGGCGAAAACACGGAGTAGGGCTTATTGCTGAGACTTAATACTTCATCTTTTTCAAAAATAACTTGATCTTTAAACTGATGAAACGCAATATTATTTTTGGCTAAGGCCGCGGCAACATCATCGTCACGATTGACCGCGCTAGGTTCATAGTCACGATTGCTATAAACGGCGTTCACTTGTAACTCTGCAGCCAAATTAGGGATGACGTCGCGCGCAACGCCATACTTAACCATTAAATCGCCGCCATTTTTTTGCAGTGCGGTTTTTAACTCTTTGACGCTTTCCCAAATAAATTCAACGCGCCTGTCTGATTTATTATTCAGCAAATCCAGAATTTCGGTATCAAATACAAATACACAAAATACTTGTTGAGAGGATTTAAGCGCGTGGTACAGCGCAGCATGATCAAAGTCGCGCAAATCGCGTCTGAACCAAACTAATGATTTGTTAATTACAGATTGGCTATTTAGAGATTTTGTGTGTGACATGTATCGACAGACCAAAAAATGAGCTGTCTAGTTTAACAAAACCTTAATGTTTATGATGGGGTGTGAAAATATAAATTGGGGAAAAATTCATCTTTTAAAAAGCCTTAACTTCTTGCGCCGTACATATATTTTTTCTCTTCAACTTCTGCGGGTTTAATAGGCGTTACTTTTGCTGTGCTTGCTACGGTTGTGGTGGAAGTGATTAACCCTAGCATTGCCTGCACTTCTAGCGATAGCATAATTAGTTCTTCATCACCCAATTCAAACACTTTTTGAAAAATTTCTGCACTATATTCACTATCTTTAATGAGCTTAGCTGGGTTAACCGAGCCAATAATTTTCCTTGCAGATACTGAAAATTTAGATAGTAAGATTAAGCCATTGTTATCCATCATTAAATCCTCAACCATTTATGCTGATTCAAAAAGATGCTAAAAAAAGTACTTTTCACCTTTTTGGGGCGTTTTAGCAATAAAAACACATTTTTATATGCTTTTATGGCATATAAAGCATGTAGTGTGCCAATCATTGATGGGCAATTATTCTCGATGGTAAGGGTGGTTTTGGGTGACGGAATAAGCGCGATATAACTGCTCTGCCAATATAATACGCACCATTGCATGTGGTAATGTCAGTTTAGATAAGCTCCATAGCCAATCGGCTTTTTGTTTAACCGAACTATGCAAGCCATCTGCGCCGCCGATGATGAGTGCGATATCGCGGCCATTCGTTGTGCTGCCCGCCAGCCAATTTGAAAACCGCTCAGCAAGCTGTAAAGTATTGACTTCGTTGCCACGCTCATCTAAAGCAATCAGATAATCACGACCAGCAGCGTCTAAAATGCGTTTGGCTTCAATTAATTGGATATTTTCGGTGCTATTTCCCGCAGAGCGCTTTTCGGGTTTGATTTCGACAATTTCAACTATTGCTTCGCGCGGCATGCGCTTGGTGTATTCAAGGCAGGCGGTTTCTACCCAAGCTGGCATTTTGTGGCCAACTGAAATAATGCGTAGTTTCAAGGTGTTAACTTAACCAGTTTTTAATGGTTAAAAATAGGCATTTAAGCGGTTTTGATATGTCCGCGACGCGCTTCTGCATCGCCCCATAATTGTTCTAAATTATAATAAGCACGCGTGGCTGGAATCATAATATGCACAACAATATCGTTTAAATCGACCAATACCCATTCGCCATCTTTTTCGCCTTCAGTACCGCGAATTTCATAGCCTTTTTCTTTGAGTTTTTCGCGCACATTGTCGCCCATGGCTTTTGCTTGGCGGCTTGATGTGGCGCTGGCAACAATCATATAGCTCGTCATATTGGTGAGCTTGCGCACATCCATCACCGCAATATCAAAACCTTTAATATCTTCAAGCGCGTCAATTACCGCTTGTTTCATGGCGTCAAGGTAAGTTGCTTCTGATTCTACTGTCATTATGCCGCCTGTGCTGGAATTGCGTTTGTTTGATTTGAAATACGGTTGTTGCTGTCTACGTAAACCAATTGCGGCACATACTGCTGCAACTCGGCCGCCGTGTAATGCGCATAACTGGCGATAATAATAATATCTTTGGGGTGCGCTTTGTGCGCAGCAGCGCCATTGACTGAAATAATGCCTGAATGACGTTCAGCGCGAATTGCATAGGTACTAAAGCGCTCGCCATTGGTGACGTTATAAATATTGATTTGTTCGTATTCTTTTATATCGGCGGCTTCTAATAGCGCCTCATCAATCGCACAGCTGCCTTCATAATGCAACTCGCTATGAGTCACGTGTACGCGGTGCAGTTTTGATTTAAGCATGGTTCTTTGCATGGATGGGTGTTTCTCCAAAAAGGACGCGTATTATAGTCTTTTCAAATACTTATCGCAAAAATGTTTACATTGATAGATTTAATTCGATGTTATCAATTAAACGCGTATTACCGATTTTTGCAGCGGCCAGTATGACCAAATGCTTGTCTGACTGAGTAGCGGGTAGCAAGCTCAGCGCAGAGCGTACTGTGACATAATCAACCTGCCATCCATCTGTATTGAGTTTGGTTTTGGCAGCATTTTCTAGCGAATCAAATTCAATATTTCGCGGTTGAATCACTTTTGCAATCGCTTGCAAAGCTTGGTTAAGTTGCGCTGCCTGCTGTTTTTGGGCGTCGGATAAATAACCGTTACGCGAACTTAACGCCAAGCCGCTTGCTTCGCGCACGGTTTCACCTGCTATGATTTGAATCGGGTAATTAAGCTGTTTGACTAATTCGCGAATGATGAATAACTGCTGAAAATCTTTTTTACCAAAAAAAGCCGTTTGTGGCTGCACAATATTAAAGAGCTTAGCCACCACAGTTGCAACGCCTGCAAAATGGCCAGGGCGGCTGGCACCACATAAATCGTTGGCAATAGCAGGCGGTTCAATCGTCATACTTTGATTGAGCTGAATGTCAGCCGCGCTTTGCGTCATTTGCGGATACATCTCACTGACTGCAGGCGTAAATACAATGTCGCAACCAGCTGCTTTTAGTTTTTCGCAATCGGCTTCCAAGGTGCGCGGATAATTGGCCAAATCTTCATTGGCGCCAAATTGCAGCGGATTCACAAAAATACTCACGACTACGCAATCGGCATGTTGCTTGGCAAGTTTCACCAAATGAATATGCCCTGCATGCAAATTGCCCATAGTGGGCACAAGGCCGATATTTGCCTGATTTTTTAGGGCAATACTTAATACATTTATTGAGCTGATAATTTGCATAGCATTATTTTAAACCACAACGCCTTGGCAACGTTGGTTTAATCGGCTACCGCCAACAAAAAAGCAACCCACCAATCGGTGAGTTGCTTTTAATCAGACAGCAAACTAATACTAGATTGATTTAGAAATCGTAACGCACGCCAGCAGTTACTTGGCGACCGCGACCGACCGCTAACCCATCAACACGGCTTGCAATATACTCTCTATCAGCCAAGTTATAACCACTCATAAAGTAAGTCGCTTTTGAACCCACTGCTCTAAAGTTAACCGACATATTGAGTAAGGTGTAAGCTGGAATATCACCCGCTAAACCTGATAAAGCAGCATCAACAGGCGGTAATACACGTGCAAATGTGTCTGGCTCTTGACGGCTGACATAATCAATACCAACACGTGCGTTTAAGCCAATCGGATGCTCATAACCCAGGCTTAGCGACGCAAGGTGGCGTGGTGCATATGGTAGGCGGTCACCATCGATAATGCCATCTTCTGCATTTAAGCCGTCTTTAGTAAACTCAGCTTTAAACACATTGGTATATGAGCCTTGCAGGTAGATATTATGTGGCGTGCCATATATCGTACCAAAGTCTACGCGACCACCCAGCTCTAAGCCAGTTTGCTCAGATTCACCGCCATTGATAAAGTTACCGTTACCGTTATTAATGACAATGTCATCTACTTTGGTGTGGAACAAGGTAGATTCAAAGCTAATGCCTTTAAAGTAACTAGAACGCGCACCAATTTCCCAGTTCACACTGGTTTCTGGGCTGGTGTTATCAATCGTAAAGCCATCAATATCACGATCTGGACGTGGTGGGGCGAAGCCTTTATGCACACCAGCAAATACTGTGGTATTGGCTATGCCGTTCCAAGCCACACCAAAGCCAGGCAATAATTCAGTTTGTCTGTTAGTGCTGGTTGCAAAACCTGCATTACCATCTGCTTGTAGGATGCTTGTTTTGATTTTTAAGTCTTCGTAACGCACACCAGGGGTTAATGACCAATTACCTAAGTAGAAAGTATTTTGGGCATAGTAAGATTTTGCGTCCACATCAATACGGATATCTTCACGGAAGTCGGCAATCGCACCTGCTACTAACTCAGCATTGGCTTGTAAGAAAGATAAGCTTTGCGCACGGGCGTCGTTACCACGGAATTGACGACGTTTGACGTCTTCTTGATGGTATCTTAAACCAACCACGGCATCACTTTGAATGCCGAATAGATTGTGCTGAAAGTCTAAGCGTGGCTCAAAGCCATAGTATTGATAGCTACGTGGACGATGACGACCACCGCAGACTTCGGCGTTGGCTTCTGTCGCCACATTGCCTGCAGGGTTGCCTGCTGGACAGCGCTCAATTTCAGTAATACCTGTTGAATTATTGCTGGCATCATCAAAACCACCAGGCGCATCAGTTTGACGGAATTAGCTACGATAAGAGTCTGCATAATAAGCTTGAGTAGAAAGCTTCATCGTTTCATCAAATTTAAAGATATGTTGTAGTTGTAAGCTTTTACGGGTGTGTTCAAAACGGTCATTGTTACCAGACGGCGCTTGGAATTTATCGTTGTTATAATCGATTTCGCCTAAGCCAGTTTCACTAACATTTGAATCTTCTTTGTAGTAGCTGGTTTTGAGGATTAAGGTTTGACGGTCTGTTAAATTCAGTTGACCTTTAAGCGTGTATTCTTCTACATCAAATTCGTGGTTATCGCGAATACCATCACCTTTGTTTTGTAGCGCATCAAACATAATGCCGCCTTGCTCGTTACCATAACCGACATTGGCATGTAAGCCAGTAAAGTCGTTATTACCCGCAGAGGCTTGTACGCTGCCTGCAAAACCATTGGTTGGTACTGGTTTAGTGACAAAGTTAATCATGCCGCCAATAGTTTGTGGGCCATAAAGAATCTGACCAGAGCCTTTAACCACTTCAATGCGTTGCACGCGTTGTAATGGCGTTGAGTAGTGCGCTGATGGGTCGCCATAGGGTGCTAGGAACAGCGGCATGCCGTCTTCTAGCAATAATGTGCGTGAGGTACGGCGTGGGTCTAAGCCGCGAATGCCGATATTTGGGGCTAACACAAATGCATCTTCACCCACAATATTAACGCCTGGTACACTGTTAAGTGCTTCTCTCACTGTAAAGGGGCGACGTTCAATTAAAGCTTCCTCATCTACCACATTGAATGAACCAGGAACTGATTCTAGTCTATCTGGCAAAATACCTGATACTTCTACTTTATCTACAGCAATTTCTTCCGCTTGAATTTGCATTGATATTGCCATGATTGCTATTGAAACAATTGCTGGAATGGCTTTTAGTTTTAGGTTATGCCTAACCATGAGTGATCTCCTTGAGTCTTTTACATGATGCTTTATGAACCAATAAATAGTGCAATAATCATGCCGCGGGAGAGGCTGTCTTTAACAGATTGATTTGTATGAATTTTTGAGCATTGTGGCTTTAGAGTATGGCTGTAATAAACCATATTGTGGTTGTAATTGGCTGTATAAAGCCAACTTACCAGCTTCTTTTAACCATTAATCTAATGATATTAAAGCCAAGCATGAATCGCTGCTTTTATTGATAAATATCTAGGTTATAAAAGTTAACCATAAAACAAAATAGCAGTTGTGATAATGTGCGCTATCTCAGAAGTAAAGCTATTAATAGCTGTGCTCAGCTGCAGGAAAAGTTTTATTTTTGACCGATTGAACGTAAGTCGATACCGCGTCTTGAATATTATTAGTCTCTTTTAAAAAGTTACGCACAAATCGTGGAGATTTAAATTCGTTAGGATTTTTACCAGCAGGCCCAGTATATATGCCTAATAAATCTTGCAAAACAAGCACTTGCCCGCTGCAATCAACACCTGCGCCAATACCTATTGTGGGCACATTGATACTTTCAGTAATGCTTTTAGCTAAGCTGGCTGGCACCATTTCTAGCAAAATAAAGCTCGCACCAGCATTTGCCATGGCTATGGCATCTTGCATAATTTTTGCAGCGCTTTCTACGGTTTTACCTTGAATTTTATAGCCGCCAAGTTGGTTAACTGATTGTGGCGTAAAGCCTAAATGCGCACAAACTGGAATGCCACGCTCTACTAAATATTGTGCGGTGTTGGCTTTATCGCCGCCGCCCTCAAACTTAACCATATGCGCACCCGACTTGATAAGCCACTCTGCATTTTTGTAGGCGGCTTCAGCATCATGCTCATAGCTACCCAGCGGCATATCGGCAATAATAAAAGTGTTTGGCGCGCCTGTCGCCACGCTTTTAGTGTGATAAGTCATATGATGCATACTGACGTTCAGCGTATTTTCTGCGCCATGCAACACCATCCCTAATGAGTCACCCACTAATAAAATATCCACTTTTGCTTCTTGCATCAGCTTGGCAAAAGTGGCGTCATAGCAAGTTAGCATGGCGAGTTTTTCGCCTGCTTTTACTTTTTGATTTAATTGAGATAGCAACATAGCGGTATTTTACAACGCTTAAACAAAGTTAGTATGAGCAGTTAAGAAGTCATGGCCAAAAGAGTGCAGGATACACTTAATCGAAATTAGGATTGAAATATTCGCGGCTACTTTTAATTTGCAAAATTCTATCTACTAACAAATTAAGTGCGCTTTCGTCTTTGATGATATTAAGCTTTTCGTTATTGACGATTAAGACTGGTGATGCATCGTAAGTATGGAAAAACTCGCTGTAAGCATCCGCTAGACGCTCAATATATTCGCGTGGAATTTCTTGCTCATAGCTGATATTGCGTTCTTCAATACGCTCTGCAAGCTCGTCAATTGGGGTTTGCAGATAAATGACCAAATCTGGTTTGGGTGATTTTAATTGCAAATGCGTGTAAATTTGGTGATATAGCGCGTACTCTTCGTCATCTAAATTCAGCCTTGCAAATAGCGGATCTTTCTCTAAGAAAAAATCAGCAACCGTGGGCGCAGAAAACAAATCACGTTGTGTCATATCCGCAATTTGGCGTGAGCGTTGAAACAAAAAGAACAGCTGTGTAGGCAAGGCGTAACGCTGCGCATCTTGATAAAAACGCGGTAAAAATGGGTTTGCCTCGGCTTTTTCGCTGAGTAATTGCACCGAAAATTTGTCTGCTAATAATCTGGCTAAGGTTGTTTTGCCGCTGCCAATTGGCCCTTCAACCACGATATATGGATATTTATTAAAGATACTCATCTAGATTTCTAATTTCTTAATACCTTGATTTAAGTAAGATTGAACCAGTTCTACAACATTGCTACCATCAGGAAGTGTTAGGCTTGGTAACGTTAATTCAGGGGCAATTTCGGCCAAAGGTAATAATACAAAACTACGCAAATGCATGCGCGGATGCGGCAAAGTAAGCTCTTTAGTATGCATGACCACATCATCATAAAGCAATAAATCGCAATCTAAAACGCGCGGCGCATTGACAAATGGACGCTCTCGACCAGCTTCATTTTCGATACTTAATATCGCTTTTAGCAGTTCTAAAGGGCTTAAGTCGGTGCTCACTTCGGCTACGGCATTAATAAAATCGGGTATCGTTTTTAATTGCTCAGGGTCGTAACCCAAAGGCTCTGTTAGGTATAAGCTGGATGCTTTTACTACATTGGTTTGGGGTAGTCTATCTAAAGCTGAAATTGCATTATTAACTTGAATAACAGGCTCTTGCAGGTTACTGCCTAGCGCAATATAAGCCTTGTGGTTATACATTGCGGGCATTATTCAATCGATTCCAAAATGACTTTATCGCCGGCACTTGATTTTTTACGGCTGCGTTTGCGGCGTTTTTTTGTTGCGGTATCTGGCAATAGCATGCTAGTGCGCTCATCGGGTTTGGCTTCTGCAAACGCGGTCCACCATTTACCTAGCTCAGCATCCATTTCGCCAGAATCGCAGCGCAATAGTAAAAAATCGTAGCCAGCACGGTAGCGTGGATGCTCTAAGATACCAAAAGGACGCTTGCCAGCGCGTTGCTCAAATCGCGGTTGCAAGCCCCAAATTTCTTTCATAGTCGCGGTATGGCGATTATGAATCGCCAATTTTTCCGCTTGCGTGGCAATTACTTCATTCATCCCCATATGCAGCGCGGGTATAAAGCTTTCACCTTTATCTTGATAGGATTGCCATGCCGCTAGTACTTCATGCCACAGCAGACAGGCGAATAAGAAGCTGGGATTAGCAGATTTTCCAGCCAGAATACGGTCATCGGTATTCTTAAGGGCAAGCATGACGAATTTTTCGCCCATTGGCTGCTCTAGCACCACATCTAGCATGGGTAATAAGCCATGATGCAAATGCTGTGCGCGTAGCACATTGATACTTTCGATAGCGTGGCCTGACAAAAACAGCTTGAGCATTTCGTCAAACAAACGGCTAGGCGGCACGTCCTGCAATAAATCCGCATTTTTGGCGATTGGTGCTTGAGTAGCAGAGTCTATTTTTAAACCCAATTTGGCCGATAAGCGTACAGCGCGCAACATGCGTACAGGGTCTTCTTGGTAGCGCGTTAGTGGGTCGCCAATCATGCGCAATAGATTGGCTTTAATATCGGCTACGCCATTGTGAAAGTCCAGCACTTCTTCATTGGCAGGGTTGTAATACAATGCGTTGGCGGTAAAGTCGCGGCGCGCAGCGTCTTCCTCAACACTACCAAAAATATTGTCACGGATAATACGGCCGCTATCGTTGGTTTTGGCGTCGCCTTCCGCTTGGTGATGACCGCGAAACGTAGATACTTCAATTGTTTCTTGTCCCCACAGCACATGCACCAAGCGAAAACGTCTGCCAATAATGCGTGAACGGCGGAATACGCGATTCACTTCTTCTGGCGTGGCGTTAGTGGCAATATCAAAATCTTTTGGTTTGAAATTTAGCAGCAAATCGCGCACAGCGCCGCCTACAATAAAGGCTTCAAATCCTGCTTTTTGAAGGCCATCACAAGTTTTTAGCGCCGCTTGGCTGATTAAGCTTTTATCAATTTTATGCGTTTTGGCTGTAATTTTTTTAGCCATGCTGGTATCAATGCTGTCAGCTTGGTTAATCGCAACAACGGCTTTGGTCTTTTTGCTAAAAACTTTTTGCAGGAATCTTTTAATCATTTAGGTTTAATCATTTCGCTTATTTCTTAAACTCATTTTGCCACAGCACATCAGGCACGCCAGCTTCTACATTTAAAACGCGGCACAACACAAATAATAAATCGGATAGCCGATTGATATATTGTAAAGATATTTCAGTGATTTTTTCTTGTGCGTTTAAGGTATGCATTTGCCGCTCGGCACGTCTACAAACGGTTCTAGCCAGATGGCAATAAGCCGCTGCGCGACTACCACCGGGCAAAATAAACTCTTTTAACGGTGGTAGATTGTCATTCCATTCGTCTAAAATGGTTTCTAATGCAGTCACACGTTCAGGCTTAATTAAGTCATAGCCCGGCATGCAAATTTCGCCACCCATATCAAATAAATCATGCTGCACGCGCGTTAAACAATCGCGAATTTTGGCAGATACGGGCTCAGTTAATAATAATCCAAGCACAGAATTTAGCTCATCCACATCACCCATCGCTACTACACGCAAACTGTCTTTTGCCACCCGTGTGCCATCGCCCAAGCCTGTAGTGCCCATGTCACCTGTGCGCGTGTAAATTTTGCTAAGCCTATTTGCCATTTAATATCCTATATAATCCAAACATTATAAATCATCCAATCGTATTTCGATGACTTCACTTTCATTGAATAAGCTGTCAATTTTGCCTGATAACCGCCCAATTGGCGTGTTTGATTCTGGCGTTGGCGGCATTAGCGTGCTAAAACACATTCACGCTTTGTTGCCGCATGAAGATTTGTTGTATGTTGCCGATAGTAAATACGCGCCATATGGCAGCAGAACCCCAGCCGAAATTACCGCACGCTGCTTTGAGATTGCCGATTTTTTAATCGCTAAGAACGTCAAAGCGTTGGTAGTCGCTTGTAATACCGCCACCGCAGCAGCGATTGATGCGCTGCGTGCAAAATATGATTTACCTGGCTTTAATATTCCAATCATAGGCATGGAGCCTGCCGTAAAGCCCGCCGCTGAAGCCAGTAAAAACGGCATTATTGGCGTGCTTGCCACTGTTGGCACCCTTAAAAGCGCGCAGTTTTCTGCTTTGTTAGAAACCTATGGCCGCAATGTAGAAGTAGTGACGCAAGCCTGTGTTGGCTTGGTAGAGTGCATTGAGCGCGGCGAGTTAACACATGAAAACACCCTAAAATTGATTCAACAATATTGCAAACCTTTGTTGGATGAGGGCGCGGATACAATTGTTTTAGGCTGTACGCATTATCCTTTCGTGCGACCTTTGATTGAGCAGACAGTGGGTTCGGAAGTTACTTTGATTGATACAGGTGCGGCGGTAGCCAAGTATTTGCAAAAACGATTGGCTGAGTTGAATTTATTGACTGAATCCAAAGAGATAGCCAACGTGACTTTTTGCACCAATAGCGAAGCAGAAAATGCCAAGCAGGTGATTAGTCAATTGTGGAGTCAATCTGCTGAAGTTAAACGTTTGTAGTACTTTGTGTTAAATGTGCTTGTTTTAGCAGATTTAACTTATCTTCAATTACATTAAATAAAGGCCTTTTGGCATTATTTGTTTGCGCGCATTGCGCTTGAAGTGCCCATAATGCCGCAGTTGTATTATTGTCGGCATCACAACGCGTTAATAACTCTGCAAACAAACAAGAAAAAGCGTGCGATTCAATACCTTGCAGATGATGCGATTGCGCAAGGTTATCTTCAGGCAAAAACGATGCGCCGCCAAAATCACTCAACATCACGTCATCATTGCTATTGGTGAGTACATTGTGCGCATACAAATCGCCATGCGTAATGCCTTGCGCATGCAAGTGAGAAACCACAGATGCAATTGAATGCGCGATATTTAATACACTTTCCAAGGTGAATTTGGTACTCGAGTTATACACGTCGCGGCTACAGGATTCAAAGCTGGGCGGGTCTGCAAGCACTTTTAAATCAGCATCCATAAGCGGCATCACCATGCCTTGCGCACCTTCTGGATGCTGGCTAACAATTCCTTCTAAGCCCAATAAGTTTGGGTGCTGCCCAGCAAGAGCAGTAGCATGCACTTCGCAGCGTGGCAGGCCATCGCTGGTTAAATCGGCTTTAAACATTTTGACTGCAACTGCTTTGTTTGTAAAAGCGTCAACCTGCCACTGCGCTTGATAAATCAAGCCAGAGGCGCCTTCGCCTAATTGTTGCTGTAGTTGTAAGTCAGTCCAATTAATGATGGCAATAGGCTGTTGCGCGATTAATTTCGTTTCAATTTCATCACTGAATGGGTTGCCCGCATAAGCCAACCAGCTTAATTTTGGTAAGCTAAATAGCCAATCTGGCAATGACTCCAGCTGGTTCGCTGAAATTCTTAGTAACTCTATTTTTTTGCAGTTTCTTAGATTTTCTGGCAACTTTTTTAATTGGTTGCCAGCCAGCATCAATTTTTGCATATGCTGGCAATCGCCAATGCTATTGGGCAATTTGCTAAGCGCGTTATCCGTTAAGATTAACCAACGTAAGGCTTGGGTAGGGATTGCGGATTCAGAGATGTGATTGATTTTATTGGATTTGAAGCCAATCATGCTCAAATTTTGGCACTTGCCCAACACCTCTGGTAAATGCGTAAATTGATTGGATGAGCAAAATAAAATCCGCAATTTATGCAGTTTATCTAAATTATCTGGCAACGAGCTAAGCGCATTGCCAGATAAATCCAGAATCTATAAGGTATCGGCTAGCGAAAAAATTTCCGCTGGAAATTCGGTTAAGTCACATTGAAGTTTAAGGCTGGTGCTACCTAGCAGCTTTCCTGATTTAAGCAGGTTTAAGGTGTCATCCTGCTGGCGATTGCGGTTCACAAAAGAAAGGCGGGATAACTAAAACTAGTGATGCGAAATCACTTCGCCTGCTTTTAACTTGTATTGTGTACCACAGTAAGGGCAAGCAACATGCCCCGTTGCGGCAACATCTAAAAATACCCGCGGGTGACTAGCCCAAATCGCTACCTCTTTGGTGGGGCAGTGTAAGGGCAGGTCTTTTGCGGTGATTTCTATTTCTTTCACATCTGACATGTTAATTCCTATTAACGAATCATTAAACTAGTGTTAACCAATCGGCATGCTTGGCCGATTTGCCAGTAACCACATCAAAGAACAGTTTTTGCAATTGTTTCGTTACTGGGCCAGCGGTGCCAGTACCAATATTGCGGCGATCTAGTTCACGGATTGGTGTTACTTCTGCAGCAGTGCCTGTAAAAAAAGCCTCATCTGCAGAGTACACTTCATCGCGTGTGATGCGTTTTTCAATCACTTGCAAACCAATTTCACCCGCTAGTTGCACGATAGTGTCGCGCGTAATACCTTCTAAGGCCGATGTTAAATCAGGCGTATACAGTTTACCGTTACGTACGATAAAGATATTTTCGCCAGAACCTTCAGCCACAAAGCCATCCACATCTAATAATAACGCTTCATCGTAACCATCTTGCGCCGCTTCTTGATGCGCCAAGATCGAGTTCATGTAGTTGCCATTGGCTTTGGCTTTACACATGGTGATATTCACATGATGGCGAGAGAATGAGCTGGTTTTCACGCGAATGCCGTTATCCAACGCCTCTTGACCCATATACGCACCCCATTTCCAAGCGGCAACAATCACATGCGTAGACAATGTTTTAGCGGATATACCCATCGCTTCAGCGCCATAAAACGCCATTGGGCGCATATATGCTGATTCCAGATTATTTTCGCGCACTGCCGCTTTTTGCGCTTCCATCATTTCTTCTTTAGTAAATGGCATTTTCATTTGCAGAATATGCGCACTTCTGAATAAGCGGTCGGTGTGCTCTTTTAAACGGAAAATCGCGGTACCTTTATCGGTTTTATACGCACGCACGCCTTCAAATACGCCCATACCGTAATGCAGAGTGTGTGTTAACACGTGGGTGGTGGCATCACGCCAATTCACCATTTTGCCGTCATACCAAATTACGCCATCGCGGTCTGCCATGCCGCCAGAAGTTGCTGCTGGGTTTGCCATACTGTTCCTTAAAGCTTTAATTTTGCAAAAGCATTATTGTAAACTAAAGGGCGAACTTCTATATGCATGATAAAATCAAAATATTGAATAAATACAGCGTTTAATAGGAGTTTTAGCGATGAAAAAATTATTGTTGGCCAGCTTGGTGCTATTTTTAAGTGCTTGCAACCCAAATGCCCAATCAGGCAGTGATAACAAAGCCGCAAGCTTTGTAGGTACAGATATTACCGGTGCCGATTTCCTAAAGCCATTAGCATTAACCGACCACAACGGAAAAATGCGCACTATGCGTGATTTTAAAGGCAAAGTCGTGACGCTATTTTTTGGCTACACACATTGCCCAGATGTGTGCCCAACGACTATGGTTGATTTGAAACAAACCATGAAATTATTAGGTGCTAAGTCAGATGAAGTGCAAGTGATATTTGTCACTGTAGATCCGCAACGCGACACGCAAGAAGTATTGGCACAGTTTGTACCATCGTTTGACCCGCGTTTCATAGGTTTATGGGGCAGCTTGCAAGAAACCGCTGAAACCTTAGGTAACTTTAAAATTTACTACTCAAAAGTAGAAAATAAAGCCAAAACTGACTACACAATAGACCATAGCGCAGGCATGTATGTGTTTGATAAAACTGGCAAAATCAGACTTTATTTGGATTATGGACAAAAACCAGCGGATATAGCGAGTGACTTAAAGAAACTCATGTAATTTTTAAGCAATTTTAAGGGTTAAGTCTACATTCTGTGCAATTGCGGCGATAGCGCTTTCAATGCTTTTTCGGCTTGTTTGTAATCGGGGAATAAGCTTTCAACCACCGCCCAAAATTTGGCAGAGTGATTCATCTGTTTTAAATGCGCTAGTTCGTGGCATATCACATAATTAATAATATGCGGCGGCGCTTGCAGTAAGCGCCAGTTCAGCCGCACTTCACCGCGACTATTGCAGCTACCCCAGCGTGATTTTGCATTAGATAAGGTTAGTGGCGGTGTCGCTACGCCTAGCTTGGCGGCTAGAATTGCCAGTCGGCGACTAAAATCTAAGCACGCTTGTTTTTGATACCACTGAACGACTTTGCGCTGAATAAGTGTGTGATTATCGGGCGTTGGCGTTGCTAAAAGCAGTTGATTTGCATCCAATATAACGGCTTTATTGCTCGGATTCGGCATAATACTTAACCGAATATCTTGACCTAAATATAGTAAATGTTCACCATCCACCCAACTTAAAGTATCGATTTGATTCGCTTCGCGCGCTTGCAGTTTATTCAGTATCCAGCCCGATTTTTGTTGCAAGATTTGATTAAGCTGAAAAGCGAAAATACGCTTTGGCGCATGCACCACTAAGCCGTTTTCGGTAATTTTTAAACCAACCGTGCGGCGCTGACGATGTTCTAACAAGTAAGAAATCGTTTGCCCATTAGTCAGAGTTAACACTTTATTCGGCATGATTTTTAGCTAAGATTGATGCGTTAACTTGAGCATTTCAGCCTCAATCCACGCCTCAGTTAACTGATTTGCGGCATCTGCTTTTAAACCAGCAGTTTGAATCGCTGGGCCAACATGCAACTGAATCACCCCAGCTTTTTTAATAAAGCTATTCTTAGCCCAAAATTCGCCAGCGTTATGCGCAACAGGTACGATTTGCGTGTTGGTATGCGTGGCAAGCCATGCGCCGCCAATATGATATTTGCCGCGCTCACCTGATGATTTGCGCGTGCCTTCTGGAAAAATAACCACCCACAAGCCTTTGTTTAACCTGTCTTTGCCTTTGGCTACCAATTTTTTTAAGGCTTCGCGGCCTGCGCTGCGGTCAATAGCAATAGGCGAGCTCATGGCTAAGCCCCAGCCAAAAATAGGAATCCACAATAATTCACGTTTCATTACATAAGATTGTTCAGGAAAAATGGCTTGAAAAGCCAAGGTTTCCCATGCCGATTGGTGTTTGGATAGGATGATGCTTGGTGTGTTTGGCAGATGCTCTAAGCCGCTGATTTTGTGTGTGATATTGCAAGTGATGCGCAACCACCAAATCATACTGCGTGCCCAGCCAGAGATTAGAAAATTGCGGGTGATAGGGTTAAGTGGCAAGGCTAAAAAAGCGATAAAAGTGAATATTGGAGCGGCAATCACTTGGCCCATAAAGAATAGAACAGAGCGTAAAAATAATAAAATTTGCATCGTGCTTTTGGCGTTCTTACTTAGGTTTCTTCTGCAATAATATGTTGTACAGCTTCGTTTAAATCAGCAAAAATTAAGGTGTTTTTTGGTAATGGTTTATCAGCGCTTTTAGCTTGTGCCAATGTTTCTTCACCTTTGCCTGTGCGCACTAATATTGGTTTACAGCCCGCATCCGCAAACGCCTGCAAATCGCGATACGCATCACCAATGCCATACACTTTGCTTAGCTCAATGGAAAACCGGCGGCCAATATCTTCGATCATGCCCGTTTTGGGTTTGCGGCAATTGCAATGGTCATCCGCTGCATGTGGGCAATAGAACAGGGCGTCAATGCGTCCGCCCACCAAAGCCAACGCGCGATGCATTTTGTCGTGAATAGCATTAAGTGTCACCATATCAAACAAGCCACGCGCAATACCGCTTTGATTTGTTGCCAACGCCACGCGAAAACCTGATTGATTCAGTAACGCAATCGCCTCAAGGCTACCAGCAATCGGAATCCACTCATTTGGATTTTTGATGAAATTGGCCGAATCTTGATTGATAACGCCGTCTCTATCTAAAATGACCAGCTTCATGTGGGTTCGCCTTAACTTGCCAACTTAGATAAATCCGCAACGCGGTTCATGGTTTGGTGCAAAGTTGCCAATAAACCTAAACGGTTCGCCTTAAGCGCAGGGTCCTCCGCGTTCACCATCACGTTGTCAAAAAAGTCATCTACTGGTGATTTTAATGCCGCCAACGCTTTAAGCGAGCTAGTGTAATCGCCACTTTCAAACAACTTGTCTGCTTCGGGTTTTACTTGGCTTAAGGCTGTGTTCAAAGCGATTTCTGCTGGTTCTTTAAGTAGGTTTACGTTTACTTCCGCTTTTACTTCACCTTCTACTTTTTTCAAGATATTGCCTACGCGTTTGTTGGCGGCGGCAAGGCTATTAGCTTCAGATAATTGCTGAAATGAATTCACAGCATCCGCTCTTTTATAAACTTCATGCAACGGTGGTGTTAATGAAATTACAGCATCTAAAGTTTGTAATTTAAAGAGCACTGAAAGCTGATTTTCATATCTATTAAAAATGAATTGTTTTATTTCTTCAATCATTGAAACTGAAATTAAAGTTCCAGTGAAAGTTTTTGCAGTAAACTCAAGTAAGTCATCAAGTGATAACCTAAATTCATGTTTTTGATAGAAAGCGCTAGCAGCAAGTAATTCGAAAGATTTAATAATTCCTAAAGCATGACGACGTAACGCAAATGGGTCTTTATCTCCTGTTGGTTTCAGCCCGATTGCCCAAATGCCAACAAGAGTTTCTACTTTATCCGCAATTAACAGCGATGCACTTACGAGATTTGAAGCATCATCTAAGTCATCACGTGCTACGTATTGATCTGAAATAGCTTCTGCGACCAACTCATTTTCGTTGTCATGGCGTGCATAGTAACTACCCATAATTCCTTGTAGTTCAGGAAACTCACCAACCATATCAGTTAGCAAATCTGCCTTTGCCAGTTGTGCTGCTCTGTCTGCTAACTGAGGGTCTGCGTCAATTCTTTCAGCAACCCATTTAGCGATTGCCCTTACACGCTGAGAACGCTCACCTTGGCTACCCAATTTATTGTGATAAACCACTTTGTCTAAACCAGCAATACGGCTTTCTAAGGTCTTTTTACGGTCTTGGTCAAAGAAGAATTTTGCATCGGCCAAGCGTGGGCGCACAACGCGCTCATTGCCGCCAATCACAGCGCTTGGGTCTTTTGGCGATATATTGGAAACGATTAAAAACTTATTGGTGAGTTTGTCATTAGTATCTAAAAGCGGAAAATATTTTTGATTGGCTTTCATGGTCAAAATTAAGCACTCTTGCGGCACTTCTAAATACACCTCTTCAAACTGGCCAAGCAACACATTCGGGCGCTCTACCAAAGCGGTCACTTCATCCAATAAGGCGTCATCTTCAATCGGTTTAAGGCTCTGTTTAGCAGCGGCGGCATTTAATTGGTTGGCGATTTCAGCTTTTCTGGTCGCAAAACTGGCAATCACGGCGCCTTCGTCCAGCAATTGTTGTTCATAGCTATCAGCATGCTTAATGGTAATCACTGGCTGTTTTGCTTCAAAGCGATGACCACGCGTGATATTGCTGGCATTTAAGCCCAGCGCGTTTACCGCAATTGTGCTGCTGCCATGCATGGCGACTAAAGCATGCGCAGGGCGCACAAAGTTAACGCTATCCCAACCAGGGTTTTGCGTATTTTCATGCAATTGGTACGTCATCACTTTTGGAATTGGCAGTTTTGCGATTGCTTCATTTAAAGCTTTTTGCAAACCATCTGGCAGCGTCACACCTGCTTGTAATACATCTAAAAACAGTGTGTTATTGTCATTTTTAAGGTTTGCAACAGCAGAAGCATCTGCACCTAAACTTTGCAATTTTTTAAGCAGGGCGGGAGTTGCACTACCATTGGCATCTAAGCCAACATTAGCGGGCATCAGCTTTTGCGATATTTGTTTATCAGCGGCTTTATCTGCCACATATTTGATATGCGCTGCCAAGCGGCGAGGCGTTGCAAAATCGGTGACAATGGCATTTTCTAAAGTCAAACCCTGTGTTTTCAGCGATTCAAATAACACGCTTGAAAAAGCTTCACCCAGTTTGTTTAAGGCTTTTGGCGGTAGTTCTTCAACAAATAATTCAACCAATAGGTTTTTGTTATGCGGATTTTTTTCCATGCTTATGCTGCTGCTTTCTTTGCTGACTCTAACTTTTCTAGACCGACCAATACTTCATCGGCCCAATTTTTAGGCGCCATCGGGAAGCCTAATCTTGCGCGGCTATCAAGGTAACTAGCGGCAACGGCACGCGCGATGTTGCGGATTTTACCAATATAAGCAGCGCGCTCAGTCACGCTAATTGCGCCGCGCGCATCCAGCAAGTTAAAGGTATGTGCGGCTTTTAATACCTGCTCATAAGCGGGCAGGGCGAGTTTTTGCTCAACTAGGTTTTGTGCTTGTTTTTCATGCGCGATAAAAGCGGTAAATAGAAAATCGACATCAGAGTGTTCAAAGTTATAAGTCGATTGCTCTACCTCGTTTTGGTGGAACACATCGCCGTATTTTACGTTTTCAGAGTATTGCAGATCGTAGACGCTATCTACGCCTTGCAGATACATGGCTAAACGTTCTAAGCCGTAAGTAATTTCACCCGTGATTGGCTTGCAATTGATGCCGCCCACTTGCTGGAAGTAGGTAAATTGCGTGACTTCCATGCCATTGAGCCAGACTTCCCAACCTAAACCCCATGCGCCCAAGGTCGGGTTTTCCCAGTCGTCCTCTACAAAGCGGATGTCATTTTGTTTTAAATCAAAACCAAGCGCCTCAAGTGAACCTAAATACAGCTCTAAAATATTGGCGGGCGCGGGTTTTAGCACCACTTGGTATTGGTAATAATGCTGCAAACGATTCGGGTTTTCGCCATAACGGCCATCTTTTGGGCGGCGGCTTGGCTGTACGTAAGCGGCTTTCCACGGCTCTGGGCCTAATGCGCGCAAAAAAGTGGCAGTGTGCGAAGTACCTGCGCCGACTTCCATATCGTAGGGTTGCAGCAAAGCGCAGCCTTGCTTATCCCAGTATTGCTGTAAAGTTAAAATGATTTGCTGAAAGGTCAATACCATGATTAATATTGCTTAAACGAAAAGTCTAATTTTACCTTAGAAAACTTCTTTTTCGCCAAAGTAGCAATAGTAAAGCCCCAAAACAAAACACAATAAACGGCCAATTGCCCCAGCGCACATAAGGTGTAGTGCCTGTATAACCTTGAGCCTGTACATCAAGCGTGGTTTCTACATCGTGCGGCGCATGGGCAAGCACATAACCATGCGTATCAATCGCCGCAGTAGCGCCCGTATTGGTCGCGCGTAGCATCATGCGCCCAGTTTCTAATGCGCGTGCTTGGCTAAATTGCATATGCTGGTCTGCTGCGTACGATTTGCCATACCATGCGTCATTGCTAATATTCACTAATAACGTGGCATCAGGTAATTGTTGAATGATTTCTTCACCAAATACATCTTCATAACAGACATTTACCGCCACTTTTTGATTACCCAATTGCATTGGCGTTTGATACGTGCCGCCACGCGATAAATCGCTGAGTGGCATATTGAGCCAATCGCGGTAAATCCAGCCAAATACTTGTTTTAATGGAATAAATTCACCAAATGGTACTAGGTGGTTTTTGGCATAAGTTTGAGTAGGCGCAGTGCCAAAGCTAAAAGCGCTATTGAAATATTCACCACTTTTTTCATTTAACTCAACCAATCCCACAATGATATCGCCATTATTTTGCATGGCGTGATTAGTTAAAGTGTCTGTGATGCTGGCATCTAATCTGCTTGAAATCACTGGTAATGCGGTTTCTGGTAATACGATGAGTTGGGCTTTGCTGGCTGTTGCCATTTTAATGTAGGTGTTAATGGTATTTTGTGCCGTTTCGGGTGACCATTTTGTATCTTGCGAAATATTACCTTGAATGAGCGCAGCACTGATTGGTTTGCCAATAGGTGTTGACCACTCAACTACTTTTAATACATTGCCCGCCACAATGATTAAAACTAAAGCAATAATGGCATTTCGCTTGTAAAGATTAGAATGATTAGCCCTTGCCAACCAACACGCAATAATCGCCGCCATAAAAGCAGTGATAACCGATACACCATACACGCCAATAATCGGCATATAGCCAGCCAGCGGGCTATGCGGAACCTGGCTGTAGCCCAAAGTTAACCATGGAAAACCCGTAAAAATCCAGCTGCGAACCCAATCTGATAATCCCCACAAAACAGGCGCGCTGATAATTAAAAAGCCAAAGCGTTTGCTGAAATAACCAACCAATCCCACAAATAGCGCCATAAACGCACACAGACAAAAAGTAGAAAACCCTGCAAACCACCAAGGCATGCCGCCAAAATCGTGCAGGCTGATATAAATCCAATAAATGCCGACAACATATAAACCTAATCCAAATTGAAAGCCCAATTTAAAGGCAGATTTTGCGGAATCTGTTTTTAGCCATAAATAAATAATGCCAATGAGTGACAATATCGCGGCAGGGAATATATAAAAAGGCGCAAAAGCTAAAACGGCAAATGCACCTAATAAGTAAGGAACAGCAAAACCGAATCGAATAAAAAATTGCATCATTGGGATGGGTTAATAATGTGAATAGCACATTGTAATCAATTTACAATTATTTATAACATTGCTAGGCAAAACGTTGACAACTACACAAAATTAGCCCTAAATCGCTTGTGCGGCAAAGTGGTTTTATTTTACTTTTTGGGGAGAGATGAAATGAGTATGGCATCAGAATTTAAAGATTTTATTAGTAAAGGCAATGTGATGGACCTAGCGGTAGGTGTCATCATTGGCGCGGCGTTTGGCAAGATTGTAGATTCAATGGTAAACGATATTATTATGCCAATCGTCGGTAAGATTTTTGGCGGGCTTGATTTTAGTAATATGTATTTCCCTTTAAATGGCCAAGAAATGGGCATGGCACTAGTTGAGGCAAAAAAAGCAGGCGCCGTGTTAGCTTATGGTAACTTTATTACGGTTGTGTTGAATTTTGTTATTTTAGCTTTTATTATTTTTCAAATGGTGAAAATGGTAAACAAGCTGAAAAAAGCAGAACCGCCACCAGCCCCAGTCGCAACGCCAGATGATATTTTGCTATTGCGTGAAATTCGTGATGCGCTTAAAAAATAAGCCAAACAAATATTGAGTGCTTAGATTAAGCGCTTGGATTTGAAAATAAAAAAGGACGCATATGCGTCCTTTTTTTGCTACATTTTTAGTGTTAAGTTTTTTACTATAAAGCGGGTTCTGCGCTTGGAACATCATACGTTTTATCAATTTCTTGTGGTTCTGAACCATCGTTATTCAAATAAACCACTTGTACAACTTTGCCATCAATAAAATCCAGCTCAGTGGTTGGAAAGTAGCTACCATCTGGCGCGGTATTGATATTATGGTAATACCAAATCGAGGCAACCACTTTGCCACTATCTTTTAGTTTTACATCTTCCGCTCTTGCTGGCTCACCCAGTTGCGCAATAATCTCTTCTTTTGTGTAATTATTGATGGCTTTTACAAATTCTTTTTCAGTGGTAGGAATTTCTTTTGTCATTGGCGCATCAGGCAGTAAAGGCATGGTTTGCGCTTCATCTGCCATACTGAAAGGTGACGCTAACATTTGTGCAGTTAGTAAAGCAGCCATCACTAGTTTGTTCATAGTCGTCTCCCAATTAATTGAATTGATAAGAGATTAAATTAGACTGTTAGTTCAACAGAAATCGTTCAACAAAAACTTAACCCATAAAACATAAGGAATTTGATGATTAAACATTTTTAACTATACAGATTCAATCGGAAAGGGCTCTTCTGGCAATACTTCTACCAAGATAGAATGTAAGCGCCTACTATCGGCTCTAAGCACTGATACGCTTAAATTATCAATCACTACTTTATCGCCACGTTTAGGTAAATGCCCAAATTTATTCACGACTAAACCACCAATGGTGGAATACTCTTCATCGCTAAATTGCGTGCCTACAATTTCGTTAAAGTCTGCAATTTCGGTTAAGGCTTTAACGCGGTAATGCCCAAGCGCATCTTGAATGATATTGTCTTCATCTTCGTCGTAGTCGTATTCGTCTTCAATATCGCCAACAATCTGTTCCAGCACATCTTCAATCGTCACCATACCCGCCACGCCGCCGTATTCATCCACCACAATGGCGATATGATTGCGGTTGCTGCGAAATTCTTTGAGCAAGATATTCAAACGTTTGGATTCAGGGATAAACACAGCAGGGCGCAACATATCGCGCACTTCAAAATCTTCACCCGCGTAATAGCGTAGTAAATCTTTGGCTAGCAAAATGCCAATCACATCGTTTTTGTCATCTTCAATCACAGGAAAGCGCGAGTGCGCGGTTTCAATCACATGCGGAATAAAGGTTTCAGGTGGGTCAGTGATGTCGATCACATCCATTTGCGAACGCGGAATCATGATGTCGCGTACTTGCATTTCACTCACTTGTAGCACGCCTTCAATCATGGCGAGAGAGTCTGCATCCATTAAATGATTTTCATACGCGCCATGCAACAGCTCAACAAGCTGCTCACGATCTTCTGGCTCGCGTAGCAAGAAATTGCTTAGACGTTCTAATAAACTGGGTTTGTTACTGGCTTTACTGCTTGAATTATCCGACTCACTGGCCATTAAGGCGTCCTACATAACGAGATAGGGGTTAGCATAACCTAATTTAGCCAAAATAGAAATTTCTAAGCTTTCCATCAACTCGGCTTGCGCTTCAATTTCGTGATCATAACCATGCAAATGCAATATGCCATGCACGGTTAAATGCGCATAATGCGCTTCAAGCGATTTTTGTTGAAATTGCGCTTCAGATTCAACCACTGGCGCGCAAATAATAATATCTCCCATTAAATACGGCGTTTCCGTTAGCGGAAATGTGAGCACATTGGTGGCGTAATCTTTGCCGCGATACATACTGTTAAGCTCACGGCCTTCTTGCTCATCTACGATTCTAATAGCCACTTCAGTATCCACATTGAGCGCGGCTTTTGCCCATTTTGCAAATTGTTGTTTGCTGGGTAAATTGGTGCGCTCTGATGCGAATTGGGTCGTTAAATGAAGATTAGGCATGTTTTGTAATGTGGATTAACTATTTAGATTATATAATTAAACGATGACACAAAATATGACAATAAGTGAATTTTTAGCCCAACATTTGCAGGGTGAACATGCCGATGCGCTGGGTGCACTATTAAGCGATATTGAGCAGGCCGTAAAAAAAATTGCCATTGCAATCGACGAAGGTGCGATTGCAGGCAATATGGGTAGTCTAGCTAGTGAAAATGTGCAGGGCGAAGTGCAAAAAACCTTGGACGTCATAACCAATGATATCTTTGTAGAAGCCGTGCAGGCGAGTGGTTATATTGCGGGAATGGTGTCAGAAGAAGTGATTGACCCAATCAAGTCTAAAGCAAACAAGGGCAATTATTTGCTATGTTTTGATCCGCTGGATGGTTCATCCAATGTGAACGTCAATATTTCAGTCGGCACTATATTTTCTGTATTAAAAGCCAATAATAACCAGCCTGAATTAGCCGATTTTCTGCAAGCAGGAACAGAGCAAATCTGCGCTGGCTATGCTTTGTATGGTACTTCAACTATGTTGGTATTCACCACTGGCAACGGTGTAAATGGGTTTACGCTAGATAAAAAAGCCAATCAATTTGTATTAACGCATCCTAATATGCAAATCCCACAAGACACGACTGAATTTGCCATTAATATGTCCAACTATCGTTTCTGGCAAGAGCCAGTACAGCGCTATATTGATGAGTGCTTACAAGGCACCGAAGGTGAGCGCGATAAGGATTTTAATATGCGCTGGGTGGCATCGATGGTGGCAGAAGTACACCGTATTTTGGTGCGCGGCGGCGTGTTTATGTACCCCAGCGATGCTAAAGCCAAAACGGGTAAGTTACGTTTGATGTATGAAGCAAACCCGATGAGTTTTATTGTGGAGCAGGCTGGTGGCGGCTCTACTACAGGTGTGCAGCGCGTATTGGAAGTGAATTCGACTGGAATTCATCAGCGTGTGCCGATTATGTTAGGTAGCAAAAACGAGATTGATAGAATCGCCAGTTATCACTCAACGAAGAAGAAAAAACGCTAAGCTGAATATCCCGTCATTCTTACTTACGTAGGAATGACGGTTTAGAGATTCAATACTTTAATTGGCCGCTTTGCAAATCGCAATAAACTCCTCTGCAGCAAGTGACGCACCGCCCACCAAGCCACCGTCTACATCGGGCATCGCAAATAATTTTTTAGCATTATTGGCCTTAATGCTGCCGCCATAAATAATACGTACATGCCCAGCTGCTTCTGAGTTGCGCATGGCGATTCGATGTCGAATAAACGCATGCACGGCTTGCGCTTGTTCGGGTGTAGCGGTTTTGCCAGTACCAACAGCCCATACTGGTTCATAAGCAAATACCATATTCACTTGCATAGCAGCCGCAAAACTTTGGTCATTTAAGGTCGCCATCACAGCATCCATTTGGCTAGCGACAATCACTTCGGTTAATCCCGCCTCATGCTCTGCCAATGTTTCGCCCACGCACAGCACAGGTGTTAAACCAGCTTTAACAGAAGCATCAAATCTGGCTGCAGCCGTTAAGTTAGTTTCATTAAACAATACACGCCGCTCAGAATGGCCAAGTAGCACATAGGTACAGCCTAAATCCGTAAGCATATGTGCCGCCACCGCGCCAGTGAATGCGCCTTTTTCATGCTGATTGACATTTTGCCCACCCCAAGCAATATCCGTGTTACTTAACAGCTCGCGTGCCTGAAAAAGATAGGGGTTAGGTGGACAAATCACATAATCGGCATTTTCAAAGCGCTTAACGCCACTCATTACTTTGTTGAGCAACGTTTCGTTACTAACAATGTCGCCATGCATTTTCCAATTAGCAATCACTAATTTGCGGCGACTATTTTTTTTTGCAATCATGATTTTGCACCTGATTTTACAATTGCGCTCGACTTAACAATCGCATCTAACTCGCCTTTTTTATAGCGTTCTGCCATTTGCTCGCAAGAAATCGGTTTTATTTTGTCTGCGTGGCCAGCAGAACCAAATGCCTCGTAACGCGCTACGCAAATGTCGCGCATGGCAACAGTTGCGGCAGTTAAAAATTTTCTAGGGTCGAATTCTTTTTTATGTTGCTCAAAAAACTGCCGAATTGCTCCGCTAGAAGCCATGCGTAAATCAGTGTCGATGTTGACTTTGCGGACCCCGTATTTAATTCCTTCTACAATTTCTTCTACAGGAACGCCGTAAGTTTGCCCCATATCGCCGCCGTAAGCATTGATGATTTTTAACCATTCCTGCGGTACAGATGAAGAGCCATGCATCACCAGATGTGTATTTGGAATGCGCGCATGAATCTCTTTAATACGTTGAATCGATAGCGTTTTTCCAGTTGGCGGCTTAGTGAATTTATAGGCGCCGTGCGATGTGCCAATTGCAATCGCTAACGCATCAACACCTGTTTTTTGCACAAAATCTGCCGCTTCTTCAGGGTCTGTTAGCAGTTGAGATTGGTCTAAAACGCCTTCGGCACCAGAGCCATCCTCTTCACTCGCTAAACCTGTTTCTAATGAGCCAAGCACGCCTAATTCGGCTTCCACCGAAACGCCAATCGCATGCGCGAATTCCACCACTTTTTTGGAAACATCAACATTGTATTGATAAGTAGATGGCGTTTTGGCATCTTCCATCAACGAGCCATCCATCATCACACTCGAAAATCCAGAGCGCATGGCTTGAATACAAATCGCTGGTGTATGACCATGGTCCTGATGCATGACTATAGGCAAATGCGGATAAGATTCAATCGCCGCCAACACTAAATGTCGTAAAAAAGCCTCGCCTGCATATTGTCGCGCACCAGCGGAAGCTTGCAGAATGACGGGGCTGTTGGTGGAGTCCGCTGCCTGCATAATCGCATGTACTTGTTCCATATTGTTAACGTTAAAAGCAGGGATGCCGTAATCGTATTCAGCTGCGTGATCTAGTAGTTGACGTAGTGAAACCAGTGCCATAATGTCCTCTATTTGTTTTAAAGGTTAACTTGTTTGCATTTTGTGCGTAATAAAACATTGATCATTTAAAACACATTAATTTTGTTAATCTGTTTTAAATGATCAAACAATCTTTGCTTTGAGATATTCAATTTGTACAGAGTTAACCACATTTTTTAATTGATTTTAATGGTTAAGTAATCTGTAATGAAGACGCTTTCAAACTGCCTATAAAGCTGACTTTACATTATCGTGATGGTTCATTTTGCTTCAGTTCGTAATCTTCATAAGCATTAATGATTTTTTGCACCAGTGGATGGCGCACGACGTCAGCAGAAAGAAAGTGCGTCATGGCGATGCCTTTAACGTCTTTTAAGATTTTTTGGGTTTCTACCAAGCCACTTTTTTGATGGCGTTGCAGGTCAATTTGCGTCACATCACCCGTCACAACCGCTTTGGTACCAAAACCAATGCGCGTTAAAAACATCTTCATTTGTTCAGGCGTTGTATTTTGCGCTTCATCTAGAATAATAAAGCTTTGGTTCAGCGTTCTGCCGCGCATATAAGCCAATGGCGCGACTTCGATTGCGCCGCGCTCAAACATTTTATTCACCGTATCGTAGCCAGCTAAATCATACAGTGCGTCATATAAAGGGCGTAAATAAGGGTCTACTTTTTGGTTTAAATCGCCTGGTAAAAAACCTAACTTTTCGCCAGCTTCCACTGCTGGGCGTACTAAAACGATTCTTTTTACACGGTCGCGCGTCATGGCATCTACCGCGCTGGCAACGGCTAAATAGGTTTTGCCAGTGCCAGCTGGGCCAATGCCAAAGGTGATATCGTGATCTTGAATTTGCTGCAAATATGAAACTTGGCGAGGAGTGCGGCCATGCAAATCGCCACGGCGCGTCATTAAAACGGGCATGGCAGTGCTAGAAACATCTTCTGGCTTTAATTTATCAATTTCCACCAAGCCTAATTGCACGTCTTCCAACTCAAGCGGTTTTTTGGCGCGCACATAGAAGTTTTCAATCATCTGCGCCGCCATTCTAGTGTTATCTAGCTTTCCGCTAATATTAAACGTGCCACCACGGCGGTTAATATTTACCTCAAGCGCGGTTTCAATCTGCTTGATATTCTCGTCTAAAGCACCACATAAATTTGCTAAGCGAACATTGTCTTCGGGTTGTAAGGTAATTTCCATTGATTAAATCGTCTTTTCTACTATTTGGCCCTGCAATCGTTTTGGATTGGATACATCAGTGATTTTTACGTTCACAAAGGTGTTGATTAAATCATTGTTGCCAGCAATATCCACTACGCGGTTATTATCAGTTTTGCCAGCCAGCAAATCGGGATATTTGTGAGAGGCGCCATCTATCAGCACGCGCTGAGTGCTGCCCAGCATGCTGCGGCTGATCGCATCGCCAAGGGCATCGTTAATGGCTTGCAACTTACTTAAACGCGCCAATTTAATCTCTTGTGGTGTATCGTCTTTAATAAACGCCGCTGGCGTTCCCGGTCGCGGGCTGTATAAAAAACTAAAACTATAATCAAAGCTAACGTCTTGCATCAATTTTGCAGTCGCCTCAAAATCGGCTTCGGTTTCACCCGGGAAGCCGATAATAAAATCAGAAGTAAAAGTAAGATTGGGGCTAGCTGTTTTTAATTTTCGGATAATTGATTTGTATTGCAGCGCTGTATAGTTGCGTTTCATCGCCATTAAAATACGGTCAGAACCCGCTTGCACAGGCAAATGTAGCTGAACCGCCAATTTTGGCACATTGGCAAAGCAATCAATCAAGCGTTGATTCATTTCATTGGGGTGGCTAGTGGTGAAGCGGATGCGCTCTATTTGCGGAATTTCGGCAATGGTTTCAATTAGCATCGCTAAATCAGCCTCAACACCTTCATATTGTGCGCGGTAGGCATTCACATTTTGGCCAAGTAGGGTAATTTCTTTAACGCCTTGCTCTGCCAATTGCACCGCTTCTAACAAAATCGCGTCAAACGGGCGCGATACTTCTTCGCCGCGTGTATAAGGCACCACACAAAAACTGCAATATTTACTGCAGCCTTCCATAATGCTTAAAAACGCCGTTACGCCTTCTACACGAGGTGGTGGCAAATGGTCAAATTTTTCAATCTCAGGGAACGTAATATCCACTTGCGATTTACCGCTGGATTGAGAGTTTTTAATCATCTCAGGCAGGCGATGTAAAGTTTGCGGGCCGAAAACTACATCCACATAAGGCGCGCGCTTAATGATGTTGTCGCCTTCCTGCGAAGCAACGCAACCGCCAACACCAATCACTAAATTGGGATTTTTTGCTTTAAGCGGAATAAAGCGGCCCAGATGGCTAAACACTTTGTCTTCGGCTTTTTCGCGCACGCTGCAAGTGTTCAGCAAAATCACATCCGCATCTTCTACGGATTGCGTTTCAACCATGCCGCTATCTGCATTTAGCATATCGGCCATGCGCGATGAATCGTACTCGTTCATCTGGCAACCAAAGGTTTTGATGAAGACTTTTTTAGGTGAATTGATGACTGAAGACATAAGCATTATTTTAACGCAAACTGGCTGTTTAATCTGCGCCAGAAATCAGGTATATTTCTGCTGTCTTTTTTGGACTATTTTTACCGTTAACTTAAAAGGATTTACATGAAAAAATTAATGACCGCAGTGTTTGTTTCAACATTTTTAATGGCAGTTAATTCGACTGCTGCGATTGATGAAACCATTCGCTTAAAAGAAACCATTGAAATTAACGCACCTGCTGATAAAGTTTGGGCAAAAGTGGGCAGTTTTGCTGATATGAGCTGGCATCCAGCGATTGCAAAAACAGAAATTACCAGTGGCAAAGCCGATGAAGTGGGTGCAACACGCGTGTTAAGCATTAAAGATAACGGCGGTAACGTGAATGAAGTGCTGACTGCGACTGATGCCGCCGGCATGACCATGAAATATGAAATCACCGAAAGCGTGTTGCCAGTGCGCGATTATGGCGCAACATTAAAAGTAGAATCAGCAGGCGATGGCAAAAGTTTAGTGACATGGCGCGCCATGTTTAAACGTAAAGATCCAGCGAACCCAGGTGCAAAAGGTCAAGATGATGCCGCCGCAAAAGAAGCGATTGGCGGTATCTTTAAATCTGGTTTAGAAAACTTGAAAAAGATTTCAGAATAATTCGTGTAAATTTTCAGGCTTTTTTAGGTGTTAAGTATGGCCTCAGCGTGTTTGCGCTGGGGCTTTTTTATGCCATTCGCGCCTTTTAATTAAAAGCTGAGCTTTATTGCAAACAGAGTTCAGTTAAAATAGCAGTAACTTCTCAGGCGATTTGTTCATGCAGGCACTTCCTATTTTTTTTAATATTCAACAACGCCATTGTGTCGTCATTGGCGGCGGTGATGTTGCTACACGTAAAGTGAGCATGTTATTAAAAGCGAGTGCAGCCATCACTTTATATTCGCCAGAAATTTGCCATGAATTGCAAGATTTGGTGGCTGCACAAAAAATTCAATATGTGCCATCCAATTTTGAGCAAAACCAACTGGCTGGCGCGTGTTTGGTGATTGCGGCGACAGATGATGAGGCCGTTAATATCGCGGTCTCAGTGGCGGCAAAAGCGCAGAGTATCCCTGTCAATGTAGTCGACGCACCCGATTTATGCACGTTTACCATGGGCAGTATTATTGACCGCAGCCCAGTGGTGATTGCGATTTCATCTGAAGGAAATGCGCCTGTGCTAGCGCGATATATTCGCGCCAAAATCGAAACGATGTTGCCTGCTACCTATGGTCGGATTGCTGATATCGCAGGTGAATTTCGCGAGAAAGTAAAAGAAAAATTTGCAACGACCCAAGCACGGCGAATTTTTTGGGAAGGTGTTTTGCAGGGCAGTTTTGTTGAGCGCGTGTTATCAGGTCAAGAGCAGGCGGCACGTGAGCAATTGACAAATTTAATTTATGACGCCGATGTGACCAAAAACCAAGGCGAAGTATTTTTAGTGGGTGGTGGCCCAGGCGACCCAGATTTGCTGACTTTTAGAGCGTTAAGATTGATGCAGCAGTGCGATGTGTGCGTGTACGATAAATTAGTCAGCCCCGAAGTAATGGAATTAGTGCGCCGCGATGCCGAATTGATTTATGTGGGAAAATCGCGCGACCAGCACACCATGCCGCAAGAGGAAATCAACGAGTTGCTCGCAAAATTAGCATTGCAAGGCAAGCGCGTATTGCGTTTAAAAGGTGGCGACCCGTTTATTTTTGGACGCGGCGGTGAAGAGATTGAAACACTGATGCAACATGGCGTGCCGTTTCAAGTAGTGCCTGGTATTACAGCGGCCAATGGCGTTTCTAGCTATGCGGGGATTCCTTTAACACATAGGGATTATGCGCAAGCTTGTCTTTTTATTACAGGACACCTTAAAGCGAATGCTAATAAAGAGTTAACACTCGATTTAGATTGGATTGCAATGAGCCGTCCGCGCCAAACTGTGGTGATTTATATGGGTTTGGTCGGCTTAAAAGAGATTTGCGAAAAGTTAATCCAACACGGAGTACCAGCCACAATGCCAGTTGCTGTTGTGCAACAAGGCACGACCCAGCGCCAAAAAGTAGTGACTGCCACACTGGCAGATTTGGCCGAAAAAGTGGCAATGGCCGAGATGAAGCCGCCTTGTTTGACGATTATTGGCGAAGTTGTACAACTGCGTGAGAAATTAAATTGGTTTGAACCGAACCGTTAGTTCTGTATTGGTAACGTTAATCTTGCCTCTAAACCACCTTGCGGGCGGTTAACCAGCTCTAAACTGCCGCGATGTAACTTGGCGATGCGGTTACAAATCGCCAGCCCTAAGCCGCTTCCACCCTCATTTTTATTGCGCGCACTATCCATTCGCTCAAATGGACGTAGTAGCCGTTCGGCATGCTCTGGTGGAATACCCGGGCCATTATCCAGCACACTAATCACAATTTTTTCAGCCGTAATCTTACTGGCTACTTCCACTTCGCCTTTTGAGTACGCGTAAGCATTACCAACCAAGTTATCTAACAAACGCTGCATAGCCAAAGGGCGCAATGGAATAAAATAAGTAGAGGTTAATTTGAGCTTTAAATCACGCCCAGCGCGGGCTTGACGTTCAGAAAGTGCTTGCAATAAGATGTTAATATCCATCATTTTAGTGGGCTCACCCTCTACGCCGCGCACAAAATCTAAAAATTGATGAATGATATTATCCATATCTGCAATATCTTCAATCATGCCGCTTTTCATGCTGTTGCAACCATCTTCTGGCAGCATTTCAACCGCTAACCTCAATCTTGCTAGTGGTGTGCGAATGTCGTGCGAAACACCAGCCAGCAGTAAGGTGCGCTCATTATCTAAACGCACTAAAGATTCTGCCATCTCATTAAAAGTGCGGCTCACTTCGCGCAATTCATCCACGCTATCTTCAGGTAAACGCGGTGCAGGCTCGCCGTTACGCAACCTATCTGCGGCATGCACTAACAAATTTAAAGGCCGATTGATACGCGCTGCAATTAAGTAGGCACCCAACAATGAAAGTAAGCCAACCACTGCTCCCCAGCCTAGCCAGTGCCAAGGAAAAGGCCTATCAACCTGAATTTTTGGAATGACGACCCAATAATCGTCTAACTCTACGTTAAAGCTAATCCATAACCCAGGAATACCATAGTGATTCACGGTAATAATGGTCTCTACACCTAAACGCTCACGGATTTTATCTGCAATTAAATTAATAAAAGCATCGTTTGGTAGTGGTTCAATATCTTCTAAAAAATCAGCCGCATACACGCGCACGCCTTCGCGACCGGATAGTTCAGAAAGTAAAGCTAAACGGCGATTTTCGTGGGAGGCAATTAATGAGGCGCGGGTGTAGTTAACAATAGTAACAGCTTGCAGTGCAGCAGTTGTAGCACGTGGTTCGCGGTCAAAATAATCAAAAATCTTGAGTGATGCATAAATGCTCACCGCCAGCAAGATGGCGATAAGCAACATGAGGCGAGAAAGTAATCGGCGTGGTAAAAATCTCAATGCGATAATTTAAAGAATGAGAGAATGCATATGACTTGAATGGCGCAATTTAGTGCGACGCTTCGCCATCAGGAATAAATACGTAGCCAAACCCCCACATGGTTTGTAAATAACGTGGATGCGATGGGTCTGGCTCTACAATGCGGCGCAAGCGTGATACTTGCACGTCAATACTACGGTCAAACACATCTAGCTCGCGTCCGCGCGCTAATTGCATAAGCCTATCGCGCGAAAGTGGTTGGCGCGGATGTTCTGTAAATACTTTAAGCAGTGCGAATTCACCGCTGGTAATTGTAATTGGCATACCGTTTCGGCTTAAGCTACGGCTAGATGGATCAAATACAAACTCACCAAAGGTGAATGTTTCTAATTTGCCTGAATTTTCTGCATCTGGGTTGTGCTCATGGCGACGCAGTACTGCGTTGATACGGGCTAGCAATTCACGCGGATTAAATGGTTTAGGTAGGTAATCATCAGCACCCATTTCCAATCCGATAATGCGGTCAACCTCGTCGCCTCGGGCTGTTAACATAATAACTGGCGTGGTGAATTTGCTCGCACGTAAACGGCGGCATATCGCTAAACCATCTTCTCCTGGCAACATTAAATCTAGCACTAGTAAATCAAACGGCTCATTTGCAATTATGGCATCCATTTCTTTTGAATATGATACCGTTTTAATGTTAAAGCCTTGCTCGGTAAGATAGCGTTGCAACAACTCACGCATACGCATGTCATCGTCTACCATTAGTATTTTTTTGTTTTCAGCCATTATCTACGCTTTCAGTATGATTGAATCGGCAACATCGTGTTACTCAAAACGTAGTATATGTTCTAAGAATGAATAAATCTAGAATTGTGAAAACTTTTCAGAGATTAAACGCGTCATAACAACATAAAACACTGATGTTACAAATAGTTACAATTATTCAGTTTTATGAAACATTGCATTAACAATGCTGATTCATGATTGCAAAACTTTGTTGGTCAGTCAGCTTTTCTAAACAAAAAAACACTAAAGAGAACGAGTATTCATTAAACAATGCATCTCAATGTACATTATTTAACGCCAGCTTTGTCACTGCTCGCTTTATTTGGCAATTTGGTTGCCACTCCCCTGCATGCTGGCGGCAAAAATGTTGTGGCATTAGATGATCAAACGCTTCTAGAGCAGATTGATGAAAGCGGTTTAGAAAAAACATTGGAGTATAATTTTAGTCCTGATGATAGAGCGCGTTTGCGTAAGGCATTAGCGGATTATGCAAGGTCTACAGACCCCGAGCACGCGCAAATTGAGCAAAAGCGCAAAGCCATGAAAGAAAGTGTTCAAGCTCGGTTTAATGAGTGTAATAAAGATAATGATGATTCAATAGATCGCGAAGAAGCGACTTTATGTTTACCACAAATTGCCCGCCATTTTAACTTTGTTGATGTCGACGAAAATAATGTCATCACGCTAGAAGAGTTAGAGTTGGCTCAAGCAAAATCCATCGAACGTCAAAAAGCAGCAGAGGCTAAAATGGAAGCCCAGAAAATTTTAGACACAGAAGCTGAAATCAAAAATAAAACTAGAAGTAAAATAAATAAAGAAGCATCAAATCCACGCAAACGTCCTAGTTAATCCATCGTTAACTTAATACTTAACCATAATTTAATGGTTAATTTTTTAAAACCATTCACTGCAACGCTACTCCTACTCAATAGAATTGATAAACCTTAGCAATTAGGTTAAAAGTATTGGTATGACGCTCTTCCAAAATACGCCACAATCATTACAAGCATTTTCTGCAGAAATTATCAGCAGTATCAACGAAGTTACGCCTGCTGATTGGGATGCATTGACTGACGGCACGCCTTTAATCAGCCATGCCTTTTTAAGTGCGCTTGAAAATTCAGGTTCGGTTGGGCAGGGCACTGGCTGGATGCCACATCCACTTATTGTTAAACAAAACAGTCGTTTAGTGGGCGCAATGCCGCTGTATTTAAAAAATCATTCATATGGCGAATATGTATTTGATTGGGCATGGGCAGACGCCTATCAACGCAGCGGATTTAATTATTATCCAAAGTTGTTATCCGCTATTCCATTTTCGCCTATCACCAGCAGTCGTTTACTCAGTCATCAGCTACTAGAGAATCAGTCAGAAGTTCAGTTGCTCATGATTGAAGCATTAGAAAATATGATGCATCAACACCAGCTATCTAGCGCACATGTTTTGTTTCCCGATGAGTTAAGCGCGGCACAATTAGCCTCAGTTGGCTGGCTAAAACGTACAGGCGTGCAGTTCAGGTGGCAAAATAAAAATTATCAAAATTTTGAAGATTTTTTAGCGACTTTAAGCCACGATAAACGTAAAAAAATTCATCAAGAACGCAAAAAAATAGTACAAGCAGGCGTGATGTGCAGGCAAATAAAAGGCAGTGAGGCAACTGCTGACGACTGGGATTTTTTCTATCAGTGTTACAGCAATACTTATCGCGAACATCACTCTACACCTTATTTAACAAGGGAGTTTTTCCACCTAATTGGCAAGAGTATGCCGCAAAACATCTTATTGATTGTGGCAGAAACAGAGGGTAAGCCAGTGGCCAGCACGCTGAATATTTATAATCAACATACGCTGTATGGCCGCTACTGGGGCGCTGTTGAGTTTATTTCTGGCCTACATTTTGAGTTGTGCTATTACCAAGCACAGCAATTTTGTATTGCAGAAAATATCACCTATTTTGAAGGCGGCGCGCAGGGTGAGCATAAATTAGCGCGCGGGTTCGAGCCGCGACCTACCTGCTCTTACCACAAAATCGCACATCCCGATTTTGAAGCCGCCATTGAGCAGTTTTTAGAAAGAGAAGGTAATGGCGTTGCAGCCTACACCAGTGAGCTGGAAGACCGCACACCTTTTAAAGCCATCTAGATCAAGGCTGTGTAACAATTACCAAGCAATACATTTTCCATCAAACGCAATAAATTGGCCTGTATTGGCTAAACTTAAGTTTTCAATGACTTTGCGCAAACCTGTTACGCTGGTTTGCGCATTAATTAAGCCATTAGGTCCACCCATATCGGTTTGAACCCAACCAGGGTGCAAGGTTACAAAGCTAATGCCATAAGACTTTAAATCAATCGATAGGCTTTTCATCACCATGTTTACCGCTGTTTTGCTGCTGCGATAAATATAACTTTCACCGCTGCTATTATCATCAATGCTGCCCATTTTGCTAGAAAGTGTGGCGATTTTTTTAAGCTGACTTTTAGCTACGTGCTGCACAAACGCCTCTGACATTTTGAGTGAAGCCATCGCATTAATCTTAAATGCCTCTGCCCACTCGTCATAATTCGTGTCACCAAAAGTGCTGTCAGGGTAAACGCCTGCATTATTAATTAACACATCAATTGGCTGATTTTTTAACTGTAAAGCCAACGCATCAATTTGCTTAAAGTCACCTACATCCAAAGCTAAGATTTGCAAATTGTCATGCTCATCGGCTAACGATTTTAACTCATGAGCGCTCTCAATGTTGCGGCAACAAGCCAGCACACCCCAGCCATCAGCCGCGTATTGTTTGGCGAATTCAAGACCTAAGCCACGGTTGGCGCCTGTAATTAATACCTGATAAGCACTCATAAAATTCCCTTCATTAAACTGGTTAAGTACGATTCAATTATTTTAACTGGTTTTATATAAGGCTAATCGCAAAAGTTAAAAGCTCTGCTCATTTACGCAAAATCATTAGGCATATTTACGCTAAGCACATAGGGCGGTTTTTGATGCGGCGCGCATAATGCAAAACATGAAGCGAATCATTATGAGACGCCAAATTTAAAGGAAATTATTATGTGGACAACACCAGCAGCTACAGAAATGCGTTTTGGCTTTGAAGTAACAATGTACGTAATGAATAAATAATTAGTTTAAAGCTACCTAGCTTAATAGCTAGATGCGAATAAACTAAAAGCCCAGTGAGTAATCGCTGGGCTTTTTTGTTTGCAATAATAATTAAGGAACAATTTGACTGTTTAAATATCTATTAAAAGTCGTATCTTGCCCAGCCTAATATGAAAAAACTTAAAATCACACTATTAGTAATATGCCTAATCTGCGCGAATACTAGTGCATTCGCTCAAACATTTTTTGAAAAAACTTTTACTGGAAAATACACTGAGCAATTTATTAACGGCGGTCCAAAATACGAAGTGAATATTCAAAATGGCAAAAAACAAGGCCTAGAAATATTCTGGTATGAAAGTGGGCGCATTAAAATCCAAACTAATTATGTGGATGACAAAGAAGATGGCGTTTGGAATCAATGGTACGAAAACGGTCAAATGAAGCTAGAGGCGCACTACAAAGGTGGCCGAGAGCATGGAAGCTTTAAACAATGGTACGAAAATGGACAGCAACGAGCAGAATCAAACTTTCTGCATGGAAAAAAAGAGGGTGCAGAGTATATGTGGGATAAAGACGGAAAGCTAAAATCGGAATTGCACTACAAAGATGGGCAAGTAACTAAAAAGCCTAGCAATTAAGATACTTTATTAAGTAAAATTAGTAGGCTTATTTACGCCAAGCGCATGGAGTAGTTTTTAAGCGGGCGCGCATAATATACATACGAAGCGAATAATTCTGAGGCGCCAAATTTAAAGGAAATTATTATGTGGACAACACTAGCAGCAACAGAAATGCGTTTTGGCTTTGAAGTAACAATGTACGTAATGAACAAATAATTAGTTTAAATACTAATTTAATTAGCCCAGTGAGTAATCGCTGGGCTTTTTTTCTTGAGTGACCGCTTTAAAATCGTAGTAAAAAGTAAGTGCTTTCAATTAAAGTCGGGTATCCATGAATATAATCCTGGCTTGGTTAATTCTGGAGACTTACGTAATAATCTTCTCTTGCAGAAGCCTAAACGCAAGACTAAGAACATATTGAATCTCCAAACGCTGAGAGTCGGCGAATGGAATATGTATATTGGGATAATATTGCAATATTATCCTAGATGAGATACAACATGGTTTTGCTTAAATTATCGCAAGATATATGTTGCCCTATTTGTGGGTAAGTGTACCTTTAAAGTTGAGGAATCATAGTGATTTTAGATAAGCTTCAGAAGTTAGCGGCACTATCATTTTGCACACAGCGCACAACTGACCAATTGGAGGATGCTGTTGACGCAATAACTTTATGCGCCGCTGAAAAGCATATTATACCCGCTCCCATTATCATTGAAAAACAACTAGCTAGATTTACTGGATGTGCTGTTGAGTCAATTGGATTGGAGCGTACATTAGAGTCACTATTTATAACTGAAGCAACATTCAAACCAACTAAATTGCTTCCTTTCGGGAGAAGCTATGTTTTTGGTGGAGGCGCTGTAAACTGCAATAAGGAGTATTTTCGTGCAAAAATTTATCCCTCCAGCAAAACTTCATATCAAAAAATTAAATCAGCCATTTTAATTTCAAATTCGAACAGCGAAATATATTATGGCGATTGGTTTCTAGATGAGTTGCCAGCAGCAAAAATCGATTTTGACTCATCACAATCTATAGCATTTCGAAAACCTGATGGCTGGCAGCACTCAAGGGAGTATCTTGATATATTTAATATTGGAATAAATTACGGGTTTAGGGGTATTGTAGAAAACTTATATCTGTTGACTGACTCAAGTCAAAACTCTTACAAACAAAATAGATATCAATCATTAAGGCAGGAGCTTGAGCAGTACAATTTCCAAGATGCCAATTTCTCAGGTACATACATACTGAGAGGTTCGAATACCCAAGGAGCTCCCAGAGTGCTGGATAATGAGAATGAGCTAATCGCACATTTGAAGAAACAAAATTTCAATATTCTAGATTTAGAAAAGATGTCTGCAAAAGAAATAGTAAAGCGGTTATGGAATACTCCCATGGTTATTGGCGTGGAAGGTAGTGCACTAACACATGCTATTTTGCCTTTAAGAAAATTTGGATCGATGTTAGTAATACAATCTCCAAAAAGACTTAGCTTAGCTCTTAAAGGGATACTAGACGCAAGAAATAACCCATTTGGAATGTATGTTTGTAAACCTTCTTTAAAAAATTCACATTGCTTTTCTGTAGACTCTTTTTCGGATATCGATTTTCTCATAGAAAAATTGAGAGTTGAAAGCTATAAAAGGTATATTAATTCACTCTAGATGCATTTGAAGGCATTTGCCAATCACCCGCTCTGCTAAAAACAAAGACGAAATAATGGCAGAGAAAGAGTAATTAAGGGCATCAGATATAAAGCCGAATTTAAGGCTAAACCACTCAAAAAAATCAGTTAATACGGTCTTGGTGTTTGAAGAAGTATTCAAGCGTTTAGGTGTGTCAGATTAAAGTCTTTACAAATGGCTACGCGAAGCCGACTTACAGAAAAAACCACAATTTAGCAAAGATATTGCTGCTCTCAAGCAAGAAGTGAGTTGGCTCAATGCAGCTCTCAAAACGCGCCACAGAAGAACGTAACATCCTAAAAAAGGCTGCCGAGTACTTTGCCAGCCACCAAGAGTGAAGTACACCTTTATTGACCAACACCTAAGTGAGTTTAGGGTGGTCAGTATGTGCCGAGCACTCAAGGTAAATCGCAATGGCTATTACGCTTGGAAAGCCGAGCCTTTATCGTCACGCGCTATAGAAGATATAAAGCTACTGGTGGAGATTAAGCAATCCTATGAGGATAGCCAAGGCATATCCGGCAGTCCACGTGTACGCTGTGACTTACGTGAAGCAGGCTTTAAGACTGGTGAAGCCTCTGGCTAGGCGCCAAGCTTAAGTCGGTGCGCGGCGGGTATCGTCGTCCACGCTACAAGTCAGGTAAATCAGCGATTGCTAGTGTAATGGACTAGTTTAACGCAACACTTTCTTAGAGGTTATAATTAACTTCAAGAGGTGCAAAACGAGTAAAGCAAGGCGAGTATTAACAACAGAATTTAAGCAAGAATGTTTCAATTTAGTAGTTAATCAAGGCTACACCATGAGTCAAGCGGCTAATGCGATGCAAGTTGGATTGTCTTCTATGCAACGCTGGACTAGTCAATATAAGCTGGAGTTATTAGGCGTTACGCCTCAAGCTCGTGCTTTAGTACCTGAACAGCAACGCATACAAGCGCTTGAAGCCGAGAATCGGCAACTTAAAAAAGATAATGATTTACTAAAAAATCTTCCGCCTTCTTCGCCATCGAAATGTAAGCGAGCAACAAGCCGTCGCGCTCAAACTGAAGAAGGCGTATTTTAGCGTGACCGACATTTGTCGCAACTTAGGTCATGCACGCACTACCTATTATCGTCGTGCAGCCCCTAAAGCTATTGATGCTCACGCAGTTAAGTTGCGTGCCGCACTCATGCGGATGTACACGCCGCTTATGGCAGTAGGCGTATGCGCGTTGAACTCAATGCACAAGGTTTTGCTGTAGGGCGCTACAAAGTGAGTAGCTTAATGCAAGCCTTGCAACTAAAAGCCAAACGGCTTAAGCAGCATCGCAATCCTGTGGCAGGCAAACCAAGCACGGTTGCACCCAATAGCTTAAATCGTCAATTTAATCCATCTAGCACCAATACGTTACTTACATTCGTACCAACCAAGGTTGGCTTTACTTAGCCATTGTTTTGGATTTGTATTCAAGACATGTTGTGAGTTGGGTGCTCTCAAACCAACCTAATAGTGAGTTAAGTTTAAGGGCAATTAACTTGGCGATGCAATTCAGACAACCACAAAACCTGTATTGTTTCACAACGATCAAGGGGTGCAATACAGTAGCGATGCGTTTCAAAAAGCATTAGTTAAGCACAATATTACGGCAAGTATGAGCCGCCATGGCAATTGCTTATAAAATGCGGTGACCGAACGTTTTTTAGAAGTTTAAAATCAGAAAGGGTCAATCACCGACAATACAAAACTAGAGCTGAGGGCATGGGAGATATTGCTGATTATATTGAATCGTTTTATACCCAAAAATGACGCCATTCAACATTGGGCAATATTTCGCCTGTAGAATATGAAGCAAGGCAACAAAAAAGTCTCTAATTAAGTGTTTCACAAAAATAGACCATTACAGTTTGGGCAGGGGAAGTAAGCCAGTACGTCTAACCTGAGCCATGTATGTGTCGAATTTATTCTTGGATATGGTAGCCATAAACCCTGAATCTTTCCTAACTCTGCAAGTATTGTGCAACTGCTAGGAATCGGATATTTAGGAATGGCTTGTATAAACGCTTACAGAAGAATAAGTGGGTGGATTATGAATCTGGTTCTCTAGCCAGCTAAGCTACATCACAATGTAAACTCTATGCGAAATTTTAATTAACTCATGGTAAATACGCAATTCTAGTGTTTAGTGAGATGTTGTCAAAATTAACTTCACTTTTAAGCGAAGTTAATTTTTAACATGAGACAATTAATCTTTGGCGGCTAGACCTTCAATCTGATAACGCTAAACATTAAATCTAAAGTGCATCACATCACCATCTTGCACAATGTATTCTTTGCCCTCTAAACGCATTTTGCCCGCTTCTTTGCTACCTTGTTCGCCTTTGTTTTTAACGTATTCATCGTATTGAATCACTTCTGCACGAATAAATCCGCGTTCAAAGTCGGTATGGATAACGCCAGCAGCCTGTGGGGCGGTGGCGCCTTTTTTAACGGTCCAAGCGCGCACTTCTTGCACGCCAGCGGTGAAGTATGTTTGCAGGCCTAATAAGTCGTAAGCGGCACGAATCACGCGGTTAAGGCCTGGTTCGTCTTGACCTAGCTCTGATAAGAATAATAATTTATCTTCTTCTTCCAGCTCAGAAATTTCGCCTTCAATTTTGGCGCAAATACATACCACAGGGGCGTTTTCTGCTTTGCCTAGAGCGACTACTTTATCTAGTAGTGGATTGTTCTCAAAGCCTTTTTCATCCACATTGGCTAGGTACATGACAGGTTTTACGGTGATTAAGCATAATGGCTTTAGCAGTTGCAGTTCGTCTGCATCTAAGCCTAGTGTACGCACAGCTTTGGCTTCGTTTAAGCAAGGCAAAACTTTGTCTAGAACGGCAAGTAATGCAATGGCATCTTTATCGCCGCTTTTGGCTTTTTTGCTTTCGCGCTGCATGGTTTTTTCAACCGTTTCCATGTCGGCCAATGCTAATTCGGTATTAATCACTTCAATATCCGATAACGGGTCGATTTTGTTAGAAACGTGAATTACATTGCCGTCTTCAAAGCAGCGAACCACGTGTGCAATAGCATCGGTTTCGCGAATATTGGCTAAGAATTTGTTGCCCAAGCCTTCGCCTTTAGATGCCCCTGCAACCAAGCCTGCAATATCCACAAATTCAACAATAGCTGGCTGTACTTTTTGCGGTTTTACAATATCAATCAATGGCTGTAAGCGCGGATCGGGTACTTCTACAATACCAACGTTTGGCTCAATGGTGCAAAAGGGATAGTTTTCTGCTGCAATGCCCGCTTTGGTAATGGCATTGAATAGGGTGGATTTGCCTACATTGGGTAGACCTACAATTCCGCACTTCATATTTTATTCCAATCATATTTCACGCAATCTCTGCGTTAAATTTTATTTTAATAACTCTGATTTCAAAGATTTTACCGTACTATTTGTACTGTCTCATCTCTTCAAAGCTCAACGCCTGTGACTTAAACCTTAAGTCTTGCGTGAAATCTGAATGGAATAACAGTGTTTTATAGTTGGAAATCTAAGTCTTAGTATGCAATTTTAACATGGCGCTTTCAAAGTCACCTGCTGTTAATGCATCTAAGAGGTTTGCGCTTTTTGTAATACCATCATCTATAGCGGCTTGCTCATCTTTAAATGGTGCTTTTAGCACATAATTTACTACTTCGTTACGGTCACCTGGGTGACCAATGCCAATGCGTAAACGCCAATAATCTGCCGTGCCAAGTGCGGCATGTGTATCTCTTAAGCCATTGTGGCCACCATGACCGCCACCGAATTTTAATTTAACCATACCTGCTGGCAAATCTAGCTCATCGTGAATGACTAAAATTTCAGCTGGTTGAATTTTGTAATAGTTGGCAAGTGCTGCAATGGACTTTCCGCTGGCATTCATAAACGTAGTGGGCTTTAACAGCCATTTATCTTGCTCAAGTTTACCCACAATGCCAAACATTCTAGCGTCTACAGCAAGGTTGATATTGGTTTGCACCGCAATTTGGTCTATCCACCAAAAGCCTGCGTTATGGCGAGTGGCGATATATTTATCGCCAGGGTTGCCCAGGCCTACAAAAAGTTTAATGCCGCTCATGGTGACTATTTTAATTTAAAATAATTGACGCTAGAAAATAAAAAAACGCGCACTATGTGAAAAAAGTGCGCGTTTTTATATTGAGCAAAAATTAAGATGCTGGAGTTGCTGATTCAGCCGCTGCATCTGCTGCAACAGCAGCGTCAGCAGCATCATCAGCAAGACTACCGCGTGTTTTGGCAATTGCTGCAACTGCGGCATCGTTGTTATGCGCTAATTGAACGAATTCAACGCCTTTTGGCAATTTAATTTCTGATAAATGTACTGATTGACCAATTTCAAGTGCTGCAACGTCAACTTCAATAAACTCAGGTAAGTCTTTTGGTAAGCAGCTTACGTCAGCCTCAGTAAGGATATGCGCCACAATACCACCACCTAATTTAACGCCTGGTGCAACATCTTCATTTAAGAAGTGGAATGGCACTTTAACGTGAATTTTTTCAGTAGCTGAAACACGTTGAAAATCAATGTGTTGAATAGTGTTGCGCACTGGGTGCATTTGATAATCACGTAACAATACATTCTCTTTTTTGCCACCGATATTTAGGCTCAAAATAGAAGCATGGAACGCTTCATGACGGAATTGTAGAAACAATTCTTTATGATTTAACTCAAGATTTACGGCATCTTTACCAGCTCCATAAACCACACCTGGTACATTGCCAGCGCGACGTGCACGGCGGCTCGCACCCGTACCTTTAACGTCACGTTTGACTGCATTAATTTCGATACTCATTTTATTACTCCTAATTTTGCTGTGTTAGTTCGTGTTAACTATCAGCGGTACTGCACTAAAACTACACACCGCGACCAGTGCGTAGACTAAAACTTTATTGCTCATCCTTTAGTTAACGATGAGCGTTAATCCATGAATAAAGAAGAAACAGACTCTTCTTGGCTAATGCGTTTAATCGTTTCTGCCAACAAGCCAGCAACACTTAGCTGGCGAATTTTTGTACAATTGGTAGATGCTGGGCTCAATTTAATCGTGTTGGTCACCACTAATTCATCTAAAGCTGAATTCATAATGCGATCTACCGCACTGCCTGATAAAACAGGGTGTGTAGCATAGGCCAATACACGTTTCGCGCCTTGATTTTTTAATGCAGCTGCGGCTTCACACAGTGTGTTCGCAGTATCCACCATGTCATCCATAATCACGCAGGTACGGCCAGCGACTTCACCAATGATATTCATGACTTTTGCCACGTTGGCTTTAGGGCGACGTTTATCAATAATGGCTAAATCAGAGTTAAGCTGTTTAGCACAAGCACGCGCGCGAACCACACCACCAACATCTGGTGAAACGACCACTAAATCTTCATAATTTTGCTTAAGCAAATCATCCAGCAAAATCGGTGTTGCATAGATATTATCGACTGGAATATCAAAAAAACCTTGAATCTGATCAGAGTGCAAGTCCATGGTTAGTAGGCGATTTACACCAACGCTCGTTAACATATTCGCTACTACTTTTGCGGTAATCGCTACGCGTGCACTACGCGGACGGCGATCTTGGCGAGAATAGCCTAAATATGGAATCGCAGCCGTAATGCGACCAGCTGATGAGCGGCGTAACGCGTCTACCATCACCATGACTTCCATTAACGTGTCATTGGTTGGGTGGCTGGTTGATTGCAGCACAAAGACATCTTTACCACGTACATTTTCAAGTAGCTCAAGCATCACTTCGCCATCGCTAAAGCGGCCAACATCAGCGCGGCCTAGCTCAATACCTAAATGCTCTGCAACTTGTTGCGCAAGCTCTGGATTGGCATTGCCTGTAAACACCATCATATTGCCGTTACTCAAAATGCCGCCCCTTGTGTCTAGATCTGCGATACTAAAGTATTTATATTGTTTTTTTATAATATTTTTACTTGTTAAAATAGCAAAATACGGCGCTAATTTAACAAAAAATAAAAGCGTGTAAATCATGGGGTTTACATACCCGCATCTACACGCTTACTATTCAAAATCTATGCAGATGTATTATCTACACACTAAATACTGGCTGAGGAGGAAGGATTCGAACCTTCGCATGCCGGAATCAAAATCCGGTGCCTTAACCAGCTTGGCGACTCCCCAATAAATCAAACTACTAAATCATAATGCGGGTGTTTATTTAATCCTTTTGCTATAAATCCGCTGGTATTGGCAGGTTTTTTTGCAATTAGTTCATCAGCAATTTGTTTTGTTTTCACCATTACAAATACTGATGCGCCTGAGCCGCTCATTTTTGCGTCACCAAATTGATTTAACCATTTTAAGGTGGATGCAACTGCAGGAAATAACTCACACACAATGTCTTCAAGGTCATTTTTAAAGCACCTACTGGTTAAGTGATCAAATGTACCGCTTGAAAAGTCCGCTATTTTCAATGGTTTCGTGTCTCTTGTCAATCGCGGATGTGTAAAAACTTGCGCAGTTGGCACATGAATGTTGGGTGTTAACACGACATAATATGGTTCTTGCTGCAGTTTAATGGCTTGTGACGGCAAATTCATAGGTGACAATAGCTCACCAATACCTTCAGCCCATGCTGTTTGCCCAAAAATAAACACAGGAACGTCGGCGCCCAAAGTGAGACCAATCCGCATGAGTTGAGCGCGTGTTAAATGCAGTTGCCATAAATGATTGAGAGCCATTAAAACGGTTGCTGCGTCTGAGCTGCCGCCGCCCAAGCCGCCGCCCATTGGAATATGCTTTTCAATATGAAAATCAGCGCCTTGTTGGCAGCCAGTGGCTTTTTGTAAGGCAATTGCTGCCCGCACTGTTAAATCTTGGCTTTCTGGCACATTTGGTATGGCATTTATACGTGAAATTTGCCCTGAGGGGTTAGACTTAACCTGAATTATGTCGTAAAAATCCAGTAGCTCAAATACGCTTTGCAAGGTGTGATAGCCATCTGCACGGCGGCCGGTGATGTGCAAAAATAAATTAATTTTTGCAGGCGCTAAAAAGGTTTGAAAATCTTGCATTGTTGGGTGATGGCTCTAAAATTACTCAGAAAAACTAAACATAGTTGTATTAGTTACTGTGTGATACTTAACCAGTTTTCAATCAAAAATTTTAAATTAAGCGGCTCACTTTTTAATACTATTTTTTTCGGTAAAAATTGACCGTTAACTTCAATATAATTTTCATAGCTAATATCCCAGCCATCTTGTTTTAAAGTTAATAATCGGCCATTTTCATCCCAAGTACTTGCCTCGATATTGCTTGCCGTTGGTTTGCCCAATGCCCAATCGCTCAGCCCAGTTAGTGGCAATCTAAAACCTAAAGTAGTTTCAGTTAAACTTTCTGCGTTTTGCGCGCGAACACTTTGCCCATCTTGCTTAGTAAGCGTTACGCCAGTTGCGTCTTTATAAATATTAGCCACTTTTCCGCCGACAGGAGAGTACACATTGATATTGTCTTCAGTCAGGCTGCGTTGCCAGTCGAGGCTACCTGAAAAACCTTGTTTCTGCGTGACAACACCTAGACGACCTTTAAGTGAAAAGCCTTTTATAGCGGTTAGTTTGTCAAGATGCTGTTGGTAAATCGTAGATAATATTGATGACTGCTGGGTTGGTGGCTTAGACAATGTTGTGCAAGCACTAAGCAGTAAAATAATGCAGTACAGAAAATAGCGGTAATTAAACAAGAGAAAATCCATTTAAGTGGTTAACTTAAATGGATTGTAGCTTAATAATGTACTTAATCGACATTGCTAGTAGCTATTGGCCAACGCCAGTCGAGCAAGGTGATAATTAAGAATTAAATTTTTTGGCGGTTGCTACCAATAAATCATTCGCTGGAAACTCTTTTAAGGCAAGGCCCCAAATTTTCTTCGCTTCCTCTTGTTGACCTTGCTTCCAAAGTACTTCACCTAAATGTGCCGCAATTTCAGGGTCTGCTTGCATATCATAAGCTTTACGCAGATTTTCTACAGCCAAATCTAAGTTGCCTAGACGGTAATGAACCCAACCCAAACTGTCTAACATGTAATGGTCATTTGGTTGAAGTTTTAACGCGGTTTCTATTAATGTTTTTGCTTCATCCAGATTAATGCTGCGGTCTGCAAACGAATAACCCAGTGCATTGTACGCAGCAGCAAAATCTGGCTTCATGCGAATCACTTTACGCAGCTCTGTTTCCATTACGTCCAGTTTGCCTAAGCGCTCTGCTGCCATTGCATAATCGTAAATGAGCTCAGGCGAGTTAGGTAAATTTTTAACCGCAGTCTCTATTAAATCAAATGACTCTTGATTACGTTTGGCTTGGCCCAACATGTTGGCTTGGGTTTGAATAATAATTATTTGCTGTTCGGGCGTTAACTCATCGACGTTATCAAGCATTGCGATTGCTGCATCTACCGTTTGAGTGCGCGCAATCACATTAGCAGCAGATAGCCGGCTTTCTAAGTAACGCTCACTATTTGGTTGGATTTTATCGTACCAAGTAAGCGCTTTCACATCATTTTTTTGGCGCTCGCTGCTGCGGCCTAAGTAAATATAGAGTTGCTCGGGCTCTTTAAAGCCGTTAGCAAGCGCTTGTTCAAAATACTTATCAGCATCACTGTAGTCATTTGATTCTAAAGATAATAATCCAACAACCGCACTTATTTCAGGGCTACCATTTGATTCATTCACTAGTTTAACAAACTCTGGTTTTGCTTCAGCATGACGTTTTTGATTGACTAAGGTTTTAGCGTAAGTCATTCGCACTTCATTGGCATTGGGGTATTCCTTTAAGAAACTTTGATAGAAACTTATGGCTTTGCTAGGTGCTTCTTTAAAGAGAATTTGACCATTTAACTGTGCGGCAATTTCCCAGCCAGGACGTAGCTTATCCGCAGCTACCAGCTCAGATTTGGCAACAGCGGTGTTATCAGCAATGATGGCTGCTTGTGCGACGGCCAAACGGGCTTCTGGTAAAGTGGGGTAAGGCGCAGCAAACTCCTTAATAGATGCCAATACTTCATTTTTATCTTTTTGATTGGCTAATAATGTATTGAGATACAAAAAGCCGTTAGCGCGTGTTTCTGGCCTTTTCAATAATTGTTTAATATGAGGTTTAGCTTGATTTATATTGCCGCTAGCTACTAATAACTGGCTTGATGCTTGCTGTGCTTCGAGTGAGGCTGGATCTAATTCAACCCATAAAGTCGCAGCTTGCAAAGCCAAACCCGGCTGGTTTGCATAAGCAGCTGCCTTGGCTGCGCGTTCAGCCAATCGTGCATCACGTGTTTGCTTGGCTAAATCTAAAAATAACTGGCTGGCTAACCTAATATCACCTCGTTGCCCAGCAATTTCACCCAGTAAATATTTATAAACAAATTCTGGTGTGGCGCTTGAAATGGTAGGCGCTTTGGTCATTGGCACAACCGACTCTGCTTGAACACTAAGACTACCAGCAGTTGAGAATGATATTAAAAGTGCGAGTGCTATTTTTTTGATGGGCGGCATTATTTGGTTTCCATATACTTTTGTAAGACTTGATTTAAGCACCAATTTTCAGCAAGATTATTTGCCAATAGTGTTTAGTCCGTGACAGTTAATGCAAGTTCATCCATAATTAAAGGTTAAGCAATATTTCATTTGTATTTATATAAGACTATAACTTTTTGCTTGAAACTAATCTAGCGATTTTGTTTCTTAGAAGCCATTGAGTTTAGGCAACGAATTAAGACAATAATGATGACAAATTTAACAGTAGAAGCGTCAGAGCTGACGCGTATTTATGGTGGCCGCGAGGCAGTGAGTAACGTTAGCTTTAATCTTACTCAAGGCCAAGTATTGGGCTTTTTAGGCCCCAATGGCGCAGGCAAATCCACCACTATGAAGATGCTGACTGGCAACTTGGCACCCAGTGCTGGTTCAGTCAAAATCTGTGGTATTGATATGATTGAAAAACCCAAAGAAGCCAAAGCATTAATCGGCTACCTGCCTGAAATGCGACCTCTGTATAAAGAATTTACCGTAGATGAATACTTAACTATCGCAGCAAGATTGCATAGAGTTTCTAGTCGCAATATCAAAAAAGCCGTTGAGAATGCCAAAGAGCGTTGCGGTTTAACGCATATGAGCAAACGTTTGATTGAGAATCTATCTAATGGCTATCAACAACGTGTAGGTATTGCACAAGCGATTATTCATAACCCAATGGTGGTTATTTTGGATGAACCAACAGTGGGCTTAGATCCGATTCAAATCCGTGATATTCGTACGCTGATTCGCGAAATTGGCACTGATCACAGCGTGATTTTATCCACACACATTTTGCCAGAAGTAGAAATGGTGTGTGACCATGTGCAGATTATTGATAAGGGCAAGCTGGTATTTAATGGAGGTATTGACGTGCTAAAACGTCAGCGCATCGGTAATAAATTATTAATTGGCTTTAAAAATGCGCCACAAGCATCAGATTTATTGCAAATCGCAGGCGTTTCGGAAGCGGAAACATTAGAAAACAATATGATGCGCGTGCGTTTTGCAGAAGACAGCATGCCGCACGAAGCCATTGTGCAAGCCGCGGTTAAAAACGGTTGGGGCTTATATCAAATTGCGCCAGACCAAACCAGTTTAGAAGACGTGTTTGTGCAATTAACCTATCAAGACGCCGCAGTAGTCGAAGCGTCAGCTGCTTAGAGGAAAAAACATGATTTTAAATGTGGCAAGAAAAGAACTCAAAAGTGTATTTGCTTCACCCATGGGCTGGATTATTCTTGCCTTATTGATGTTTGCATTTGGTACTTATTATTTAAACGGCGTAAATGACTATTTTGAAGTGATGTCTGGCGCGATTCGCCCAGCAGAGCGTTATGGTGTGACGCAGTTTGTTGGCCAAACCGTATATGGCTTGGCCTCATTTATTATGCTTTTTGCTGTGCCTTTGCTTTCAATGCGCTTAATCAGCGAAGAGCGCCGTAGTCAAACGTTGCCGTTTTTATTCAGCGCGCCTTTATCGTTAACAGAAATCGTGTTGGGCAAATTTGTCGGCTTAGTCGCATTTTTAAGCATTTTGATTGTGTATATCGCATTGATGCTATTTACGCTTAATATTTGGTCAGATATCGATTTTGGCTACATTTTAGCCAATTCATTAGGCTTATTTTTATTGGTGGCTAGCTTTTCAGCACTAGGTTTGTATTTCTCAAGCTTAACTTCTCAGCCAGTTGTAGCGGCAATTTTGAGCTTTATTGCACTATTCGCGCTAATGATTCTAGATCGCTTCTTTGCAGGTGACCCCAGCAATACCATGGCGCAATTATCATTAATGCGGCATTTTCAGTCATTTGCAGGTGGATTAATTGATTCCGCTGATCTTGCATACTTTGTTTTATTTATTATTACTTTTTTAACATTAACCATTCGTCGCTTAGATGCAGACCGTTTAAGAGGCTAATTGGATACTTCGTATGAAAATTAATCGCAATTTACGTTTTCAAATGTTGGCGCAAAGCTGGCTTTTTGTCGTTTTATTTATTCTGTTAGTGGTATTAATTGGCTATTTAACTAGTCAATATCGTGTCGCCAAAGACATTACGCAAGCCAATCGCAATATTCTGACGCAGGGTAGTGTGAATATTCTGAAGCAGATGAAAGACCCTGTGAATATTACGGTTTATGCCACTAACGATGATGCCAATCGTGGTGATACGTTCAGAAAGGGTATGATTGATTTTGTTGCGCGTTATCAGCGTGAGAAAAAAAATGTTACGCTGAAATTTATTAACCCCTCTGAAGAGCCAAAATTAGCACAAGAAGCAGGCGTAAAACAAGATGGCGAAACGGTAGTGGAATATAACAAACGTTCTGAACATATTAATCCGCCGTTTGCTGAACAAGAAATGACCAACTTATTAGTACGTTTATCTCGCACGAACACGCAGGCAGTGATGTTTTTGGATGGTCACGGCGAACGTCATTTGCAAGGCATTAAAAATCACGATATTGGCGAATTTGGTAAGCAACTAGAAGCCAAAGGCTTTAAGTTTGCTAATCCTGATTTAACGATTGCGCAGGCTGTGCCAGCCAATGGTGCGATGCTGGTTATTGCTAGCCCGCAAGTCGATGTGAGCGAAATTGAAGCAAAAAAAATCAAAGCATATCTAGAGTCTGGCGGCAATTTATTGTGGCTATTTGATGACAATAATTTGCGTGGTATGAAAGAAGTTGCTGATTATCTAGGTATTACGGTGTCACCTGGAATTGCGGTAGATATGTCTGCTGCACAATATGGCGCTGATGCCAAAGTGGCATTTAACAGCACTTATGGCGATCATGCGATTACGCGTAATTTTCAATTGCGCACACTTTTTCCAGAGGCACATGAAGTGGATGCGCATGCTTCTGATGAATTTGGTTGGAAAGTAGGTCGTTTGGTAGAAGTTGCGCCAAATGGCTGGTTGGAGTCAGACAAATCAGCTGCAGGGGTGAGTAATCAAAAAGTGTCTTTTGATGCGCAAGTGGATAAGCGCGGCCCGATTAATATAGGGGTAGCTTTAGAGCGTGAGTACGGTAAAAAAGGTCAACGTGTGGTGGTGATGGGTAATGCAAACTTTTTATCAAATACTTTTATTACTAACGGCGGTAATTTGGATTTTGGTGTGAATATTGTGAATTGGTTGGCAGGCGACGATAAGCTCATTACTATACAGCCAATGCCACTTAAAGATATCAATGTCACAATTCCAAGCGATGACACAGGCCGTGCTGTGGCATGGACAGTATTTCATGGCTTTCAATTCTTTATTCCATTAGGCTTTTTTATAGCAGGCTTTTGGTTATGGTGGAAACGCAGAAAAGCTTAAACAGTAAAGAGCAGAAATATACAGGCTAATAAAGTGGACTGGCGTGAAAATAAAGAAGTGTGAATATGAAAAATAGATGGATCTTAAATATAGTCATGTTGCTCGTTATTGGCGGTTTAGTTGCATTTTTGTATCTAAAGCCAAAAGCCAATACAGAGGGGCCTGTTGAGCACGCTGTATCTGAATTAAAACTCGCTGACTTTACTGTAGTTAAAGTAGAGTTTCCTGCACTTAAAGCCGTCAGTTTTGAAAAAAAAGATGGTTTTTGGTACATGACAGCCCCTTATACAGCGCGTGCCGATCAAATGTCTGTACAACGTATTTTGTCGATTATTGCAGCAACCAGCAAAGACAAATTTTCTGCTAAAGATTTAGCTAAGTATGGATTAAATACTCCGCCACTTAAATTGCAACTTACTGGCACTAAAGGTACCGAAGAGTTTGTATTTGGCACTTATAATCCAGTGACCGAACAGCAATATTTGGCTTATAAAGATGCCGTCTATTTAATTCATGGCGGTTATTCAGAAGCTGCCAGCGTGCAAAGCGTTGAGTTAATCGACAAATTGCCTCTCTCACCTGCTGAAACCAAACAAATTGCTGGTTTTGATTTTTCGCGTTTAGAGCAGTGGGAAGACACGCGTCTAAATGTCGATATAACTGATGGCAATTGGAAAGTGAATATCGCGCAAGCAAAACCAACTCAAAATGAAATGAATGAATGGCTGGATTTTAGCTGGAAGCAAAGCCCAGCCAAATCGGTAGAGCTTTATACGCCAGACCGCAAGACTACTTACCCATCATTTGAAGTGAAGCTGAAAGATGGCAAAAAAATTCATTTTGATAAAATTCAAGAGTCGCCAGAATTGTTGCTAGGTCGTCCTGACGAAGGTATTTTGTATCACTTTACCAATGATGTCGGGTTTACCATGTTGAATCCGCCCATTAATTTAAAATAGCGATTAGCGCACATGCCTGAATTACCCGAGGTAGAAATCACACGCCGCGGGCTTCTGCCGTTAATTAATCAAGGTGTCACCCAAGTGGTGATTCGCAATGCCAGTATGCGCTGGCCAATTCCATCACATTTGCCGGAAACTCTGCAGGGCAAAAAGCTACTCAACCTAACGCGCCGAGCCAAGTATATTTTGGCTGAATTTGGCGCTGTATCAGGCGATAAGACTGTCCCATTAGGTACCTTGTTGTTACATTTGGGCATGTCTGGTCGTATCTGCTTACTAGAGCGCAATTATCCGCCTGAAAAGCATGATCACTTTGATATTGTATTTGATAATGGTAAGGTTCTAAGGTTGCGCGATCCCCGCCGTTTTGGCGCGGTATTGTGGGCAGGTGACAATCCTAATGAGCATATGCTTATTAGCGTACTTGGCCCAGAGCCGCTTGAAGATCGCTTTAGTGCGCAGTATTTGTATGATGCAATTCGCACTCGTACGGCTGCCATTAAAGTCACCATTATGGATAGCCACTTAGTGGTAGGAGTGGGTAATATTTACGCTTCGGAATCTTTATTCCGTGCGCGCATACATCCAGAGAGCCCAGCAAAAAACTTAACCCTCAAAATGTGTGAAAAATTGGTCGCCGAAATTAAATCGACTTTAAATGATGCGTTAAATGCAGGTGGCAGTAGCTTACGCGATTTTTTTGGCACAGATGGCAATCCTGGCTATTTTCAGCAGGATTATTTTGTGTATGGGCGAACGGATGAGCCATGCAAAATATGTGCAAGTGCGATTAAAAATATTCGCTTAGGTCAGCGCTCAACTTTTTATTGCACAAATTGTCAGGCCAAATAATCTTTCTAGCGGCTCAATATAAATGCCAACAATTCAAAAAACATTAACTGTCGTGCAGATATACAACACCCATTTTTTGCGGCAGTAATGACCCAATAATCATCCCTGCAGTGCTTACCGCTAAGCCAATCAACTGCGGTGGAATTAAGCTTGCTTCACCAAACGACAATTCTATAATTAGCCAACTACCAATGCCACCAATAATGGCAAACATGGCACCTTGACTGGTTGAGTGTTTCCAAAAAGCACCGAACACTAGCGGTATAAATGCACCTGCCAGCGTGATTTTGTAGGCGGATTCGACCATGCCGAAAATAGTTAAATCGGAATTTAACGCATAAAGCAGCACGCATAACGCAAACCCAATTAAGCAAATCCGCATTACCCGTAAAAATGCAGCATCACTCATATTTGGTATATAAGCTTTAACAATATTCTCTGCAAAGCTGACAGATGGCGCGAGTAGGGTAGCTGATGAGCAGCTCATAATGGCAGATAATACAGCGCCAAAGAAAATTGCCTGAGCCAATAGCGGCGTATGCGTTAAAACCAAGGTTGGTAGCACGCGTTGTGAGTCTTCTTGTACTAGTTTGCCGAATACAGCGGGGTCTATTAAGGTGGCAGAATAAGCAATAAACATGGGCACAAACGTAAAACAGAAATAGACGCTTGCGCCTAAAATCGAGCCCCATAGTGCGATTTTTGCACTTTTGGCTGAAGTGATGCGCTGAAAAACGTCTTGCTGCGGAATGCTGCCTAACATCATGGTCACCCAGCCACCCAAGAAGGTAATCCACACCCAAATATCGCTACCTTTGGGAAAGAAATCCAATTTACCAGCCGTCCTCGCATGCTCTACCACGGGCGCTACGCCGCCGGTCATGCCAGATACGATGCTGCCAATGTAGAGTAAGCCGCCAATCACCACAATCATCTGCACAAAATCCAACACGGCTACCGATAGCATGCCACCTAACGTGGTGTAAGTTAATACGATTCCAGTGCCAATAATCATGCCCATTTCTTCACTGATAGCACCATGCGTAATCATGTTGAATATCAACCCCAGTGCTTTGATTTGCGCTGCAACCCAGCCCAAGTATGATACAACGATAGCGATAGTGGTGAGCACTTCTACAGTGCGGTTGTAACGCATGCGGTAAAAATCACCCAGCGTAATAATGTTAAGTTTGTAGAGTTGGGTAGAAAAGAAAAAGCCAGCGATAATTAAGCACATGCTAGAGCCAAATGGGTCAGCCACCACCCCATTTAAGCCTTCTTGTACAAAAGTTGCCGATACGCCAAATACGGCCTCTGCACCGAACCATGTGGCAAAAACAGTCGCCATCACCACAGGCAAAGGCAAATGACGGCCTGCAACTGCATAATCTTTTGTATTGTGAACGCGAGTTGCCGCAACTAGGCCAATGCCAATAGAAACAAGTAGATACGCTACAACAAACCAAATCAGCACGACTTTTCCCTTACTTTTCTTATATAGTAGTTGGCTTATTCAACTCGATTCCAAGTTTGTGAGCGACCAAGCAGTGATATGCCAATATAACCGCGCACTTCCAGAATATTGCCAGTTTCATCCAGCTTCATTTTGCAACGATATACTTTGCCATTGTTCGGGTCTAGTATTTCACCGCCATCATATTGATTGCCATTTTTCTTAAGTCCTTTGGCGATTGTCATACCAATAATTTTTTTGTCTTTCCGCTCATCGGTGCATTTCTCACAAACCGCATCGCCAGTATCCGTTGCTAATAAGCCTTTTTCAACCACTGCGCTCAATTCGCCGTTATTATCACTAATACGGATTAATGAGCGTGGCTTGCCGGTTTTGTCATCAATGGTTTTCCATAAGCCAACAGGGCTTAAGTCTTGGGCAATGGCGATATTTGATAACGCTAAAAATAAACAAAGATTTAAGCAAGAAAATATTTTTGTCATCACTTTAACTCCTATTAATTAAACAAATTTAAAACCAAAAGCAATAAAAGTAGCGACTTGCAATATAAGTATAACGCCAATAATCAAGGTTAACCTTTTTTGCCAGCGTGCTTGTTTTTGCTGTGCCTTTATTAGCGCACCCATCGTCTGCCGCATTGGCATATCTTGCTCTGCATGTGTTTGCTGATTCAAAAATTGGTGCACCAAACGCGGCATTTGCGGCGTATTTTTTAAGATAAATGGCAGCTCTTTTTTGAATGTGTTAACCATGCTGCGCCAACCCACTTGCTCACTCATCCAACGTTTTAAAAATGGTTTTGCGGTTTGCCATAAATCAATATTCGGGTCTAAATCGCGGCCTAGACCTTCAATATTGAGCAAGGTTTTTTGCAACATAACAAGTTGCGGCTGAATCACTACACCGAATCGGCGTGACATTTGAAACAGGCTTAATAAGGTGCGGCCAAACGAAATATCTTTTAACGGCTTATCAAAAATAGGCTCACAAATGGCGCGGATAGCGGTTTCTAGTTCATCCGTATTGGTATCTTTTGGAACCCAGCCCGATTCGATATGGGCAATAGCTACATCGCGATAATCGCGATTAAAAAAAGCCAGAAAATTGCGTGCAAGGTAATATTTATCGGTATCGCTTAAGCTGCCCATAATGCCAAAATCTAGGGCAATATATTTGCCTTTATCTGGACCTTCATCGGCGACTTGAATGTTGCCAGGGTGCATATCGGCATGAAAGAAACCATCTCGGAACACTTGTGTAAAAAAAATTTCAACGCCATCATGCGCAAGCTTGGTGATGTCGATTTCTTTTGCGCGTAATACATCAATTTGGCTAATCGGTGTGCCATACATGCGCTGCATGGTCATGACTTCTTTGCGGCAGTAATCCCAATACACATCAGGAATCAACAGTTTTGCTCTTATTTCGTCATTTTCAGCGAAGTTACGTGCTAATTGGCTACAGTTAGCCGCTTCTAAGGTCAAATCCAACTCATGTTTGGTGTGGCGCGCAAATTCATCAACAACCTCTAGAGGTTTTAGGCGTTTACCTTCACTGGAAAGCGTTTGCAATAGCCAAGCCAAAGATTTTAATAGCTGCAAATCTTGATGAATGACTTTGGCAATGCCTGGGCGTAATACTTTAACTGCCACAGGTTGACCATTTGGTAATAGGGCAAAGTGCACTTGTGCCACCGATGCGCTGGCAACCGCAGTCTTATCAAATTGGCTATACACTTGATCTAGCGGTAACTCAAATGCCACTTCAATACTTTTCTGTACTTCAGAAAACGCGAAAGGTGGCACTTGGTCTTGTAATTTTGCCAGCTCATTTGCCACATCTGGCGCCAATAAATCGCGGCGCGTTGATAGCATTTGCCCAAACTTGACAAATAACGGACCTAATTTTTCTAGCGCTAAACGTAGGCGCACGCCTCTAGGTAGCGCATTATTACGCCAGAAAAACAAAATTTTAATGAGCTTGTGCAGGGGCTTAAAGCTATTGTGCTCACCGATGAATTCATCTAATCCAAATTTTAATAAGATGAAAATAATGATGAGTAGGCGAAAGTAGTGCATTAATCAGAGAGGCTTTCTGCAGAATCGTTGACTGATTTGCTGAATTTTTTCAGTTTTTTTTCAAAGCGTGCCATATCACTCTTAAGGCTATCCACTTCTTGTACAAACTTCTCAACCTGCCATTTTTTAGCGATGGTAGGTTTTTCTTCTTGCCAATATTCGCTTAACATTTCTGCCAGATTGATGCTTTGTTTTTTGGTTTCTTGCGCTATTTTTTTGCCGCCAGTCACTAATTTGTTGGCAGCAATGTCACCTACTAAATGGCTTAAATCTTCTTCATAATCCCAGCGCATTTGTTGCAAAACCTTACTGAATTCGGTGGCTAAATGCGTATCGCCATCAATTTTAATTTGCATCTTAGCCGATTCGTCTTGCGCCATTAAACGCATGGCTAGGCTGGGTGGTATGTGAATAATCGCATCGGCTTTTGCCGATTCACCGGCCAAACTTAAGCTACCATCTTCTAGAATAATTAAATGTGCTTTCAGTAGCGAAAAATCAAACTGTAAAATTCTGCCCGAAAAAGGGGTTAAGTATGGTCGCGACCAGCTATTTTGCTGTGTAATATGCTGTAAAAAGCGGGTTATTAATGGTTTAAGCATATCAAAAACACTACGTTTTGTAGCCCTTATGTAAGGCGACTACGCCCGCGTTTAAATTATGGTAATCCACTTGGCTTAAGCCCGCGTCTATCATCATTTGTTTAAGCGTTTCTTGGTTTGGATGCATGCGAATGCTTTCGGCTAAATATTGGTAGCTTTCGGCATCTTTGGCGATTAATTTGCCCATAAACGGCAAAAATTTAAACGAGTAAACATCATATAATTTCTCTAATGGTTGCCACACTTTTGAGAATTCTAAAACCAACAGCCGGCCACCCACTTTTAGCACACGTTGCATTTCTTTCAGCGCGATATCTTTGTGCGTCATATTGCGCAAACCAAACGCCACAATCACGCAGTCAAAACTATTATCCGCAAACGGCAATTGCTCGGCATTACATTGCATGGCAGGCACACTCAGCCCTGCGTCAATCATACGGTCGCGCCCAACAGAAAGCATCGATGCGTTAATGTCGGTGAGTATCACTTCACCCGTTGCGCCGACTTTTTGGGCGAATAATTTGGTTAAGTCACCACTGCCGCCTGCAATATCCAGCACCTTATCGCCCGCTTTTACACCACTCACATCCACCGCAAAACGTTTCCAAACGCGGTGCAAACCTGCGGACATCACATCATTCATAATGTCGTATTTGCTGGCGACAGAATGAAAAACTTCGCCCACTTTTTGCTGTTTTATCGGTTCGCTAATGGTTTTAAAGCCAAAATGCGTGGTTTTTTCGGTCATATGAATTTCCTAAACAATCTGCTTGCGCTTATGCCCAGCCATTTCAAGCTTGGTCATATAATCTTGCCACATGGCTTCGTAATTTTTAGCCATTTCGTATAAATAATCCCAAGAATACAAGCCAGTGTCATGGCCATCTGTGAACACTAGCTTGACTGCGTAATTGCCCACTGGTTCGATAGCGCTGATATTCACATCCTCTTTGCCGATTTGCAGCGTTTCTTGCCCCACGCCATGTCCGCGCACCTCAGCAGAGGGTGAGTAAGCGCGTAAAAATTCAGTCGATAGCTTACATTCGGTATTGTTATCGAATTTAATTTCTAATAATCGAGATGCTTGGTGCAAGCGAATATCAATTGGGCGCGGCGAGTATTGGTTGGTATCGGTCATTGCAAGTTGTGAGAATAATTCAGTTAATAATGATAACAGAACATGCATGGCGGCTGGCAAATTAGCGCTTTTAACCACAAATTTTTAATTAAAATAACCGTTTATTACTAAAAATGAGCCTTTCATCAGAAACTAAATGAATTAAACTTGATAATAACCTTGATTAATTTAAATAATATCAATGTTGTGATAAAGTAGTTTTAAGTATAAAGAGGCGGATTTTAAGCTTGTTAGCAATCAAATTCTGTAAGTGCTTTGATTTGGCATAAGGCGTGGGGACGACAATGGCAGAAAATAAACTGGCGCATCAATTTGCGGCGTATTCCGAGTGGCGGAAAGCGCTGGTTGATAGCATTTGTGATTATCGTAGTTGGCTTAACGAGCAAGAGCTTAACGATGCGCAAATTGATCAGCGTATTACCAATTTATTAGAGCGTTTACGCGAAGATAAATTGAATGTCGCATTTGTGGCGGAATTCTCGCGCGGCAAATCTGAGTTGATTAATGCGATTTTCTTTGCAGATTATGGTCAACGTTTACTGCCATCTAGCGCGGGCCGTACCACCATGTGCCCGACCGAGTTGCTGTATGACGCTTCAAAACCGACATCGATTGCGATGTTGCCAATTGAAACCCGCTCGTCAGATGCAACCACCACAGAATACAAACGCTATCCAGATGAATGGAAAGTAGTTGAATTTAACGTCGATAATAACGACAGCATGGTCGCCGCGTTTAAAGAAGTAAGCAGCACCAAGCGCGTAACCGCAGAAGAAGCTGAAAAATTCGGCTTGTATGATCCAAACAGCAGTGATGATGCCATGAGCTTGAACAAAGACGGTAGCATTGATATTCCTTGCTGGCGTTATGCAATGATTAATTTCCCACATCCTTTGCTTGAGCAAGGCTTGGTGATTTTAGATACGCCAGGCTTAAACGCGATTGGTACAGAGCCTGAGTTAACGCTTAATATGTTGCCAAATGCGCATGCGGTGTTGTTTATCTTGGCGGCAGATACAGGCGTTACTAAGTCTGAAATAGACGTGTGGCGTCAATACATTAGCGGTACGCGCTGGAAACAAAAAGGTCGCCTAGCCGTATTGAATAAAATCGACGGCTTGTGGGACGAGTTGAAAAACGAAAAAGAAATTCAAAAAGAGATTAACAAGCAAATTAAAACCAGCGCTGAGTTACTGGGTTTAGAGAATAATCAAATTTTCCCTACTTCTGCACAAAAAGGACTATTGGCCAAAATTAACGGCGATGAAGCACTATTGGTGCAAAGTCGATTACCAGAGCTTGAAAAAGCCTTATCAGATGAGCTGATTCCATCTAAAAAAGAAATCGTTCGTGACAACACTAAGAACGAAATTGAAGATTTAATCGCCAACTCCAATATGATTTTGGAGTCTCGTGTATCTGGCGTAGTTGAACAGCTTGAAGAATTACGAGGCTTACGTGGCAAAAACGAAGACGTTGTTGAGCACATGATGAACAAAGTCAAAGTGGACAAAGAAAACTTTGAAAAAGGTTTGCAACGCTTTCAAGCATTGCGCAGCGTGTTTTCGCAACAGACCAATAAACTATTCACTTTGTTGGGTATGGAAGCGCTTAAGTTGCAAGTGCATACCACGCGTGAAACTATGGTGAAAGCGAGCTTTACCAAAACAATTCGCGAAGCAATGGATCATTTTTTCTTGGATTTAAAAGGTCGATTAGTATCATCTGATGCGCAAATTGATGAAATCAAGAAAATGATGGATGTGATGTATGACAAGTTCAGTAAAGAGCATGGTTTGCGTAAATCTGAACCACCTGCTTTTTCTACTTTGCGCTATCAAAAAGAGTTAGCTAAGTTAGAACGCGCTTATAAAGAGCAGTTTAATACCGCTTTTAATATGATTGCCAATGAGAAAATGACATTAACGACAAAGTTCTTTGAAACCTTAGCCAGTCGTGTAATTCATGTGTATGAAGTGGCGAACCGTGATGTGGAAAACTGGTTAAAAGCCGTGATTGCGCCGATGGAATCGCAAGTGCGTGAGCATCAGCTGCAATTACGTCGCCGCTTAGAAAGTATTAAACGTATTTACAAAGCAACCGATACTTTGGAAGACCGTATTCTAGAGCTAGAGAATATTGAGAAAAGTATCCGCGCTCAAATGACAGATTTAAAAGTATTGCGCCAACATATGGGTAATGCTCTGGCTTTTGAAAATGAATCAGATGCAAAAGCGGCTTAACTTACTTTAATCTTTATAATAAAAAAGCCGACATTAAGTCGGCTTTTTTATTATTGCGGCAACCAAAATTAAGCCGCTAACATCGCGCCTTTGATTTTTTGCATGGCTTTTTGCTCAATCTGGCGAATACGTTCTGCTGAAACACCAAATTCGGCGGCCAAATCATGCAAGGTAAGCGTTGAGCTTTCGGTTAGCCAGCGCGCCTCTAAAACACGGCGGCTGCGGTCATCCAAGCTCATTAACGCTTTGCTTAAGCTGGCTGATTGCATTTTCTCTGCTTGTTGGTTGGCTAAAAACTCAGATGGCTCCGGACTTTCATCTTCCAAGTAAGCAATCGGGCTAAAGCTTTCGTCGCCGTCATCATCAATTTGCGCATCCAATGAAATCTCTTGGCCATTTAAGCGATATTCCATTTCCATCACTTCTTCAGGCTTTACATTGAGCTCTTTTGCAATACGATTCACTTCATCGGTATGTAGGCTATCAAAGCCTTTTTTCATGCTACGTAAATTAAAGAATAGTTTACGTTGTGCTTTGGTTGTAGCAGTTTTCACCAAACGCCAGTTACGCACAATGTATTCATTCATTTCTGCTTTAATCCAATGCATAGCAAAGGATACTAGGCGCACTCCGCGATCAGGGTCAAATCGCTTCACGGCTTTCATCAAACCAATATTGCCTTCTTGAATAAGATCAGATTGTGGCAAGCCATAACCCAAGTAGCCACGCGCAATACTCGCAACCAAGCGTAGATGCGAAACAATCAAAGTTTGCGCCGCGTCTAAATCGTTGTTGTTCTTGAGTCTTGTAGCCAAGTCATATTCTTCTTCTGCGCTTAATAGCGGGAAGGCCTTGATTGCACGCATATACTGGTCAAAGCTATCAAGAGATGAAATTGACGGTATCGTTAAAGCGTTAATGATGAAACTCCTTTAATTGAATTAACAAATAATTTTAGCACTCTGGTTATGAGAGTGCTAGTAAAGAATAGTTTCAAATTGTTACGATTGGTAACGAATAAGTGCTAGAAAGTGAGAGTTAGATAAGAGCGTTTTTGATATTGTGGAGTGCATTCGATATGTTTTGTCTGCTTGTGGCAATATTCATGCGCATAAAACCGCTACCAGCCGCGCCAAATTGAATGCCTGCACTTAAGCCAACACCCGCTTTTTGAACAAAAAAATGCTTTAACTCATCATCACTCATTCGTAATAAACGGCAATCTAGCCATAACAAATAAGTGCCTTCGGTTGACACTAATTTAATTTGCGGCAGATGGTTGATCAGATAGTTTGCAACGTAATCGCGGGTATCTTGTAAATAATCTAGCATAGCGTTTAACCAATCTTCACCGCTACGGTAAGCCGCTTCAAATGCGGCGATGCTAAATGGATTGCTTGCGCTAACATATGAGTCTTTAAAGGTATTAATCAATTCAATGCGTTGCAAGGCATTTGGCACAATTAATACCGATAAATTTAGGCCGGCAATATTAAACGATTTACTAGGTGCCATTGCAGTAATGACGTTATCCGTATCTTCAGCAATTGAAGCGAGCACATGGTGTTTGACGTTTGGGCAAACAATATCAGCATGTACTTCGTCTGCAAATATAGTTAACTGATATTTTCTTGCAATTTGCAATAGCAATTTAAGCTCATCTTTACGCCATACTCTACCCACAGGATTGTGTGGCGAGCAGAGCAATAGCATGCTGGATTTAGATGCGCATGCTTCAAAAGTATCAAAATCGATTGTGTAACTATTTTTCTCGAACTTTAACGGGTTAAGTATGAGGTTTCTGCTAGTATCAGTAACAGCCGAAAAGAAAGGAAAATAAACAGGCGGTTGTACGATGACCGACTCGGCGGGTTTTGTAAAAGCTTTAACGGCAGCATAAATTGAGGGAACAACACCCGGGCACATCACAATCCACTCAGATTGTATTTGCCAACCATGGCGTCGCCTTGTCCAATCAATAAACGCATTAATCATGCTTTCAGGATATTGGGTATATCCGTAAATGGGATGATTAGCTCGTGCAGATAGCGCTTTTGTAATGGCAGGTGCAACTGCAAAATCCATATCTGCAACCCATAAAGGAATGACGTCTGAGCGCCCAAACGTATCTTGCCTTGCATCGAATTTAAGGCAAGATGTGCCTTCGCGCGTCACAATCGCATCAAAATCACAGTGTTGTTTCAAAAGGTATGTTCCTTTTGCTTAGTAAACAATCGGTTTGCTTATGCTACCGCTAAATCTTTTTGGACTTGCCACAATGAATCAATAAAAAACCCATTTACATCTGAAAAATGTTGCACGACTTTAAAGCTATTATGCGCCGCCAAATTGTTAATTTCAGCGACTGTAAATTTATAAGAAGACTCTAAATGCACAGGCTCAAATGCCTCAAAATGAAAACTTTTTTCTAATGAATCAATGACAATATCTTGTTTTTCTAAAGAGATTAAATGGCTTTCCATAGCTTCGATTGTGGGATTATAGAAGCCATAATGCTCGAATTTTGCAGGGTCAAAATGACCACCTAACTCTTGATTCAATCTGTTGAGAAGATTCATGTTAAATGCTTTGGTTAAGCCATCGCTATCGTTATATGCTTTATTGAGTGTGTGCGCCTCTTTTTTTAAATCATAGCCTATTAACAGATGATCTGACTGATTAAGACTTAACCAAAGTTTTTTAAGGAAATCGCCGCTTTGTTGATGATTAAAGTTACCAATATTAGAACCCAAAAAAAGTACTAATTTTTTATTATTGGATATTTTTTTCAGATAATTAAGGCCAGTAAAATAGTCTGCAACAATACCGTGAATAGCTAAATTGGTATTAATAGAGAGATTCTCACCAAGCAATTGCATGGCTTTTTCGGAAATATCTATCGGATAAAAATTGACTTTACAGCCGTTATTCAAGAAACCATCAATCAGTAATTTGCTTTTGTGCCCATCCCCAGCGCCCAGTTCAATGATGTCAATTTCTGAGGAATGAGTCATTTTGGGGATATGCAATGCCGCTTTTTCAATAATAGAAAACTCTGTTTTAGTGAGATAGTAATCAGGGTGTTGCGATATTTTTTGGAACAACTCACTGCCAATATCATCGTAAAAATATTTGGCAGGAATCGATTTGTTCTGCGCACTCAAGCCAGTTAAAACGTCAATCGCAAAAGCCTCGCTGTATTCGCTGAAGTTGCTCTTTACTAATAAATTGGTTAATTTCAAATGATATCTTTCGCTAATCGTATGCCTGAAAACATCCAGCGCTGCTGGGTTTGATAAAAGTTTCTATAGCTATGTCGGTAGTGATTGTCTGGCGTGACTATGCAGCCACCGCGTAAAACAAACTGGTTGCACATAAATTTCCCATTGTATTCATTTAGTGCACCATCAAACGCTTTGTATTTTGGATAAGGCGAGTATTGGCTTCTGGTCCAGCACCAAACTTGTGGCGTTAGCGCATTTGCGGCATTTGGATGGTAGATTTTCGGCGATGAAATCGTGTTAAGTATTGGGTCGCAATGCATATTTTGTGTGCTTGATAAATAAATTTCCAATTCCGACTCGGTTGGTAATCTTAAATTTTTCCAATTGGCAAAAGCATCCGCTTCAAAATAGCTGATATGCACTAATGGATTGTTCAAATCTAAGGGCAGCAAACCATGCAGGGTATATTCATACCATTCTCCATCCACACAAGACCAATATAACGGACATTTAATCTGATATTGATTCACCCAATTCCAGCCATCACTTAGCCAGTATTGCGCTTTGCAATACGCGTTGTCTTGCATAAAAGCTAAAAACTCGCCATTGGTAACGACGGATTCACAAACAGAAAAAGCGTATTGATAGTTCTTGTGTCGTGGCTGTTCGTTGTCATATGAAAAGTTATCTCCATCATGGCCAATTTCATATAAACCTTCGCCAAATGTTTTCCAGCCTGATTGTGGTGCATGTGCTTGATTTAATTCAACAGTCGAATAGCAGGTTGCAACTTCATTGCTGCTAAGAATATATTTAATATCCATGAATAACAGCTCTTGGTGTTGTTGCTCGTGATGAATGCCAGTCTCCAATAAAAATTCAGCTTCATCGCATAATGCATAATCAGAAATCAGCTTGATTATTTGGGCGTCAATATTGGCGCGATACTCATAAATCTGATTGACTGTAGGTCTTGATAAATTGCCACGGTTTTGCTGAGCGGTATGAATGCCAACGGATTTGTAATAAGAATTAAACAGTTTGCTGTATTGAAGGTTAAAACGCACATAGTTTTTTTGAAATTGACATAAAATAAATTCCTCAAAAAACCATGTGGTATGCGCCAAATGCCATTTTGGCGGACTCACTTCAGCCACAGGCTGCACCACAAAATCCTCATTTTGCAATGGCTTGCAAATATCGATGGTGGTTTGTCGAGTGGCTAAATACTGTGCTAAAAGTTGCTGAATATTGTTGTTATGTATTGTCATGTTCGCTAATGCGCTAATCAATCAGTGATTTCAGTCATACCATCATAACAGCTCATTATTGACTCACTACAACGCCTTTCCAAAAAGCAACATGATTTTTGATTTGTGATGCGGCATCACTAGGTGTCTTATAAATCCATGCAGCATTGGGGTTTGTTTTGCCATCTACCTCAATGTTGAAATAATTAGCTAAGCCTTTCCATCCACAAGTAGTGGTATGCGCGCTATCAGAAAAAAATGCTGGCTTAATTGCGCTAAGCGGGAAGTAATGGTTTCCTTCTACTTCGACGGTGTTATTTGATTCTGCAATCGTCACGTTATTCCAAACAGCTTTCATTGCTTATCCTTTTATGTTTGAGTCAAATGTTAATAGAAAATCGACTAACCTACAGCACTGACGATATTGGATACGAATAATTCAACTATATTAGCGAAGAATTATCGCCATGATTTTATGGTTAAGTAATTGTATAGAGAAGATTTAAGTGAGCAAATATTAATAACGAGTATAAAAAAAGGACGCCTAAGCGTCCTTTTTTGAAACAACTGGTACTTATACGCGACGACGGCTAGCACCGAAACCGAATAAACCTAAAGCAGTTGCCATTAAAGGTAATGCAGCAGGAACTGGAACTGGACTTGGTGTGAATCTTAAACCAACTACGTAATCATCAAAGTCTTTATCACCAGATTTTTTATTATCATTAAAACCAAGAATGTAGTCAAAAGGGCCATAATTATTCGCACCTGTTACTGAACCAGGTAGTGCACCATTTAGAATTGCAAAATTTCTAGTAAATCCGTTAGTGTAAGTTTCACCATCTGTAGTATCAATAAATTTAAAGTGAATTAATCCAGCAGAGTTAACTGTTTTAAAAACAGAATCACCTGGATTATTTGCCTCAGTTAATTGATCAAACACTGAAAAACGGAACAGGTTGGCGTTAGCACTTTCTTGGCCCAAATATACAACTTCTAAAATACCAGCAGAAGATGCAGAAATTGCACCTGTAAAACCCGAGCTGCGTGCTCCAGTATAAGTTAATGGCTGCCCATCATAATTTGAAAAACTAACAGCTTGTGAACTTACTATTGATAGACCTGCTGCGCTTGCGCTACCCATAAAACCCATTAATGCTACTGCGAGTGCTAATTTTTTCATGCTATTCCCCTATTTAATGAATAAATAAAACCAAAAAACGAAGCTACTAAATAAAATATCTCGGTGCTACTTTTACTAGTACAACAAATTAATTGTTGCTACCTTGCCGACCATGGACGCATATTATGTGGTGAGTATAAATGGAGCAATAGCCCGTATGGGCTAACGTCATAATAGTAAAAATACTAAGATTTTTTGTAGATAGGCAATAAGGAAAAATAGGCAGATATTAAGCCGATTAAGCAAGCAATTATAAGCAACGTTAATGCGGCATAGTTACTAGAAAATATCAGTTTAAAATCTGTTTGGTAACTTGCCGCTATCTCTGTCACTGTTTGATTTAGAACTAAAATAACCAGCCAAGAAATAAGCCCGGCCAAAACACCGCCGCCAAAACCATATAAAAGACCTGAATATAAAAAAGGACGGCGGATAAAATTGTTGGTTGCACCAATCAGCTTGCTCAGTTCTATCTCAGCTTGCTGGGTTAATACTTGCATACGGATGGTATTACCAATCACCACAATTAGGGCAAAGCCTAATAGACTAGTTAATAATAGCAATACTTTTTGCCCCAATTGCAGCAAATAGTTGAGGCGCTTAATCCACGCATCATCTACTAAAACAGTTTCTACGCCGTCTATTTTGCTTAGTTCATTTTTAAGTGACTCAATTGATGTGGTATCCAATAATGTTGGCTCAATAAAAAAAGCATCGGGCAGTGGGTTGCTAGATAAAGAGTCCAGCAAGGCTTTGTTGACATTAATTGTTGCCAATTGTGTGAGCGCCTCTTCTTTCGATACAAATACCACACGTTGAATGGCTGGGTTTTGTTTGAGCGCTATTTCAATTCTTGCAACAAGTTTTTCGTCATGATTTTCGATCAAAAACACGCTCAATTTGGATTCACTTTTTACATTGCTGACTAGGCCATTTAAGTTATCTAAAATAATATAAGCAATGCTTGGCAACGCAAGAGTGACGCCAATGCTAAGGCAAATTAAAAAAGTGCTGAGTTTGTTTTTTTGAAAGCGCGATAGCACTAAGCGTAATGCTTGCGCATGGTATGTCAGCCATGTTTTCATGCAAGCACCTCTAATTGGTTAGCGATGATTAGCCTGCCTTGATTAAGATGCAGAACTTTACTTTGCGGGCTAGGTTTGTTTTCATGGTTAGTTTGGCCTAGCGCATCATGTGTGGCAATAATAACGGTGACCCCAACTTGCTGAAACGCTTTAAATAGCGCGAGAATATCAGCCGCATAATTCTTATCTAAATTGCCTGTAGGCTCATCAGCAATCAAAATACTTGGTTTACTCACCACAGCCCGCGCGATTGCAAGGCGTTGTTGTTCGCCGCCAGATAAAGTAATCGGCATAGATTTTTCTTTATTTAACAAGCCCACTTTGTCTAAAGCGGCACGAATGCGTTTGGCGGCCTCTTGACCAGTGATGCCGTTAATCGCCAAAGGTAGCGCGACATTTTGAAAGCAATTACGGTCGTACAGCAATTTGTGGTCTTGAAAGACTAACCCAAACTTGCGGCGAATGTAAGGCAAAGTAGCCTCTTTTAATTTGTTCACGTTTTGATTGTTAATCAGCACTGTGCCGTTTGTTGGACGCTCAATCGCGGCCATCATTTTAAGCAAAGTGCTTTTCCCCGCGCCAGAATGCCCGGTTACGTACACAAGCTGGCCTGCCTCAATGCTAAAGCTGACTTGGCTAATGGCGTCTCCGCTAGCAGGGTAGCGCTTGGTTACGTTGTCGAAAACAATCATAAGTAATTTTGAATAAGCATTATTTTGGTTAAACGTTTTTATTATAGCGTGATGAGTTTGAAATCATATCGTTGAAAAATTAGCCTCAAAAAAGTGGTTAAGTTTGTTTGATTAATCTTAAAAATATCGAATATTAAATCAACGGCATTAATCAAACAGTGCATCAACAAAAGCCTGCGCGCTAAAGGGGCGCAAATCATCAATAGCCTCACCAATGCCAATAAAGCGGATTGGTATCGGTCTGGCTTCTGCTATCGCCGCAATTACGCCACCTTTGGCGGTGCCGTCTAATTTGCTTAATACTAAACCAGTCACGCCTAAGGCATCATCAAAGGCTTTGACTTGACTCACCGCATTTTGGCCAGTGTTGGCATCTAGTACCAATAAAATCTCATGTGGTGCGTTGGGCAGGGCTTTGCCAATTACGCGTTGCACTTTTTTAATCTCATCCATCAAGTGCATTTGTGTGGGCAAGCGGCCAGCGGTGTCGGCAATGACGATATCAATTTTTTTAGCCACGGCAGAATTGACCGCATCAAAAATAACCGCGGCTGGGTCGCCGCCTTCGGACGCAATTACCTGCACATTGTTTCGCTCACCCCAAACTTGCAGCTGCTCTCTGGCTGCCGCTCTAAACGTATCGCCAGCGGCAATTAAAACGTTTTTGCCTTGCGATTGAAATAATTTTGCTAGCTTGCCAATGGTGGTGGTTTTACCTGCACCATTTACACCTGCCAACATAATCACGAAAGGCAGATGATTGCTGGTTTGCAGCGGTTTTTCTAAAGGCATTAAAACCGCTAAAAGCTCTGTTTTTAAAGCTTGCTTAAGCGCAGTCGTTTCTTCTAAATTTTCACGTTTTACGCGCTTTTTTAAGTTATCCAATAATTGTGTAGTGGCTGCCACGCCAATATCAGCGGTTAAAAGAATCGTTTCCAATTCTTCATACGTATCCGCATCAATTTTACCGCCACCAAATAAACTATTGAGTTGACCAGAAAGCTGTTGCCGCGTTTTTGCTAAACCTTGTTTTAGGCGCTGCGCAAAACTCAACTCAGTTTCTTTTGATTTGCTCTCTATAGCTTCAGACTTTGCTTCCTCTGCTACTGGCGGGGCAATTTCAGGTAGCGCCACTACATCAAATTTAATCTCTGTGGGATCGGGTTTTTTCTTGAAAATATTAAACATAAAGCGCTTTAATTAATAGTTAACCCTTATTTTAGTCGTAAAATCGACTACATGCCATTAAGCATTATCAGTATTCAGTTGGCCTTTTTAAATGAGTGCGTCGTTAAATTGAATGCAGGAACTAAATTAATTTAAACTGTGTCATTTAATGGTCAGTTGTGAACACCATTTTTAATAATAGAAAGAGTTGTTGTGCAGATAAAACTTAAAAATAGTTATATTCAGATCGCCGCGCTGCTATTAGCGTTTTCACCAATGCTTACCCAAGCTGCCATTCAAGAATTTAAACTTAAAAATGGCATGAAAGTCATCGTGCAAGAAGACCATCGCGCGCCTGTAGTGGTGTCGCAAGTGTGGTACCGAGCGGGTAGTTTAGATGAAGTAAATGGTAAAACGGGTGTGGCGCACGTGTTGGAACACATGATGTTTAAAGGCACAAAGAGCGTTCCAGCAGGGCAGTTTTCACGCCTTGTGGCCGCCGCAGGTGGTAAAGAAAACGCGTTTACAGGCACCGATTACACTTGTTATTTTCAGCAATTAGAAAAATCACATTTACCATTGTCCATGAAGCTAGAGGCGGATCGTATGCAAAATTTGGTGATTACCGATGCCGAATTTGCTAAAGAAATTAAAGTGGTCATGGAAGAGCGTCGCTGGCGCACAGAAGATAAACCTCAATCTAAAGTGAATGAGCAATTTCAATCCACCACTTTTAATGCCCACCCATATGGCCGGCCAGTTGTTGGTTATATGAATGATTTAGAAAATATGACCGCAGCCGATGCGCGCGAATGGTATAAAAATTGGTATGCGCCCAATAATGCGACCTTGGTGGTAGTGGGCGATGTGAAAACGCAAGATGTTTTAAAGTTGGCCAAACAGTATTTTGGCCCGTTAAAACCTAAAGTGTTACCAGCAAGAAAGCCGCAAACTGAGCCAGCGCAAATCGGTGAGCGCCGTGTGGTGGTTAAAGCGCCAGGAAAGCTGCCTTATTTGGTGATGGGTTTTCATGCGCCGACTTTGCTACCTAAACCAACAAGCGCTGAACAGGCTTGGGAACCCTACGCGCTGGATGTGTTATCTGGCGTATTAAGCGGCAACGATTCTGCACGCTTAAATCAAAAATTAGTGCGCGAAAATTCCATTGCGGTGGATGTAGGTGCTGGCTACGACAGTACATCGCGTGGCCGCCAAGCTTTATTTGAGCTAGTAGGTACACCAGCCGAAGGCAAAACAGTCGCTGAATTAGAAGCCGCATTGATTGCGCAAATTGACCTGATTAAAACCAGTGGCGTGACACAAACCGAGTTAGATAGGGTGAAAGCCGCGGTGATTGCAGCCGATGTGTATCAGCGCGATTCGATGTTTTACCAAGGCATGCAAATCGGCCAACTTGAAACCATGGGTTACAGCTGGCGCTTGCTGGAAGAGTATCCAGATAAATTAAAAGCGATTACTTCTGAGCAAGTGCAGGCGGTCGCTAAAAAATATTTGGTTAAAGACAACATGACGATTGCAACTTTGGATCCGCAGCCGATTGATCCGAATGCGAAGCCGCAAGGTAAGCCTCATTCTCGTTAAATGAAAAATATAAACCGCGTTGTGATGCGTTGTTGCGCAATACCTTGTGTACCAAATGTACACGGCGGCGTTGCGCGCCTAGCCTCACTTAGCGCTTTAAATTTTCTGGTTTATTGATGAGGCTTAATTAATTATTTTAGAACTACAGTTACCACCTCCGTCATTCCGACGGGAGCGATAGCGAACCACGGAATCCATAGAATGATGAATATTTTAAAAAACTTAATTTTAATTGCTACTTTGGCTTTGGCTACGACCGCTAATGCCGCAGTTAAAATCCAACATTGGCAAACCAGTTCAGGCAGCCAAGTGTATTTTGTTGAAAATCACGATTTGCCGATTTTAGACATGAGCGTGAATTTTCCAGCTGGTAGTTCGCGCGATACAAAGCAGACTTCTGGCGTGGCGGGTGTGACCAAGTACCTGATGACATTGGGTGCAGATGGCCTGAACGAAGAGGCGATTACCAACCAGTTTGCAGATATTGGCGCTGTTTTGGGCGGTGAGCTAGATTTAGACAGAGCTGCTTTTAAATTGCGCACTTTAACCAGCGAGCAAGCAAAAGCGCTGACAGTTTTTAATAAAATATTGCATAAACCCGATTTTCCACAGGCCATTTTAGAACGTGAAAAAACACGTATCGTAGCGGGTTTGCAAGAGGCAGCCACACAACCAGAAAGCATTTCAAATAAAGCTTTTATGCAGGCAATGTATGGTGCACATCCTTACAGCTTAGATGAAAGCGGTGAAATTGAAACGATTAACGCCATAAAACGCGAAGACTTAACCAATTTTTATCAGCAATATTACACCGCCAAAAGCGCCGTGATTGCGCTAATTGGCGATATGACAGAGGCACAAGCGCGCGCTATTGCAGAAGATGTATCAAAAGGATTGCCGCAAGGAGCGGCGATACCAAAAATCGCTGAAGTTGCCTTGCCACAAGCGCCAAATACACAAAATATTGCACACCCAGCCAGCCAAGCGCACATTTTGCTGGGCTACCCAGGCATTAAACGTGGTGATGCTGATTATTTTCCACTCTATGTAGGTAACTATATTTTAGGCGGCGGCGGCTTTGTATCGCGCTTAACCGAAGAAGTGCGCGAAAAACGCGGTTTGGTTTACAGCGTATACAGCTACTTTATGCCAATGGGCGAGCTAGGCCCGTTTCAAATTGGCCTGCAAACTAAGAAAGAACAAGCAGGAGATGCACTAAAAGTGGTGAATGAAACAATCGCCAAATTTATGAAAAATGGGGTAACTGAAAAAGAGTTGAAAGCCGCTAAATCCAACATTATTGGCGGTTTTCCAATGCGAATCGATAGTAATAATAAAATCTTGGATTACTTAAGTGTGATTGGTTTTTATCAATTGCCAATGACTTATTTAGAAGATTTTAATAAAGAAATATCTAAAGTGACAACTGCGCAAATCAAAGATGCGTTTAATCGTCGCGTTAAACCTGCTAATTTTGTCGCAGTAACAGTAGGCGCGCAGTAATAAATAAATTTAAGGTTAAAATAAGGCTTTGTATGCAATCAAAGCCTTATTTTGCCAAAACCACCAGCTTCTAAATCTTCAAAGACCAACCAAGTCCGCATCAGCGCTGGTGTGTGGCGTAGCCGCCTCTTAAAGTTTCCAGATGTTGAAGGCTTACGCCCAACGCCAGAGCGTGTACGCCAAACCGTATTCAACTGGCTTGGGCAAGATTTAACCGGAAAAACTTGCCTAGATCTATTCTCGGGCACGGGCGCATTTGGGTTTGAGGCATTATCGCGCAATGCCAAAAATGTGGTGATGGTTGAAAATTCTAGTTTGGCGTATCAGACGCTAGTGCAAAATCAGCAGTTGTTAGACGCCAAAAATGGTCAGATTTTACGCCAAGATGTGTTGGCTTTTTTAAGCCACAATACACAGCAATTTGATGTGATTTTTTGTGATCCACCTTATCATAAAGCTTGGTTGGAAAAAATATTACCCACATTAAATCAGCATCTTAGCTCAGATGGTTTGGTGTACATTGAAGCGGAGTTTGCGCTTGAATCAAGCGAGTTGTTAAAAGGCTGGATACTCATCAAACAAAATAAAGCAGGCAACGTTTATTATCATTTGCTAAAATCGGCTTAATTACTTAAGGTTGCCACTATGAGCAAAAACCGCATTGCAGTCTATCCTGGTACTTTTGACCCCATTACGCTTGGGCATGAAGACATCGTGCATAGAGCCGCTAATTTGTTTGATGAATTGATTGTGGCAGTGGCAGGCAGCACCAATAAAAACACCTTATTTAGCTTAGAAGAGCGTGTGGAATTGGCTAAAAGCGGCTTTAAAAAAGCCAGCAATATTAAAGTAATGGGATTTAGTGGCTTGTTGATGCAGTTCGTTCAAGACCAAGGTGCACAAATGGTGATTCGCGGTTTGCGCGCGGCATCCGATTTTGAATACGAGTTTCAACTGGCAGGCATGAATCGCAAGCTTTATCCAAAACTAGAAACCTTATTTTTAACGCCAGCGGAGCAGTATATGTTTGTGTCTTCCAGTTTGGTGCGCGAAGTCGCAAAACTGGGTGGCGATGTGCATCAGTTTGTGTCTTCTACGGTTGAAGATGCAATTTTAGAGAAACTGAAGCAACCATAATTTATGGCGCTTTTTATTACAGACGAATGCATTAATTGCGATGTATGCGAGCCAGAATGCCCCAACGAAGCGATTTATCAGGGGCAGGAAATTTACGAAATTAACCCGAATTTATGCACGGAATGTGTTGGCCATTTTGATCAGCCACAATGTGTGGCGGTGTGCCCGGTTGACTGCATACCACTGAATCCTGACGTGGTAGAAACGCAGGAACAACTGCTGAATAAATATTATCGTATTACACAGTCAAAAACGGCTTAAATATAAGACTTAACCCTAAAATAATCACAAAAATTTAATCTTGGAGAATTGAGCATGAGAGTTTTGCACACCATGTTGCGCGTGGGGAATTTAGAAAAATCGATTCATTTTTACACCAAAGTGCTGGGCATGCAGTTGATTCGTCAGCATGATTACCCTGATGGCGAGTTTACGTTGGCTTTTGTGGGTTATGGCAATGAGTACGATAACAGCGTAATTGAGTTAACCTACAATTACGGCAAAACCAGCTACGAAATGGGCAGTGCTTATGGGCATATGGCGATTGAGGTAGAGGATGCGTACAAAGCTTGTGAAGCGGTGAAAGTGGCGGGAGGAAAAGTGATTCGTGAAGCGGGGCCAATGAAGCATGGCACGATTGTGATTGCGTTTATTGAAGACCCCGATGGCTACAAAATTGAGTTTATTCAAAAAGGCACGATTGAATATCCTCGCTAAAAAGCAGCAAGATGAATCAAGATAATAAGCATGCGCTGGAAAAAGCTGTTGATGCAGCACTGGCAGGTGATTGGCAAACGGCGCATGAAATTGCACAAGAATATGATGATGGCTTTGCCAATTGGCTGCATGCGGTTTTGCATAAAATTGAAGGGGACAAGTTCAATAGCCGTTATTGGTACGCTAAAACGGACGGCAGAAAATTTGCAGATTTTAGTGACGCACGCGAAGAGCTTGTTGCGCTGAAAACATCCTTAAAAAGTCCCGCGAATGAATAGCGCGAATAAAAGAGATGCTTTGTTAGTGTGATTAACAAAGCATCCGATTTTAGCTGCTCATATCATTTAGAATACGTTGCAACTGCATTCACCTAACCTATTTTAGCCTGTGTTTTAGTGTTAAGTATTCACTGGTTTATACAAAGCTATCTGCTGGATTCATATAAAACATGCGTTTCCAGCCCTGTTTTTCTGTGCTCAATTTCCAAACATAGGGCACTAAGCTGATCACGCTGTAATGCAGATGCGGCGGTTTGCCTTTGGCGTTGCCACTATCACCCACTGCACCAATAATATCGCCTTTGCCAGCATACTCCAGCATTTTGGCGTTAATTGAGTTGAGATGCGCGTAATAATAAATACGCCATTTTGGCCCCAATATGGCGACCACCTTGCCGCCCATTTCAATATCGCCTGCATAAATCACTAGGCCGCTAGTGCTGCTGATGATACGCCTACCTTTGGGGGTGAATATATCAATGCCTTTATGTACGCCTGATTTACCCCAAGGCGAATACCAAAAGCTGTTGGCGTTCCAGTCTTTATGTGTAGCGTTTTGTACAGGAATAGCCCCGCGCGCGGGTAAAAAAAGACCAAGCGCGAGGATAATCGCTAAAATTTTAAGTAGTTTTAGCATGTTAAGTCTTATACCACATCGTAGCTAGAATGCGCTTGTGGCAGTTCAGGCTTGCTACTAATTTGATACCAATCCACTTTACGCGTTATTATCATCACCAAGGCCAGCAAACCAAATACGAGTAATGAACCCATTATTAAGGCGTTATCTTCAGATTTTAAAATGCCATACAGCGCGCCATATAAAGCGGTGAGTAAGCTGGCAAAAATGCAGCCATTGGCTTTACTTTTGAGCACGTAACTGAGGTAATAACCCAACAAGCTTACACAAGCAATACTGGCGGCAAGATAAGCAAAGGCAAAGCCAATTTGTTCAGCGAGTGAGATGAGTAATAAGTAAAACAAAGCCATGGCCAAGCCAACAAGCGTGTACTGCGCAGGATGAATGCGTAACTGTTTTAAAATTTCAAAGATAAAGAATCCAGCAAAAGTTAAGCCAATAAACAATAAGCCATATTTGGTGGCGCGGTCGGCTTGGCTGTATACATTAATAGGTTCTACAAAGCCGACTGATAAAGATTCTATCGGCTCAGTAGTATGTGCATTTCTTAAATTAGCCATCAACGCAGCTTGATTGTTGCTAGATAAGGATGAAACGGCCCAATTTGCGCTAAAGCCGCTGTCGTTAATTTGTTGGGTAGTACTATCGGGTAAAAAACTGCCATAAAAATGTGGCGATTTCCAACTTGATTTAAGCCCAATCGTATTATTTTCAGCAACAGGGATGAGATTAAAGTCGTCCGTGCCACGCAAGTTGAGTTTGAATTCAAATGGTATGGTGTGGTTTAGACTATTTTCAATATTACCCAACACAACATGTATGCCGTTGCCGATGATATTAACGCGGCTACCCTGAGCAAAAGGCAGCACAGTACTGCCCCAACTAAAAACGGGTTTGGTGGTTAAGCCTCTTGGGTCGCTGATGCCCAAACTAATAAAACTAGGTTGAACTGTAATGCTACTGCCTGCGTGATAGGCGCGAATATTGAGTTGCTCTGGCAATTTAAAACTGCCTTTTACAGAGCCACCGAGTTGATAAATAAGCGCTTTATAAATACCTAATTGTTTGTATTCATTGGTAAATCCACCCACCACATGAATGTTTTCTGGAAAAATAAACTCATACCGTTGCTCAGTTTTAAGCTCGGTTTTTTTAACACCGTTCTCAGTGGTGGTTTCTGAAAAACTTTCTAAGTAAGGCACGACTAATATTGGGCCTAGTATTGTTTGTGCTCTGGCTGAGCTTTTAGCAATATCTGCCTTCACTTCTGCCTGTCTTTGTTGCCGTTCTAAAATCAACGCGTTTACGTACATGACTGCCCACGACATTAAAATCGTCAGTAGAAAAATGCCGATTACTTTAAAAATAAATGATATATTCACGATTAACTCCCTCAATACAATGGAGTTTGCAGAATATAAACTATGAATGAAGTGATGATGCGGCTGTGTGAAGTGAGTGTGAAGTTTAGGCTTTATTTAGAATAATGGTTGCAATGACGCCGCCATCTATTTGGTTTTTAAGTTTAACGCTACCGCCATGCAATTTAGCTACTTCTTGTACAAAATTTAAACCTAAACCAGTGCTTTTTTGGCCTGCATTTGGCGTATTGGCAGGGCGCGGTAGCGAGTAAAATTTATCAAATATTTTGGTTAAGGCATAGTCTGGAATCCCTGCACCGTTATCTCGAATAGTGATATGGATTTGCTGACTAATTTCAATAGCAGATACCTTAATTTGACTATTATCAGTACTAAAGTCTAGGGCGTTTTCTAGCAGGTTATACAGCGCTTGTCCTAATAAAAAGGCATCAGCTTGTACAGAAATAGGCGGATTGGCAGCAAACAAAAATCGGATAATACGCAGTTCTGCTTTGCTATTTAATAGATTGATTTGTGTTTGGATTAAATCATTTAAATTGACTAAGCTGACATGCTGCAACTGCTGTTGATGCTCTAAACTCGCCAAGCCTAGCATGTTTTGAATAATCGTCTGTACACGTTGAGACTGCGTTTTAATTTGCAATAAAAAATGGCTTTGGTTTGCAAGTGGCATCTTGGGCGATATCAATTCCAGCGCACCTAAAATAGCAGTAATTGGGCTTTTTAGCTCATGGGTTAAATGCTGCACAGAATCCTGCACATATTGCTTACCATCTAATTCGCTGCGCATGGTTTGCATAGCGCGTGCTAAATCCGTTAATTCATCATTGCTAGAGGTTGGTGGGTCGGCTTTGTCGCCTTTGGCAACAAGCATGGCATAATCTCGCAAGGCATTGATTTTTCTGGTGAATCGCCATGTAAACAAAGCGCCGATCGCAATTGATAGCACAAATAGTAATGCGCCCCAGCGAATGATTTTTGCTTGAGCACGCTCAATAAAAGGGAGCAGGGCGCGGTTAGGCTTTGCAACAGTCAGGCTGCCGATAATGAATTTACCGTTTTTAATTGGCGCAGCAATATACATAATGGTGTCACTATTTTTATCGCCGATAATTACGGGGCTAGAGCGCACGCCATATCTGCCTTTTAATGTTAGATAGACATCATTCCATTTGCTGTAATCTTGACCTAAAGCGAGATTGGCTGAGTCAAAAATCACAATACCTTTTTGATCTGTGATGTAGATGCGATAATCAGCGGCCTGCTTTTGAATGCCCCAAATATTGACACCGTTTTTGCTAGACGAGCGCGACCCTGCTAAGTATTGATTTAAACCTTTAGCAAAGCTACCATCATTAATTCGCCCGGATTTAACGTCTTCTGCCGCCAATTCAGCTAGTATGCTGGCGGTGTCAACCAAGGTATCTTCCATCGCCTGTCGCACACCTGGCTTCACTTCTTCTACAAATACAATCAGCACGAACCAAGCCGCTAAACCAACCAATACAAAATAACCTAAAAATATTTTTAGGCTAATATTCATTTTAAATAAGGATGACTTCATGCCGTTAAGCTATAGCCCATGCCGCGGTGCGTAATAATCCCCTCGCTAGTAGCATCAACGAGCCTCAGCTTCGCGCGCAAAGTTTTAATATGCGCATCAACCGTACGCTCTAAAGTATTTTCGGCCTGCGCCCATACAATATCCATGAGTTGGCTTCGCGAAAACACACGTTTTGGTTGCTCGATTAATGTTTTCAGTAAAAGATATTCATATCTAGTTAAGCTTAAATATTCACCGCGATAAGTAATTCTGCAAGCTGACTCATCTAGCGCATAAATTGCAGATGATTTTGTAGCTGGCTCATTTTTCGCATTGCGCCGCAAAATGGCATGCACACGGGCAACCACCTCACGCGGGCTAAATGGCTTGGTCACGTAATCATCTGCCCCGATCTCTAAGCCAACTATACGGTCAATTTCGTGATTACGCGCGGTTAAAAACAATAAAGGAATGCTCGAAATTGAAGCATGCGATCTCGCGCGAATTTGTTTGCATACATCAAAACCTGACATATCTGGCAGGCCAACATCCAATATCACAAAATCAAAAGCAGTCTGTTGCATGGCAATAATTGCTTCGTGGCCTAGCAACACGTGGGTTGTCAGAATGCCCGCTTCTTTAAAAGCATATAGCAAAGTATCCGCAATTGCTGGTTCATCTTCAATGATTAAAACGTGCAGTGGCATGCCGCTATTTTAGGCTAGATTAACAAAAAATTGCCAGTTGCTTTGCTTGCCTTGCCTACAAGAAATATGCAAATGAATCACATTAAAAGAAAAAAGCCTGCGATTGCAGGCTTTTTTAGTATCAATGTTGGCGTTAAGTTAAACTGTGATTAAACAGCATCAGACAAAGTCACGTATTTCATTTGACCATTAATAATCATAAAACTTGCGTCCATCATGCCGTGAGATTTCAATACCGCATCGCGATACACCCAAATCACTCCAGCTACATCGCCAGATGCATTTTTCATCATAATAATTTCGTCTGGATTACCAAAATTACTGGCTACTTGATTCGGCAAAGTTTTCTCAACGATGTCGTGGAATTTAATTGGCGACATCACTTTACCGTCATGCGCCGCGTTTTGGTTAAAGCCAGCAGCATTCGCTTTAAATGATCCAAAAACGATAGTTGATATAACTAAAGTACCTAATAAAGCACTCTTAAAAAATTCGATTTTCATATTGCATTCTCCATCTAATTAACTTAGATGAATAATATCAAAGAGATATGTCGGATTGATGACGTGAATGTTAATGAACTGTAAAGAATGAAAAATATAGTTAACCAATTGTAACGCCCGAAAATCAACAACTGCATTTGTAGGTGTTGATTGACGAGCGATTAAATACACAAATCAAACTTACTCAAAAAAGCCTTTTACTTTATCTACCCAGCTTTTATTGCGCGGACTATGTTTGCCCGAATCGGCTTGCGTGCTGATTTCAAATTCACGCAATAAATCTTTTTGTTTTTCGGTTAACTTAACTGGCGTTTCTACTACCACGTGCACCATCAAATCGCCGTTTTCAGATTGGCGTAGCGGTTTAATACCTTTACCTTTTAAGCGGAAAACGCCACCCGTTTGTGTTTCAGCGGGTATTTTCATTTTGGCAGAGCCACCTAAAGTTGGCACTTCAATCTCACCACCTAAAGCCGCCGTACTAAAGCTAATCGGCATTTCGCAATGCAAATTTCCGCCATCGCGCTGGAATATCTCATGTTGTTTTAAGTGCACCACAACATATAAATCACCCGTTGGACCGCCATTTACGCCAGCTTCGCCTTCGCCCGTTAAGCGAATACGGTCACCTTCATCCACACCAGCGGGGATTTTAACCGACAAGGTTTTATTGATTTTTTCGCGGCCTGCACCGTGGCAAGTACCGCATTTATCTTCATCTTTAATGATTTTGCCGCTGCCATGACATTTTGGACAAGTTTGCTGCACGGAGAAAAAGCCTTGTTGCATGCGCACTTGGCCGTGTCCATTACAAGTCGTACAAGTAACGGGCGATTTGCCTGCTTTAGCGCCTGTGCCTTTACAGGTTTCACACGCCGCTTGTACAGGAATACGAATCTTGGTTTCAGTGCCTTTTGCGGCATCCTCTAGCGAAATTTCCATGTTGTAACGCAAATCGGCACCGCGGTACACATTGTTACGCTGACCGCCGCCTTGACGACCGCCGCCGAAAATATCACCAAAAATATCGCCGAAAGCATCACCAAAACCAGCGCCACCAAAACCGCCAGCACCCGCGCCTTGTTCCACGCCTGCATGACCATATTGATCGTAAGCCGCACGCTTTTGGTCATCCGACAACATTTCGTAGGCTTCTTTCGCCTCTTTAAATTGTTCTTCTGCTTTTGGGTTGTCCGGGTTGCGGTCAGGGTGATATTTCATCGCTAATTTGCGATAAGACTTCTTGATTTCTTCTTCAGAAGCGTCTTTGTTAACACCTAAAACTTCGTAATAATCTTTTTTGGTTGCCATGTTTGATATCTAATCTATTTGAATAGTGATTAATGGTTAATTAATAGCGAAAAATCGTTAGCATCAATTAAGGACGCTAACGATTATCGACAACAAAATTAAAGCTAGTCTTTCTTCACTTCTTCAAACTCTGCATCCATTACTTCGGCATCTACCGTTTTTTCACCTTCTGGGCTTGGTTGTGCGTTTGCAGTATTCGCTTTCGCTTGCTCTTCTGCGTACACTTTTTCACCCAGTTTTTGCGCAGCTTCAGTCAATGCATTGGTTTTTGCTTCAATCGTGTCTTTGTCATCCGATTGCAACACATCTTCCACATCTTTCAACGCTGCTTCAATCGCCGTTTTCTCCGCTTCATCTAACTTATCACCATGCTCGCTCAATGATTTTTTCACTGAGTGGACCATGCCATCGGCTGCATTGCGTGCATCAACCAATTCGCGGTATTTCTTATCTTCATCCGCGTATTTAATCGCATCTTCTTCCATTTGCTGAATTTCAGCTTCAGACAAACCAGAATTAGCCTTAATGGTAATTTTATTTTCTTTACCAGTGGCTTTGTCTTTAGCAGAAACGTGCAAAATACCGTTCGCATCAATATCAAAAGTTACTTCAATTTGTGGCATGCCACGCGGTGCTGGTGGAATGTCTGACAAGTTAAATTGACCAAGCGATTTGTTGGCAGAAGCCATTTCGCGCTCACCTTGCAATACTTGAATCGTTACTGCGTTCTGGTTGTCATCAGCGGTTGAAAACGTTTGCGATGCCTTGGTAGGAATTGTGGTGTTTTTCTTGATAACCTTAGTCATCACGCCACCCAATGTCTCAATACCTAAACTTAATGGCGTTACGTCTAATAACAACACATCTTTAACATCACCTTTCAACACGCCACCTTGAATCGCTGCACCAACTGCAACTGCTTCATCAGGGTTCACGTCTTTACGTGGCTCTTTGCCAAAAATCTCTTTTACTTTTTCTTGCACTTTAGGCATACGGCTTTGACCACCAACTAAAATTACGTCAGTAATATTGTCAATTGAAACGCCAGCATCTTTAATCGCAGTGCGGCATGGTGCCATTGTGCGTTCGATTAAATCTTCTACTAATGACTCTAATTTAGCGCGCGTGATTTTCACCACTAAGTGTTTTGGGCCAGTTGCATCAGCTGTGATGTAAGGCAAATTCACTTCCGTTTGTGTTGCACCAGAAAGTTCGATTTTTGCTTTTTCAGCAGCTTCTTTTAAGCGTTGTTTTGCCAAAAGGTCATTACGTAAATCTAAGCCGCCATTTTCTTTTTTGAACTCATCAGCCAAAAAGTCGATTAAACGGTTATCAAAGTCTTCACCACCAAGGAATGTATCGCCGTTGGTTGAAAGTACTTCAAATTGATGTTCGCCATCAATGCTAGAAATCTCAATGATTGAAACGTCGAATGTACCGCCGCCCAAGTCATATACCGCAATCTTGCGATCGCCTTCTTGTTTATCTAAACCAAAAGCTAGCGCAGCAGCTGTTGGCTCATTGATGATGCGTTTAACATCTAAACCCGCGATACGGCCAGCATCTTTAGTGGCTTGGCGTTGGCTATCGTTAAAGTAAGCTGGAACGGTAATCACGGCCTCAGTTACTTCTTCGCCCAAATAATCTTCCGCTGTTTTTTTCATTTTGCGTAGTACTTCAGCTGAAATTTGCGGTGGCGCCATTTTAACGCCGCGCACTTCCACCCATGCATCGCCATTTTCATTTTTGGCAATGGTGTATGGCATTAACTTGATGTCTTTTTGCACTTCTTTTTCGTCAAAACGGCGACCGATTAAACGCTTAACCGCGTATAGCGTATTTTTTGGGTTAGTTACCGCTTGGCGCTTAGCTGGTGCGCCCGTTAAAATTTCGCCATCTTCTTGATACGCGATAATAGACGGCGTTGTGCGTGCGCCTTCGGCGTTTTCAATCACGCGTGGTTTGCCGCCTTCCATTACAGCGACGCAAGAGTTTGTTGTACCTAAATCAATACCAATAATTTTGCCCATGTTGCTGATTCCTTATCTTTCTAAATAACTTTAATTTGAGTTATGTGTTCAAACCGTTTCTAATACTTAACGCTGAACAACTTAACAGTAATATTGGGTGAATTTTTCGCTTTTCAATAGCCTTAAAAGCTTTGTGGCTATTTACTTTGCAACCATTACCAATGCAGGGCGCAATACACGCTCATTCAATGTGTAGCCTTTTTGCAGCACGCTAGTCACCGTATTGGGTTCGCCGCTGTTTTCCAACATTGAAATGGCTTGGTGTTTGTTTGGGTCAAACTTCTCACCCACTGGGTTAACTTCGGCGATATTGAATTTTTCAAACACAGAAGCTAATTGTTTGATGGTGATTTGGATACCATCTTTGTAACTTTGTACATCAGTCGCTTCAATCACCACTGCCGCATCTAAACTATCTTTTACAGCAAGCAATTCGCCACTGAATTTTTCTAAAGCAAATTTGCGTGCTTTATCAATATCATCATTCGCGCGACGGCGGATGTTTTCACCTTCGGCTTTAGTATATAAAACGGCTGCCTGCGCTTCCGCAAGTTGCGCCTCCAGTTCAGCAATTCGCTCATCTAATGAACCAGCTGCGCCAGCGTCTTGTACCAAATCTGCTTCTGGATTTTCTGTTGACTCTGCATTTATTTGATTTTCTTGCATGTGTTTCCCCATTCATTAATAACACTGTTTTAAACGTGGGGATAAGCGATTTTATTTCAAGAGTGCATAAGTAAAATTAACGCAATTTTTGGGTTAATTTGAGGGTTAAGTTAGTTTTATTACGTGTTTTAAATTTGAGCCAAATGTGCCAAAACGATATCTACGCTAGGAATTTCATTAATATCCCCTAAATTAACAGTAAATGCTTGGCTGCCCATCACGCCTGTCAACGCTGGGTTGGTGTCGGTGTAAAGCGCAATAGTCGGAATATTTAGCGCCGCCGCCAAATGCGATAAACCTGTATCTACGCCTATTGCGGCTTTGGCCTGACTAATGACTGATGCCAATTCGGTGATGCTTAGTTTTGGTAATACAACCACATTTTCTAGAGTATTTGCAATCTGCTCAGCACGTGATAGTTCTGCGGAATTTGACCAAGGCAATAGCAGATTCAATTGCTGATTTTTCAGTGTTTTTCCAAGCTCTATCCAATGTTCAATCGGCCATAATTTGCTATCGCGGCTAGTGCCATGCAAAGCAATAATGAAAGGTTTTTTTAGCAGAAAACTTAAATCGAACTTTGCTTGCAAGCCATAATTGGGCGCATTACTTGGAGGCGCGTAACCTAAACTTAATGCCGCCAAAGTGCGATTTCGCGTGACTGCATGTTGCTGATAAGAAATCGCATAAGTTTTATCATAAAATCGGCTGGCAATTGATTCTCGAATCGATTGTTTATCGTAGCCATGTTTCACGCCATTCGTGAGCCGTGTAATCAGTGCGCTTTTCAATAGACCTTGCGAATCAATCACCGCATCATATTGTTGCTGTACGATTAACTGCTTGAATTGTTTAATTTCTGACCAAATTTGAGGGTTAAGTATTTGCTTGCGCCAGCGCCTAAAAGCGACTGTATAGACTTGATTAATGCCAGAATGCATACGCGGAATATCTGCAAAACTTTCTTCTACTACCCAGTCAATTAAAGCATCTGGAAAGTGCTGACGAATATCCGCAAAGACAGGACAATTGTGAATGACATCGCCTAGCGAAGAAGTTTTAACGAGTAAAATACGCTGCATAACAAACATTTTCGCATACAATTCATTTTTTGATGAACAATAACTTCACTTGAGCTGCCAGTTGAAATTTGCATTCTTAATTTTTAAATACTTTCCGTTTGGCGGCATGCAGCGTGATATGTTGCGTACCGCTAAAGAGTTGGTTAAGCGCGGGCATTCGGTAGAAATTTTTACTATTAGCTGGGATGGCGATTTGCCACCAGCAGAAATAAAAGTACATGTGTTGCCGCAAAAAGGGCTGTTTAATTATCAACGTTATCAACGGTTTATTGATGCGGCTTTTAATCAAATTAACGCTAATAGTTTTGATTATATCTTCGGCTACAACCGCATGGCAGGGCTTGACGCGTATTTTGCGGCTGACCCTTGTTTTATTGATCGCGCTTACACGCAACGGCATTTTTTATATCGACTATTACCAAGATTTAAATGGTTTGCAGCATGCGAAAAAGTGGTTTTTTCAAAAGATTCTCTTACCGAAATTTTAGCGGTTTCACTTTCCGAAAAGCCGCATTTTCAGCATTGGTATGGCACGCAAGATGTGAGATTTCACTATATTCCACCGCGTTTAGCGCCAGAACTTTTTACGTTACCCAGCAAGCAAGAATCGCATCGCTACTTGCGTGAAACATTTGCTTTTGCGCAGAACGATGTTGTCTTTATTTTAGTCGGCTCGGGCTTTCAAATGAAAGGCTTAGACCGCGCGATTCAAGCTTTGGCGGCTTTGCCAGCGCATTTACGCGAACATGCTAAATTGGTAGCAGTGGGCCAAGATAATCCAAAACCATTTGAATTAATGGCTAAAAAATTAGGTTTAAAAGATAAAGTGTTTATCTCAAAAGGGCGAGCGGACTATGCGCAATTGATTAAGGGCGCGGATGTGTATGTGCATCCCGCTTACCGCGAAAATACTGGCTTGGTAATTTTAGATGCGATGGCATGCGGCGCGCCTGTTTTGTTGACGGCAAGCTGCGGTTATGCGCATCACGTGGCGCAAGCGGATGCGGGCATTGTGCACGAAATGCCTTTTGACCAAGCGCGGTTTAATCAGCAATTTTTAGAAATGTGGCAAACGGATAAAAAAGCGCAGTGGTCAGTTAACGGTATCAATCATGCAAAAAAATTATTAGCAGAAAATGATGGTAGTGCTGAAGCCACAATTTTAATTAATCTTGCTAATGAAAAAGTAAGTTCTGATCAAAAAGCGTCATTAATCGCATGATATTTAAGCAAATACTAGAAGTGCCAGCAGTGATTAAACAATATATTAATAAGCCTGATGTGTTTAATGCATTGTTGCGCATGCAGGGTAAAACTTTTCGTGATGTAAAAGGCCGCAAAACCATTCAAGTTAGGCTTTATAGTGAAAACGGAGTAGTCCAAAGCTATTTTATCAAACAACATTTTGGTGTTGGTTGGCGCGAAATTATCAAAAACTTAACCGCAATTAAATGGCCAATTTTGGGTGCAATGACCGAAGTAAAAGCCATTCAAAAGCTAAATGCACTCAATATTGCGACTACTCCGCTGGTTGCTTATGGGCAGCGCGGTCACAATCCAGCCACGTTGCAATCATTTGTGCTGACAGCAGATTTGGGCGATATTACCTCTTTAGAAGACTTAACGATGGATTGGCCGGCTAATCCGCCCGATGCGATATTTAAGCGAAAGCTGATTATCGCTGTGGCCAAGATTGCCAAAAAATTACATGAAAACGGCATTAACCATCGGGATTTTTATATAGGTCATTTTTGCTTGGATAATCTGAGTAAGCCTGAAATCAAGCTCTATCTAATTGATTTGCATCGTGTATTAATTCACGCCAAACCATCTATTAACGGCAATATGAAAGATATTGCTGCTTTGTATTTTTCTAGCATGGATATTGGCTTAACCAAGCGAGATTTGATGTGTTTTAAAAAGCATTACAGCAAAATGGATAAGCAATTTTGGCAGCAAGTAGAGTCGCGCGCGACTAAGTTATATGCAAAATTCCATAGTCAAAAATTTCAGCAACGCTTAAAAAAAGAAAAATCAGCTATTCATTAGCCGAGTCCAATTTTCCCAGCGCATGGCGCCTTTGCTTGTGCCTGTCGTATTGCCATAAATATTGTGTGGGTTTTAGCGCGATTTGTTGCTCAATCGCTTGGTTGACTAATGTTGTCGTGGCAATCGAATCCAAACGAGTGATGTGAATATCAAACCCCGCGCCATTTGCCAGCCGCTCGCCAAATGCCATGATGACAGTCGCGCCCGTTTTTTCTGCTAACTTACTGGCGAGCGTCATTGTGTAAGCTGGTTTTCCGAAAAAATCGGCCCATTCGCCTTCACCTGTGGCGGGTATCTGGTCAGGCAGAATACCAATCGCTTCATTGCGCTTTAAAGCCTGCATCAGCTTGCGCACACCACTGGCATTCGCTTCCGCCAAGGTCACACCTTTGCGGGTGCGGCCTTGTAGTATAAATTGACGCAGCAACTTTATTTTGGGCGGACGATACAACACGGTAATCGGATGTTTTGAGCCATAGTAAATCGAGGTGATTTCAAAACAGCCTAAATGTGGCGTTAAGAAAATAATGCCTTTGCCGCGTTTCAGCGCATCTTTCACAATTTTCCAGCCGTGCACTTGACTCACTAAAGGTAAAATATCCGCTTCTTTTTTCTGCCAGATAGCGATTGTTTCTAATACAGCCTTGCCCGATTCGGCAATGTTGGCGTTTAGGATTTGCTTAAATTGGGCCGAATTTTTAGCTAAACTACTGGTTTTAATATTGTTTTTGATGGTGACTGCTGATTTAGGCGAGCAGTAATAGATTATCCAGCCAAGAGCGGCACCCAAGCGATGTAAGCTTGGTAGTGATAAAATACCAAAAAATTTAAAAATAGTTTTAAAAATAAAATTCAGCATACTTAACGCTTAAATAGCCGCTATTAATAGATTAAAGACGACAGTTTAAAGGATATTTTTTGCAAAGTACTCACTCGCCACAATATCAGCCCTTGTTGCAGCAGTATCAGCTAGCCAGATTTGAGCAATTGTGGAATTATCAAGGCGATTGGTTTGAGCCGCCTAACCGCGAGCGTGGTGGCTGGAGTGGTGTTAATTATATTGAGTTGGCGGATGAAGCTGGCGTAAAACATGGCTTTTACTTGAAGCGGCAGCAAGCGCATATGCGCCGCACATGGCGGCACCCAATTGCAGGCGAGCCCACTTTTGTGCGTGAATTTGAGATTCTGCAACACTTAAGCAAATATAATGTTGCAACGCCAAAGTTGGTTTTTTTTGGCAGTCAGCAAGATAAGGCGATATTATTGACTGAGGCTTTAATAGGATTTGTAGCGGCGGATGAGTGGCTGAAAAGTCATGCCGATATTAGTATTAATAAGCAAAGAGTATTGATGCGCGCTTTGGCAGTCGCGGTGCATAACTTGCATCAGGCACGGGTTCAACATCGCTCACTTTATCTTAAGCATTTGTTTGTGAAAGAAAAAAAGGGCGTTGTTCAAGAAGATATATTTGAAGTCGCCACCATCGATTTTGAAAAATCACGCATTACCGCTTTTATTCGCTGGCTCCGATTAGCTGATTTAATTACGCTACATTATCGAACAGCGGATTTAAGAGCGGGCAACAAACTGACTTTTTTTAAGCAGTATTTTGCAATTCAACATTTAACGCCATTTTATAAAGCTTTATGCCGCTATTTGCATCAACAATCATTACAAAAAAGACGCTAAAACCATGCTTTTAATGAACACGGATAAAATTCTAATCATCGCTTCGGCAAGCACAGGCAACAATATTTTTTGCACGCCAGCGATTCGTTTGATGCGAAAAAATCTACCGCAAGCCAAAATTGATGTGGTTGCTTTAAATAAATTAAGTGCAGAAGTATTTGCAGGAAATCCAGATATTGGGCAAATTTATGTGTTAAGTAAAAGTCGACATGTGAATAAATTAGCCAAAAATTACAACAAAATTATTGTGTTGAATAAAAATTCACTTAAAAAGTTATCTGATATTCAAGCGCCTTTTATTCAAGTTCCAGCGCTAACGGATACCATGCATCATGCTGAGCATTTGCTGCAATTTGTGGCTGGTTTATTGAATGTTAACGTGTCCGATGGAGACCGCCGTTACGTGATAGAGACGCTACAGACTGCAGAATCTCTCTTGGTAAAATTTAACCTTGATTCGAATGCAGCTTTAATCAATATTCATTTGGGTTGCGGAACAACTGTGTTGCATGGCTGGAAGTTCTTTTACGCCAGACGCGCAGATGATAAAAAACTATGGTCAATTGATGCATATATCGCGCTGGGAAACGCATTAAAGCAAGCCATTCCTAATTTACGTATTGCGATTACTGGCACGAGCAACGAATCATTTCTGGCGAAAAAGTTTGAGAATAATGTACCTAATACCATTAATCTGGTCGGTAAAACTACTGTTGCAGATTTGCGTGCCTTGATGCAGCGCGCCGATTTATTTATTGCACACGATTGCGGTGTTTTTCATATTGCCGCTGCGTCAGATGTGCCGATTGTTGGGCTGTACGGGCCAACGAACCCTGTAACCACTGGGCCTTTTCCACTTAAGCCGCAACATACTTTAATTAAAAAAGCGTTAATGGCGGATATTACAGTGGAAGAGGTAGTGGTAGCCGCCACACGTTTATTAGAAAAATTTCCGCGCCTTGCAAAAGCCTGATTTAAAGTCGATTAATGCGCCATGTGTGATGGCGTTTGATTTGCCTTTGGCTAACGGTTCAGTTTTGGCTGTTAGCGAAATCGTGCGGCTAGTGCCCAATAAACGTTTAGTGTGCAAAGCGCTTTGGAATGGTCAAGATGTGTTTGCTAAAGTGTTTATTGGCGCAAATGCCCAGCGCTATGCTCAGCGCGATCAGCAGGGCGTGCAAGCATTAATAAATGCTAATATTGCAACGCCTGATTTGCTGTATTCGGGCAGCATTCAAGACATTATTGATGCTGGTGAGGTGCTAATATTTAAAGCAATCTCGGCGCAAAATGCAGAAGTGCTTTACCAACAATTATTAGATTCACAGCAACAGCCTGAGCGTTTACATTTAATGCTCCAACTGACCAATACGGTTGCACAAATGCACAAAGCCAATTTGCAGCAAACCGATCTCTATTTTAAAAACTTTTTGGTTGATACCGATACAGTGTATGCGATTGATGGCGATGGGATTCAAGCATTTTCAGCCTTATTTAAACAGCGTCAAAAGCAGCGTAATTTGGCCGTGCTATTATCTAAAATGGATGGGCTAGATATTGACTGGGCAGAAGATTGCTATGCGCATTATTGCAAACAAACTGATATTAAATACACGCCATTTGATTACGCAAATCACTATGACTTAACGCAAAAAATACGTCAAAAAGCGGCAAGTCGCTATGCATACATAAAAGTATTCAGAACCTGCACCGATGTAAAAGTTAAGCAGAGTTTTAAGCAGTATATGGCGATATCTCACGATTTTGACGCCATAGATTTATCGCCACTACAACTGGATAACGCTTTAAGTGATGCAAAAAATAGATTTAAAAGTGGCAATACATGCACCGTTGGCAAGGTATTGATGGCTGATCGAAATCTGGTCATAAAGCGTTACAACATTAAAAACGTTTGGCATGCATTCAAATTAAGTATCTCTCAAAGCCGCGCGGCAAAATCTTGGGCAAATGCGCACCGCTTACAGCTTTTAAATGTGGCAACAGCCAAGCCATTGGCATTAATTGAAGAGCGATTTGGCTGCTTAAAGCGCAGGGCCTATTTTTTAGCGGAATTTATTGATGCGCCAGATATTGCCGAATTTTTCGGGTTAAGTATGGATACTGAAGTTAAGCAAAAAGTCGCCTATGAAACTGCTTTGCTGTTTTATAAGCTCAATTTATTAAAGATTTCGCATGGTGATTGCAAAGCCAGCAATATCAAAATTGTAGATGGCAAGCCCGTTTTAATCGATTTGGATAGTATGCAGGCACACACTTACAGTTGGTGGTTTGAGACAAAGCACATAAAAGATTTGAAAAGATTCATGCAAAATTGGGCGAAAGCACCAGAAACGGCAACTATTTTTAGGCAAGCGTTTATGCAAGCCTATAATGAAATGGATGATTATATGATGCCAACGATTTTAGAGCGGGCAAAAATTGCTTAAACAACCAAGTTTAAAACAATCAATCAGGGCTTTAAAATTAAACAATCAGGCTTAAACCAAGTAAAATATCAAAAAACACATTTGAGAGTATCAGCATGATTGTATTAGGGTTATCAGGCGCGCTGGGGCATGACGCCTCAGCCGCCATTTTGGTGGACGGCAAAATTATTGCGGCGGCAGAAGAAGAGCGTTTTATTCGCGATAAGCACGCCAAAAATAAATTTCCATATGAGGCCGCAAAATTCTGCTTAAAACAAGCAGGCATTAAAGCGGAAGACGTGGAGATTGTGGCTTTTCCTTATGCCGAAATTCCGCTTAGTAGCAACGCACGCTGGCACTATGCCAAACGTCACTGGTATGCGCCAGACCGTGCTTTGGATGCGCTGTTTAATGGCAATCGCCGCTTTCGCCGTAATCGTGATAAATCGTTAAAATTAATGGCAGATTTAGGGTTAAGTAACGCTAAATTTGTGCCAGTGGAGCACCATTTAGCACATGCATCCAGCGCGTATCATTTAAGCGGCTTTAAAGAAAAAACCGCCATAGTGGGCATTGATGGCAAAGGTGAATACGCGACTACATTTTTTGGCTACGGCGAAAACGGTAAAATTCATAAAATCAAAGAATTTTACGACCCTGATTCGCTGGGTGGCATGTATGGCGCGATTACCGAATACCTTGGCTTTGAAATGCTAGATGGCGAGTTTAAAGTGATGGGCATGGCGCCGTATGGCGATGCAAGCAAATACGATTTGTCGCGCTTGGTAACTTTTGCAGATGGTGAATTAAAGGTCAACACCAAACTGGTGAATGTGGTTGGTTTACGCCGTTATAAAGAAAATGGCCCAGATGGAAAATCTAAGGGTTATTACTTCACGCCAGAGTTAATCGATTGGCTAGGGCCAAAACGTAGTGGGGACGAAATCGATAATCCATATATTCACTACGCGGCTTCAGTGCAGGCTTTGTTAGAAGATGTCGCGTTGAAAATGATTGATTATTATTTGGGCGATATCATCAAAGAAACCGGTAAAATCGTGATGGCTGGCGGCGTTGCGCTGAATGTTAAGTTGAATCAACGCATTATTAATATGCCACACGTGAAAGAATTATTTGTACAGCCTGCGTCTGGCGATAACGGTACGTCCCTCGGCGCCGCTACCTACGCCGCGCATTTGGCAGGCGAAACCATCCATAAGATGGAACATGCCTACTTAGGCCCGGCTTTTAGCAGTGAGGAATGTATTGCCGCTTGCGAAGCGCATCCTAATAAACCAATTTTCACCAAAGTGGATAATTTTCCACAAAAAGCCGCTGAATTATTGGCTGCTGGCAATCCATTAGCATGGCTGCAAGGCCGCATGGAGTTTGGTCCGCGCTCATTAGGCTGTCGCAGTATTTTAGGTGACCCAAGTTTCCCCGGAGTCGCAGATAGAATCAATGCGCAAATTAAATACCGCGAACGCTGGCGTCCGTTTTGCCCAAGTATGTTAGATAAAGTGGCGCCCGAAATACTGCAAACTAATCATCCTGCGCCTTATATGACGTTTACATTTGATGTGGCGGAAAGCTGGAAATCGCGCATTCCAGAAGTGGTGCATGAAGATGGTACGGCACGCGCGCAAGTGGTGACGCATGCCACCAACCCGCGTTATTACGAATTGATTGAGCATCTTGAGAAGTTGCGCGGCAATGCGGTTGTGCTCAATACCTCGCTCAATCGCCGTGGTGAGCCCATGATTTGTTCACCAACCGATGCCCTGAATATGTTTTATGGCTGTGATTTAGAGTATTTGATGATGGAAGATGTGTTGGTCACCAAAAAAGCATAAGCTAATTAACCCAAGTCTAATTTTAGGATTGGCTATAGATTAATTGACTGTTTTTAGATAGATGATAGGTCTTGTGATGAAAAGTAGATGGCAATTAACAGAGGTAGGGCAATGCCTAGAAAATGTATTCACTGATTTAGATACAGTTTTCGCACTTCAGGGTGAAAATATAACGCATGACAGTGTGTCAGATGTTATAAAAGTTCAACACCAAAATGTAAATTACTATGTTAAGCGCTACACATCAGCAGGCAAGGGGATTAAACAATTTCTTGGTAAGTCCCGAATAGAAGGCGAATGGGAAAATCTGCAATGGTTTGCACAGTGGGGTATTTTAACTGCTACCATTATTGGATTTGGATTAGAGAAGAAATGGGGTTTGTTTCACCGCGGCGCAATAATCACGCAAGAGATTCCTAACACCCTAAACCTAGCACAAATGGCTGAACAGTCGAATCTGATTGACAGTGACTCGGTGAGAGTCATTAGTCAGTCGCTCTCTGCATATACAAGAAAAATACATCAGCATGGCTTTATTCACAATGACTTAAAATGGCGAAATATTTTAATAAACGACAAATTTCAAGTTTTCTTAATTGACTGTCCGCTAGGTGATTTTTGGAAAGGAAGAATGCTCCAATATAGGATTGTAAAAGATCTCAAGACTTTAGATAATCACGCGAAGAAATACTTACGTAGAACACAGCGTCTGCGTTTCTTTTTAGATTATATGGAAAGCAAGAGACTCAATGCAGATAGCAAACAATTACTTTTAAGCTTATTAAGAAGGCGATCGCGTAGGTATGACAAGCGCAGCAATCTGAGTTTAATTCTCAGAGATTTATACTAACAATTTCCGATAAATTAACTAATTTTAATACTACTTAAGCATATAGTATATTTTATGACTAATATACTACGGTCAGTTATAAAGTTTCCATGTAGTTTGACGGATAAGCCCCAATTAGCGATAATCAGCGTGTTAGGTTTTATCCATATAATCATTATAAAAAAGCATTTATGAAACAATCTTTGGTAGAAGTGACGGAACGCATTATCGAACGCAGCCGCCCAACGCGGTCTGCTTATTTGCATCGTGTTGATCAGATTATTAACCGTGAAAAAGGTGCAGATAGACTTGGCTGTGCTAACGTAGCGCATGCGGTTGCTGCTTTGCCTGCGAGTGATAAATTCAAAATTGTGGTGGAAAAAGCGCCGCATATCGGCATTATTACCGCTTATAACGAGATGCTATCAGCGCATCAACCTTATGTGAATTACCCCGATATTTTGCGTGACGAAGCACATAAACTTGGCGCAACCGTGCAAGTAGCGGGTGGTGTGCCTGCTATGTGTGATGGCATTACGCAGGGCGAACCTGGTATGGAATTGTCATTATTCAGCCGCGATAATATTGCGATGGGTACCGCGATTGGTTTGTCGCACGATGTTTTTGATGCCGCTTTAATGTTAGGTGTGTGCGATAAAATCGTGCCTGGTTTGTTAATCGGCGCATTACATTTTGGTCATTTGCCAACTGTTTTTGTGCCTGCAGGCCCGATGAGCACGGGTTTAGACAATACATCAAAATCGAAAGTGCGTGAACAATATGCGCAAGGTAATGTTGGGCGCCAAGAATTATTTGCGTCAGAATCTGCAGCGTATCATGGCGCAGGTACCTGTACATTTTACGGCACAGCAAATAGCAACCAAATGTTGCTAGAAGCGATGGGCCTGCATGTTCCAGGCGCTGCATTTATTCACCCGCAAGATGGTTTGCGCGAGGATTTAACACGCGAAGCCGTGCGATTAGTATTGAATAACACACGTAAAGATAATTTCATTCCAATTGGTAAGCTAGTGGATGAGCATGTGATAGTGAACGCGATGGTGGCTTTATTAGCCACTGGCGGCTCTACTAATCATCTTATTCACTGGGTAGCCGTAGCACGCGCCGCTGGTATTATCATCGATTGGACTGACTTTCATTATTTAGCAAAAGGTACGCCATTATTGGCAATGGTTTATCCAAATGGTAAAGCCGACGTCAACGAATTCCAACAAGCAGGCGGCCCGGGTTTTGTGATTCGCGAGCTCATTGAAGGCGGTTATATGTACCCAGATGTGTACACGGTAGCCAAAGGTGGTTTACGCGAATTCGGTAAAAAGCCAGTCAAAGAAAACGACAAGTTGGTGTGGAAAGAATATCCAGCTGAAAGTGGCGATGAAACTGTTGTGCGTACAGCTGCGCATCCATTTAACGAATCTGGCGGATTACGTTTGTTAAAAGGCAATCTAGGCCGTAGCGTGATTAAGATTTCTGCTGTGCCAGAAGATCGCCACATTATTGAAGCGCCAGCGATTGTGTTTGATGCGCAAGAAGAATTATTAGCCGCATTTGATCGCGGCGAACTAGAAAAAGATTTTGTAGCGGTGGTGCGTTTTCAAGGCCCTAAAGCCAACGGTATGCCAGAGCTACATAAATTAACACCGCCGCTGGCCGTGTTACAAAATAAAGGCTTTATGGTGGCAATCGTGACAGATGGCCGTATGAGTGGCGCGTCAGGTAAGATTCCTGCGGCGATTCATTTAAGTCCAGAAGCCAGTGCAGGTGGTGCAATCGCTAAAATTCGCACAGGCGATATTGTGCGCTTAAACGCCAGCGTTGGTACGCTGAACGTGTTGGTAGACGAAGATACATGGGCAGACCGTGAAGCAGAAGAGTTGTCTGATGCGAAACGCAATATTAACTCGCATGGTATTGGGCGTGAGTTGTTTGGTGGGATGCGCAAGAATGTGCTGTCTGCCGAAGAAGGCGCAATCACTTGGCTCTAGAGAAAACTAAAACGCCGTCGTAATACTTCGTTGCAAAATAAAAATCTTCGCTTACATACTTGATGTATGCTGCGCTCAATTTTTTTTTGCGCCTAGTCTTACTTAGGCCTTTTAATTTTCTTGGCAGTTTCAATTAGTGCTTAAAAACTGCTGAGTGAGCAGATCAAGTCCCCTCGCCCTTTAAGGGAGAGGGCTAGGGAGAGGGTAAAATTCCCCTTATAAAATATTTTCAATAGTTAGGTAAACGTATGATTAATACATTAGATTTAGCAAAAGAAGGCCCGGTAATTCCCGTTATCGTCATCAATAAAGTAGAAGACGCCGTGCCGATGGCAGAGGCTTTATTAGCTGGCGGTATTCGCGTGCTTGAGGTGACTTTACGCTCATCTTGCGCATTACAAGCAATGGAGCAAATTGCCAAACATGTACCTGATGCGATTTTAGGTTCAGGTACCGTACGTAACCTAAAAGATGCGCAAGCGTCATTAGATGCAGGTTGCAAATTTGCGGTGAGCCCAGGTTATACAACAGAGCTAGGCCAATTTGCACGCAAAATCGGTTTGCCATTATTGCCAGGGGTTTCAACTGGTTCAGAAATCATGACCGCTAATGCAGACGATTACTTTTTCTTGAAACTATTCCCAGCGGTTGCAGTTGGCGGTATTAATCTGCTTAAAGGCTTTGCAGGGCCCTTTGGCGATGTGAAGTTTTGCCCAACTGGCGGAGTTACAGTAGATTCAGCCCCGCAATTTTTAAGTCTGCCAAACGTAGTGGTTTGTGGCGGCACATGGCTAACCCCAACCGATGCAGTTGCACGCAAAGATTGGGCGCACATCACTAAGTTAGCGAAAGAAGCCAGCGCGATTAAACCAGCATAATTGCTTTAATTCGCTTAATAGTTTTGCTACTTTAAAATGAAGGTTTGTGGCTAACACAAACCTTTTTTTTGGCATAAAAATAGTGTTAAGTAATTGAATTATATTGAAATTAAAGTCAGGAAATTTGTTTGAAGCCAGATTCAAAAATTGATTTAAAAAAATACAAAACGATTGTGTTTGATTGTGATGGCGTAATTTTAGATTCAAATGTTGTCAAAACTGAGGCGTATTTTCGCACAGCAAAAAACTTAGGCGCTAGTGATTCGCAAGCCCAGCAGTTAGTAGATTATCACGTAAAATTGGGCGGTATTTCGCGCTACCATAAGTTTGATTGGTATTTGCGCGAAGTGTTAAAACAGCCTGTCACAGGTGATGCAATTCAAGTCTTCTTAGATGAGTTTGGTCGTGAGTTAGAAGAAGGCTTAATGCACTGCACTATTGTTGATGGTTTAGAAGAGCTGCGAAATGCCACAAAAGGTGCAAACTGGATGATACTGTCAGGTGGAGATCAGCAAGAAATTCGCGATTTATTTGCGAAGCGCGATCTAGCCAAGTATTTTGATGGCGGCTTATTTGGTAGCCCAGACAATAAGGACACTGTTTTAGCGCGCGAAAAAGCCAATGGACGTATTAAACAACCTGCTTTATTTGTTGGCGATAGCAAGTATGATTTTGAAGCTTCAACAGGTGCAGGCTTAGATTTTGTTTTTGTGAGCGACTGGACAGAAGTGCATGATTGGCAACAATATTGCAGCGAAAATAATATTGTTAACTGTAAAAATATTGGCAGTTTTCTAGATTAAAATTTCGGTTAACAAGACAGGCTAATGAGCACAAAATCTTTCATTAAGATTCCGCGCGTCATTAAACCTGTTGTTGACTGATTAGTAATCTTTTAATGTCGCTCTGCAAACATCCAATCCATTTGTCGGGGTTTGCTGCCGCAGTGAGTAACCGTGTAGCCCGCTGCGATAAGATAGTTTTTGACAAACTCGCGCGTTCTAAAGTGTTCGCCATCACCGCGGTTAGCGCGAAAATCATGCGCAGATACAATAATGCGTTTTATATTAGAAAAATTTTCAATCATCGGTAACAGATATTTTTCTGCTCCTTCAATATTAATTTGTAGTAAATCAATATTAGTTAATTGGTATTTTGATAGAAAATCTGACCATATTATCGAATCAACTTCGATATAACCTTTTTCATCGGTTGCAACTGCGGTGTAATCGATAGCGCTGTGCAACAAAAAATGTTGGTTGCTATTATTGATTGCGCGGCCACACGCTTGAAAGCGGCTAATTTGACTGAAAGTGTTACTCAAAAGCTCATACAAGTAGGGTTGAATTTCTACACCAACATATCGAATACCTTCCACTTTATCTGCTAGCCAAACAGCCTCATGACCAAGCCCTGCGCCAACGCAAACAACTACATCATCTTTTTTAGGCATGTAAAACTTGTAGTAATAGTGCGTGCAAAGCTTATTTAAGCTATCAACACTTAAGTATTCTGAACGACGTCTCAAATAAACTCGGTATTCGCCAACGGTTTGATATAAAAAACCAGTTTTATTGCAAACGGAGCTGTTGATAAAGCTAGTAAGGGTTTTGCGAATTTTTTTTGGTAAAAACCAGTGTGCTGGGTTGCTCATATTCTCTCGTTTTTATTATTAATTAGCATTATTTTAGGGTTAATTTGCAGTAAAGATAGGATAAACTTTTTGGTGTAAGGCCAGTTAAAAATGACGCGCCAATTAGACTTAATGGCTTGATTATAAAATTGAGTGCATTGCAAGTGGCGTTTGTTCTCGTGGCAAACCCTAGAAAGGGACAATAAACGCTGCGCTAAAAATGGTTTTTTTAATGTTTGCAATTCTGTGGATATGCGGCTTGGGTGAAATACTTCATCCACCAAGTGTATCCCAACATTTTCAGCATGGGTGGCATTGTGGCGCAAACTATCATCATGTTTATGAATGAATGCCAACGGAAAATCAAGTGTGGTGCAGTAATAGTTGCTGAGCACATAAGCAAATACAGGGATATCCTCTGAATTGCGGAATTTTACAGGGTACGAAATCGATTGGAATACGCTCTTATGTTTAGCACAAGCACCATTAGAAATGCTGATGGTTTTATCTAACAAATAACCTTTTAATCTATCATGTGCTGTATCAGGCAGAGTGTTTGGTATGTGCAGCTTGCGCTTGCCATTGGTATATACGGAATAGTGCGCGCCGATGAGCATTTTCGATTCAGGATTGCTAGCTAAATGTGAACGCATTGCGTTAATCGCACCATCAGCCATCTCGTCATCGGCATCTAAAAAAACTAAATAGTCACCGTTCGCATGTGCTATGCCAAAATTACAGGTTGAAGCTAGGCCGCCGTTGGGCTTATAAAAAAACTTTATCTGGCCTCTGCATTCTGTTTTTAATTGCGCAATGATTTCTGCCGTGTGGTCGCCAGATCCGTCATCAATGACGAGTAGTTCAACATCTTCATCAAGTTGCTTTACTACTGATAAAACGGCCCGTCTTAGAGTATGGCCGTAATTGTAGGTAGGTATAATAATGCCGAATAGCAACTTTGACATAAATAACAACCCATTATTTTAGTTAGAGTATGGTGAATGTTTTTTTTGATAAATCACAACAGATTTTTTATTTTTTGCCGTTGCATATCGATTAACTATTTTAAACGCAATGAGTTCTTTTGCAAGGTAGGTTTCGCGCTCTGGATGTTTGGCCGAATGATTAATAATCAGGTAGTCATATTGATTAATCTGCTTAGTTTGAATGGCGTCGGTCACTAGCATCCAGTTATCCGGCCATGTACCAATAAAAGGTGCGTTTGCATAATAGCGCGCACGCGTATCGTCATAAAATACTGGTTTGTTACTCGTGTTATGTATTTTAACCCAACTAACAGCCTCTTGCATGTGATTGTAGCCACGTTGTTTAGGCAATATATTTTTAACTATACCGAGCAACATTAATACAATTAAACCTGAAACCAGCCATTTTTTACGCGTCGCTTTTTTTTGTTTTATTTCAAAGTATTGAAATAAATAAGCCAAATAAAAAGCAGAAACTATCATGAGTATTAAGCTTAAGGCCAGAATGTATCGGCCCGATAATACGAATACCTTGGTGATAATAAGGCCAGAATTGATTAAAGTGATGACAGCTGCAAAAGTTAAAATATAAAGCACAGTGCTGTCTATTAAGTTTTTTCTAAATTTAACTGTCAGCGCAGCTAAACCAATATTAACAATACCTGTTGTCGCGATTGATTTAGCCAAGATGACATAAGCAAAAGTCATTAATAGCCCCGGCACGGCAAACTCATCTAAATACGAACCCAGCACTTGAGACGACATGACGGCGGACTTAGTGAAAAATTGGTTGGTTAATTGATGCCATAAATTAAGTGTAAATACTTCGTTAAGTCTTCCAAAGCTAGTCATGGTGAGACTATTAATCATTAAAATTGCGGCAAAAATAGAAATAAGGGCAATAATACTTAGAAAATTACACTTTAAAAACTGTGTGACTTTTTGCGAGAATGTGGCTTGCTGATAGAAAAAGAGGCTCAAAGGCAAAGCAATTAAATAAGTAATCGCTTCAATTCTGAATAAGACGGCTAAGATGGCAAAAATTTGCCAATAAAACGCATCTAAGTAACGATTGGTTTTGTAGAATCGTATAAAAAAAACCATGCTTGTTAGAAAAAACGCCCAAAAGCCTTCATCTCTCAGCAGCATCTGTAAAATATCACCTGTGAGATATTGGGCACTTAATAATATGAGCCCACCCGCAGCAATGGTGCGATTATTACCACCTGCTAGCTGTATGACTTTAGTAAAGCTAAACGCGGTAATACCAAAAAAAATCACGCTAAGTAGCTGCGCAGAATGATGAATATTTAAACTGCTAATTTTGTGAATGGCCGCAATACAAGCAGAATATAGCGGCCAATTAAATACTTCAAATGCGGCAGACCAATGACCAAGTGAAATCAGCCTTGCAGATTCAAGGTATAAAACAGAATCAGGATTAATCCATCCATGTTGAATATATTGTATTTGCGCAGCAATCAGCATTGCTAATATAACAATCACAAGCGTTAATTTGCTAGGGTCGGACACATCAATTTTATTTAAGAAGCGATTCAATTCAAACTTTCTGAGCTAAAAATGCTATTAATAATTTGAATTGGTTGAATTTTTTTCAAACAATTCAGATGTTGTAGCGGACACTCTCTTCTAAAACATGGGCTGCATTCTAACCCTAAATACTCAATCTTGGCGTCTACGCTCATAGGTGGTGTGTGGTAAGGGTCGGATGAGCCAAAAATGGCGATTAGTTTTTTATTTTTTTTATTCTCTTTCATTAGCGCCGCCGCTATATGCATCAAGCCAGAGTCGTTGCTGATGACGGTATCGCAAAAAGACATGAGATCTATTGCTTCGCCCAATTTTGTTTTGCCACCAAAATCATTGCAGCGATTTTGCGTGATTTGGTTAATTTGGCTGGTGACAGAGATATCTTTGTCTGAACCAAACAGCCAGACTTGCCAGCCTTTATTTAAGCTATCGTTTGCGACTTCTGCATAGTATTCCGCTGGCCAGCGCTTGGCTTCGCCGTATTCTGCGCCTGGGCACAAGCCAAGTACTTTGTACTGTGGTGTTGCAATATTGAGTTTAGCAAGAGTAGCAAATGCCGCTTGCGGGCTAGTAACAAGCTGCGGATTGGGAATCAGTGTTGGTAGCGTTTCATTGGGTTTTAAACCTAAAGATACAAAACGCTCTACCGTTTTTTTTAAAACGGCTTTATCTAGTGGACGGATATCATTAATCAAGCCATAACGCATTTCGCCCAAAAAACTGGTACGTTGTTTGATGCCAGCAGCCCATGGTAGTAAGGCAGATTTAAACGAATTGGTGAGGATAATGGATTGTGTATAACCTGCTTGCTTTAAACTTTTACCAAAAGCAATACGCTGCCAAAAAGCCAATTCACCATGCTTAAAAGTTAAGGCTATTTTACTATTAACTTCTGGCATGCGTTCTAACAGGGGTAACGTCCACGCAGGTGCCGCAACATCAATTATGCAATTTGGGTTTTTAGCTTTTAGCGTTTTAAATAGACTTTGCGCCAACACCATATCACCCACCCAAGCTGGGCCAAGCACGAGTATTTTTTCAGGCTTTAAATGCAGAGTTTGTTCTGATAGCATTTGCGATTAAGGGCTAGCTTAATTTTTTCTAGCTATTCATTTTTTTAATAATGTTGCTAGTGCTGCGGCCTTCAACTAAGTCAATCAGCGCAATTTCACCACCCCAGCTTTGCACTTCTTTGCCGCCAACCACTTGCTCTGCGGCGTAATCGCTACCTTTGGCAATCACATTGGGTTGAATGGCGTTGATTAAATTTAGCGGTGTGTCTTCATCAAACAAGATAACTGCGTCTACGCTTTCTAGCGCGGCTAGTACACGCGCTCTATCATTTTCATGCACAACTGGACGGGTTGGTCCTTTGATAGCGCTGACTGAACGGTCTGTGTTTAGCCCCAAAATCAATTTATCGCCCCGCTTTTTGGCGGCCTCTAAATAGGTAACATGTCCAGCATGCAATAAATCAAAGCAGCCATTAGTGAACACGATTTTTTGATTAGCGCTTTTCCAAGCGTTCACTTTTAAGCTAAGTGCGTCTAAATCGCACACTTTATTAGCCTGCTCGCTACCTTGTTGGCTGGCTAATGCTTCTAGCAAATCGGCCTGCGAGATAGGCACTGTCCCCACTTTGCCCACCACCACAGCGGCTGCAATATTGGCTAACTGCAAGCTTTGTAACACTGATAGATTATGCAGCAGGCCTGCCGCTAATGTGGCAATCACGGTATCGCCTGCACCAGAAACATCAAATACTTGTTTAGCGATGGCGGGCAGGTGATGCATTTTTTCATCAATTAGCGAAATGCCTTCTTCACCACGCGTGACCGCCAAAAATTCAAGCTGTAGTTTTTGTTTAAGGTGGCTGGCTTTGCTGATTAAATCGGCATCATCAATATACGTATCGCAAGCTTCGGCGGTTTCTTTTTTGTTGGGTGTTAATGCCGTTGCGCCACTATATTTGCTGTAATCGCGGCCTTTAGGATCAACCAACACCTTAATGTTTGCTGCTTTGCATTGTGCAATAATGGCTTGGCAAGTGGCTTCGCTTAACAAGCCTTTTGCATAATCAGACAAAATAACCACACTAGGTTTTAAGGCTAATTGCTGCTTAATTGCTGCATTTAAGCCAGCATTTTCGTCCGTATTAAAAGCGGCGTTGCTTTCTTGGTCTAAGCGCAGCATTTGCTGATGGCCGCTTAGTACGCGGGTTTTGGCAATAGTAGGGCGGCTTTTTGAGGTGTAGATGCCACTGGTATCAATAACTAATTGCTGCAATAGCTTAACCAAAGTCGCGCCCTCAGAATCATCGCCCACGCAGCCAATCATATGCGTTTCAATGCCAAGCAGGGCCAGATTCGCCGCCACATTCGCCGCGCCGCCTGCGCGCTCATTTTGCTGATTCAGCAGCACAATCGGCACCGGCGCTTCTGGCGAAATTCGGCCCACAGAACCGATTAAGTAGCGATCTAGCATCACATCACCGATGACTAGCGCGTGCTGTTTTTTACTGCCAAATTGTTTTACAGCATCTAAAAAAATATCAGACATACGTTTAGTTTATGACTCTAAAATTTCACATAAAGAATGCCCAACAAAGATATGTGCTTCTTGAATGCGTGCGGTGACAGAGGACGGCATGACCAAATTAAAATCGCAAATGCTATTAAGTTTGCCGCCGCTACCGCCTGTTAGGCCGATTGTGGTTGCGCCGATTTCTTTAGCCGCCTGCATGGCACTGACCACGTTGGCGCTATTGCCAGAGGTGGTGATGCCGATTACTAAGTCTTCTGGTCGGCATAAAGCTTCAATTTGACGCGCAAAAATGTAGTCATAGCCATAATCATTGCCCACAGAGGTGATGATTGAAGTATCAGTAGTCAATGCAATCGCAGGCATGCCTTTGCGTTCTTTTTTAAAGCGACCCACAATTTCGGCAGCAATGTGCTGACTATCTGCCGCGCTGCCGCCATTGCCCATAATCAAAATCTTGCCACCATTTTTAATGCACTCTTGCATCTTAATGCCAACAGCACTAATCATTGGGAATAGTGGCTCAAGCGCGTTGAACATCGCCATATGCGCGGCGTGCTCATTTTTTAAGTAGTCAACATAATCCATCAGCAGTATTTGTCCTCACTTAATAGATAGTTCTGAACGTAATCTTTGACACCATCTTCAAGGCTTGTAAATGGCTTGGTGTAGCCCGCTGCGCGCAATTTAGCAACATTGGCTTGTGTAAAGTATTGGTATTTGCCTTGCAAATCTTCAGGCATATCAATGAAGTCGATATGCGGCGTTTTATCCATGCTATGCATTACGGCACTGGCTAAATCTTTGAAGCTGCGCGCTTTGCCTGTGCCAATATTATAGATGCCATTTTTACATGGTTTTTTTGTGTTAGTGGCTTGGTCAAAAAAGTGCACAATAATGTCGGCGCAATCTTTTACATAAACAAAATCGCGCATTTGCATACCATCTGCAAAGTCGGCTTTATTGCTTTTGAATAACTTCATGCCGCCAGTGGTTTTTACCTGATTAAAGGTGTGAAAAGCCACGCTGGCCATGCGCTCTTTGTGGTATTCGTTTGGGCCGTACACATTAAAAAACTTAAAGCCAGCCCATGCGGGTGGCTGCGGTTCGTTTTCGGCGACTTGACGTAAAGCCCATTGATCAAAAAAATGTTTTGAATAGCCATAACCATTCAGTGGGCGTAATTTATCAATGCTGACATCATCATAGCCAGCAGCACCATCGCCATAAGTGGCGGCAGAGCTCGCATAAAAAAACGGTACTTCATGCTCAGCGCACCAGCCCCATAAATCTTGGCTGTAATGAATATTGGCTTCTACTAATTTATTGTAATCGCGCTCTGTGGTCGCGCTGATTGCGCCCATATGAATGACAGCATCAATTTCAACATCACCATCATTGCCGTCTAAAAAATCAAATAGCTGGTCTTTATCCAAGTATTCAATATATTGGCGATGCACAAGATTTTGCCATTGCTCTTCATGCGTAATATGATCAACAATAACCAAGTCATTTCGACCCAATTTTTTGTTAAGGTGCCAGGCGATTACGCTACCAATCATGCCCGCCCCGCCTGTAATTACAATCATAATTGCGCCACTATTTACTTAAAGATGAAATTATAACGCTTATTGTTTTGCGCGCCTATTGATTAGCTGGCCTGTTAATTAGCACCCATGGCTTGCGCGCGCATTTTGGTCAATTCATTGTCTTTTTTCGCTTGCGCGCTAACCCAATTACCAAAACTATCCGTAGTTACCCAACCTTGCAGATTTTCCAGCGCGATTTCTGTCATGGCGTGAATCCAATCCTCATTTTCGTTTAAGGCCGGAATATAGTGATATTCACCGCCACCCGCATGGGTGAAAATCTCTTTGCCTTCCATGGCAATCTCTTCTAAAGTTTCTAAACAATCGCTACTAAATCCAGGGCAAATTACATCAATCCGCTTGGTTTTGGCTTTGCCTAAGTCTTCTAGAACACCTGCCAAATAAGGCTTTAACCACTCTTGTTTGCCAAAGCGCGATTGAAACGCGATAGTGTATTCATCCTTGCCTAAACCCAATGCCTCAGCCAATAATCGGCCTGTTTTGTGGCAAGCGCAGTGGTAAGGGTCGCCTTTGGTTAAGTGCACTTTAGGTACGCCATGAAAGCTCATCACCAGCTTGCTCGGTTTATGGTTAATTTTCCAATAAGCCTGCACACTTTTTGCCAAGGCGGCAATATAAGCAGGATGGTCGTGATAGTTGCGCACAGTGCGCACAGCAGGCACATTGCGCATTTTGAGCAACACTTTCCATACTGCGTCAAAAACAGCAGCGGTACTGCTTGCAGCGTATTGCGGAAATAGTGGAAACACCAAAATACGGTCGCAATGCTGGGCTTTTAATTTTTCAAGCGCCGCTTGCATGCTGGGGTTGCCGTAGCTCATGCCCAGCTCTATCGCAAAGGGTGATTGTATTTTTTGCACCAAAAATCCACTCAACAATTGGGTTTGTTTTTGTGCATGTGCCAGCAAGGGAGAGCCCTCTGGCGTCCATACTTGCGCATATTTTGCGGCGGATTTTCTGGGGCGAATCACCAAAATAATGCCGTTTAAAATAAGCCACCAAATCGCGCGTGGAATTTCTACAACTCGCGTATCGCTTAAAAATTGCCGTAAATAGCGTCGCAATGCGCTAGAGGTTGCAGCATCTGGCGTACCTAAGTTAGCGATTAGAATACCAACTTTGAGTTGGTCGCCATGCGTAAAAGGGGGTTCGGGATTGTAATAAGTCATGCTGCGATTTTAGTGTAAACGCGCGCCAATAGCTATGCAGAAAATATGCAAAAGCATTGAAAGTAAGATTTTAAAAAATTCGGTCAATTAATTGGGTTAAGTCAATAATAAAAAAGGCGCAAATTTGCGCCTTTAATCAATACAAATTGATTTTTATTATTTACGCTTGCCAGAAACCAGCAAAATACCGCCCACTGCAAGCGCCGCAATGCTGCCCCATAACGGAATATTGACTTGTTCTTTTTCTGCTACTTTTAATTCAATTGGGCCGATTTTGGCTTTGGTGCTATCTTTGGTATAGCTAAAGCCGCCGTACGCCAAACCTAAGCCGCCCAGCACCAGCAAAATAACGCCAATCATTTTTGTTGTATCCATTTTAGTTTCCCCTTAATTAATTGTGCTATTTGCCAACCTGATTGCCAATAATGCCGCCTACCGCTGCGCCACCCACTGTACCAATGCCACTGCCGCCAGTGAGTACTGCGCCTGCAACACCGCCTATAGCCGCACCTGCCGCGGTTGCTTTATCGCGCGTCGACATACTGCTACAAGCGCTCATACTGAGTGCGCAAGTTAACACTAATAATGAGGTTAATTTTTTGCTATTAAATGCGTTCATTTTATTTCTCCTAATCTGTTATGCCTGATGCTCAAGCGATACCACGGTTTATGCTGCATAACGTGTATTTTGCAATTTAGGGTGATTAAAAAATATAGGGATAAATCTGTTTGTGCTGTCAGTATTGTCTGACAAAGACGCGTAGTTAAAGCAGTTGGACGCTTAAAAACTAGGTATTGGATAAAGCATTTGATAGTAGTTTTGCAGTCACATCTACAATCGGAATCACGCGCTCATACGCCATTCTGGTTGGGCCAATTACGCCTAAAGTGCCCACCACTTGACCGTCTGCCTCATAAGGCGCGGTCACCATGCTACATTCGTCCAGAGGCAAATAGCCACTTTCGTTGCCGATAAAAATTTGAATGCCTTCTGCACGCTGGCTATTATCCAATAGCTGCATCAGGCTGGTGCGACGCTCAAACACTTCAAATAATTTGCGCAAGCTATTCACGTTGGTCGATAACTCATCGACTTGCAACAAATTACGCTCGCCTGCAATTACCACGCCATCATTATTAGCGGCTTTATTGCTGGCTTCTAGGGCGGCAGACATTAATTTATTCATGTCGGTTTGCATCTGCTGCAGTTCGGCATGCAATTTAAGGTGCACTTCATCAAAAGTTTGACCAGCAAAATGGGCGTTAAAGTAGTTGCTGGCTTGGGTTAACTCGCTCGCAGAATAAGGCTTTTCAGACAAAATAATACGATTTTGCACATTGCCATCGCTAGTCACAATAATCACCAAAATACGCTTTTCGGTCAGCGGCAAAAATTCTAAATGTTTAAATGCTACGCGCTGCCGTTTAGGAATCATCACCACCCCAGCAAATTGTGTTAGCTGCGATAGCATATCAGCCGCGCTGTTAATCAATTCACTTTGGTTTGGTGAATTTAACCCGCTTTTTAAATGCGCAATTGCCTGGTTTTCTAATGGCTGTACTGTTAAGACTGAATCGACAAATAAGCGATAGCCCTTTTGCGTAGGAATGCGCCCAGCCGAAGTGTGCGGGCTGGCGACAAACCCTAAATGTTCAAGGTCGCTCATCACATTGCGAATAGTCGCAGGGCTAACATCTAAGCCGCTGTGCTGCAACAACGTGCGCGAACCAATCGGCTGACCATCACTGATGTAATGTTCAACTAAGGTTTTTAATAAAATTTGCGCGCGTTTATCCAAAATATTCGACTGTAAAAACTGGTTAAGTTAAGTTGATATTTTGCCTTAAATGCGGCTTTATCGGTGAGATTCAATACTTGAAATTAGATTTCATTTTGATGACAAAATTTAAAACGGTCATTTTGAGACTTTTTTAATAGCCCATTCGGGCTAATGCGGCCTATTTTTGTCATAAATCTGCATCTATTCTCAGTTAAGTTACGTAATCCAATATGGATTAATTGAATCCGCATTGATTACTTATTTTTCTTACTTTTTTATTTATTTTGCATTTTAATTTTTTGGAGATTTATGATGAAAATCAGATTATCGAAGATTGCACTCGCGCTGGGCTTTATTGCAAGCGTATCAGTATTAAACGTAGCAAATGCTGCAAGTTTAGTGGGGCTTACGACTTCAAATCAACTTGCTTTTTTTGATTCTACAAACGTTGCTGCTTCTACATTAGTTGGTATTAATGGCCTGAGTGGTGGAGAAAGATTAGTTGGTATCGATTTAAGACCTTCTAACAACACCATTTACGGCGTCAGCGATGCCAATAATATTTATACGCTAAGTTCCACTGGCCAAGCAACTTTTGTTGCGGGGTTAAGAACAGTCTCTGGTGATGTGTCGACTCCTTACAGTATTCGACCAAGTGTAGGTTACGGTTTCGACTTTAACCCAGTTGCCGATTTTGCTGGTGGTGCTTCACTGCGTTTTATTAATACAGCTGGCGATAATTTAGCCATAAATGTGAATACAGGCGCAGCTGTAGCAGGTGTAGTAGGCAACACGGCTAGCAACATTGGCACTGGCTATTCAGCCGCCGCTTATACTAATTCAACTCCTAACGGCCCATTGGGTTCTACACAGCTTTATTACATTAACAGCGACACGAATACATTGAATCTGCATGTGCCGCTTAGAGATGCTAATGGTAATGTTTTAGCAACTTCTAACTTTAATGCACCAAATATCGTCACAGTGGGCAACTTAGGATTGGGTGAAGGCGTTGATATTGTGAGCGCTGATGGATTTGAGATATTCAGTGATAGCTTTGCATTTGCTGCGTTAACTATCGTTAGTGGCCCAGGCGCTAGAGATGCGGCAACTAATTTGTACAGCATTAACTTGCAAAATGGCCAAGCAACGCTCGCTGGTCTTTTTAACGGTACTTTAAGAGGTTTAACCGCGGCGCCATCAGCAGTGCCAGTGCCAGCAGCAGCTTGGTTATTTGGTTCAGCTTTATTAGGTTTGGCAGGCTTTAGACGTAAATTTGCATAATTATTTTTGCAAATACTTAACGCTTAATTTTCCCCAAATTTAGGCGTCATTTTGTAGCTGGCTCGCTATTTCAATAGTGAGCCAGCTTTTTTTACTTATATTTTATAGGCTTACTTTTTCAATTAGCCTATCTATGATTTAATGCTGAGATGACTCAGATGTTTAAATCGATAGCCATTATTGGCAAATATATGAACCAAGCGGCTTTGCAGCAAATGCAAACCGATTTAGCCGATTTGGCGCGCCATTTAAAAGCAAAAAATATTGAAGTGTGGGTAGAAGAAAATACCGCGCAACATGCTGAATTAACCGGCTTTAAAACTGCGCCATTGGCAGTTATTGGCAGCAAGGTTGATTTAGCCATTGTGATGGGTGGCGATGGCACAATGCTGAGTGTAGCCAGAAGCTTAATCCAAAATAATATTCCGTTAGTGGGCATTAATCGCGGCCGATTTGGGTTTTTAACCGATTTACGCGCAGAAGACATGTTATTGGCAGTGGACAAGATTTTAGCTAACTATTATCGGTTAGAGTCGCGCATGCTATTAACCGCTAGCGTGGTTCGCGCAGGCAAACCAATTTTTCAAGGCTTGGCATTAAACGATGTGGTGATAAAAAGTGGTCTGCGATTAATTGAAATTACCGTTGAAATTGATGGACAATTCGTACACAAACAATGCGCAGATGGCTTAATCATTAGCACGCCAACTGGCACTACCGCTTATGCCTTAAGCGCTGGCGGCCCCATTTTGCACCCCAATTTAGAAGCGATTGCCATTGTGCCGATTAGCCCGCACACCTTAAGTAATCGGCCGATTGCAGTGAATAGCAGTAGCGAAATTGAAATGAACTTAGTGCAAGCTGATGATGCGCAACTAAGCTACGATGGCCAATTTGAAATTTTGCTAGAAATGGGCGATAGAATTTTGGTGAAACGCGCTGAGAAAACCGTCACGTTGTTGCATCCAAGTGAGTATTGTTATTTTGATATGTTGCGCAACAAACTAAACTGGGGCTAATATTTTTGCTGAAAATCGAAACTGACTGCGTTACCTTCGTCTTGCCGTACTATGCGTACTGTCTGCGACTCGTCGCCTTGTCATTTTCGATTTTGAGCAAAAATATCATTTCAACTATCTGATTTAATTATGTTACAAGCCTTATCCATTCGCGATTTCATCATAGTAGACAAGCTTGATTTAGAGTTTGACCGCGGTTTTACCACGCTTACGGGTGAAACAGGGGCAGGTAAATCTATCTTAATTGACGCCTTGTCGCTGGCTTTGGGTGCGCGCAACGATGGCTTAATCGCGCGTGCAGGCTGTGATAAAGCCGATATTAGCGCGACTTTTTCGATTGATGAAAATTTAGCCGCCAAAAACTGGTTAAGTGACAACGAAATTGCGTTAGATGATGCCTTAATACTGCGTCGAGTGATTTACGCTGATGGCCGTAGCCGTGGCTTTATCAATGGCGCCTCGACCACGGTGAATCAAATGAAAGAGCTGGGCGAATTTTTGGTGGATATTTATAGCCAAAATGCACATCACTCTTTACTCAAACCTGCCACACAACGCCAAATTTTGGATGATTTTGCGCAAAATACAAATTTAGCGAGCCTTGTCGCTCAACACTATAAAACTTGGCATATGCTACATACGCAGCGGTTAGCAGTAGAAAAAAATGCCGCTGCCTACGCCGATGAGCTAGCCGAATTGCGCGACAAAACGCGCGAGTTGCAACAATTAAATTTTAGCTTAGAAGATTGGCAAGACATTCAGCAAGAGCATCATCGGCTAGCCAATGGCGCATCGTTGCTGGCTGGTTTAGAGGCTTGTATTGCGTTATTAGATGATAACGATGTGAATATCAGCGGCATGCTGGCGCAAGTGCAACAAAAATTAATTGGCTTGGTAGATTTTGATGCGCAATTAAAAGATGCCGCTGATAATGTGGATTCTGCACTGATACAGATTGAGGAGGCCAGCCGCGCGCTAAATCGCTATCTGCAAAAAGCAGAGCTTGACCCCGCAAGGCTTGCAGAGGTTGAAAATCACATTCAAGCCGTGCATAACGTGTCGCGCAAATATCGCAGTAAACCAGAAGAATTAAGCGAATTATTGCTGACTTGCCAAACGCGTATGGCAGAGCTGGAAAGCTTCGCCAACGATGGCGCATTAGCAAAGCAAGAAACCGACGCGCTGAAAGCTTATCAAGATTTAGCCAAGCAACTCAGCCAAAGCCGTCAGCAAACTGCCAAAACCTTAAGCCAAAAAATCAGCCTTGAGATGCAACGGTTATCTTTAAGCGGTGGCCAATTCAGCGTGGCTTTAAGCGCTTGCGAGGCATCAGTTAATGGGCTTGAAACGGTAGATTTTTTAGTGGCAGGCCATGCAGGCGTAGAGCCTCGACCACTGAATAAAGTGGCTTCAGGCGGCGAACTATCAAGAATTAGTTTGGCCTTGCATGTCACAACGGCCTCTCAAGGCAGCGTGCCTTGCATGATTTTCGATGAAGTCGATGTAGGAATCGGCGGCGGCGTGGCAGAAGTAGTAGGGCAGTTACTCAAACAGCTAGGTGCAGAGCGTCAAGTGCTAGTGATTACCCATCTTCCCCAGGTAGCGTCACAAGCCGCACAACATTTGCAAGTGAGCAAAACCCAACAAAATGGCTCAACCTTAAGCCATATTCAAGCATTAAGTAGCACGGAACGAATTGAAGAAATCGCCCGTATGCTGGGCGGCATTCAAATTACCGATACCACACGTAGCCATGCAAAAGAGATGTTGGGCGTTTAGACCTTGCTTGCGTAAATGACTAATCAATAATATTAATCTTGCCATTCATCTCAAACTGATAAGTTACCCCACTTTTCAGTGTTAAAGCTGGGTATGCATATCGTTTACAAAGTAAGCTACTTCGCCTTTTGTTTTAAATTGAATAATCTCATCTTCCCATGCAGGCAAGGTGCTGAGTAGCACAGTAAGTACAAAAGTGATGCTTAGCATTGAATTAAATGGATTGTTTAGCATGGGTTTTCTGCCTTAATTTGATTTGACGTTTTAGTAAAGACGCTCACCTTGGCTTGTCTCGTTTAGATTATGGGTTAGCCATGATTTTATTCTGTTAGTGGTGCTAGTTTTAGGACTTTGCGCATGGTTGCTTTATAGAGAGGCTAAGTGAAGCAAGTAGACACGGATAGACATGGAACAAAGACAGCAAGCACGAGACAAGTCCAAAATTGCAAAAATAGAGGTAGGTTTGCAGGATTGGTTGGTGATGCTAGAACTGCCGCAATTTAAAGACTAAATGAAGCTACAAAAAGCAGTGCGCCAACTACGTATTGTACTCGTTGAGAAGTTATTGAGCGTGCCAAGTGTTCATTGAAATCCCAGATTGGGGTGGCTTGTAACGCGATTTGTTTTGCGGAATTAAAAGCGTTGCCTACGCAAAAGAATATGGCGGCTACAAAACCGACTGTTGCTGCAATTAGAGTGAGTGCAAGTTGCTCAGTCATGATTATGGTTAACGTTTGAATTAAGGGGCTGGTTTTAGCCAATTCGCTTGAATGATGGGTTAGGTTTTTGGAGCAATCTACTTGCCACGCTGATTTCCTCTCAAGTCAGAAAGGTAGTCTTTGAGCCATCGGTTCTTGGCAAGCGTGAAGTCGATAAACCAATCATCATCGTCGCGATGTGCTTCTTTTACTCCAAAAAATAGGGCAGGATGTGTGTATAAGATTCCTCCCGCAATTGAAGCTTTGTCAAATTTTGGATGGTCCTCGTCGTAATCCTTGTTGTCGACGGCTTTGGCTCGATAAGCTGTCTCGCCGCCATATGACCACCTTTGTCCAAATGCTTCTGCATCCTCTTTAGAGGGAAATCGCTGCGGAATGTGTTCGGCTGTGAGTGTTGGTGTTGGATAGATTGAAATTTCCTTGCATAGCTGTTCGAGCTCAGTATTGAGCGCCTCGAGTTTCATGGTCTGCCACTTCTTTAGCCAATCAAGATAGACATTTCGCAAGGCGCTAACAACGCCAAAAATGATGATGGCAGTTATGCCAACGATAAGCAAAGTATTGGAGGTCATTGGAAAAAACCTAACGTGAAGTAGAACCCAAATATGAACTTAACCTTTTGTTTGGGCAGGCTATTAATTTTATTATAAAATACATAATATGTTACAAAACAATAAGCTATTTTTTTATCCGACCATTTTTTACTATTTCGCCAATTCTGCCGCCTCAACCACTACTTTATACAATCCTACTTCTTGCGCGGTTTGAACGCGCTCACCCACAGCAATTCTGTTTTGTTTGCCAGCCGCAACGCCGTTAATAATCATAGGTTGACTTTGGCCAACTGGGCGACCTGTTTGTGGGTTGTATTTCACTACGCGCACTTGCACGCGACCAACGGGCAAGCTAGTGGCGTTTTGCACAACTGCGTATAAATTGCCTGAATTATCGGCTTGTACGCCCGATTGTATGTACTTAGCAGGGTTGCGTGGAAAATCAATGCGCATGCCGCGCTCACCAGCTTCTTTGCCTATTGCAGAATTAGAGCCAGCCGCTACTTGGTAGTGTTGTAACGCACCATTCATATCACCGCGACTCTCTGCAATTTGCCCTAACAAGGCATGGCCAGGCGCAGTGGGTAGTAATTGGTTGGCACGTTTTAAGTAGGGTTCGGCTTCAGTTTTTTTGCCCATATTAAATAGCGCAATGCCACTTTGCACATGTGGCTTAAAATAATCGGGCTGCATCTTAATGGCTTTGGCGTAATAATTAAGCGCGTCTTGCGATTTCTTTTCGGTTAACGCGATATCACCTAATAACTCTTGAAACCTTGCCTCGCGCGGTTCGCCTGCAATCGCTTGCTGCGCGAGTTTGGTGGCGGTTGCGGTATCTTTGTTGGCTAAGGCTTTCACGCCATCGTCATACGCTTTGTAAGCGGCTTGCGTGGATTTTAATCGACCGACTTTTTGTGCAAACACTTCTTTGCCCCAATTGCCGCCAGCGCCTAATTTGGATAGCGTCACTTTATTGGCGGCTACACGTTCGGGCGAGGGCGGGTGGCTGGCAAACAAGCCTGTAATAAAATTACTTTCGCGGTCTTTGCTTAATCGCACAAAAGTTTCTTGCAAAGTAACCGCTGCGGCAGGGTCGTAGCCGGCTTTTTTCATATATTGCATGCCATATAAATCAGATTCAGATTCCGCATCGCGACCATATTTGCTCGATACCAATTGCGCGCCCAACTGTGACGCGCCAACCACTAAATTGGCATAATCGGTATTTTGCGCACCAATGCCCACGGCGATCATCGCACCTTGCAAAAATAATCCGCGTTCCATGCTTTTTGCACCATGGCGTGCGGCGGCATGCACAATCTCATGACCCATCACGGCGGCCAATTCTGCCTCGCTATTTAGCTCATACAATAAGCCGCGATTAAACGCGATTTTGCCGCCTGGCATGGCCCAAGCATTTGGAACCGAATCATTGAGCACGACAAATTCGTACGGCAATTCGGGTCTATCAGAAACCGCACCTAAGCGTTTGCCAATATCTTGCACATAGGCGGTTAATTCGGGGTCTATTACATAATCGCCGCCTTGTGATTGGCGGGCAGGGGAGTAGTTTTCTTTGCCAATTGCAATTTCTTTATCTTGGCTAACAAACTGAAATTCTTTTTTCTTGGTAACAGGGTTAGTGCCGCAGGCTGTGACGGTTAAACCAATCGCTATCGCAATCAGTAATGAATAATAGCGTTTCAACATGATGCACTCCCGAGCATTTAGATTTTATGACCAACGACTGTGTTGTTGAATCGACTTAACCAATTATTTGAGGCAAATTAATTGAAGTAGCAAGCAAAAAACACTTTTTACATGATGGTTTATTTTTTCTTGCCGCACGGCTGTGCGGCGCAAATGCCATAAATCATCAATGAATGCTCTTGCATTTTAAAGCCGCGCGATTCGGCTGCTTCTTGCTGACGTTTTTCAATTTCCGCATCATAGAATTCTTCTACGCGGCCACATTTAACGCACACAATATGATCGTGATGCGTGCCTTCGTTTAGCTCAAATACGGCTTTGCCGCTTTCAAAATGATGGCGTGATAACAAGCCTGCTTCTTCAAATTGCGTCAGCACGCGGTAAACCGTTGCCAGCCCAACATCTTCGCCTGTGGTGATTAAAATCTTGTACACATCTTCTGCTGATAAATGGCGTTCTTTGCTGTTTTCAAACAGCTCTAAAATTTTTAAACGTGGCAAAGTGGCTTTTAATCCAGCGTTTTTTAAATCTTTTTGCTCATGCATAATAGGCGCTCAGTAGTAATAGGATAATAATTGGGTGTTTTAGGCTGTTAGCCATCGTGGTATATTAACGCCAATTTAGTAATAAGTCTTTATTCATGCATAAAACCATGCGCAGTTTATTTATTTTAATGATTGTCATTTGCAGCACCTTAATGATTGGTTGCGGCTCGCGCGTGCCTGTGATTAAGCCATTTAAGCTGGATATTCAACAAGGCAATGTGGTTACATCTAAAATGCTGTTGCAACTGCGGCCTGGCATGACTAAATCGCAAGTAAAATTTATTATGGGTACGCCATTAGTGGTGGATAGTTTTCACACTAATCGTTGGGATTACTTTTATCAGTTGCGTCAGGCTGGCAAAATTATAGAGCAGCGCCGCGTGATTTTAGATTTTGAAAAAGAATTGCTGGCTCGCGTGCGTGGCGATGTTGTACCACAAGGCACGCCCGGTGCTGAGAGTGCAGTTGCTTTAGCGAATGAGACAAGTGTAATCCCGAAACCAGTAGTAAAAGAAGGCTTGCTCGAAAATCTGCAATTTTGGAAAAATAACCAAAGTACAGCAGTTGAACAAGCGACAGCTGCTGAACAAGCCACCAAGCCAAAAGTAGAAGAAAAAGGTTTACTAGATAAACTGAAATTTTGGCAGGCAGATAAACCAGTCACTCAACCTAACGTTGATGCTGGACTTAAACTTAAAGCTATTGTTGAAGCAGTTGAGCCTGTAAAAGAGGTATTGCCAGCGGCTGTGCCAATTGTTGCTGCACCTGTTATTGCAGCTGATGTATTGTCGCCTGACGCAACAGCTTCGGAAGCCGAAAAGCCCTCTATGTTAGCAGTACCGATTGAATTAGGGCCGTCGGATAATGCGCAAGCTGCAATCACAGCCACAGAAAATGTGCCAAGTGTTGTTGAGCAAACAAAAGCTGCAACAACTGAATCTGCGCCAACTGTTAATGATGTAGCAAAAGAAATAGCACAAGAAACAACCGTATCCGAGTCGCAGCCAAATGATTCAGCGCCAGCAGTTATGAATGGAGAAGAACGTTTTATTTTCAGGTTTGATCGCAAGTTAAACCCTAAAAATTTAGAGAGCGTTCAAACGCCAGCATTAGCGCCTAAAGAAACATTGCCAACGCTGAAAGCAAACCCTGGCAAAGAAATACCGGCGCCTGTTGCAGAAGAACCTGGGTATTTTGAGCGTATGTTAGAAAAAATTGGCTTCTAAAAGTGGTTAAGTAATGGCTAAAACTAAAATTGTAATCGCAGGTGTAACCGGTCGAATGGGCCAAGCTTTGCTTGAAGGCGTGTTTGCAGATAATGATTTGCAACTACATGGTGCATTGGATCGTGCTGGAAGCCAGCAAATCGGTCGAGATGCAGGTGAGCAGTTTGGCAAAAATACGGGTGTAAAAATAAGCAGTGATTTGCAATCTGCATTAAATGGCGCAGATGTACTGATTGATTTTACGCGCCCAGAAGCGAGCATGGTGTATTTAGAAGCCTGTAAAAAAGCCAAAGTGAAGCATATTATCGGCACAACAGGCTTTACGGCAGAGCAAAAATCCCTGATAGAGATAGCGGCTTCAGAAATCGCCATTGTATTTGCGCCAAATATGAGTGTTGGCGTTACCTTGTTGATTAACTTGGTTGAACAAGCGGCGAAAGTATTAAATGATGGTTACGATATTGAAGTGGTCGAAATGCATCATCGCCACAAAGTAGATGCGCCATCAGGCACTGCGTTAAGATTAGGCGAGGCCGCAGCGCAAGGTTTGGGTGTTGCATTAAAAGATTGCGCTGTTTACGCCAGAGAAGGCGTAACGGGTGAACGTGAAGTGGGCAAAATTGGATTTGCCACCATGCGCGGAGGCGATGTGGTGGGTGACCATACTGTGGTGCTTGCAGGCATTGGTGAGCGTATTGAGTTAACGCACAAAGCAAGTAGTCGCGCGACTTTTGCTTTAGGCGCCTTGCGCGCCGCTAAGTATTTAAAAGCGCACAATGTTGGTTTATTTGATATGCGCGATGTGTTAAGTTTGCGCTAAAAATTTGCATCATTTAACTGGTTAAGTCGAGTCATTAAGTAAAAAAGCCGCATTAAATGCGGCTTTTTTACATTGAACGAAAACGAGTTATTAAACAGATTTACGTCTAAAACCAGCAAAACCTAATAATGCAGAACCAAACAACCATGCTGCTGCTGGTACTGGTACTGCTGAAGGGTGGCCCAATTCAGCTTTACCATCATGTGATTTAATAATCACATCAATATAACCTTTAACATGCTCAGTAACACTTGAATTGTATCCAGCAACAGCTTCTTTAATTGATAGATAGCTATTAGACAGGGCTAATACATAGCTACCAATTTCTAAATCTTTAGTAATTAATGAGTCATCAACAATAACAAGTTTCCCAATTTTTAAAATATCGTCATTCTCAGCAATGAAATTTAAACTGTTTAAAGGGCTAGCAAACAAAAGTGCATGAGGGTTTAGTTTTGAATTGTCAAAAACAAAGCCATCAGTTGAACCAATAAAAAATTTACCTGCATCTGTCACATGAAAATCAACGTATTCAACAGTATTATCTTCATCAATAAATACTTTCGTTGAAATGGTATTAATGTTAGTGGCTTGCGCAGTACCTGCAAACAAAGCAAGTGAGGCTAAAAAAAGTTTGAGTTTCATGATGATTCCATTTATTGTCGTAAAGTTGAAAAGTAATCGCGCTCAATATTTGATACCATACTAAATGACGGAATCATTTAACAAAATAGCCCTTTCGGGTCATAGCCATATTAGGTTTTGCGTATGGCACTTTTGCTTAAGTACGCCAAGGATGTTTCGGCATATTGCAAACGCCGGCCACATCTACGCCTGCTTGTGCGACGATATGGTCGTTTTCAACTGAATCGCCGCTTACACCAATTGCGCCGATTAATATACCTTCGTGATCGACAATTGGTAAGCCACCGGGAAATGTAATCAAGCCGTCATTTGAGTGTTCAATGCCATAAAGTGGTTTTCCTGGTACCGATAATTTGCCAATTTCGCCTGATGGCATGGCAAAATAACAGGCGGTTTTGGCTTTTTTAATGGCAATATCCGTACTGCCAACCCAAGCATCATCCATGCGGCTAAAGGCTTTTAAGTTGCCGCCAGAATCTAGTACAGCGATGCACATCTTAACGCCGATTTCTGTTGATTTTTCTACCGCTTTATCAATAATTTGTTGCGCTTGCTCAAAACTTACATGCATAAATATACCTTTAATAAATTGTTGTGGCGATGGCGAACAAAGCTTTTCGCCATCTAGATTTAATCGATAATGAGTGAGCTCAACTTATACTTTTTTGCTACCTGGGCCTGCAAAAAACCAAATAATTAAACCGACGACTGGGAAGAACAATACGCCAAGAACCCATAATATTTTTTCAAGCCCAGAAGCTGAGCTTTGGATGATTTTGATAATGGCGAATATATCTAGTACAAGAATAATTAAACCAAAGGCGTATGACATGCTTTTCCCCTTTTATAAATTGAATAAATAAAACAGCACAATAGGATTGTATCGTGCTGTTAACTAAATTAGTTATATTTAACTAAGTTAATGTCTAATTATTTGTTTTTTGATTCCCAATCAGCAATCTGCTTTTCAGCTTCCTCTTTTGATACGCCGTAAGCTTCTTGAATTTTGCCTGCTAACTGATCGCGCTTGCCTGCAATCACATCCAAATTATCGTCTGTTAAATGACCCCATTTTTCTTGAATGCTGCCTTTTAATTGCTTCCAATTACCTTGAACTTGATCCCAATTCATTCTATTTTCCCTTCATTTATTTGGTGAATTAAATAGTGAGCCGTCTTTTAAGTGATTTAAATGACTTAACGCTATTTAAAACCTTAATCGAACACAACCTAATCAGCATTCGGCTTAACTTGATGTCAGAATCGTCTGATAAGCTGGCTTCTAAAGTATTTTTAAAAATAGAATAGTCGTTAAGAATATAAAAAATCGTACTGACTGAACTTGAGGCTTGAGCTAAATTCAGCTATAATTCGGCAATTCTGAAACGGGAAGAGTTTACAAAGCTTTTCCCGTTTTGCACATCTGCTGTAGGTGTGTCTAGTTAGCAATAACGTGTCGAAATAAAGGAGCTTTAAGGTGTCGAAAACAATTCCAGCGGTTTTAGTGTTAGCAGATGGGGCTGTTTTTAAAGGCATTTCAATTGGCGCTTCTGGTCACACAGTTGGTGAGGTGGTGTTTAATACAGCCATGACAGGCTATCAAGAAATTTTAACTGACCCATCTTATACTCAGCAAATCGTTACGCTCACTTATCCGCACATTGGTAACACGGGCACAAACCCCGAAGATGTTGAATCAAACAAGGTTTATGCCGCAGGTTTAATCATCCGTGATTTGCCGCTTTTAACATCCAATTTTCGTAGCACTCAAACTTTATCTGAGTATTTAGTCGCTAATAATGTAGTAGCGATTGCCGATATCGACACGCGCAAGTTAACCCGTATTTTGCGTGAAAAAGGTGCGCAGGCAGGTTGCATCATGGCGGGTGAAAATGTGCATCAAGAATTCGAGCTAAAAAAAGCGTTAAGTCTTGCAAAAGACTTCCCTGGCTTGGCAGGCATGGATTTAGCCAAAGTGGTGAGCTGCAAAACCGCTTATGAATTCACCGATGGCGAGTGGGCTTTAGGCAAAGGTTTTACAAAGCCTGAAAATGCCAAATTCCATGTGGTTGCCTTTGATTATGGCGTTAAGCAAAACATTCTGCGTATGTTGGTTTCGCGCGGCTGTAAAGTCACTGTGTTACCTGCAGAATCTTCGGCTGAAGAGGCATTAAGTTACAAGCCAGATGGCATCTTTTTATCGAATGGCCCTGGCGACCCAGAGCCTTGCGATTACGCGATTAAAGCGATTAAAACCTTGGTTGATGCTGGCATTCCCACATTTGGCATTTGTTTAGGCCACCAACTATTGGCTTTAGCCAGCGGCGCTAAAACTATGAAAATGAAATTTGGTCATCACGGTGCGAATCACCCTGTGCAAGATGTTGAAACCAAGCGTGTTTACATTACCAGTCAGAATCACGGTTTTGCGGCAGACCCTGCCACTTTGCCAGCCAATATTAAAATTACACACATCTCATTATTTGATGGCAGTTTGCAAGGTATCGCGCGCACCGACAAGCCTGCATTCAGTTTTCAGGGGCATCCGGAAGCAAGCCCAGGACCAACAGAAATGCGTGAATTATTTGACCAATTTATTGGCTTAATGCAGGCGGCACGATAAATATTAGGCTCTAAAAATATTGGACTCTGATAAAAATGGAAATCTTACATTTATCGGCATGGATTAGAGAGTGGCTGGCAACACTGCCATTGAATGTGCAATATTGGATAAAGCTGATTTTTTATACCGCAGTTATTTTGGTTGTTTTAGTGGTGTTGTACAGCGTAAGTCGGCAAGAAAGTATTTCAGAGAGTGGTAAGGTTGTTGTTAAGTGGTATCACCCTAAATATTGGATGGCGCGATATCAGCAAATTAAAGTAGAAAATCATCAGAAACTGCCAGAAAATACGCGTGAATTTGTTGAGAAGACTCAACGATTTTTAGCTTCAAGCCACCGATGGCTAGATATTGGATATGGTTTGATATTTGCTTTATTAGGGTTTCTGGGCTTGGCAATTTCAATTTTGCTCAATCCAATTAAAGCGTGGTGGATGCTTATTCCCTCGCTGTTATTGCTGTATTTTGGCTATAAAACGCTTAAGAAGTAGCATGTTTAGTAATTTTATTTTGATTAAAGTATAAATCACATGGCAAAACGGTCGGACATTAAAAGTATTTTGATTATTGGCGCAGGGCCAATCGTAATTGGTCAAGCCTGCGAGTTTGACTATTCTGGCGCACAAGCCTGCAAAGCCTTGCGCGAAGAGGGTTACCGCGTTATTTTGGTGAACTCTAATCCAGCCACGATTATGACTGACCCAGAAATGGCCGATGCGACTTATATCGAGCCGATTACTTGGAAAGTGGTTGAAAAAATCATCGCCAAAGAACGCCCTGATGCCTTATTGCCAACCATGGGTGGGCAAACGGCACTAAACTGTGCGCTGGATTTAGACAAGCACGGCGTTCTGGCTAAATATAATGTTGAGTTGATTGGCGCTTCAAAAGAAGCGATTGATAAAGCCGAAGACCGCCAAAAATTTAAAGAAGCCATGACCAAAATTGGTTTGGGTTCTGCGCGTTCTAGCATCGCACATTCCATGGAAGAGGCCTTGCAAGTGCAAGCCAGCATTGGCTATCCAGCGATTATTCGCCCGTCATTCACCATGGGTGGTAGCGGCGGTGGCATTGCTTATAATCGCGAAGAATTTATCACTATTTGTGAGCGCGGCTTAGATGCATCGCCCACCAAAGAGTTATTGATTGAAGAATCAATGCTGGGTTGGAAAGAGTATGAGATGGAAGTGGTGCGCGACAAAGCGGACAACTGTATCATTATTTGCTCAATTGAAAACCTAGACCCAATGGGTGTGCATACTGGCGACAGTATTACCGTAGCGCCTGCACAAACATTGACTGATAAAGAGTATCAAATTATGCGTAACGCCAGCTTGGCTGTGTTGCGCGAAATTGGTGTGGATACTGGCGGCTCTAATGTGCAATTTGCCATTAATCCAGATGACGGTCGCATGATTGTTATTGAGATGAATCCGCGCGTGTCGCGTTCATCCGCCTTGGCATCAAAAGCCACTGGTTTCCCGATTGCCAAAGTAGCGGCTAAATTAGCGGTCGGTTTTACGCTAGATGAATTAAAAAATGATATTACAGGTGGCCAAACGCCAGCTTCATTTGAGCCTAGCATCGATTACGTGGTTACTAAAATACCGCGTTTTGCTTTTGAGAAATTCCCACAAGCCGATTCGCGTTTAACTACGCAAATGAAATCGGTAGGCGAGGTGATGGCGATTGGCCGTACCTTCCAAGAATCATTCCAAAAAGCGTTGCGCGGTTTAGAAGTGGGCGTGGATGGTTTAGATTCCATTTCAACCGATATGGATCGCATCACCAAAGAAATGGGTGAACCAGGCCCTGAGCGTATATGGTACGTGGCGGATGCGATGCGCCTTGGTGTGAGCAACGAAGATATTTTTAATATCTCAAAAATTGACCCTTGGTTTTTAGCGCAGATTAAAGACATTATCAATCGTGAGGCGGCTTTATCTGGCAAACATATTGCCGATTTAGATAAGGACGCCTTGTTCCAATTAAAACGTCGCGGCTTTAGTGACCGCCGTTTAGCCAAGTTACTGGATACGGATCAGCACGCCGTCCGCGCTTATCGCCAGGCTTTGCAAGTGCGCCCCGTATATAAACGCGTAGACACTTGCGCGGCAGAGTTTGCCACTAATACGGCTTATCTGTATTCCAGCTATGAAGAGGAATGCGAAGCCAAGCCGACTGATAAAAAGAAAATCATGGTACTGGGCGGCGGACCGAATCGTATTGGCCAAGGCATTGAGTTTGATTATTGTTGTGTGCACGCGGCATTTGCCATGCGTGATGATGGTTATGAAACCATCATGGTTAACTGTAACCCAGAAACGGTTTCAACCGATTATGATACTTCTGACCGCTTGTACTTTGAGCCAGTGACTTTAGAAGATGTGCTGGAAATCGTGCATATCGAAAAACCAGTGGGCGTGATTGTGCAATATGGCGGCCAAACGCCGCTTAAACTGGCGCGCGCTTTAGAAAAAGCAGGCGTGCCTATTATTGGCACTACGCCAGACGCGATTGATAGAGCAGAAGACCGTGAGCGTTTTCAGGCCATGTTGCATGAATTAGGCTTAAAACAGCCACCAAACCGCACAGCGCGTACGCCAGAAGCGGCGCTGATTGCGGCCAATGAAATCGGATATCCGCTTGTTGTTCGCCCAAGCTATGTTTTAGGTGGTCGTGCCATGGAAATTGTGCATGAGCAAAGCCAGCTTGAGCGTTATATGCGCGAAGCGGTAAAGGTTTCTAACGATTCGCCAGTATTGCTGGACCGTTTCTTAAACGACGCTTTAGAAATTGACGTAGACGCGATTTGTGACGGCGAAGACGTATTAATTGGCGGCATTATGCAGCACGTTGAGCAAGCGGGTGTGCACTCAGGTGACTCTGCCTGCTCATTGCCGCCGTATAGCTTAAGCGAAGAGTTGCAAGATGTGTTGCGTGTGCAAACCGTGCAAATGGCTAAAGCGCTGGGTGTTAAAGGTTTAATGAACGTACAGTTTGCCATCCAAGGCACAACCGTTTATGTGTTAGAAGTGAACCCACGCGCATCACGTACTGTGCCATTTGTTTCAAAAGCTTGTGGTTTGCAATTGGCAAAAATCGCAGCGCGCTGTATGGCAGGTCAAAGCTTGAAATCGCAAGGGGTGACAAAAGAAGTGATTCCACCTTATTTTTCAGTAAAAGAAGCGGTATTCCCGTTTATTAAATTCCCAGGCGTGGATACGATTCTTGGCCCAGAAATGAAGTCAACGGGCGAAGTGATGGGTGTTGGCGCTACCTTTGCTGAAGCATTTGTGAAATCGCAATTAGGCGCATCAGCCAAGCTGCCAAAAGGTGGCCGTGCCTTTATTAGCGTGCGTAATGAAGATCACCAAAAAGTGGTGGATATTGCGCAAGATCTCGCAAAACTAGGCTTTACCTTAGTGGCGACTAAAGGCACCGCAAAAGCGTTAATAGCGCATGGCTTAAGCGTAGCGCCTGTTAATAAAGTAGCTGAAGGCCGTCCACATGTTGTGGATATGATTAAAAACAATGAAATTAACTTTATTGTGAACGTGACCGAAGACAAAAAAGCGGTGGCTGATTCTTATGAGATTCGTCGCAGTGCCTTGCAAAATAAAGTGACCTACTACACAACGCTGGCAGGTGCAAAAGCGGCTTGTATTGGCATGGCGCATATGCAAGAGCTAAATGTTGAGTCACTACAAGATTTGCATAAAAGACTGGTGTAACTCGCGTAAAAAGACTTGTTTTAATCAAAGCTTAAGCTTGCATTAAAAGCTTATCTAAAATACACTTTAACTTAACTATTACATAAAACCACGCTCGTTACGGGTGTGGTTTATTTTTTTACCCTAATTTAGAACGGTATTACAGTATGGCATTAAATCAAATTCCAGTAACAATCAAAGGCGCAGAAATGCTCAAAGTGGAGCTGCAACGTTTGCGCAGTGAAGATAGGCCAAACGTGATTCTAGCCATTGCAGAAGCGCGCGCGCAAGGTGATTTATCGGAAAACGCCGAATATGAAGCCGCTAAAGAAAAGCAAAGTTTTATTGAAGGCCGCATTGCTGAGTTGGAATCAAAATTATCTAATTTAATGGTGATTGACCCAACAACCTTGCATGCAGAAGGCCGCGTAGTATTTGGCGCCACTGTGAATATTGAGGATTTGGATTCAGGTGATAATAAAACCTATCAAATTGTTGGTGAAGATGAAGCCGATATCAAAGGCGGTAAAATTTCAGTAGGCTCACCAATCGCGCGTGCTTTAATCGGTAAATCAGCGGGTGATGTGGCAGAAGTATCAGCGCCAGGTGGCATTAAAGAGTATGAAGTTTTAGATGTGCTCTATATCTAATCAATTAAATCAATAATATGTATCGTTTAACCTTAATTATTATTACCTTGTGGGTAGGCGCGCTATGGGCTACAGGCTTTAGTGCGTATGTGCTGTTTGATACCTTGCAAGACAAGCAATTGGCGGGTCGCTTGGCAGGCAAATTGTTTACTATTGTCAGCTACATCGGCATGGGTAGCGCATTTTTCTTGCTGATTCAGCGTTTGATGGATTATGGCACCACCGCGCTGAAACAAAGTTTCTTTTGGGCAGCTCTAGTCATGTTGCTACTGGTACTGGCAGGCCACTTTGGCATTCAGCCATTATTAGCGCAGCTAAAAGCGGATGCCATGCCAGCAGATGTGATGAACAGTGTATTTGCCAGCCGCTTTAGAAATTGGCATGGTGTGGCGAGTGTGGCTTATTTGGCTGAATGCTTGCTGGGTTTTGTGCTGGTATTAAAAGCCAGAACTTAACACTAAAATTGATCCGAAAAATGTATCGTTAAAAGTGCATTAAGGTTTTGGAATCACCACTTTTGCTGACTCTTTAATCGTGTCGCTTTTACGATAAACCACCAACTGTTTACCAATATGATGCACAGCAATCGCATTGGTTTTGGCGCAAATTTCCGCGTACATGGCGGTGCGCGCTTCGCGGTCATCACCCGCAACTTGAATTTTAATCAGCTCATGCGCGCTTAAATTAAGCTCAACCTCTTTGATTACATTCTCGGTTAATCCATTATTGCCAATCATGACAACTGGGCTTAAGCTGTGGGCTAGGCCTCGTAGATGCGCGATTTGTTTGGTGCTAAGTTTCATTGTGATACCTTTTAAATAATGCAATATTTTATCATGAACAGCCGTTTTTAATTTGAAAGACATGCGTAATTGAAACCTACCCGTACCAGCAAGGCTTGGATGCAAGAACATCTCAATGACGAGTTTGTAAAGCGCGCCCAAAAAGAAGGCTATCGCGCGCGCGCCGCTTACAAATTAATGGAAATTGATGATAAAGACAAACTCATTAAATCTGGCATGACGATTGTGGATTTAGGTTCAACCCCAGGCAGTTGGTCGCAAGTGGTGGTGCAGCGCCTAAAAGGACAAGGCCATGTGATTGCATTGGATATTTTGGAGATGCAAGCCATAGCTGGTGTGACGTTTATACAAGGCGATTTTCGCGAGGATGCAGTATTAAAAAAACTAGAAAATAGTTTAAATGGCAAAAAAGTAGACCTTGTAATTGCGGATATGGCACCCAATATAAGTGGAGTAAAAGATGTAGACTTGGCTGGATCGGCATACTTAACCGAGTTAGCAATCGATTTTTGTGATAGCTGGCTTAAACCAAATGGCAATTTTCTAGTCAAGGTATTTATAGGGGCGGGTTTTGAAGAGATTGTCAAAACGATGCGATTGCAGTTTGACAAAGTAGTCACGCGAAAACCAAAAGCATCACGAGATCGCAGTAGTGAAGTGTATTTGCTTGGCTTAGGCAAGAAATAGTTTATAAGATATAACTGAAAAGTAGTTTAAAATGAATGAAGTAATTTCCCGCTTTTTAAAAGGAATGGGCACGTGAATAATATCGCAAAAAGTATCGCAATTTGGTTAGCAGTCGCATTGGTGTTGATGATGGTGTTCAACCAGTTTGGCGGTCAAAGCAAGCCAGATAGCCAAATGGTTTACTCACAATTTATGCAAGAAGTAAAAGACGGCCGAATTGCCAAAGTGCAAATCGACGGTCGTGTTGTGCATGGTAAAACCCAAGACGGTAAAGAATTTAGCACCTATGCACCGAATGATTTGTGGATGGTAAACGACCTATTGAAATATAACGTTGTGGTTGAGGCCAAACCAGAACAACAACGCTCTGTGTTGCTTGAAATCTTTATGTCATGGTTCCCAATGATTTTATTGATTGGCGTATGGATTTTCTTTATGCGTCAAATGCAAGGCGGCGGCAAAGGCGGCGGCCCATTCTCATTCGGTAAAAGTAAAGCGCGTCAATTAGACGAAAGTGCCAATCAAACGACTTTTGCCGACGTAGCAGGCTGCGATGAAGCCAAAGAAGAAGTGACTGAGTTGGTCGACTTCTTAAAAGAGCCGACAAAATTCCAAAAGTTAGGTGGCCGTATTCCGCGTGGTGTCTTATTAGTTGGCCCTCCGGGTACAGGTAAAACACTGCTTGCCCGCGCGATTGCTGGTGAAGCAAAAGTGCCGTTTTTCTCAATCTCTGGTTCAGATTTCGTAGAAATGTTTGTGGGTGTGGGTGCAGCACGCGTGCGTGATATGTTTGAAACCGCCAAGAAAAACTCACCTTGCATTATATTTATTGATGAGATTGATGCAGTAGGTCGCAGCCGTGGTGCGGGTACTGGCGGCGGTAATGATGAGCGTGAGCAAACATTGAATCAATTATTAGTGGAAATGGATGGTTTTGAGGCGAGTTCTGGCGTCATCATTATTGCGGCAACAAACCGTGCCGATGTGTTGGATAAAGCTTTGTTACGTCCTGGTCGTTTTGACCGCCAGGTAATGGTCGGCTTGCCGGATATTAAAGGCCGCGAGCAGATTTTACTTGTTCACATGAGAAAGGTGCCAATTGATCCAGACGTAAAGGCGGATATTTTGGCACGCGGAACGCCTGGCTTTAGCGGTGCAGATTTGGCAAATTTGGTGAACGAGGCTGCTTTATTTGCAGCGCGCCGTAGCAAACGCACAGTGGATATGGAAGATTTTGAAGATGCAAAAGACAAAATCTACATGGGCCCTGAGCGCAAATCAATGGTGATGCGTGAAGAAGAACGTCGCAACACGGCTTATCACGAAAGTGGTCATGCGGTGGTAGCGAAATTATTACCAAAAGCAGACCCTGTGCATAAAGTAACCATTATGCCGCGCGGTTGGGCGTTAGGTTTAACTTGGCAATTGCCTGAGTTTGATCGCATCAGCAACTATAAAGACAAGATGCTGGAAGAGATTTCGATTTTATTTGGTGGACGTATTGCCGAAGAAATTTTTATGCATCAAATGAGTACAGGCGCATCGAATGACTTTGAGCGTGCCACTAAGTTAGCACGTGATATGGTGACTAAATACGGCATGAGTGACGCATTGGGTACGATGGTTTACGCAGGGAGCGAGCAGGATTCGTTTTTTGGTAATATGAGCTCTAAAACGGTATCAGAAGCCACACAGCAAAAAGTTGATGCGGAGATTCGTCGTATTTTAGATGAGCAATACGGTATTGCGCGTAAATTGTTGGAGGATAATCGCGATAAAGTCGAAGCGATGACAGCGGCATTAATGGAGTATGAAACCATTGACGCAGATCAAATCAACGATATTATGGCGAGTTTGCCAGTGCGTGCACCAAAACCGCGCCAGCCAAAAGTAAAGCCAACTGACAGTGGCGGTTCTTCTGGTACCACTGCAACGCCAGCGCCTCAGCCAGCAGCAAAAAATGAGTAATTTTTGGTGTTAACTATCCGTTAATCAGCCAACATAAGTAGTGTTAAAATAAGGGTTAGATTCGTTCTAACCCTTTTTTATTGTTCATACTTAATGCTATTTAATTGCGGAAAATTTCAACTTAATCTCAATCGCCCACATGTGATGGGCATAGTAAATGTAACGCCTGATTCATTTTCAGACGGTGGAAAATTTGCGCAAACGGATTTAGCGATTGAGCATGCATTGAGCTTGGTTGAACAAGGCGCGGATATTCTGGATATTGGTGGTGAATCGACAAGACCAAACGCAACACCAGTCAGTTTGCAACAAGAGTTAGAACGTGTGATTCCTGTGATTGAAAGCTTGGTTATACAGATTAAAATTCCTATTTCAATCGATACTTACAAACCGCAGGTGATGCAAGCGGCGATTAAAGCAGGCGCGAGTGTCGTGAACGATGTGCGCGCCTTGCAAGAAAACGGTGCTATAGATATCGTTGCGGCATCTGATGCGGGCGTGTGTTTAATGCATATGCAAGGCACGCCGCAGACCATGCAAATCAATCCGCAATATAACGATGTAGTAGCTGAGGTAAAGACGTTTTTACAACAGAGATTAACGTTATGCGAAACAGCTGGGATCAACAAAAGCCGTATTCTGCTAGACCCTGGTTTTGGTTTTGGCAAAACGCGCGAACACAATATCACGCTTATTCAACATTTAGCTAGCTTCTCTACAATGGGTCAGCCATTACTGGTTGGCTTGTCGCGTAAATCCGTGTTGGGCCAAGTCACAGGTAATGATGTCGATGCGCGAATCTATTCGAGTGTGGCAGCATCGGTTATCTCAGCAATGGTTGGTGCTAAAATATTACGCGTGCATGATGTAAAAGCCACAGTAGAAGCGTTAAAAATAGTCACTGCAATTCAGCATTAAGTAAATTAACAACAATCAAGCAGGGAAACAAAAATGGCAAAACAGTATTTCGGCACTGACGGCATTCGTGGAAAAGTTGGAGAAGGTCCAATTACGCCTGATTTTGTAATGCGTCTGGGATATGCCGCTGGTCGTGTATTGGCCAGTCGCGCCGTTAATTTGGCAAAAGGTGCACATCCTGCCGTGTTAATTGGTAAAGACACGCGTATTTCAGGCTATATGTTAGAAGCAGCATTGGAAGCAGGGTTATCGGCGGCTGGCGTAGATGTATTACTAACAGGCCCAATGCCAACACCTGCCGTGGCTTATTTGACACGCGCTTTGCGCGCACAGGCGGGCATCGTGATTTCTGCTTCGCATAATCCATATGACGATAATGGCATCAAATTTTTCTCTAGTTTAGGCGCTAAACTGCCCGATGAAATCGAACATGCCATCGAAGCCGAATTAGATAAACCCATGCAGGTGATGGAATCGGCCAAACTAGGTAAAGCACGCCGAATTGATGATGCAGCTGGCCGTTATATTGAATTCTGTAAAAGTACCTTTCCGAACCATTTAGATTTGCGCGGTTTAAAAATTGTATTGGATTGCGCACATGGCGCCACTTATCATGTTGCACCGCCAGTGTTCCACGAATTAGGCGCAGAAGTGATTGCTATTGGCAATAAGCCCGATGGTTTAAATATCAATGAGCAATTCGGTTCAACCCATCCACAAGCTTTGCAAAAAGCCGTTGTAGAACATCAGGCGGATTTAGGTATTGCTTTTGATGGTGATGGCGACCGCGTCATGATGGTGGATAAACTCGGCAATTTGCTAGATGGCGACCAGCTTTTATATATCATCGCGTTGGGTTTATACGCAAAAGGCAAGCTGAAAGGTGGTGTTGCAGGCACATTAATGACTAATTTAGCGTTAGAACACGCATTACAAAAACATCAAATTCCATTCGCGCGGGCAAATGTGGGCGATCGCTATGTATTAGAGCTTTTAAACGAAAAAAACTGGAAATTGGGCGGCGAAAACTCTGGTCATATTTTAACATTAGATAAACATACTAGCGGCGATGCGATTATTGCAGCTCTGCAAGTGCTACATGCGCTGGCTGATAGTGGCAAAACCTTAACAGAAATGGGTGCGAGTTTGCGGCTTTATCCGCAAGTATTAATTAATGTCACCACCAAATATAAGCTCGATTTACTGCATACTGATATTCAAGCAGCGGTCAGCCAGGCGGAAACCACATTAAATGGCGCAGGTCGTGTGTTGCTACGCGCTTCTGGTACCGAGCCAAAAATCCGCGTGATGGTAGAAGGTCAAGATGACATATTGGTACAAAAGCTGGCGGAAGATATTGCAGCTGTTGTTAAAAAAGCAGCGGTATAAAAAGAAATTATCAATATGAATTTAGATGCAGTTGAAATAAAAGCGTTTGTGCCTGCAAAAGACTACGCATTATCCAAACAGTTTTATCAAGACGTCGGTTTTGTATTGGCATCCGAAGGCGGTGGCGTTGCTTATTTACATCATCAAAATGTGAGTTTTCTATTGCAAGATTTTTATGTAAAAGAGTTTGCTGAAAACTTAATGATGCATTTGCTAGTAAAAGATGTGGATGCATGGTGGAGTAAAATACAAAATGCAAATATCGCCAGCAAATATAGCGTTCGCTTAGGTGCAATAGAACAACAGCCATGGCGTATGCGTGATTTTGTGATGGCAGACCCTAGCGGCGTACTTTGGCGTATTGGGCAAAATACTGATTGAGTTAGATGCTTAAAAATAAATAATATTATTATTTATCAATAAGTTAACCAATATTTTAAGTCAAAAAACATTCATGTAGCTGACACCATTTGTTCATATTCTCCTGCCACACTGCCAGCATCAACCAGTGTAAGGAGGTTAATAATGACAAATAAATTGCAAATTTACTTAAGTCGCATGCATGCGCTAGACAGCGCAGTGTGTGTGACAATCAGTCATAGCAATCAATACCGTTTGATTCGCGATTGGTTTCGCTTAATCAGCCGCTTGGGCGATGGCGTATTTTGGTACGGTTTAATGTTGGCGATTATCATCACGCAGCAAGCCGACGGCATTCAACCCGTTTTACATATGTTAGCCGCTGGATTAACTGGTACTGTCATCTACAAATGGTTAAAACAAAAAACCCACAGACCGCGTCCTTTTCAAGTACGCCAAGATGTGTGGGTGGTTGGTAAGCCGCTCGATCATTTTAGTTTCCCATCAGGTCATACCTTGCATGCGGTCGCGTTTAGCGTGGTGGCGATGCATTATTATCCAGAGCTATCAATTGTGCTGGTGCCGTTTACTGTGATGGTTGCGATGTCGCGTGTAATTTTGGGTTTACATTATCCGAGTGATGTATTCGCGGGTGCCGCTATTGGTTATGTGATTGCGCAATCTTACTTAATGGCTTTTGCTTAAAATTGAAAATTTAACAAGAAATAGGTGTTAAGTATTCAACTATTTAGCCGCTGTATGATAAAAGTGGATTGGCGTTGCTAAACGTTTGGTTAATTCTTTTAAACATTTTTCACGCCAAATCACCATTTCAGTTGCACTTAGATGCTTCAATTCTGGCTCCCATTGTGGCCTGTTGCCTTGAATTGATTGATCAAAATGTGTAAGCGCATTTTTAGTTTTGGTTAAATAATATTCTAAGCTTGCCATAAAACGCTTATCTTTCAGTCGTGCAATCCACAAAACGCTTTGTGATAGAAAGCTAATTCTAAGCGCGTAATCGGCCCAAGCCAGCTGCTTTAAATGCTTAGCAGCCTGTCCTGCGGATACGCTGGCATTTGCGCTAGAAAAGCAGGGCGCAACAAAAGTACTCAATTCATGCACATGCATACGGATTAGCTGATTTGGTGTGTAGCGAATATGCTGAGCAATATGCGCATCCATCGCCCATTCGGAGGCAATGTGCGTAATCACTGACTTATTGAGCCAAGGAACTCGCTTCCATTTTGCTTCAAATGCAGGTACAAAATGATTGTGCGCTACCACATCCACAAATAAATGACTGGTGTAGCCAATGGCAATCGCTAGCTCTTCGTCTGTGGTGGCATTTGACATCATCCATTCTGCTTTTTGCCATTGATGCGTGGTGTTAAAGGATTTTGAAATAATGGCTAAATCGGGCAAACAAGCACCGGCCATCACTAAAGTAGGCAATTTTTTAACCACTTGTTGCAATTTTGGGTCTAATAATGGGGTTGCCATCAAAAGCCATTGTGCAAAATAAATATGGGTGTATAAACCCCATGCGTTGGCGTCCATGGCAAATACGCTGAGCGGAATACACCATAACAGTGGCGTGAAATAACGTTTTATCATGTCGCGTACTTTTACACTGTGTCATTAAATACAAATGACAACTTAGTGATAATTGTGTTACATGTCATCTAAATTTAAGTCATTATTTTCATCAAGCCGTCATAATCAATCGCTAACATAGAACATCAAAATATATGGTTAAGCCAATGAATATATTACTTATTTCGGATGTGTATTTCCCGCGAGTGAACGGTGTTTCAACCTCAATTAGGACATTTACCCAACAATTGCAAAAAATGGGACATAGCGTGCATTTAATTGCGCCAGATTATGGCGTGACTACCGAAGATGAGGCTTGGATTACGCGCGTTGCTGCGCGCTCTATCTATTTTGATCCAGAAGATAAGCTAATGAAGTATGGAGAAGTGCTGAAATTAAGCAGAAAATTAAAGGCAATGCAGTTTGACATGCTGCATATTCACACGCCTTTTATTGCGCACTACGCGGGCTTAAAATTAGCCAAAACTTTGAATATTCCAGTTATAGAAACCTACCACACTTTCTTTGAAGATTATCTGCATCATTATTTACCATGGATTCCGCAGTTTGCGGCACGTGGATTAGCGAGAATGATTTCAAAAAATCAATGCAACCAAGTGGATGCGATTGTTGCACCATCGCAACCGATGTTGGATGTGTTGCGCAGTTATGGCGTGAATACATTGTCGGAAGTGATTGCGACTGGCTTGCTGGAACACAGTTTTAGCCCTGCGGATGGCAATGCATTTAAAGTTAAACACGGCATTGCACTAGAGCGCCCATTGTTACTATATGTAGGCCGCGTTGCACATGAGAAAAATATTGGCTTTTTGTTGGTTATGGTCAAATTGTTAAGCGAGGTAATGCCAGAGGTGCTGTTAGTCATCACGGGAGAGGGTCCAGCAGTGCCCAGTTTGCGCGCCTCAGTCAAAGCGCATGGCATTGAAAGCAATGTGCAGTTTATTGGTTATTTAAATCGCGAGACAGAGCTAAATAGCTGCTATAAAGCGGCGGATGTATTTGTGTTTGCGTCAAAAAGTGAAACGCAAGGCTTGGTGATTCTAGAGGCGATGGCACAAGGCACGCCAGTTGTAGCGATTGCAGAATTAGGCACCGCATCTATTTTAATCGAAGGCCAAGGCGCATTGATTGCCCCAGAAAATGAATCTGAGTTTGTGCAAAAAGTGCATAGCTTGCTCATTAATCCGCAGCGTTGCCAGCAACTAGGTGAAGTAGCGCGAGAATACGCGCAGAAAAAATGGTCTGCCGCCACCCAAGCAGAGCGCATGGTTAAGTTTTACATGGTGATTGCTAGCACGCACGGCCAAACTAAAAAGCCTGCAATACTTAATATACAGCGTACTTAACACTAAATTTGGGTCGAAATTAGCTATATTATTGCGTTGTTTTTTATGACAATAAAAAAGCCAGCATTGCTGGCTTTTTTTGATTCAACTTTTATTTGCTTAGATTAAGGGTTAACCAAATTTACCTGTAATGTAATCTTCTGTTTCTTTTCTGGTTGGGCGGGTAAAAATCATATCCGTGTCGCCGTACTCAATCAACTCGCCAAGATACATATAAGCTGTGTAATCTGATACGCGCGCGGCTTGTTGCATGTTATGCGTCACCACTAAAATAGTCAGCTTTTCTTTAAGCTCGCTCATCAGTTCTTCAATATTGGCAGTCGCAATTGGGTCAAGTGCAGATGTCGGCTCGTCAAACAACATAATTTCAGGGTCGGTTGCCAATGCGCGTGCAATACATAAACGTTGTTGCTGGCCGCCAGATAAATTAAAAGCTAAGTCGTGTAAACGGTCTTTTACTTCGTTCCATAATGCGCCGCCTTTTAAGGCCTCTTCTACTTTATCATCCACCATGCGCTTATTTTTTTCGCCACGCACACGTAAACCATAAGCCACGTTTTCATAGATTGATTTAGGGAAAGGGTTTGGCTTTTGAAACACCATGCTAATGCGCATACGCACTTCAATTGGGTCTACACCTGATTCTAAAATGTTGGTGTTGTCAGGCTGCATAATAATTTGGCCCTGATATTTATTACCAGGATACAAATCATGCATGCGGTTAAAGCAACGCAAAAATGTGGACTTTCCGCAACCAGATGGACCAATTAACGCCGTGATTTTGTTTTCATACAAAGGCATGTTGACACTTTTAAGTGCTTGCATGCCATTGCTATAAAAAAAGTTTAAATCACGCGATTCTGCTTTAATTGCTGTTGTTACATTGGCCATAAGTTTTCCCAAAAAATCTTGTTTTATTTCGTTAATTTTTTATTTATACGATTCAGTGAATTTCGTTACCATTTAATATTTTTACGTATTTGATAACGCAAGTAGATGGCCGTACCGTTCATTAATAAGGTCACCACAATAATAATGGCGCCTGTTGCGGCTGCATTAATATGAAACGCATGATCGGGACGTGATAGCCAGTTAAACATTTGAATCGGCAAAACGGTAAAGCCTGAAGTTAACCAATCAAAATTGATAAAAGGCGCCGCTTCTGTAAGAGGTGAGGGTGGTAAAAACGCAATAAATGTCAGTGCGCCAATCGTAATCACAGGCGCTGTTTCGCCCAGTGCACGCGCCATACCGATAATGACACCTGTTAAAATACCTCCTTGAGAGTACTTTAAAACATGATCTTTTACTACTTGCCATTTAGTTGCACCAACGGCGTAGGCGGCTTCGCGAATCGCGACTGGAATGGCTCGAATAGATTCCCTTGTAGACACGATTACAATAGGTAAAATCAATAAACCAAGCGTTAAGCCTGCAGTGAGTATGCTTTGACCCAAACCTAATCCATATACGAAAAGACCAAGCGCCAATAAACCATACACAATAGACGGCACACCTGCCAAATTGGATACATTAATTTCGATTAAATCAGAAAACCATCCTTTTTTTGCATACTCTTCTAGGTATAAACCCGCAGCAACACCCATTGGTACCGCAGTTAAAAAGGTCACAGTCATCACCAAAAGCGAACCTACCCATGCAGATAACAAACCTGCTTTTGCGGCACGACGTGATGGAAAGTTACTTAAAAAATCCATATTAAAACGTGGGTAGCCGTCCATCACCAAATCAATAAACAAAGTACATAGCGTGAGCAAGCCAATCATCAATGCGATTAGGCCAATAATTGAAAAAAAGATGTCATTACGCTTATGACGCTTAATCATCGCGCGTACGCTATCCAGATTTTCGAGTACGCTTGCTTGTGATTTTTTCGCTAGTTCAGTCATGGGATTGTGGCTTATCTCGTTTTATTTGGCGTTAACTTTAGTAATTCTCGCGGAATTTTTTACGTGCAATATGACCTAAAATATTAAATGTTAAAGTCATTATCATTAACACTAACCCAGCGGCAAAAATACTTTGATAACCTACGCTGCCATGCGGCAAATCACCTAGTGCAACTTGCACAATGTAGGCGGTAATCGTAGCCGCACTTTCCATTGGGTCAAAAGTTAAATTAGGTTGCTGGCCAGCAGCCACGGCCACCACCATCGTTTCGCCGACAGCGCGTGAAATAGCTAAAATATAAGCAGCAATAATGCCTGAAATTGCGGCGGGAGTAACCACCTTAACCGCTGTTTGAAAGCGTGTTGCGCCCATTGCATAGCTACCCTCGCGCATGCTCATTGGCACAGCGCGCATCGCATCTTCTGCCACTGAACTAATGTAAGGAATAATCATAATACCCATCACGATACCTGGGCCTAGCATATTAAAACCGGGCAACTCAGGGAATATTTTTTGTAATAAAGGGGTAACGAATAAAAGAGCAAAGTAACCAAATACAACAGTGGGTACGCCCACTAATAGCTCTAATACGGGTTTGATTATTTCACGTGCTTTATGCGATGCAAATTCTGATAAATAAATCGCACCAATTGTGCCGACTGGAATAGCCACACATAAAGCAATTGCTGAAGTTGTTAATGTGCCAGCTACTAAGGGCATGATGCCAAAGTGAGCGTCCTCAAATAAAGGTGTCCACTGAGTATCTGTTAAAAAATCGACCAAAGATACATGCTCAAAAAACGACAAAGACTCAACTATTAATACACCAACAATCGCAAAAGTAGTTAAAACAGCCGAAAGTGCAGCCAGCATAAGGATGAATTCAATGATGCGTTCGCGTACATTACGCTTAATATTTTTGGCTAAACGCGGACTAATAATGGTGTTTTGATTTGCTGAGGTCATTGTTTAGATGTCATTTTTTATATAACCGTATTGTAATGAATTAATGTGACAAATATAAGACAATTTATTGGTGGGGGATACAGATAAATGACTAAAAAGGTAGTGAGCCATTACATTGTTTCATCAACTATTCAATTTTTTTAGGCATAAGCGAGTCAATTTGAAGCAATAAAAAAGGCGACGCTAGGTCGCCTTTTTGAATAGATTAAACTACTTAATACGGGCTAATAACTCTTCAATTTTCACACCAATTTCGGGTGTGCCATCAAAACCTGTTCCAGGTTTTAACGATTTAAAGTGCTTGGTAACAGCCGCATATTCATTGGCGGGCAAAGGAATATATTTCACTTCTTTAACTAATTCAGGTGCGTTCTCTAAATAAAAATTAATAAATGCTTTCACCTCTGGCTTAAACGCTGCAGATGAAGCATTAACATAAATAAAGATAGGACGAGCAAGTGGTTGGTATGTACCGTTTTTAACCGTTTCTAATGAAGGTAAAACAGCAGGTGCACCCTTTTTAGCAACGATAGGAATTGCTTTTAGTTTGTCTTGGTTTTCTTCATAGTATGCAAAACCAAAATAGCCTAAAGAACCTTTGTCGCTAGCAACGCCTTGTACTACAACATTGTCGTCCTCAGAAGCAGTATAGTCGCCACGGCTTGATTTAGCTTTACCAACAATCGCTTCAGTAAAATAATCGAATGTGCCTGAGTCAGAGCCTGCACCAAATAATTTAAGCGGTGTATCAGGAAAAGCTGCATTAATTTGCTTCCAAGACTTTACTTTACCTTGAGCTGCGGGCTCCCACATTTTTTTCAGTTCTTCAACTGTTAATGATTTAACAAAATCATTATTTTTATTCACTACGACTGTTAAGCCATCGTAAGCTACTGGTAACTCAATAAACTGTACACCAGCTTCTTTACAAGCATCCATCTCTTTTTTGAGGATAGGGCGTGAAGCATTTTGTACATCAGTTTCACCGCGACAGAATTTTTTAAAACCACCACCAGTACCAGAAATACCAACAGTCACTTTTACTTTAGTCGCGATTTGGTATTCTTCTGCAACCGCTTCAGTAATAGGATAAACGGTACTTGAGCCGTCAATTTTGATAATTTTATCAGCTGCTGCTGCTGATTGAATATTGAAAGTAGCCGCTAAAACAGCCGCTACGCTTAACACTTTAACAAACTTAGTTTGCATTAAATTCCCCGAAAAAATAAATTACAGTTGTAGTACGCTTACAGTAACGATAAATTGTGTATTACGTCTACTTAACTTAATGAACAATTTATAAAATTTTTGTGACAATAGTATGACAAAAAGTAGCTTTAATTGTAATTGTTTGTGCGATGAATAACACTGGATTTTAGTATAAAGTCGTACAAACTTTTAGCCACAGTACTTAAACAGACAGTAATTTTGAAAGACTAATGATGAGCAAAGTGACGATTTATCACAACCAAGCTTGCGGAACATCGCGCAATACGTTGGCGATGATACGCGCCAGCGGTATCGAGCCAGAGATTGTTGAATATTTAAAAACACCGCCTAGTCGTGAGAAATTAACCGAATTAATTGTGCAAATGGGCATTGCGCCGCGTGATTTATTGCGCGAAAAAGGTACACCATACAGTGATTTAGGTTTGGACGATTTAACATTAAGCGACAGCGATTTGGTGGATGCCATGATGCAACACCCCATTTTGATCAATCGCCCGATTGTGATCACGGCTAAAGGGGTCAAGTTATGCCGCCCTTCGGAATTGGTGTTGGATATTTTGGAAAATCCAAACTTTGGTGAATTCATCAAAGAAGATGGTGAAAAAATAATCTATAAACCTTAAATATTTAAGCTAAAAAAAGCGTTAAGTCTTTGCTGTATAATGCTCACTTTTATTCAATAGCATAATCATTAGCAAGCCAGTATGGAAGCCGAACAACTCAATATTATTGCCAATCGTTTAAGTGATTTAAGCGCGCGCCACTACGCCCTTCGGGGGTATCTTTGACTTTGAAAACAAGTCGCAAAAGTTAGAAGAAGTAAATGGTTTATTAGAAGACCCAAAAGTGTGGGACAACGCCAAAAAAGCACAAGAGCTAGGCAAAGAAAAGCGCATGCTTGAGCTAGTGGTGCATAATCTGCAAAACCTTGAAAACGGTCTAAAAGATAGCCAAGAGTTGTTTGAGATGGCGCGTGAAGAAAACGACGATGAAACACTGTTAAGTGTCGACTCAGACACGCAAAACATTGAAACGCAAATCGCCGCCATGGAATTCCGCCGTATGTTTTCGGGCGAATTAGATGCGAATAATTGCTTTATTGAATTTCAATCGGGCAGTGGCGGAACAGAGGCGCAAGATTGGTGCAATATGTTACTACGCATGTATTTGCGTTATGCCGAGCGCAAAGGCTTTAAAGTAGAAGTGCTGGAATTGTCTGATGGCGATGTAGCAGGCATTAAAGGCGCGTCCATTAAACTCACTGGTGATTACGCCTACGGCACTTTAAGAACTGAAAACGGCGTGCATCGATTAGTGCGTAAATCACCATTCGATTCAAACGCCAAGCGCCACACCAGTTTCGCCAGCGTGCAAATTTTCCCAGAAGTAGACGATTCAATCGAAATTGATATTAATCCTGCCGATTTGCGCGTCGATACTTATCGTGCTTCAGGCGCAGGCGGTCAGCACATCAATAAGACCGATTCAGCCGTGCGTATCACGCATTTGCCGACAAACGTAGTCGTGCAATGCCAGAATGACCGAAGCCAGCATCGTAACCGCGAAGAAGCAATGAATATGTTGAAAGGCGCGCTTTATAATTTAGAACTTAATAAGCGCAACGCCGACAAACAAGCGCTGGAAGATGCCAAAACCGATATCGGTTGGGGACATCAAATTAGGTCTTATGTATTAGACCAAGGCCGCATCAAAGATTTACGCACCAATGTTGAAATTGGCAATACACAAGGTGTGCTGGATGGCGATCTTGACCCATTTATACAAGTCAGTTTGAAGCAGGGAGTTTAAGTGTGAGCGATAGTAATCAACAAAATAATGAAATAGCACCAGTAGATGAAAACCACGTGATTGCAGAGCGTCGTGAAAAACTAAAAGCCATTCGTGAAGCGACAAATGGCGTGGCTTTTCCAAATGATTTTAAGCCCTTGCACAAAGCTGATGCTTTACACAAGCAGTACGGTGAACTAGATAAAGAAACGCTAGACCCTCAAAGTATTTCAGCCACTGTAGCTGGCCGTATGATGTTAAAACGCGTGATGGGCAAAGCCAGTTTCGCCACGATTCAAGATGCAAGTGGCAGAATCCAGTTATATATAGCGCGCGATGAAGTCGGTGAAGAAATCTACGAAAGCTTTAAACATTGGGATATGGGCGATTTTTTAGGCGCCACTGGTCGTTTGTTTAAAACGCGCACTGGCGAATTATCTATTCATGTCACCGAATTAAGATTGCTGACAAAATCACTGCGCCCATTACCCGAAAAATTTCACGGCTTGCAAGACCAGGAAGTCAAATATCGCCAACGTTATGTGGATTTGATTACCAGCGAAGAAACCCGCGCGACTTTTATTGCGCGTAGCAAAGTGGTTTCTGCCATTCGCAACTTTATGATTCAAAATGAATTCTTAGAAGTCGAAACGCCGATGTTGCATCCGATCCCTGGTGGCGCGTCAGCCAAGCCGTTTATCACACACCATAATGCGCTGGATATGCAAATGTTTATGCGTATCGCGCCTGAGTTATATTTAAAACGTTTAGTCGTTGGCGGTTTTGAGCGCGTGTTTGAAATTAATCGTAATTTCCGCAATGAAGGTTTAAGCGTTCGTCATAATCCAGAATTCACCATGATGGAGTTTTATGCAGCTTATACCGATTATCAATGGTTGATGGATTTTACCGAACAATGTATTCGCGCCGCTGCGATTGCCGCGCGTGGAACAGCGGTATTAACATACGATGGCAAAGAAGTGGATTTAAGCAAGCCTTTTGAGCGGTTGACGATTGTGGGTGCGATTCAAAAATATGCCCCAAAATATGCGTTAAGTCAGTTGAATGATGCAGACTTTTTGCGTGCGGAAATATTAAAACATGGCACAAAACCCTTTGACCACGCAGGTTTAGGCGCATTGCAATTGGCGTTGTTTGAAGAAACCGCTGAAAGCCAATTGTGGCAACCCACTTATATTATCGATTACCCTGTTGAAGTTTCACCTTTAGCGCGTGCGTCGGATAAAAACCCAGAAATTACTGAACGATTTGAATTGTTTATCACTGGTCGTGAAATTGCCAATGGATTTAGTGAATTGAATGATGCAGAAGACCAAGCGGCGCGTTTTCAAGCGCAAATGAAAGCAAAAGAAGCGGGCGATGCAGAAGCGATGTATTACGATGCAGATTTTATCCGTGCGCTGGAATATGGCATGCCGCCAACAGGCGGTTGCGGCATTGGCATTGACCGTTTGGTGATGCTGATTACCGATTCGCCCAGTATTCGCGATGTGATTTTGTTCCCGCATATGCGTGCCGAGTCTTAAAACAGCAAACTCTTTATTTAAAAAATAAAAGCCAGCTTTAGCAATAAAGCTGGCTTTTTTATTGTGCGGCACATACAACAATATGGTTGTATTGCTTCAAAATATAGTCATATGTCACGTTTTTGTCATCAAATTGTCACACACGACCATCAAAATCCATTTCATCAAAAAATATTCATTTTTAACGATTATAAATAAGGGAATTTTGATGAGATTTAAATTACATCAAGTAGCGATTGCAGTAGCCGGTACGCTTTTACTTACTACTGGCCTAAGCGCAATGGCTGACAGTACAACAGATATCGTCAATGCCTTGATTAGCAAGGGAGTTTTGACGGAAGAAGAGGGCGCGCTCATTACAAAAGGCCGCACCGATGAAGTGGATGTGCAAAAAAAGAAAGAAAAGAAATTTTCAACTAGCGGCGTTAAAATTCGCGGCTATGTGCAAACGCGCGCGACCAGTTTAATTGGCGGTGATGATGGTATTAACTTGTGGTCTGATCGCTCTGTGGGTGATGATAAATCATTGGGCGATGCTGACAAAAACTTTTTAATTCGCCGTGCCCGTGTGGTGATTTTTGGTGATTATGGCGATCATTTAAGTTATTACTTTCAACCAGATTTAGCCAGCTCAATTGGCGGCACTAGCAACTCTAATGCATCAGGCGCAGGCAATTTTGCACAGTTGCGCGATACTTATGGCGATATTTACATTGATAAAACCCGTGTGCATCGTGTGCGTATCGGCCAATCAAAAGTGCCATTTGGTTTTGAAAACTTACAGTCTTCACAAAACCGTTTAGCATTTGACCGTGCGGATGCTTTAAACAGTGCGGCACGTGATGAGCGTGATTTAGGTGCGTTTTACTACTACACACCAGTTGCCACACAAGAGCTGTTTGAAGAAATTGGGAAATTAGGTTTAAAACATTCTGGTAATTACGGCCAATTTGCACTAGGGGCATACAATGGCCAAGGTGCAAATGCGCGTGATCAAAACGATAACTATCACATTATTTCGCGCTACACACATCCATGGAAAACAGAAAGTGGCCAGATTTATGAGGTTGGTATTCAAGCCTACAAAGGTCAATATGTTTCAACAACTGGCGCTTACAGTAGACGTAATGCTGCAGGTGCGCTTGCGGCGGCAACGCCAACATTAGGTTCTGGTGTTCCACTTTCAGGCCGTAATGGTATCGCAGATGAACGCGTAGGCGTCAGCTTTATTATGTATCCACAACCGTTTGGTATACAAGCAGAATGGAACTGGGGTCATACGCCAGGTTTAGATACTGCTACTAACAGAATTGAAGAACAAAGCTTAAATGGTGGTTATGTTCAAGCGATGTATAAAATTGACAATGTGAAATTTTTCGATACAAACGGTACAGTGACGCCATATCTTAAATGGCAGTATTTTGATGGCTACAGTAAAGCAGAAACCAATTCGCCGAAAAACGAAGTGAACGATTGGGAGTTGGGTGTGGAGTGGCAAATTGCACCAGAAGTAGAAGTTGCGTTAGAGTACCATCGTTTGAATCGTACTAACTTGGTCACGGGCAATCGTCCTGCTGCAAGCGCAACCAATAACTTACCTGCAAGAGAAGATTACGAGAACTTCCGTTCTGATGCACTACGTCTTCAAGTACAGTTTAATTATTAATCTCATTCCGTATCAGAAACACAAAAAAACCCGCGCAAGCGGGTTTTTTTATTGGTGATTATGAATGAGCAGTTAACAGTTTGATTCATATCGACATTCTTAAGTACGTCCACTATAGAATAATCTACATAATCTCTGATTATTTAATAGCAATATTTATGCACCAAAAAAGTGTTAAGTCTGCACATTAAGCGTGCATGTACACCTTGATTCATTCAAAAATTCAACCATTTTTTATGGTTAAGTAATTGCCTCTATTGGCTTTAAAAGCCGCTTTCAAGCCATATCAGCCAGTGTTTTTTAAAGTTGGAATATTAATTGCTGAATAGACATCAAAGCAACATCGTTTTATTAGATTTAGTTTCAGCAATGATGAGCTGTGAATAAGGAAGCGCGATGATGAAACATTACTTAACCAAAATATCCACATTACTGCTAGTGTTGTGCGCTGCAAATAGCGCATGGGCAATGCCTGCTGAAGCTTTGGTGAGCGAGCTGAGTCAAAGTGTGTTACGCGTAAAAGTCATATTGCCAAATGGAAGTTTAGGTTTGGGTTCTGCTGTGGTGATTGGCAAAAACGAAGTGATTACCAATTGCCATGTGGTGAATGACGCGACCAATGTGACAGTTGTTGTAAATGGCGAGCCGCATGTGGCTACCGCAATCAAAGCAGATTGGCATCACGATTTATGTATGTTGACCGTAGAAAACTTAAATGTGCCAGCGGTTAAGTTCGGCGCCAGCAAAAATCTTCAATACGGTAGCTCTTTTTTTACAGTTGGCTACCCAGACGAAACCAAACAGCCAGTGAATACTTTTGGCGAGGTAAAAGGACTTTTTCCGATGGATGATAGCGTGATTATCCGTGCAAGTAGCTCGTTTAGATTAGGTGCTAGTGGTGGTGGTGCATTTGATGATGCAGGAAACTTAGTGGGTATCATCACTTTAAAAAGCAAAGGCAGTTCAGCTTATTACTACTATATGCCAGTTGAATGGGTGCAAACATTAGCGAGCAAGCCTGCTCAATCATTAGGTGCAAAAAGTGAAAAACCTTTTTGGGCGATGGATGCTAAGAAACGTCCTTATTTTATGCAAGTAGTGCAACCTTATGTTGCACAAGAGTGGAGCGCTTTATTAAAAGTAGCGACACAATGGGTGCAAGCTGAGCCAAACACTGCTGAATCTTGGTTTTATTTGGCTGCTGCAGAGTATGCAACCAATGATTATGCTAGCGCTGAACAGCATTTTAAAAAGGTGTTGTCTATGAATGGTCAACATGCACAAGCGATTGATTACTTGCAAAAATTGGCACAAAAAACAACTACTACTAATTTAGCCTTACTCAACTAAATTATTCTTCAACTTGATGTGCATGATTTACCGGCATAATTGCAGTATTGAGTGATTTTAGATGGCGATACAAAACGCGCGTTTCTAATAAATTCCACACACGCAACATTGCTTCAATCGTATCAAATGGTTTAGTCAAAAAGTCCTTAGCACCTAATGCTAAGGCTTTTCTTTTTGCTGCGATGGTTGCGTCTGCTGTTAGCACCAAAACAGGTAAATATTCATCTTTAGGAATATGGCGCGATAGCATTTCTAGCACGGCATAGCCATCTAACTCTGGCATCATTAAATCCAGCAAAATTAAATCAGGTTCAAACGCCTTAAATAAATCGAGAGAACGCGTGGAATCCGCAGTGCTGATGACTTGATGAAAACCCTCTCTGGCTAGTAAATCTTCTAATAGCCGCAGATTTGCTTCTGCATCATCAATCACTAAAATTTTGGCATTTAATATATCCGCTTCAGTCATTTTATTTTCTATGCCTCAATGAGTTCTCTTACTTTTTTGTTAAACATGGCCACATCTAAAGGTTTGGTAATATATTGGGCAACACCAGCCATTGTTAAGCGTGCTATGGTTTCTGGCAAGGCATCTGCACTGAGTACCATGATAGGGATATGTTGAAGATTAGCATCTGCTTTTACAAAGCTGATTAAGCTCTCACCAGACCCATCTGGTAAATTTAAATCAACCAGCAATAGCGAAGGTGTAAATTCTGTTAGATATTGTCTAGCATCTTTCATTGTTGTTACCGAATGAATACGTAAATCATGCTGGCGATGAATGATTGCTTCAACTAATGCGCGGTTACTTAAATTATCTTCTACATAAAGAATAGTATGTTTGTTTTTTAAAGAGGTGTATTTATTGAGTGGTGCTGCTTGAGCAATATTGTTGGTTTCTGCGTTCGATTCGCAAGCGCCAATTTCTATCCAAAATAAGCTTTTATCGTCAGATACATGAATACTACCTTTCATGGCCAGCATAATTTGTTTCGATAAAGCCAAGCCCAGTCCAGTGCCTTCTACTTTGCTTTGTTCTGCGCCTAGGCGATCAAATGGCGTAAATAAGCGCTCTTTCAATTTGCTTGGAATGCCGACACCTGCATCCTCCACTTCTATCAAAATATTACCATCAAGACGGTATGCGTTTAATTTTACTACTGCATTTGCGGGGCCATACTTAAGTGCATTTGATAGTAAATTTAACACCACCTGAAGTAGCTTTTGTCGGTTTGCTGTTGCCCATAAATTGGACGCAATTTCAGTTTTAATTTCAATATCACGAATTTTTCCTATTGGCGCAATATATTGCGTTGCCTCATCAAGCAAGGCATTAACGTCAACAGGAGTCAGCTCTAATAAAATTTCCCCAGATTCAACTCTGGCAATTTCTAGTACTTCATTGATTAATTTGAGCAAATGCTGTCCAGCACCTAAAATAAGCGAGACACTTTCACGTTGTTTTCCCTGTGATAAATCTTGTTCTAGTAGTTGGGCAAATCCTAAAATAGCATTTAACGGTGTTCTTAACTCGTGGCTGGTACGAGATAAAAACATACTTTTTGAAGCGCTGGCTTCTTCCGCTTCTTGTCTGGCCTGAATGGAATCGTTGATATTTTTAGCCAATAATTGCGATGCGTGGCCAAGCTCATCGGATAATTGGCCCAGCTCATCCTGACTACTGGACGGCAAGTTTAATTTTTCTGATTTGGCAAGATGCGCCGCAGAGTCTCTTAATAGGCGTACTCTTTTGACGATAGTGCGTGAGAAAATCCATACCGCAACCAAAGAGCCAATAATCCCAGACACTGCCGCTATCAGAGTAATGATGATATGCCGTTGCCGTTGCTCAACGACGTCTTGCTGGTCTTTAGCCACCAAAATCGCTTCTTCTGCATTGAGCCTTTCAATTTCGTTTCTTAGCTTATCTAGCGTATTGACCTGGGATTTGAATTTGGCAATTAAGTCATCAGATGCAATGTTCGATTCATATTCTGACAATGTTCTTAAATCACGTAAATTTTGCTCAACGAGTGGGTAAATAGTCGCAAGGCGCTTTTTTTGCCCCTCATTATCAAGTTGAATTTCCAACGCATTTAGTATGGCAGGCAGTTTGCTTTCCACCTGAAAAAAAATATCTAGAAAATGCTTATCCCCAGTCAGCAAGTAATCTCTAACGCCAGTAGATGCTTCAATCAGCATCGTATGTACTTCTTGAATATCACGCTGATTTTGCAAAGCGAGTCTGAGCTTATTTTCTAATTGTGTCGTTTCTTGCTCTCTAATATATAACGAGCCCAGCGATGCTAATAAAACCAGCAGTGGCAAGGCAATAACACAAACGCCTTTTATTCCTAATGGTAAATCTTGCCATGCCTGCGCAATCCAGCTTAGGGGCTGAAAATGATTTCTTTTAGCTAATTGTGGCTGTGTATTTTTCATCAAATCTATATTTTAACAATTTAATACTCAAGACCTGTAACCCAGCTCAACAGCCTTTACCGCAGCTTGTGTTCTATCTTTTACACCCAGTTTATTTAAAATACGCTCAACGTGAATTTTAGCTGTGCCTGGCGCAATCCCCAATTTAGCACCAAGCGCATTATTACTTAAGCCAGAGGGTAAAAGTGCAAAAATTTCACGCTCTCTGGGTGTTAATGCTTCTAAAATAGTTTGGTCTACTTCGCTGCGCACTGGCCCTTGGTGTTGAGATAATGCTAGCCCTATTAAGCCCGCAAGTGCGTTTAAGGTTTCGATTTCGGCTGATTCTAAGGTGAGTTTTTTCCCAGAGAGCGCAATAACCCCTTTCCCATGTTTGCCTAACGCGAGTGGAATTAAGCACTCATGGTGATTGGTTTCCCCATGTGTCCATAATTGCGTGCCTTTATTCTCATATAAATTTAGCTGAACAGGATTTTTGAGCATACTCGCCAATATTCCCATCATCGGAATTCTTGTGCCTATTGGTAAAGACTGCCCTACTTGATTAAACACAATTAGTTTCCCAGAATTTTCTACGGCTAACAAGGCATGCTGTGCTGAAAGTAAAGTGCAAAGCGCATGCAAAAGACTAGCTGATGTAGCAGTGCCCCAGCCCTGTTCAAAGAGTTGTAAGCCTAGGTTGAGATAAAGCCTTAAATGCGCATCGTTGGCTTGTGTTTGTTTCAGGCTCTGCCTCAACGCGCGAGCACTTGTTAGTTGTTCAGATGGGTTAAGTTGAATGATTGACATATGCCGAATAGTATATACCGTTCTACCTATTTTGGTAGACTTTTACTTTACTGACTGTGTGCATAATGCATCACATCGGGAAAGCAATTAAATAACCCGAACAACGTAAACATAATTGGAGAGAGAAAATGAAAAGTTTAAATTTAGCAGTGATTGTTTCATCAGCAATTTTATTGGTATCTGGTGCAGTGAATGCAGAAGATGCATACAAAAAAAGTGTGCAAAACCAAAACAATATGTCTAAACGCCCATACGCACAACCGTTGCCTGATAGCGCTTATCAAAAATCAAACGAATTTGAAGGTGCAACATTAATACGCGGTGAAGTAGAAGCTGACGACAGCGCTTTAGGCACAAACAAACAAGTGCAACGTTTAAATCAGTTATCAAAACGCCCATACTAATTAAATATAATTTTGATTCAGTATAGGGTTAAGTTGAGGAGATGATGATGAAAAGCAAAAGTCTTATTGGACTGGTAGCGGCAGTAATGTTAACAACGGGCGTTGTTCAGGCAGGAGATGATAAAGCTCAAAATGTCATCAACCAAAACTTGTCGAAACGTCCTTATCAAGAAGCACCAGTTGAAGCTACCGCTAACAAAGCAGATAATTGGGAAGCTGCAACGTTGATTAAAGATGAATCGGCTGAACGTAAAGCGGGACCTAACACTTATCAACAATTGAACATTCGTATGTTAGGTAAAAGACCTTATATGGATAAAACGACAGATTAACTAAATTAATCATAGTGATAGATAAAAGTGCCATTGTCATGAAAATGGCACTTATTATTTGTTACACTGTCATTTAGACATTATTCATAGTTAGAGGAATTCAATTGAGTTATCAAGCATGGTTTAAAGAAATAAAAAACGATTTACCGGCCAGTATTGTCGTTTTCTTTGTAGCACTTCCACTTTGCTTAGGTATTGCACTTGCCTCGGGTGCGCCGCTTTTCTCAGGTGTGATTGCGGGTATTGTCGGCGGTATTATTGTTGGCATGGCAAGCGGTTCTCAGTTGGGCGTTAGTGGTCCGGCGGCTGGTTTGGCCGTGATTGTATTAACTGCAATTGGCGCGCTAGGGTCTTTTGAAACTTTTTTGCTGGCAGTTGTTTTAGCTGGATTAATTCAACTGGCTTTAGGATTTTTTAAGGCTGGATTTATTGCTTATTTTGTACCTTCTTCGGTTATCAAGGGCATGTTAACAGGTATTGGCTTGCTCATTATCTTAAAGCAAATTCCACATGCTTTGGGCTACGATATGGATTTTGAGGGAGATGAATCTTTCGCGCAAGCGGATGGCGGCAATACATTTACTACCTTGATGGATTCATGGAATTTATTAACACCAGGCGCACTAATTATTGCGGGTGTTTCTTTTGCTATCCTAATTTTTTGGGATGTTTATCTCAGCAAAAAAAGTCGAGTATTTGAAATTTTGCAAGGACCAATTGTGGTTGTGTTGGTCGGTATTTTGTTCAATTATCTTTTTCAAACAAATGTACTTAATTTCAGTTTAGCTGAAAATCAAATTGTGAGTTTGCCTGTAGCCAATAACTTAACCGATTTTTTAGGGCAATTTACATTCCCCGATTTTTCACAGTTAAACAATATTGAGGTGTATAAATTAGCCGTTGTGCTTGCCATTATTGCAAGCTTAGAAACGCTACTTTGCGTAGAAGCCACAGACAAGCTTGATCCGATGAAGCGTGTTACGCCAACTAATCGCGAATTAAAAGCACAAGGTTTAGGTAACTTAATCTCAGGTTTAATCGGTGGTCTGCCAGTCACTCAGGTTATCGTACGTAGTTCTGCCAATATTACTTTTGGCGCCAAAACAAAAATGTCGGCTATTTTGCACGGTATTTGGCTACTGTTGAGCGCAATTACTATCGCAGGCATGCTAAATATGATTCCATTGGCAAGCTTAGCCGTGATTCTTATTATGGTTGGTTACAAATTAGCTAAGCCAAGCTTGTTTCAGAGCATGTACAAACTTGGCTGGGAGCAGTTTGTACCGTTTATTGCGACCATCATCGGTATCTTGCTCACCGATTTATTGACGGGGATTGCGATTGGTATGGTATTTGGTGTGTTCTTCACCTTGCATCACAGCTATCGTAATTCGCATTATGTTAAAGATTCAACCACAACTTCAGATGGTCGCAAAGTGCATCATCTTGTGTTGGCAGAAGAAGTGTCATTCTTTAACAAAGCTAGTATTTTGCAGGTGCTTGAAGAAATACCACAAGACTCTAAAGTGGTGATTGATTTTAGTAACAGCAAATCAGTTGCTTATGATGTGGCGGAATTTATTCGCGATTATCAACTGCACGCCAAATTAAAAAATATTGAAGTGGAAACTATTGGTTTTGTTCCGCCTGCATCTTAATTAAAAACTTAATTATCAACTTACTTAACCATTTATTTAAAAGACTTTTTTAATTTTTAGAGATAGATAAACTATGTATAAGCACCCTTTATTAAATCGTGACAAAATGACTCCGCAAGAAGCGTTTGATATCTTAATAGACGGCAACGAGCGTTTTATAAATAACGAAACAGAAAAGAAAGATTTAAAAAGCTTGTTAGATCTCACAAGGGATAAGCAGCATCCGTTTACTTCATTTTTAAGCTGCGCAGATTCGCGTGCGCCTGTTGAATTGATATTTGATCAGGCTTTAGGTGATGTTTTTAGCGTTCGCTTAGCGGGTAATATCGCTTCAGATAAAGCGATTGGCTCATTAGAGTACAGCACTAAATATTTAGGTAGCAAGCTGATTGTGGTCATGGGTCATACCGGATGTGGCGCTGTGCAAGCGGCTTGTGATGACTTTAAAGAAGGTCATATTGGCGAGATTGTGAATATGATTAGGCCTTGCTTAAGATTTGAAAAAGAAGAGTTAAACGACAGAAGCTCAAGCAACAAAGGCTTTTTAGATAAAGTGGTTAGCTTGAACGTAAAGTATCAGATTGATACGATTATTCGCTGTAGCGATATTATTGATGAGCAAATCACCAACAAACAAATTGGTATTATTGGCGGCGTATTTAACTTTAATACGGGCAGAGTCGACTTTTTAGAAGATACGCTAACTTTTTAAGCGTAATATTAAGTTGTTAGCTTTTAGCCATTTTTAGCGATTAACTAAAGGCTAACGATGACCTTCTTTAGCCATATTGATTGAGTATTTAGGGATTTCTACCACCAAATCGGTATTGCCCACAATTGCCTGACAACTTAGACGCGATTGTGGCTCTAAACCCCAAGCTTTGTCTAATAAATCATCTTCGTTATCTTCTGCAGGGTTTAAGCTTTTATAGCCCTCACGCACTATCACATGGCAAGTAGTGCAGGCGCATACTTGGTCGCAGGCGTGATCCATATCAATGTCGTTATCCAACAAATTCTGGCAAATAGAATCACCTTGTTTTGCTTCAAACGCCGCGCCATCTGGGCAAAGCTCTACATGCGGTAATACAATGATTTGTGTCATTTTTTTAATTCCTGGTTTGAATCTTGGTTGAATCTTAACTAACTTAATTTTTATAAATCTAACTGGGCAACATCTTTGCCAGTGAGTGCGCGACTTACGCTGGCATCCATGCGTTTAGCGGCAAATGCTTCTGTTGCCACATTTAAGGCCTCTGTCGCTTGGTGAATGGCGTGATGATCTACTCCATCAATCAGTGCCTTTAGCTGACTTAACGCTTCTAAAATGGCAAATTTTTCTGCATCTGCCAACAAATGACTATCTTGTTGCAAAGCTGCGTCAATCGCTAAAATCAAACCAGTCGCATCTACTTTTGCTTCTGCCAGCGCTCGCGCTTGTTTGTCAGCCTCTGCTGCGCCAAAGCTACTTTTTAGCATGGTGAGTATTTGCTCTTCTGATAAGCCGTAGCTGGGCTTTACCACAATATTCGCTTCAATATTAGTCGTCATTTCGCGCGCCGAAACACTCAGCAAACCATCTGCATCTACCGTAAAAGTAACTCTAATGCGCGCACTACCAGCCACCATTGGCGGAATGCCGCGCAATTCAAATTTGGCTAGTGAGCGGCAATCGCTTACTAATTCACGTTCACCTTGCAGCACATGAATGCTCATGGCGGTTTGACCATCTTTAAAAGTAGTGAATTCTTGCGCGCGTGCAATCGGCAAAGTACTATTGCGCGGAATTACTTTTTCTACCAAGCCGCCCATGGTTTCTAAACCCAGCGATAACGGTATCACATCCAGCAATAATAAATCGGCATCGCTTTTGTTGCCTGCTAATGTGTTGGCTTGAATAGCTGCGCCCAATGCGACTACTTTATCTGGGTCTAAATTAGTGAGTGGTGTTTGCTTAAAGAAATCCGCCACTGCTAAACGTATTTGCGGCATACGCGTAGCACCGCCCACCATCACAATACCTTTGATATCTTCAATAGTTAAGCCTGCGTCTCGCAGCGCTTTCTTAGTCGGGTTAAGTGTTTTTGCCACCAAAGTTTGGGTTAACTCATTGAATTTTTTAGCGCTCAACGTTAAATCGATTACTTCACCCGTACTTAAGAAACAAGTGATTTGCGCATTAGCGTGATCAGTTAGCCATTCTTTTGCCTCACGCGATTTGGTCAAGAGTAATCGCGTATCGCTAGCATTTAACGGCTTGCAATGCGACTGTTCTAACACCCAGCAAAAAATCCTCCGGTCAAAATCATCACCGCCCAGCGCGCTATCGCCATTGGTGCTCAATACTTCAAACACACCTTTACTGAGTTTTAGTATCGACACATCGAACGTGCCACCGCCCAAATCGTAAATCACATAAGTGCCTTCAACGCTGTTATCTAAGCCATAAGCAACCGCAGCAGCGGTGGGTTCGTTCAACAGGCGCAATACGTTTAAACCAGCTAAACGTGCCGCATCTTTAGTGGCCTGACGTTGCGCATCATCAAAGTAGGCGGGTACTGTGATGACGGCGCCAACTAGTTCACCGCCAAGGGACTTTTCGGCGCGTGTCTTAAGTGATTTTAAGATTTCTGCAGAAATTTCTACCGCACTTTTAACACCAGCGCGAGTTTGAATCTGTATTGTTTTTTCGATTAGAGATGGTTTTTCAGATGAAGCTGGGGTTTCTACAAATTGATAGGGCTGGGTAGCGACATCGATTTCGGCTAAGCTACGACCCATAAAACGTTTGGCGGAAACAATCGTATTTGCAGGGTCAATCGATTGTGCCGCTTGCGCCTCATAGCCAACTTCAATATTACCATCTGCCAGATAGCGCACTACACTGGGCAACAGCGCATGACCGTCATCATCGATTAATACGCTACTCATGCCGCTACGCACGGTCGCCACTAACGAATTTGTTGTGCCTAAATCAATGCCTACCGCTAATTTATGCTGATGCGGCGCGGCTGATTGACCTGGTTCGGAAATTTGTAAAAGTGCCATGTTTAAGTCAGGTGTAATTAAAAGACAGTTTGCTAATTAAGCATCTAATTGCTCAATGATTTTTCGGATATCGGCGCACACCTTATCAATAAAAATTAGTTTACGCGTAGCATCAGTGGCTAATGCCAAATTGTTTTTTTCATCAATTAAATCGGTTAAGTCTGCTTGCAAACGTTCTGCTTCTTGATGCATTTCAATTAATAAAGCATTCAACGCATCAATATTTTTGGCCTGTTTTGCATCATCTACAGCTTCACGCCATTCCATTTGCTGCATTAAAAACTCAGCAGGCATTGATGTATTGGTTTCAGCAATCGCATCAACGCCAAGCAGTGCTAATAAATACTGAGCGCGCTTAGCTGGATTTTTTAGAGTTTGGTATGCTTCATTCGCCAATGTCGCCGTTTGCATAGAACGCAATTTTTCAGCGGGTGATGCTGTTACAAAACGGTCAGGATGGCTTGCAGATTGAATGCTACGATAATTGGTTTCTAGCTTTGCCAAATCTACATCGAATTGCGGCGTTAAATCAAACAATTCAAAATAGGAATGATTATCTGCCAAGCCAATATTCAAAGCACTCACACTGTAAAGCTTTCACCGCAACCACATTCATCTTTAACGTTAGGGTTGTTAAACTTAAAACCTTCGTTTAAGCCCTCTTTGGTAAAGTCGAGCTCTGTGCCATCAATGTAGGCCAAGCTTTTCGGATCAACAATCACTTTGACGCCATGACTGTCAAACGCCATGTCTTCAGGCTGCATATCATCGACAAACTCAAGCGTGTAAGCCATGCCAGAGCAGCCTGTGGTTTTAACGCCCAATCGCAAGCCAATACCTTTACCGCGGTTACTCAAGAATTTTTCAACTCGATTTGCCGCTGCGGGTGTCAAACTAATTGCCATTGCTTAAGCTACCTCTTTTGCTGCGGTTTGTTTGGCTTTAATATCCGCAACCGCTGCTTTAATCGCATCTTCTGCTAATACAGAACAATGGATTTTTACAGGCGGCAAGGCCAGTTCTTCTGCAATTTCAGAATTCTTGATTGCATACGCTTCGTCAATCGTGCGGCCTTTAAGCCATTCAGTCACTAATGAGCTAGACGCAATCGCAGAACCGCAACCATAAGTTTTGAATTTAGCATCTTCGATAATGCCGCTATCGTTAACCTTAATCATCAACTTCATCACGTCGCCGCAAGCTGGCGCGCCAACCATGCCAGTACCCACGTTTGGGTCGTTTTTATCCAAAGAACCCACGTTTCTTGGGTTTTCGTAGTGGTCTAATACTTTATCTGAATATGCCATTTTGTTTCTCCTGTGTATTTAAAAATCGTCGCAAACTCTGCGTTACCTGCGCCTTGCCGTACGATTCGTATTATCTTGGTCGTACTGTCTTCGGCTTGTCGCCTTGATTTTACTTCCTATTTTAAATACTTGTTAAATTTCAAATTATTCAAAAAACATTTAAAACTGCAAATGCGCCCTATTTTTTCGTTTAGCAAAGCGTAGGAATGCGCCGCATAGTTTTCTATGCAAGCATTTCGACAACGCCGCTAGGCGGAAAAAGAGAAGCATTTTAGTGTGCTGCCCATTGTACTTTGCTTATATCGATACCATCTTTAAACATATCCCAAAGCGGTGATAATTCTCTTAATTTACCCACTTTAGTTTTCAACAATTCAATGGTGTAATCAACATCGGCATCTGTTGTAAAGCGGCCAATAGAGAAGCGAATTGAGCTATGCGCCAATTCATCGTTACGACCAATCGCGCGCAATACATAGCTTGGCTCTAGGCTGGCAGAAGTGCATGCCGAACCACTAGAAACCGCAATATCTTTCACCGCCATAATTAGCGATTCGCCTTCTACATAATTAAAACTAATATTCAAATTATGTGGCACGCGGTGATCTAAGTCGCCATTGATATAAGTTTCTTCAATGCTCTGCAAGCCAGCCAATAATTTATCGCGCAATTTACGAATACGCGCATTTTCAAATTCCATCTCTTCGCGCGCGATTCTAAATGCTTCGCCCATACCCACGATTTGATGGGTGGCTAGTGTGCCAGAGCGCATGCCGCGCTCATGACCACCACCGTGCATCTGCGCTTCAATACGAATACGCGGTTTGCGGCGTACATACAAAGCGCCAATACCTTTTGGTCCATAGGTTTTATGCGCACAAAAGCTCATTAAATCGACTGGCAATTTTTCTAAATTAATCTCTACCTTGCCAGTGGCTTGTGCAGCATCCACATGAAAAATCACATTGTTTTCGCGGCAAATATTGCCAATCGCTTCAATATCTTGAATCACGCCGATTTCATTATTCACCATCATCACGCTGGCTAAAACAGTATCTGGCTGAATCGCCGCTTTAAATTTAACTAAATCTACCAAGCCATTTGCTTCGGGCTGTAAATAAGTAGCCGTAAAGCCAACACGCTCTAACTCGCGCACCGCATCAATCACCGCTTTATGCTCTGTGGCAATCGTAATGATATGTTTGCCTTTAGTCGCAGCATAGAAATTAGCTGCACCCTTAATGGCTAAGTTATTTGATTCTGTTGCGCCCGATGTCCATACGATTTCACGCGGATCGGCACCCACTAATTTGGCGACTTCTTCACGCGCATTTTCCACCGCTTTTTCGGCTGTCCAGCCAAACGGATGGCTGCGTGACGCAGGGTTGCCGTAATGTTCCGTTAAATATGGAATCATCATCGCGGCCACACGTGGATCCACTGGCGTGGTGGCAGAATAATCTAAATAAATCGGGTCTCTATCCATTTTAATAATACTTACTTTCTCAATGCTATTTGTTAAGCCGCTACAGCCGTTAAGTTTCTTAATCTTGCTAATTCATTTTCAAGCACTTTTAAAAATTGCTGTACTTGTTCAACTGTATTTTGTAAACCAAAACTCACTCTAATGGCGCCGCGTGCTAAGTCTTTATCAACACCCATTGCCAACAAAACATGGCTAGGCTCTGAACTATCGGATGAGCAAGCCGAACCGCTGGCGACCGCGAATCCTTTACGATCTAGCGCCATCACTAAGGTTTCGCCATCCATATTCTCAAAAGCAAAAAAGCTAGTATTCGGAATACGTTTTTCTTGTTGGCCGAATAATGTAGCGCCTAACTTAACCAAACCTGTTTCGCACAAATCGCGTAAGCGATGTGTATGTTGTGCAAAAGCAGATAAATTCTTAACAGCAAGCTCACAAGCCAAACCAAAACCGACTATCGCAGCAACATTTTCAGTGCCGCTACGCAAGCCTTTTTCTTGTCCGCCGCCATGAAGCAAAGGCTGAATATCCACACGTTTATCCATCACCAATGCACCTGCGCCAAGCGGACCGCCAATTTTGTGGCTAGATAATGTCATTGCGTTGACATTTAAACTAGCAAAATCAATCGCAATTTTGCCTAGTCCTTGTACAGCATCTGTATGCACAAGCGCTTTGTGCTGGCGACTTAACGCTGAAATTTCAGCTAAATCTTGTATTACGCCTGTTTCGTTGTTCGCCAACATCACCGACACTAAGTTAGTGGGGGTTGCTAGCAGATTATACAAGTGATGCAGGTCTAATTTGCAATGCGCATCCACATCTACACTACGCGCTTGCCAGCCGCGCGATTGCATGGCAAGGGCAGGGCGCGACACGCACGGATGTTCAACCGCGCTGGTGAGTATTTGGCCATGGCACAAATTGCTGGCAATACCATGAATCGCAAAATTATTTGCTTCCGTTCCACTTGCGGTAAACACCACTTGTGACGGATGTGCATTAACCGCATCTGCAACCTGCTCACGCGCATGTTCAACAGCAGCACGCGCGTTGCGACCAAAGCTATGGCGACTGGTTGCATTACCGTGTTGTTCGACCATAAAAGGCAACATCGCTTCCAGCACTTCAGGTTTGAGTGCAGTGGTGCTGTTATGATCAAAAAAAACTTGGCTCATTTTAAGCGTTAACTTCTTCGCAGGAATTTTGCTCGCAAGGCTTGGTCTGGCTGATTTTAGCCTGTAAGCCGCGCGGCGAAAAATGTACCTTTTTATTGGTTAAGTCGCCATCATTTTGGCGCTGATTTTCAACCATATCTGCCAAAGTCACGCCAGATAAATAATCTAAAATTTTATGGTTAAGCGATGCCCATAAATCATGTGTCATGCAACGACCTGTGTCGTGACAATTTTCTTGTCCGCCGCATTGTGTCGCGTCAATTAACTCATCCACTGCGGTAATAATATTAGAAACCGAAATTTCCGCATGTGGTTTTGCTACACGATAACCACCGCCAGGACCACGCACACTTGTCACTAAGCCTTGGCGGCGCAAGCGGCTGAATAACTGCTCTAAATAAGAAAGTGAAATCGCTTGGCGCTCACTAATGCCAGCCAGCGTGACAGGACGGCTTTCGCCCAGCTCGCTTACTTCATTTAAAGCAAGGTCTAGCATTGCGGTAACAGCAAAACGACCTTTGGTTGTTAATCTCATAAATAATTGTTTGTTGACTTAATAAATATCGCAAATTATATAATAACCTACTATTTTAGTCAATTATTAATCGGTTAAGTTCAATGCTTAATGTGGCAGCGCATTAGTGTTTTTTGGATGCAAACGCTTCTGCCAATTCTGCGTCAGCTTTAGTGTCGTCAATTTTGGCGAGCTGCGCTTTTAATCTTGCTAATTCAGCATCTTGCTTGCTGGCATGATCTAACAAACTATGAATCGCTTTTGTAATCGGATCATTATTATCGTCGCCCACTGCATATGCGCTAAAGCCGATCTTTTGCGCCGTTTCATCACGTCTTTTAGCTTTTTCTTCCTCTAAAATACGCGCAGGAATCCCAACCGCGGTCGCATTTTCCGGCACATCTTTTACTACTACCGCATTGCTGCCGATTTTTGCGTTCTTGCCAATCGTAATCGGGCCCAGCACTTTTGCGCCCGCGCCAATCACCACGCCTTGCTCTAAGGTTGGATGGCGCTTGCCTTTGTTCCAAGAGGTGCCGCCCAATGTGACGCCATGATACAAAGTACAATCATCGCCAATCACCGCCGTTTCGCCAATCACCACGCCCATGCCGTGGTCAATAAACACACGATTGCCAATAGTGGCGCCAGGATGAATCTCAATACCCGTTAAAAAACGGCCAATATGTGAAAACGCCCTACCTAGCCAATAAAAGCGAGCAGTCCAAAGCCAATGACTAAAACGATGCATAATCAAAGCATGCACACCTGGATAAGTCGTCAAAATCTCAAAATGCGTTCGCGCCGCTGGATCGCGGTCAAACACGATTGAAATATCTTCTTTTAAATGATTAAACATAACCAATTAACGTGAAAAAATAAAATCAGTATTATGTCACAAAAATTAATTGTTGACTAATTTAGTAGGGTTATTGCTGAGGTTAAATAAAAGCTAGTATTTGCTATGTTTACGTGGTTCTTGTGTCAGCGTTAGAACGCCTCTCAATAAATTCACTTCTTCTTTTTCCAGCCTCGCTCGGGCGTAAATTCTGCGCAAACGCTCACTTAACTTTTTAGGTGCGGCGGGGTTTAAGTAGCCAATGTGTAAAAGTGTTTGTTCTAGATGCGCATAAAAGCCTTCTAAAGCATCATTCGTCGCCAATTCGCTGGCTTCTGGCGCATCGATTTTTCCTTCTAAAATCGCCATACGTATTTCATAGCAAACGACTTGTACCGCAGCAGCTAAATTTAGTGATGAATATTCGGGATTAGCAGGAATCATCGCCAGCATTTGGCAGCAATCCAATTCGGCATTGCTTAAGCCGCTCATCTCGGTGCCAAATACAAAGGCAATCGGTTGATTTGCTGCGATTTTACTTGCTTCAATCGCGGCGGTACGCGCGCTGACAGTTTCGTGCGATAAATAGCGTTTTCTGGCACTTAAGCCAATGGCAAACGCACAACCTGTTAATGCTTCGCTCAAGGTTTCTGTCACAATCGCGCGTTCCAGCAAATCAGCCGCGCCAGTGGAGAGTGCAGTAGCGTGCGCATCGGGGAATTTATCGGGTTTAACTAAATATAAATGCTTTAAGCCCATGGTTTTCATGGCGCGCGCGGTAGAGCCAATATTGCCAGGGTGACTAGTTTGGCAAAGTACGACACGAATATTATCGAAAATACTGTTTGGAATAATTGACTGTGACAATTTGGGGATGCGCCTATTAATGCTAAAATGGCATTTTAACAGCTCTTTAAAGATTATTCGTTATGCATCCCATGCTAATCAATGCAGTAAAAGCCGCGCGCGAAGCGGGCCGTATTATCAACAAAGCTTCTAATGATGTGGGCGCGCTCACCGTTCAAAGCAAAGACTTTAACGATTTTGTCAGCGAAGTAGACCGTTCGGCCGAACAAGCAATTATCGATACCTTGAAATACGCTTATCCAGATCACGGATTTTTGGGTGAAGAAAGCGGTAATACCAATCAAGAATCTGAAAATATTTGGATTATTGACCCGCTGGATGGCACCACGAATTTCTTACATAATTTTCCTGTTTACTGCGTTTCTATCGCGTTGCAACAAAAAGGCGTACTGACACAAGCGGTGATTTACGACCCAGTGAAAAATGATTTATTTACTGCGACCAAAGGTCGTGGCGCGTTTTTAAATGACAAACGTATTCGCGTGGCGAATCGCAGCAAATTGCAAGCTTCACTAATTGCCACAGGTTTTCCATTTAAAGATTTTACGCATTTAGATACCTATTTAAATATGCTTAGAGATATGATTAAAAGCACAAGTGGCATTCGCCGCCCAGGTTCAGCCGCGTTGGATTTGGCATACGTGGCGGCCGGTTATACAGATGGCTTTTTTGAGCTGAATTTGTCGGCTTGGGATATCGCCGCAGGCGGTTTGATTGTGCAAGAAGCGGGCGGCATTGTGGGCGATTTTGAAGGTAACGAAAGCTGGTTGACTACGGGTAATATCGTGGCGGCCAATCCAAAAGTATTTTCTCAGATGTTACAAGTGTTAAGTCCGCATTTAACCAATGCGCAAAAAACGCAATTTGCTTAAGGCGCTGAATGTTAGTAAGCGTGTTTGAACAATATGCTGCGGATTCAAAAAATCCGCAGCGCGCCATACCATTAATTTCTGAATTAATTGCTAAAATCCGACCAGAAAAGCCGCATCAAGTAGAGGCGGCAATCAAATCTATTCAGGCTTTATGCTATTTGCTCAATCAAGATTCAGCAAAAGCACAGTTGCTGCGCGACGCTATTTTGCACTTACTCAGTGAGCGCAAACCAATCTCTTTATATTTGATTGCGCGTCATTCGGTATTTACGGGGTTTTTTACCGAAATGCGCAGGCGAGTTTCTCATAAGGTTTTGCCAGAAGCGGTAGATACAGCATACTTAATCGATTTATTTGCACTATTTTTTACTAAAACGACCGATGCAAACTGGGTTTTGGCAGTGCCAGACGCAATTTGGCTTGAACTGATTGGCGCGCTGCGTTTTGAAGAAGCCTCACCAGAGTTAAAACAAGCTTGTCAGCAGCACATGGTTGCCGCTTCGCAGGCGCTGTCTTTTCGCATTGCGGCTTTGGGGCTAGAGCCTGAGCTGTTACGTAATTATCCCGAGCTTGAAAAACACACGTCCCCATTTATTGCACAACAAGAAGAAATCGCTGCATTTTTTGGCCAAAATACGGGAGACATTAATCATATTTTGGTGATGCTGGATCAATGCAGCGCAATTGTCAGCAAAATTCGTCGCAATAGTGTGCAAACAGGTACCAGTATTCGCTTGACCAATTTGTTGCAACGCATGTCGCAACAAATCGCCCGCTTAGAAACGCTGCTACATATTTTAACCAAACAATCCTCTGCAACATTTGAGACAAATGCAAACTTAGAAAAAGTACATTTATTTAAAGAGTTGGTCTACAGTGAGTGCCACAAAAATGATGTAGGCGAGCATTGGCAAGAGAATCTAGAAGTGATGGCGCTGCGTGTGACCGAAAACGCCAGCCGTACGGGCGAGCATTACATTACCAATAATCGCCATGAGTATTTTGCGTTAATGCGCTCTGCAATGGGCGCTGGAGTGGTGATTGCCACCATGAGCATGATTAAAATTTTAATAGCCAAATTGCACTTAGCACCATTAACCGAGGCTATTTTATTTAGCCTAAATTATGGGCTAGGCTTTATGCTGATTCATATTTTACATTTTACCGTAGCCACCAAACAGCCTGCCATGACAGCCGCGGCAATTGCCGCCAGTATTGATGCCGCAGATAGTAAATCGAAAGAAATGAATCAGTTAATTGCCATGATTGCCAATACAGTGCGTAGCCAAATAGTGGCTATTTTTGGAAATGTGACCTTTGCCATACCGACTGCTATGTTGATTTCTTGGATTTTTTTGACTATTTTAGGCCAACATTTTATAACACCTGAAAAAGCCAATCATTTACTAACTGACATTCATCCATTAAAAAGCGGCGCTGTGTTTTACGCAGGAATTGCAGGTGTTTGTTTATTTTTATCAGGCTTAATTGCGGGTTACCACGATAATTTGGCTGTTTACAATAAAATCCCGCAGCGATTACGTGCTGTTAAGTGGCTGCAAAAACTATTGGGCGTTTCGCGCCTAGAGCGTGTGGCGCACTATATTGAACATAATTTAGGCTCGCTGGCCGGTAACTTTTATTTTGGTTGTTTGTTGGGCGGCATGAGCGCAGTTGGCATTTTATTCGGGTTGCCGTTTGATATTCGGCACATTGCATTCTCATCTGCATTTGTGGGCTTTGCCGCATTTAGCTTAGATTTTATAATGACATGGCAGGCCGCGGCTGTTGCGGCTTTGGGCTTAGCGCTGATTGCTTGCATGAACTTAACCGTTAGTTTTGGGCTAGCGCTTTATGTAGCAATGAAGTCGCGCAAAATACGCTTTAAGCAATGACGCACTTTGTTGCGTCAATTAGCAAGTAGGCTCAACCAACATCCGGCAGAATTTATAATGCCACCTAAGAATTAACCAACAGTCAATAGTTAGTGAACGCTTCGCGCTTCTTCTGTCAGTGCACGGTTGACCAAATCGGCCATTTTAAATAACTGGTCATCTTCACTTAGCATCACGCGATTAAAAAAATCAACTTTATAAGCCTCATCACTGGCTAATTTTTCGATATCAAATGGCCCCATCACTCTTCTGCATTGCACCAAAAATTCGGCATAAACTGCATATACGTTTTGATTGTTCATTTTAAATTCATCCTCATCAATTGAAAAAGCTGGTAATTAACCAGTTTGCACAATCTGTGCCAAATGAGTATTTATATTAACTTTATGTTTTTATTAGATATTTTATTATTTTATACTTTGAAATCTATGCAAAATGTCGAAAGTTTTACAGTGAGTGATGAGAATTTGAACATAACACAAGACAACTAACTGGACTTCCCAGAATAGTTATACGTTTTTAATGCATCACTAAGACAGCTCACTGAATATTAAGATGCGGATTTAAAAGCGGTTAATCAATAAATTGATGTCAGCAAGACGATTTAACAAGTGTCGCGACTGAGTAAGTCTTAGATTATGATCAACATATTGACTATGATGATAATGGTGATATGCATCACTCTGTTTGTGCAAAAGTAAGGCTATCTAAAGCAATAAATTCGCCTAGTTTGCATTCGGATCATAACCATTAATTTTTCATTTTATTGTCATTTATGACGATTTATCTATCATTTATATAGTCCGTTCGGACTATATAAATGTGACTTTTATTCATCAGCCCGCAACTTGATTCATCCATTCTATACGCTCTTAAAAGGTTATAAATTAAGCGATTGAAAGGGTCAAATAAGTGAATTTTTTTGCTAACTATGTAGCACGATTCAATCGCTTTTTGGCTCATTTTATTTCGTATCATTTTTTTGGTATTTATTTTTTATTTAAAAATACTGCAAAAAACAGCGCGCTAGCACTTCATCCGCAATCCACTTATTCAAACGGTAGCTTCAGTTTGCAATCTCACCTACAGGCATTTATTACAGACGCTAGTTTTCAGCAACGTTATGGCTATGTGGGCGGATACGCTGGCCAACCAAGCGCCACAAAACCTTTGCGTGTGATGATGCTAGGCTTGCGCGGATTTCCAGATGTGCAGGGCGGTATTGAAACGCATGCAGAGCATTTAGCACCTTTATTGGTGAGTTTGGGTTGCGATTTAGAGGTGCTGGTTCGTTCATCGTACCAACAATCCACCACGGGTAAAACATGGTGCGGAGTAAAATTTACGCAACTGTGGGCGCCTGACTCTAAAGCGTTTGAGGCGATTTTACATACCTTTTTAGGGGTGTTGTATGCGGCAATTAAGCGACCAGATATTTTGCATATTCATGCAGTTGGCCCTGCATTACTGACCCCATTAGCGCGCTTGTTGGGCTTGCGTGTAGTCGTAACGCATCATGGCCAAGATTATAATCGTCAAAAATGGGGCTATATTGCGCGCCATGTTTTGCTACTGGGTGAGTGGGTTGGCATGCGCTTTTCTAACGCGCGAATTGTTATCTCAAACGGCATACGCGAAATAGTCGCGCGCAAGCATTCTATGCAAGCTGACTTGATTTATAACGGCGTTGTGTTACCGAATCTGGATGTGTCTGATGATTACTTAACCCAATTTGGTTTGCAAAAAAATCGCTATATTTTGCTGGTAAGCCGTTTAGTGCCAGAGAAACGCCATTTAGATTTAATTGCCGCTTTTAATACAGCTAATCTAGATGGCTATAAATTAGCATTAGTGGGTCAATCTGATCACCCAGATGCCTATTTACAAACGTTGCAAGATGCAACAAAAGCTAATCCCAATATTGTGTTAACTGGCTTTCAAAAAGGCGATACCTTGCGCAGTTTGTATACACATGCGGCTATGTTTGTACTGCCATCATCGCATGAGGGCCTATCTATTTCTTTATTAGAGGCGTTAAGTTTTGGCCTACCAGTCATTGCTAGTGATATACCTGCTAATTTAGAGATTGGCATGAAACCAAACTGTTATTTTGAACTAGGTAATGTGAAACAAATTGAGCAATTGCTGCACGAACATACTGCACAAAGCATTTCGCCAGAAACCAAAATGCATGCCCGCGCTTGGATTAACAGCCACTACAACTGGAAAACCATCGCCGAAAAAACCATTAAAGCCTATCACTCTGCGTTTTAAAGATAGTGCTTAAAGTATTGTGTAATTGGCACAATGCACCAGACATCACTGATACACATCAATGTCATATTTCTCCGTTAGCCTGTAATGCTATTCGCATTTAACAAACACAAAAAGTAACTTAAGCATGGTGAGATTTCAGCAACAACTTAGCTTTAGCAAATCGTTAACTATTAACCAAATGATTAAAATACTGGTTGATCCAGTATTAAGTATCGGCTTGCTATTCGGGTTCATTTTGCTGTTTGAGGGCAAACTCAGTTCGCACTACATTGTGTTGTCGATTATGGTGTTTGCGCTCAGTTTTCCTGGGTCTTGGCATAACCAAAATAATATCTATAAAGATGTATTAGCTACATTAAGCCAATGGTTTTTAATTGTGGGTATTTTGTTATTTTTTGGTTATGCAACCGAATACCTGCAGATGTTTTCGCAACAAGTGATCACCGCTTGGGTGCTTATTACACCGCTGGCCTTGGTGATTATGCATTGGGTAATTGCCCAATATTTAGCCAGCACACATTATTTAACGCATATTAAAAAAACCGCAGTGATTGTTGGCCGCAATGAATTGTGCCAGCAACTTTACAACCGCATTCAAAATAATAGCCAGCTAGCGATTGAAATAAAAGGCTATTTCGATGATTTTTCGGTACACAATCCCAATCAAATATCTAGCCAACAGCCGTTAACAGGGCAGATGAGCGAAATGGCAGAGTTTGTTAAGCGCCATTCAATTGACCTGATTTATATTACCTTGCCGCCATCGATGCATGTGCAAATGATGGCTTTGCTGGATGACCTAAAAGACACGACTGCTTCTATTTATTTTGTGCCCGATTTTTTTATGGCAGATTTAATTCAGGGCCGCATTGATGAAATTGACGGCATGCCAGTGGTGGCCATGTGCGAAACACCGTTTACGGGTTTCAACGGCATGATTAAGCGCGCCAGTGATATTGTGATTGCCAGTGTTTTGCTGCTGCTGCTGTTACCTGTTCTGATTATTGTTGCATTGGGCGTTAAGTTAAGTTCTAACGGCCCTATTTTATTCAGGCAGCGTCGCTATGGTTTAGATGGGCAAGAAATTATTATTTATAAATTCAGGTCAATGACCGTAGCCGAAGATGGCGCAGCCGTGACGCAGGCAACACTTAACGATAAAAGAGTGACACCTTTTGGGCAGATAATCCGTAAAACGTCATTAGACGAATTGCCACAATTTATTAATGTGCTGCAAGGTCGTATGAGCGTGGTTGGGCCAAGGCCGCATGCTGTGACGCATAATGAAATGTACCGCAAATTAATTAAAGGCTACATGATTCGGCATAAAGTTAAGCCAGGTATTACAGGTTGGGCACAGGTGAATGGTTACCGAGGTGAAACAAAAACCGTTGAAAGTATGAAAAATCGTATCGATTATGATTTGGAGTACTTAAAAAAATGGTCATTGTCTTTAGATATTAATATTATTATTAAGACCATTTTTTTGGTATTTAAAGACTCAAAAGCCTATTAATGTGTATTGAGGCGATAGGTAATCGCTCAATTTTTATAACATACAAATAGCTATCATTTTTTACACTTTTTAACTACACACGCGGTAAAAGTGATGGACTATAAATAGATGAAATATTTATATAGCCCATTCGGGCCAATCTAAGCTTAACGGACTATGTCAGTCATAAAACCTAAATATTCACATCATACAATTACAACATCAAAGTGAAGCTATGCGTATAAGTACAGTTTGTAGCTTAAATATGTATTCACTTGTCAACTGGAGATTAATCAATGAATATCTGTAAATTAGTACTCGCATGCACATTAACGATGGCATCTAGCTTATCAACAGCAGCAGAAACACCTTTCTCTGGTGCAGCAAACGTATCAACCGAAAGTCTTTACGCCGCTACAACTGGCGAAGTGATTTTAACTTTTCTATCTAAAGCCGCCGCTTTTTCTACCGATTTAAGTTTGCAAGGCTCACCTAACGTAGTGTTCAATAATCAAACTGCATTGGCTGGCACTACTTACTCTTTAGGCAATTTTGAAGCCGATACGGTCATTAGTTTTAGTTTTTTTGTCAATGACACACTAAATACTTTTTTAAGTGGTGCCGCTAGCAACAATACAGACAATACGGCGCACACTGCTTACGAGCAACTTGGCAATAACAATATTCTGATTGGTTTTGAAGATATTGCGTTTGGTGGCGATAGAGATTACAACGATATTATTTTTTCAATTAGCAATGCAACCATTGGCAGACCCGTTGTATCTCCAGTGCCGGAGCCAGAAATAGTCAGCATGCTAGCTGCAGGCTTAATGTTATTAGGCTTTTCAAATCGTAAAAAATCTTAAATTAAGCAAGATTTTAAAAGCGGCTTTTGAGCCGCTTTTTTTGTACGTACAGCAAGCGTCATCATTATTTAACAATCAAAATCTATACTTTTTCAACATAAAAAGTAACAACGAAAGCAAAAAATGAAAGCCATGATTTTAGCTGCAGGCAAGGGTACTCGGGTTAGACCGCTCACCTACGAATTGCCAAAACCGATGATTCCGTTATTAGGTAAGCCAGTAATGGCTTATTTGATTGAGCATTTGGCCAAGCATGATGTGCGCGAAGTAATGGTTAATGTGAGTTACCTGCACGAAAAAATTCAGCAATATTTTGGTGATGGTCAGCGTTTTGGCATGCATATTGGCTACTCGTTTGAGGGCGATATTAGCAATGGTCAAATTGTTCCTAGCCCTGTAGGTTCGGCTGGTGGCATGCGCAAAATTCAGGATTTTGGCGGATTTTTTGATGAAACCACGATTGTGATTTGTGGCGATGCGATTATCGATTTGGACATTACCGCCGCAGTGGCAGAGCATCGCCGCAAGGGCGCGCTGGTGAGTTTAGTCGCTAAACAAGTGCCTATGGATAAAGTATCTGGCTATGGCATTGTGGTCACCAATGATGATGGCAAAATTACTTCGTTTCAAGAAAAACCCAGCCAAACCGAAGCGCGCTCTAATTTGGCCAGCACAGGGATTTATATTTTCGAGCCAGAGGCCATTAACTTAATCCCATCCGGCAGTGCATTTGATATTGGTTCTGATTTGTTTCCATTATTAGTACAAAAAAATTGTCCGTTTTATGCCATTAACTTACCTTTTAATTGGATAGATATTGGCTTAGTAACCGATTATTGGGAAGTGATGCAACAAGTGATGCGCGGCGAAGTGCCCAGCATGCACATACCAGGCCGCCAAATTAAACCAGGCGTTTGGGTGGGTTTAAACGTGCATATCGATTGGGAAAACACCAAAATAGTCGGCCCTGTATATATAGGATCGGGCGCACGCATTGATAAAGGCACGCAGATTATTGGCCCAACTTGGATTAGTGATGGCTGCCATGTGCAACGCGGCGGCAAAGTAGAGCGCAGTGTGCTATTTGAATATACGCGCGTAGGCCAAGATTACAGCTTCAAAGAAATGATTGTATGCGGCGAATATTGTGTGGATAAAGCAGGTCGCATGATGCATGTGGATGACGACACCTGCGATTTAATTTGGAGTGACGCGCGCGAAAAAGTGATTTACCCGATGAATTATGCGCAGGTAAAGATTTAGCGGACTTCATTATTTGCCCCAATAGTTTTGTGACAAAACTGTCACAAAACTGCAATGTTAATGAAAACAAGATTGACTAAAATTGTCATCTTGCATTAATTTTTGGTAAAGCAGTCATCATGTCAAATTCAGTTCGGTCTATCTATATTCGCATTAAAAATCAAGGATTTACATTGCTTGAGTTGCTAGTGGTGATTGTGATTATTGGCTTACTGGCAAGTATTGCTGCGCCTAAGCTGTTTAGTCAAATCGGTAAATCAGAGACTAAAACTGCCAGCGCGCAAATTGAGGCTTTGGGTTTGGGTTTAGATCAATATCGTATTGACGTTGGTCAGTATCCAACGACTGAACAGGGTCTAACCGCGCTTAATAAAAATCCTGGCAATGTACCAAAATGGGCTGGGCCATATCTAAAGAAAAGTGTTCCAAATGACCCTTGGGGCAAGCCGTATATATATAAATCACCTGGCGAACATGGTGATTATGATTTGTCTACGCTGGGAAAAGACGGTCAATTAGGCGGCACTTCAGATGCTGAAGATGTGCTGAGTTGGTAATTTATCCATAAAAATGCCAATGGATGATTAGTTAAATGGAATATCAAGTAAAAGCAGTGCGTGGCAAAGAAATGGCGTTGCTGAATATTATCGCGCAGCACGCAGAAGACGCGAAATCGCAAGCGCGCGCCAAAGGCTATACGCCTATTGCGGTAAACACAAAAACGCTGCAATTTAAATCGCAAACGGGCAAAAAATTCCCTTTGGCTTTATTTAGTCAAGAGCTGCTGGCTTTGCTAGATGCAGGCTTAAATTTGGTGGAATCGATAGAAACGCTGGCAGAAAAGGAATCGCGTACCCTAGTTAAAACCGCGCTAGATGCATTATTGCAGGCGTTGTATCAAGGCCAGACTTTTTCTAATGCGCTAGAACAGCAACCTACTATATTCCCAGTGCTATACGTTGCCACTGTGCGCGCCAGCGAAAAAACAGGCGATTTAGCTGAATCACTTGGCCGTTATGTGAGCTATGAACAGCAGATTGGCTTAGTTAAAAAGAAAATAATCAGCGCCTCAATTTACCCTGTTTTATTGATAAGCGTAGGTGGTTTAGTCATTTTCTTTTTAATGGGTTTTGTAGTGCCAAAATTTAGCCAGATTTATGAAGATACTGGCAGTAACTTACCTTTTCTATCGAAATTGTTATTGCAATGGGGTGTGTTTTTAGAGCAACACGGAAACACTTTTTTGATGGCATTAGGCGCAATAATTTTTGCGATTATTTATGCATTAAGTCAAGCCAGTGTTAGAAAGTGGCTCATGCAACAATTTTGGCGCATACCTGCTATTGGTGAACGTTTGCGCATTTTTCAGTTGGCGCGCTTTTATCGCACGCTGGGTATGTTGCTAAAAGGTGGCACGCCGATTGTGTCGGCTTTGGGTTCGGTGGCTGGCCTTTTAGATGTGTCTTTAAAAGCCAATATGCAAAGCGCCACGTTGGCGATTCAGCAAGGGCAACCCGTTTCAACCGCCATGGAGCAAGCAGGCTTAACCACGCCAGTTGCCCTGCGCATGCTGCGTGTGGGTGAGCGCGGCGGAAAAATCGGCGACATGATGGAACGTGTGGCCGCCTTTTACGATGAAGAATTATCGCGCTGGATTGAATGGTTTACCAAGTTATTTGAGCCGCTTTTGATGTTGTTTATTGGCTTAGTGATTGGTGTGGTGGTGTTGCTGTTGTATATGCCGATATTTGAGCTAGCAGGGAGCGTTCAATAGTGAATATGCCACAATTAATCACATTAGATTTGATTAGTGCAAGTCAAATCAAGCAAGCGAAATTGCAGGCGCAATTGCAACAACGGCGTGCCATTGAAGTGTTAGAAGAATTAACAGGCGACGCGCAAGAGCCGTTTTTGCAACGCTTAAGCGCGACCTTGCATTACAGCGCCATTAGCATGAAAGAGTTGCACGGCATGACAGCGGCATTTGATGTGATTCCGTTTGCCACCGCACAACAAAAAGAGTGTTTGGCTTTTTATGCCGATGCCGATTTCGCAGATAATAAACAGCATAAAAACTTAATACTGGTATTTGCCGACCCGTTTAATGAAAGCTTGCAAGAGTGGGCGCTAGAAGCGGTTAAACAATCTTGCACTTGGCATTTAGCGCACCGCAGCGATATTGCAGCATTTTTGGCTAAGCATGAAGAAACCATGCGCGCCATGGATGGTTTGCATGAAGGTAATCACAACGCAAGCACAGATGCCGATGAAGCGGTGGCGCAATTATCGTTAAAGTCCATTAACGAAGATACCAATCCGATTATCAAATTGATCAACTCTACCTTGTATGATGCGTTGAAAGTAGGGGCTAGTGATATCCACCTAGAATGTTCCAACACTGGCTTGGCGGTTAAGTATCGCATTGATGGCGTCATGGCGAATATTGGCGGCGTACAGGGTTCAGACAATGCCGACCAGGCAATTTCGCGCGTTAAGGTGATGGCGCAACTGGATATTTCAGAGCGCCGTATTCCGCAAGACGGTCGTTTTAAAGTGATGGTGCAAGGCCGTGAGGTAGATTTTCGCGTATCTATCATGCCTAGCGTATTTGGCGAAGATGCGGTTTTGCGCGTTTTGGATCGCAAAGCTTTGTCAGAAGAAGCGCAAGGATTAAGCCTGCAAGCTTTGGGTTTTGACGCCAAAACCATCAGCCAATTTCGCAAATTAGCCAGTGAGCCATATGGCATGGTGCTGGTCACTGGCCCCACTGGTAGCGGCAAAACCACTTCGCTGTATGCGGCGATTTCAGAGGTGAATACTGGTCACGACAAAATAATTACCATTGAAGACCCAGTTGAATATCAATTGCCAGGTGTGCTGCAAATTCCTGTGAATGAGAAAAAAGGCCTGACTTTTGCGCGCGGATTGCGTTCAATTTTGCGGCACGACCCGGACAAAATTATGGTGGGTGAAATTCGCGATGCGGAAACTGCACAAATTGCCGTGCAAGCCGCGTTAACAGGCCATTTGGTATTCACAACCGTGCATGCCAACAATGTGCTGGATGTGATTGGCCGCTTTATGCACATGGGGGTAGACCCGTATAACTTTGTATCCGCCATGAACGGCATTATCGCCCAGCGTTTGATTCGCGGTATTTGCCCGCATTGCGCAGAAGATTATGAACCCGATGCGCAATTGCTAGAGGAATCTGGCATTACGCCCATTATGGCGGCGGGCATGAACTTTAAGTTTGCCAAAGGTTGCGGACATTGCCGCGGCACCGGCTATAAAGGCCGCAAAGCGGTGGCGGAATTGTTGATTTTAAACGACGAACTGCGCGAAATGATTGTGGCGCGTGAACCGATTCGCAAGCTAAAAGAAGCCGCAAAACGTAGTGGCATGACCACGATTCGTGAATCTGCAATTGCAGCGGTTGGCAACGGCATTACCACTTTACAAGAGATTAATCGTGTCACGTTTGTTGCCTAGTTTATTCAGCCACTTAACAGGTGCCCGCTTATATCTTGCGCTGAGTGCAGAGGGAATTGCGATTGTGCAACAATCTTCTGGCTTTAAAAAACAGCTAATCAAACAACAATACGTTAGCAACAATCAAGCAAAAAATAGCGCAAATTGGCAATCGATTGTGAATCAATTAGATGACAGTTTAAGCCAATTAAAGCCAGCTAAAAATACGTTGGTTACGGTTGTGTTAAGTAGCGATTTTGTGCGCTATTTAATATTGCCAGTGCAACAAATTGCCATGAATTTTGCAGAAAAAACGGCTTATGTACAAGCGGCTTACCGCGAAATATATGGCGCTGCGGCAGATAGCTGGCAGATTAAATGTCACGATAGTGCGCCACATCAAAGCACGCTTGCAGTAGCAACAGATAGTCAATTGATAGTGGCTCTAAGCCAATTAATGGCTAAACACCAGCTCAATCTACACAGCGTTCAACCTTATTTAATGACGGCGTTTAACGGGTTAATGCCACAAATCGCACAAAAAAATGGCTATTTGGTTCTGCTGGAAAACACCAAACTACAGCTGGTTCAATTACAAAATGGCATATGCCAACAATTGCGTACAGTAAGTTGCCATGATGATTGGCAGCTTGATTTGCAACAGGCTATTCAGCGTGAAACGGTTTTAAACGAGCATGCCGAAAATCGGGTATTGGTTTATGCACCCGCACACAAAAATACGTCGCTTAAACCCATGCAAGGCTTCACTATTGAGAAAATCGGTGAAAAAATCGGCCTAAAAAATGGGTTAAGTAATCGCCCAAAAAATGAGCTAATAAATGATGCGCATTTCGCCCTGCTGGAAGCGGTGATATGAACCAGTTAATCAATCTAGAATTAACGAACCAGCCACGCCACGGCTTTCTTAATTTTAGCTGGCTAGGCTTGTACATATTAGTTGGCAGCTTGTTGGTGGCTGCATTTTTTTGGCAATCTGAACAAACGCTGCAAGCGCGATATGCTGTTTTATTGTCTGATATAAAACACCAAGCGCAGCCTGAAACAGTACTTGCTGAAGCAGTGCCAGTGACTAGTGTGCCAGCCAGTATTTCGGCTAGCGAAACGAAGCAAATTGGACTGATTGTTAACACGCTTACTACGCCGTGGAGTGCATTAATGCTGGCGATTGAGCAAGCAGACATGCCCGATATTGCCTTATTGAGCATAGAGCCGAATATTAAAAAGCAACAGATTTTGCTTAAGGGCGAAGCGAAAAACTTGCCCGTAACGCTGCGCTATATTGAACAATTAGAAGCGCAAGCATTATTGCATGAAGTGCATTTGCAAAAGCATCAAGTAGAAGAAGCGGATATTTCAAAACCAGTCAGTTTTAGCGTGCTAGCCAAATGGAAAGTTGCACCATAATGCAGATATTTAATTTGCCTTATATGAATTGGTGGGTAAGCCAAGTAATCAAGAAAGTTGGATTATTTGGCATACTTGGATTGGCTATAACGTTAGGTTGCTTCTTATTTTACGGCTTAAACATACTAACGCTAAAACAAAAAATTGCAGATACCGAAACTGCAAACTTGCAAGCTGAAATAGAAGCCAATCAAGTGCAAATGAATCAAGGGCAAGCAGCAGCACAGCTACAAAAATCTGCTATGCCAAAGCAAACATCAGTAGAAGAGATTCAGCGCTTTTATGCGCAGTTTCCACTGGCTGAAAGCTTGCCTAATTGCTTGGGCTTAATCAATAAAATTGCTTTAAAAGAACGCTTAATATTGAATCGTGGCGATTATAAGCTGACGCAAATTAAGCAATTACAAACCTCACAAGGCGCATTGGCGCGCTACGAGATTGTGTTGCCAGTGACTGGAAAATACACGCAGATTCGTCAATTTATTGCGCAAGTTTTGCACCAGTTGCCTGCTTTGGCGCTAAGCGATATGCAGTTAAAGCGCGAAAATGCGCAAAGCCCATTGGTTGAAGCGCAGTTGATTTTCGTGCTGATGCTAAAAGGAGATTCAAGCAATCAATCAGGCGGTGATGTATGGCAATAATAGTCCCAGCCAATAATAAAACCGATAGTAAACGCTTGGGCGTGATGTTGATGATTGCGCTGGTTTTGGCAGTGTGGGTGATACTAAAAGACGATGCTGAGGATGCTGATTTGGTTGAATTAGTAGAGCCAAAAAGATCAATACAAGTGACTCCAGCAAGACTTAACACTCAAAACATTACTAAAAAAACAGCTATTTTAAGTGACGCACAAACGGGTTCAGATAGCCTGATTCCTTGGCAAAAACTACAACGTATGCCATTAACGCACAAAGTAGATGATGTATTTAAAGTGCATTCTTGGCTAGTAGTGCCAAAAGTTGTTAATACTAAACAGCCGCCACCACCGCCACCTGTGGCACCGCCAGCACCGTTTACCTACATGGGTAAATTAGAAGATTCACCCAAAGGTACTCAGGTATTTTTAATGCGTGGCGGTAAGCTATTTACCGCGATTAAGGGCCAAAAAATTGATGCGCAATGGCGACTAGATAGCGAAGAAGAAAGCATATTAAAGCTGACCTATTTGCCGCTTAACTTACCACAAGTATTAGCGAAATCAAGTAAATCAACAGAATTATCTGCGCCAATAATAGCGCCAGTAACAGAAGAAGTGAATTTGTAGAAGGAAGTTAAGCATGACAATCAATCAACTTTTTTTTAATGCGCCAAAAAAATGCAAAATAAGCGCCATTAAAAGCCTTTGTGTGTTGTTGATTACAACACAATTAAGCAGCTGCGCATTTGCGCCATGGGAAAAATCTGCCATCAAAGGTGATACGCCAGAAGCTAAAGTGGCTGTTGTGCAGCAACGCGCCGATGCAAAACCAGAGGCGACAGTCGCCCGCAAAGATTTATTGGTGACCAAAGAACTCGCGGTGACACAATTATCAACCCAAGCTGAACAAGCCACTGCAAAAGGTCAATATCAGGAAGCGGCTGGTTTTTATGACCGAATTTTAAGCTTTTTACCAGACGACCCCGTAGCTGCAAAAGGTAAAATATTAATTGAGCAAAAAAAAGCGCAAGAGTCAAAAGTAGAGCAAGCAACTACGCTTGCCAACAATAATCAGCCAGAGCCAGCAAAAGAAGTGCTGCGCGAAGTGCTGATAGAAGATCCGCAACAAGCCAAAGCGATTGCGCTGCAAAATCAAATTGATCAGCAACTTAATCCTATGAAAATCACGCCACCTGTTTTAAAGCCACCGTTTGATAAACCGGTAAGTTTAGAATTACGCGATGCCAATATTAAAGTGGTTTTTGAGGCATTATCGCGCGCCACCGGTATTAACTTTATTTTAGATAAAGATATTAAGCCCGACACCAAAGCGACTATTTTTATTAAAAAGGCCAGAATCGATGAAGCCATTGATTTGGTGCTTTCTAGCAATGGTTTGCAGAAAAAAGCCTTATCCGAAAATACGGCATTAGTCTTCCCCAGCACACCGCAAAAGTTTAAAGATTATAAAGATTTGGTAATTCGCAGCTTTTTCTTTACCAATACCAGCGCTAAGCAAGTGGCACTTTTACTTAAAACCATGCTTAAAACCAAAGATATTTTTGTGGATGACAGGTTAAATATGCTGGTGATGCGCGATACACCAGAGGTGATTCATATTGCTGAAAAGTTAATCGCTGCTAACGATTTAGAAGATCCAGAAGTGATGTTGGAAATTGAAGTGCTAGAAATCACGCGTAGCCGCCTGCAAGAGTTGGGGATTGTATTTCCCAATCAGCTGGCGGTTGTCACTCCCGACGCGTTAACGCTGGAATCTTTAAGAGAAGTCACTTCTGGCAATATTGGCGTGAGACCTAACCCTGCACTCAATTTTAGAAAAACATCAGGTGACATCAATTTGTTATCCAACCCCAGAATAAGGGTTAAGAATAACGAAAAAGCCAAGATTTTAGTCGGCGATAAAGTGCCGATTATTACCACGACTTCAACTGCCAACGTGGGTATTTCAGAAAACGTACAATATATAGATGTTGGCTTAAAGCTAGATGTAGAGCCGCGCATAACACTGGATAACTTTGTGAATATTAAAGTTGGCTTAGAAGTAAGCTCATTAGGCGAAAGAACCATTACCCAAAATGGGGCCAATGTATTCACTATTGGTACGCGCAACGCAAATACAGTATTGCGGTTAAAAAACGGCGAGACCCAAATTTTGGCGGGCCTTATTTCAGATGACGAACGTAAAAATGCAACCAAATTGCCAGGCTTTGGTGATTTACCTCTAATTGGACGCTTATTTGCCAACCAAGAAGACCGTAAAACTAAAACCGAAATTGTGCTGGCGATTACACCAAGAATTATTAGCAATATCAATCGTCCGCAGGCTGAAATTACTGAGTATTGGTCGGGTACAGAAAGCTTAATTAGCGATAAACCGCAAATTACTGTGCCAGTAACGGGTGGCTCACAATCGCAACAAGAAAAGCTGCGCGAGCAAATACGTTTACGTCAATTACAGTTAAACGATAATCAGGAAATTGCGCCGCAAGCGCCTGCTGGGGTTCCTGAGCAAGTTGCGCCGCAATCGGCAGAACCAGTACCAACTCAAAACCCCGCAGCAGTAGAGCCAATACCCAACACGATTGATGATAACCCTAACCCTGTTTTTGGCGGCAGTGTAACGCCGCTGCAGCCGAACCCATCGCCCAATGACACGATTAATTTAGTGGCGCCGCCCATTACCCCTTAAAAATTGATAGCATGAAGCCGCGTTTAAAAGGATTTACCTTAATTGAATTAATTGTCACCGTAACCATTGTGGCAGTGTTGGCTAGCGTGGCGATGCCCATGCTAAAAATGACTGTGCAGCGCAGTAAAGAAAACGAGCTGCGTGCCAATTTGCGCCTAATCCGTGAGGCGATAGATGCCTATAAAAAAGCAGCAGATGATGGCCGTATTAAAAAAAGTATTGAAGACACGGGTTATCCACCTAATTTAGAAATTTTGGTGAATGGCGTGGTCAATGAAAAAGATGCCAATAAAAATAAACTCAAGTTTTTACGCCGTATCCCGCTAGATCCAATGACGACTGTCACAAACGCAGAAAGTGACGATTTGCCCAATAATTGGGGTTTGCGGAGCTACGCTAGTGAAGCTGCCAAGCCTGTCGCAGGCGATGATGTATTTGATGTGTATTCGCAAAGTCAGCAATTGGGCATTAATGGAGTGCCTTATTCAAAATGGTAAATAAAACTGCAATAAAAAGACTCAGTTTTAACGCAAATTTTAGCGTTAAGTCTGGTTTTACTTTGGTAGAAATGCTAGTCGTTTTGGCGATTTTGGCTTTGTTATTAACGCTGGCTGCGCCTAGATATTTTAACAGTGTCGACCGCGCAAAAGAGGCGGCATTGCAGCATGATTTAAATACGTTGCGCGAGGGTATTGATAAATATTATGCAGATAATGACCGCTACCCAGCAACGCTGGATGACTTGGTCGAAAAAAAATATATACGAAAATTACCAATAGACCCCATTACTGAAAGTAGCGAAACTTGGCTACTCACGCCACCAGAGCCGCCACTAGAGGGCGAAATTTACGATATTCACAGCGGCGCGTCAGGCAATTCTAAAGACGGCACACCTTATGCAAACTGGTAAGATTAAAACGTTTCAGCAAACAGGTTTTACTTACATGGGCTTGCTGGCGGTGATTGCCATAGCTGGTATTGGCATGGCAGGAGTGGGCATTGTATGGCACCAAGATTCGCAGCGCGAACGCGAAAAAGAGCTATTGTTTATTGGCCAAGCCTATCGCAATGCGATTGGCAGCTATTACGAAAACAGCCCCAGCACTGCCAAACAATTTCCGCAAAAGCTGCAAGATTTAATATTAGATACACGCTTACCGATTATTAAGCGTCATATTCGTCAACTGTATAAAGACCCATTTGCGCACGATAAAGAATGGAATTTAGTGCTGCAACAAGGTCAAATTACAGGCGTTTACAGCAGCTCTAAATTAAAACCCATCAAAAAAGCAGGTTTACCGCCAGAGTTTGAAGCTTTTGATGAAGCGGAAAGTTATGACAAATGGCGCTTTGTTTACACACCTGGCAGTTCAGTCGCTGCTCCGCCTGTTAGCGTGCCCGCTGCTATTCCCGAAACTGGTTCTGTTGCAGAACCTGCTGTTACGCCCAGTACTTAACGCGAATTTTTGGCTAAAAATATGGGTTAAGTTTTAAAATCAAGAATATTGCCGATAATACTTAAGCACTTTTGGCACATAGCGCATGGTTTCGCGATACGGCGGAATATGGTTTTGATATTTTTGCACTGCACCTGGCCCTGCGTTATAGGCCGCCAACGTTAACTTTAAATCGCCCTTAAATAATGTGAGTAATTCGCGCAAATATTGCGCCCCTGCCAAAATATTTTGCCCAGCATTGCGCTTATCTTTTACATGAAAACGCTTGGCAGTCGCTGGCATTAGCTGCATTAAGCCATAAGCGCCCTTGTGCGATTTTGCCAGCGCGTTATGTTTCGATTCCACTGTAATCACTGCATGAATCAGGGCAGGTTCCAGTGCAGTCAAGTCGGCCGCCGCTAAAACTTCTTCATGGTAGGGCAAGTGTTGAATGGCATGAGCGGAATCGGCGTGTGCAGGACTAGTTAATTGCGCCGATTCAATCGATGCAGTTTCTGCAGGCTCTGCGATTTTTAGCGTAAAGCGATGATCCAATTGCGTATTCATAATGCTAATTTCGTCTGCTTGTTCAAGGTCAATCAGCACATCGGCATTGGCTAAGGCGCTGTTAATACACATCAAAATACTTAAAGTGAATAAGTTAATTTTTTTCATGAAGCTATTATTCACTATCAATATGACAGTTTTTAGTGATGCACATGACTAGGCTTTTGTTACAAAACTGTAAAAAAACTGCCATCTAACCTTAATCACGCTGTCACTAAACAAAGCCAAACTGCCTGCAACTTATAAAATATGTTTGTGCATAAGCAAACAAAATGCATGATTATTAGCTCAAATTTTAATCTCGATGAACCCGTAAAAGCCGAAGCTTGTTTAGATGACGAGCAGCGTGTTGTTTTTATGGAAGTCATTGAAGAATCGCTGCGCTTATCGCAACGCACGCATTTGTTTAACTGGTTGCAGGCAGGCTTTCAGTATTTGCTTGCACACGAAGTGATGATTTTTGGCATTAAATCTAACGAAACTGAAGATTATGATTTTGAATATTTCACCAGCTCGCGTTATTTTGATGAAACACGTTTTAATGAAGCGATAGAGCGTGAAGTGGGTTTAGTCAGCCAAGCGCTGCATGCTTGGAAAAAAACCGCACAACCTGTTTTAGTCACCAATCAAATGCAAGCCAACGAATTTAACCAATATTCGGTGATTAACTTGCCACAGGCTAGCTTAAAAGCCTCTGAAATGGGTGATTTCTTGGCGCATGGTTTTGGCGATAATCACACCAGAATATCCACGTTTGTAGTATTTGGACGCTTATCCAAAAAAATCAGCAGCAACCATTCTAGAATATTAGAATTAATTATGCCGCACCTGCACTGCGCACTCATTCGTGTGACCAGCAATCGCAGCAATGTGGTGCAAGTCAGCAAATCGGCAAAAAAAATTACAGGCCGAGAATCAGAGATTTTGCAGTGGGTGCACATGGGCAAAACTAACTGGGAAATTTCGACTATTTTAGATATTAGCCCGCTTACCGTTAAAAATCACGTGCAAAATATCTTGCGCAAATTAGATGTACAAAACCGTGGTCAGGCGGCTGTTAAGGCCGCTAAATTGGGTTTAGTTAAGGTTAGAAATAACTAAGCTATTGAGTAAAGTATCAGTTTAATCTCGCTTTAAAAAATAAATAAGCATTTAAAACTAAGGCAAAATAAAAGAGAACTGAATCGCTTTTATTTTTTACCAAATCAATGATTCTTTTAAATCTCTTTTTTAATTGCCTTAACCAACTCTTGCGGCGATTGTGTTAGTTGGCCATCTTGTAAATAAATAGTCGGTGTGCCCGCCACGCCTAACTGATTAGCCAGTTTTTCATTTTCTATAATTGGGTTGGCACAGGTGGCTTTTGCTGGCTCATTGCCTTTCACCATTAAGTTAGTCCATGCCTCTTTCTTATCTTTCGCACACCAAATTGATTCTGCTTTTGCCACTGCATCAGGATGCAATTCTTTTAATGGAAACAAAAACACATAAGCTGTGTAATCAGTTAAATCCAGCTTGTCTAAGCCTTGCTCTAAAGTTTTGCAAAATGGGCAATCGGGATCAGAAAATACGGCAAATTTATACGCGCCAGTGCCTTTTTTAATTTCAATGGCGTTCTTAAGTGGCAGGCTGTCAAACTTAATGGTGGTTAATACTTTTAATCTTTCCGCCGTTAAGTTTTGCTTAGTTTCGCCATCTAACATAGCACCGCCAACAATTACGTGCGATACATTTTTATTAACATACAAAATATTGCCATTGGCAAATACTTCATACAAACCTGCTATAGGTGATGCTTGAATACTTTTTGCCAGCAATGGTGGTTTTCTGGCTTCTAAATTAGATTTAATAGCCGCAATATCACTGGCCTCATCCGCCAAAACCGGCAATGAAGCGGTGTATAAACCAGCAGAAATTAAGCACATGGTTAAGGTTTGATTAATAAATGTGCGATTGAAATAAGACATGGTTAACCTTTTTAAAAACAATAAAAATGAGAAAAAAATAAATATCACAATAATGAATAAGCACATCATAAGAATGAAAAATGACGTAATGATGACGCACCGTCACTACAGTGCCAAAGCCTTTTCTAGCAAGCTTATCAGGCAGTAAAGTCCATTTTTTTATAGTCCGATAGGACTATGCCATTTTTTAATGCCTGTCACATTTAAGCGGCATGATTTGCAAAATCAATAAAAGCGTTTTTATAAAATAAAGCAAAGCATTTCTAAAAAGCTTTAATAAAAAAAGTACGTAAGCCGAACAGACTATGTTCAAACATGTTGGTTTCACATTGCCTAACTAATATGGTAACGGTCGTAAGGCGATAGCAATGACTTATTACATAAGCGGGCTATGCATCTTAAACATAAAGATGTTGCGAGTGATTTTGTTAAATGGCTTTAAACGACGCAGATATTAAGCGACAGATTTTTGCAGTATTTTTTTGAGTGGTTTAGAAGTTCAGTTTTACATTTTTTTATTTTTAGGAGTAAACGGCATGAAAATTAAATTAAATACATTAGTTGCGGCAGTAGTACTAGCTGCATCTTCAATGTCAGCAAACGCTATCATTGATACCAACACAGCAACAGGTAACTCTGAAGTATTTTTCAGTGCTTGGGATTTCCAAGCAGGCATTGGTTATACATACGATTTAAACTGGAATTTGTTATTAAATGACTTGGTTGGTGCAGATCAGTTTGCTACAGCAGCTGGCAATACAGCTTTACTTGCTAATGCAAAAGTACAATCTTCATTAATCGGAACTAACGGCATCATTTTTGATGATGTATTGACAGGTTTTGAAACAGCTAACTTTACTAACTTTAATAATGTGCAATGGAATATTGCAGCATTCGACGTTTTCGGTCGTAATCGTTTATTGATTACAGAAGGTGATACACCTTCAACGCCATTTGCAAATACTACCACTAATGTTAGAAACACTGCATCTACCTTGGCTGGTTATGCTGCTGCATCAGGCGACTTTATTCCGGTGCCAGCTGAAGATACTTTTGCAGTAACAGATGCTACAAACGGTAATGCTTATGCGGGTTTTGTTGGAAGCGGTTACGGCTCTATCAGTGACACTACTAATGTACTAGGCCAATCAACTAATTTGGTATTTTTAGCACAACATACTCAAACTGCAAGCCAATACGGCCAAGCACCATTGATTCAAGAGTTAACTGCATTTGATGGCCGTGAAATTGTTGTAAAAACTTACTTGCAAGATGGCGCATGGCGTTTACAAATTGCTGCAGTAACAGTAGCAGCAGTGCCAGAGCCAGAAACATATGCCATGTTATTAGCGGGTTTAGGTTTTGTGGGTGCAATTGCGCGTCGTCGTAACAAAGCTGCTTAATTCAATCTATGTTATGGTTTTTTAGATATTAACCACCCATAACAGAACACAAAATATTATTTAGAGGAAAAAATCATGAACTTTACAAAAATTGCAGTAGCTTGTGGTTTAGCTTTCGCTGCTTTGTCAGCACAAGCTGCTGGCCCAACTATTCCAGCAGGTACGCGCGTTATATTTTTATCTGGCGCTTCAGCACCAGATAACTTTTTAGCAGATATCGCAGGCAGCTTATTAACAAACGTAGTTGCAATTCGCAGCGCTGACACAGCGATTAATCATCGTGCTTTCTTAGGTCAAGCAGCTGCTGGAATTCCAGGTGTTCCAGTAGGCACTAATATCTTGTTTATTAAACGTTCGGCAGGGGGGTCAGTATTTGGTGTAGACCCGGTGGCTCGTGCAGCACGCATTCAAACATTAGATTTTAATAACTGTACTACATTAACAACAGGCAATTTTGCTTGGCAATGTGGTTTACGTGGTATCGATCCAGGTATTGCTGGTCATGCAACAGCATCTAATACAGGCTTGGTGCCAGATTTTGGTGTATCAGATGTAGAACCAGCTTTGTTTAGACAGCCATATAACACTGAGAATGGTCAGCCTCAATTGTCTCCAGCAGAATTAGCAACTTTAACTAACCGTCCAGTGAATCAAATTATGATGGGTATTGTAGCGACTAATGCTGTTGCAGCTAGCACACACATCAGCCGTTCACAATACGGTGGTATGTTGGCTGGTTTAATTCAAGACTGGTCACAAATTGATGGTTCAACTGACCCAGTAGTAGTGTGTCGTCGTGTAGATGGTTCTGGTACGCAATCTTCATATAACTGGTTCTTTACTGGTTTCCCATGTAATAACGCTTCAAATGGCTTTTCTGCAACCGTTCCAGCTACAGCTGGTGACAGCTTTGGCTTTGTTGGTGGTGCAGGTACAGTTGCTAACCCAATCGTGATTGACCCAAGTGCTGGTTTTACAGTTATTGAAAACTCAGGTTCTGGTGATGTGCGTAACTGCTTAACTGCTGCACAAAACGGTACAGACTTTAACGTACGTGGTTCAAACAACCTGAACTACCGTGTATTGTTCAGCAACGTTGGCGGCCCATCAAAAGCAATCGGCGTGTTGTCATTAGACAGCTACGTAACTGCTGGTACTGGTGCTAACGGTTATACATTCCGTCATTTAGATGGTGCTGGTACTTACACATACACAGGCGGAACTGATGGTTCAGGTACACAAGCTTCATCAGCTGGTGCGACTGGTATTGCTCCATCAAAAGCAAACTTGGTAAACGGTTTGTATGACTTTGTGGTTGAATTATCAATCCAAGCACGTAACGCAGCCGTAACAAATGTAAACGGTGATGTAGTGCCAGCTTTATCTACTGATGCAGTTAAAACAGGCTTCTTCAATGAGTTTGTAAGACGTGCTGGTTCTACACGTTACACAGGTAATGACGGCGGTACTTTTGTAACAGTACCAAATGCATTTGCAACATTGCCACAAGTTGCAAGCTACGCAACTCGTCCAGCTTTAGTGTCAAAATTCTCACGCGGTGGTAACACTTGCGCACCATTGATTGCTTTCCCACCATTGTAATCAGATTAGTTTATTCAAAGCAGTGTGTTTTAGTTTCTGTAATGAATAGATAAAACGGCAGCCCTTCCCTGAAATTAGGGAAGGGCTTTTGTGCTAGTAAATACGCTACAAAATTAAAGTTGATTAACAATTATTTTTTTGCAATATGCACAGAAAATTACTGTTAAGTAATTTGTTTTAATTTGGTTTTTTGAGTTGTTTGATTTGAATGTTTTAAAAGGATTAATGCTATGAATATTGGAATTTATCGTCTTGTTTACAACACATCTCGCGGTATATGGATGGCGGTAGGTGAGCATGTTCGTGGGCATCAATCTGGTAAAAATGGTGCTAGCAAGGCCATCAAAAAAGCGCATAAAAAATCTAAAAAAATCAGCTTAACTATTTTAATTCTTGGGATGAGTTTTGTCGGCTCGGTAAAGGTTTCATTTGCAGATGCATTAACAATACCAACTGGCTTGAACATAACAAGCGGTAGTTATGTTGGTAACGGCGGTGCGCCATTGACCGCAGGCCAATTGCCTGCTGGATCAAATGGGTTGCTGAATATTAATCAGATTACGCAAAAAGGTATTTTGACAGGACCTAATTTCAATATTGGCTCTGCTGCAACAGTTAACTTTAATCATTTAGGCGGTGCGGGTTCGGCTACTTTGGTCCGTATTAATGGCGATAGAAGTGTGATTCAAGGCGCGCTTAATTCACCAAATGGCAGTGTTTATTTGATTAACCAAAATGGCATTTTATTTGCCAACGGTGCACGCGTAAATGTGAATGGCTTGGTAGCCTCTGCATTAGATTTGCAAGATACCGATTTTTTAAGTGAGCAAGGCCATTTAAGACAGGCATTTTTAGACACTGGTCTAGCTGCTTATAATTGGGGTGGTGATGCGAATGGCTTTCGAACCGTATTAGTGCAAGTAGAGCCAGATGCGCAGATTAAAGCCGCGTTAGGTAGCTCAGTTTTATTGTTTGCCCCAAAAGTAATTAACCAAGGCAGTATTGAAACTAACGGCGGCCAAGTAGCATTGGCAGCTGGCGAAAAAGTATATTTATCTTATGCGCCAGAGCTTAATGAAGTGGCGGCAGGCTCATATGATTATGCAGATGACTCTGCGCTTAAAGCTTTGGCAGGCGTTTTGGTAGAGGTGGATTCTTATCAACTGAAACCAGACGAAATTGACACCACAAACCCAAACCCACCAACTGAAATATTTGGCGAAGTAACCAATGACACATCTGGCCGCATTTTAGCCCAGCGCGGCAACGTTACTATGGCGTCATATTTGGTTAATCAAAGTGGTCGCGTTACTGCGACTTCATCAGCCACCCAAAAAGGCTCTATACGTTTATTAGCAAGAGATACCAGAGCGGTAAACTCTAATGAGATTGTTTATTCAAATGATTTAGCAAGCGACCGTGTGAATGGTGCAACAACACAGATTAGCAATCGTTTAAACGCTAATAACGAAGCCGTTACTAATACTTTAATTACTGGTAACCGCAACGGGGAATTAAGCTTTGGTGAAAATAGCGTGACTACTATTTTGGCTGAAGATAAAGCAGCGGTTTATAAAGTAAATGAATTATTTTCAGTACCACAAATCGGCGAGCCAACATTAACGCAAAATCAAATAAGGGCAGGTGAAAAAACTTATTACCAAAAAATGTTATCAGCAGTCAATGTAACAGGTACAACCATTACTGATGATCAAGTGTTTAATCCGCCTGTACTAGAAGCAATTGGCAGTCAGGTGACTGTTAACGATAACGCTAAGATTGTGGTGCCTGGCGGCTTTATCAACATTACAGCACAATCAGGGCAGTTGTTTGGTCAAGGTATTGGTAGTACTAACCCTGCCAACCAATCGCGTCTTTATTTAGGTAAAGATACGCTGGTGGATGCAGCAGGTTTAAAAAATGTAGAGGTAGATTTAGGCCGCAATTTTGTAGAAGCTTTATTAACTCAAACCGATTTGAACGATGACCCAATTAACAGGGGTGAATTTTTAAATCGACAATTTGTGATGTTTGATATTCGCAATACGCCAGATTCGCGCGTAGCTAACTTAGCAGGTTTTGTACGCCAAGTGCCGCGAGCAGTTGGTGAAAAATTAGCTGATGGTGGCGCAGTTAGATTACGATCTGAAGGCGATTTTATTCAACGCGCAGGTTCTAAAGTGGATGTTTCTGGTGGCTCGTTACGCTTTAATGCGGGCTTGAGCAGGGAATCATGGTTAGTTGCAGCTGATGGTAGAAGTTATGCATTAGGTGATGCGCCTGCAGATACACTATTTGTGAATTTTTTAGGCAACAGCAATGTGCGTGAACTGCAAGAAGCAGGCTACACCGAAGGCAGAGGTAGCAGATTAGTAAACCGCAGAGTATTAAACGCAGAAGAAGGCCAAACACAAGCTGTGGCTTTACAGATCGAGGCTTCAACTATTGCATTAGACGGACAATTATTAGGCGGTGGAATTTACGGTGAAAGACAACGCCAATCAGACAATATAATGGCGCAATTATCGATTAACTTAATCTTGCCGACTACAGATACGCCAGCGCAGAACATTAATATTGGTAATACAGTTGCGTTAGCTAGCAGTTTTGCCGCCGATTCTGTGTTGCCAGCAAACCGCGCAAGCGCGGTTGAAATTGATGCAGGCATGTTAAGCCGCAGTGGTTTTGAAGATATTGCTATTACCACTGGTGGCAGTGTGCAAGTGAATAGTGCAGTTAACTTGGTGAACGGTGCAAAAATTGCAATTACTGGGCGTGAAATTCAAGTAAATAAAAATATCGTTTCGCGCAGCGGTGATATTGCATTAACCACAGAGTTTATAGAGGGAGTTAATGGCTCACCAGATACCAATATTACCGTTGCTGATGGCGTTAAGTTAGACGTTTCTGGTAATTGGATAAATGATACCAATGGCGCATTACAAACAGGTCGTATTCAAGAGCATGGTGGCACTGTCAGTATTAGCTCTACCGATGAAGTAACGTTGGGCACAGGTAGTTTGGTGGATGTTTCTGGTGGCGGCTATTTACATAATGTGCGTAACAGAGCTGAGCTTGATAATGGTAATGCAGGCAGCATTAGTATTGCCACGCAGGTTAATCAGGGCACGTCTGCCAATCCATTTACTTATGTTGCGCCAAAATTAAATGGTGAACTACGTGGTTTTGCACTGGGTAACGGTGGTGATTTATCTATTACCGCGCCCTTTATCACCATAGGCAATAGTGGTTTTGGCGATGCACGTGAGTTTTTAGCAACACCAGAATTTTTTCAAAATAGTGGTTTTGCCAGCTTTAATCTAACAGGCCGCGACGGTGTGATTGTGCGCAGCAATACTGATGTCAGTGTTGTCGCTAAAAATTACGAGTTAGGTAGAAATTATCAATTACAAAGAACTGGCGCGCGCGTCCATGATTTTGCAACGCCAACGCTTTTACCAACATTCAATCGTGCTTCAACCAGCCTTAGTTTGGCGACACAATCTGCACTAGGCAGTACGGTGTCAGATGCCTTTTTAGCAAGCGGCGTTTCAAGAGGTAGTATTATTGTTGAGGCTAATGCAAATATTAAAGTAGATTCAAATGGCGCAAGAGAGTCGGTAACGGGTGGCGAGTTAGTGCCAACTATTTCACTTTCAGCTTGGGACAATCAAATTGTTGTAGATGGCACACTAGAAGCGTTGGGTGGTGATATTAATTTAACCATGAATGGCCAACCAAGTAGAAGTGACGATAATGGATACAATGCAGCGCAAGCCATTTGGCTGGGCGAAAACGCTGTATTAAGTGCCAGTGGACATACTGTATTAACCCCTAGCAATGTTAATCAGCGCATCGGTACCGTGTATGACGCTGGCCACGTAACAATCGATGCCAAAAAAGGCTTTGTAGTTGCAAAAGCGGGATCGGAAATTAAAGTAGCAGGTACTTCTGCAATATTGGATGTTCGTAATACCAATAGTATTACCCCAACCAGAATAAATAGTAACGGCGGTGAAGTTTCAGTTAGTGCGCGCGAGGGTATTTTGCTTGACTCTACCTTTGACGCAAGCTCGCCTGGCGGTTTAGCAGGTAGTTTGAATGTGCGATTAACCCGTGGTGCTACAACAGGCATAGGCTTAATTTCTTCGCCTTACCCTGGTAGTGTGGAAGATATTAATGGTACGGGAAACCCTGGTAATGCGCCTGGCCAATTATGGTATGTTGATGTGGCGCAATCGGGTAATTTTGTGCCAAATACCCTGCAAGTAGGCGATGCAGTACAGCCAGCAGCCAGCGGCTTAGCCAGAGTGTCGGCTGATAAAATCATAGCCGGTGGTTTTAGTGATGTTGGGCTAGAATCAGAATATGGTGTGCGTTTTACAGGCGATGTTAATTTAACAGCATCACGCAGTATTAACTTAAATGCGCGAATCATAGAAGCAACGCCAGATTCCGCCGTTACATTAACTGCACCCAACGTAGTAATTGGTAACGTAGAAAGTAATATACTTGACAATCGAGGTGAAGTTGAAAGTGCAATTCGGCCCACTAGCGAGTACCTAGCCCCTGCAGCAGTTGCAGGTAATGCACAGTTTACGGTAAATGCGCGGCTAGCCGAGCTAAGAGGCTCATTTGCGTTGTCTGGTTTTAATAACACAAGCATTAATAGTCAAGGCGATATTCGTTTAACAGGCTTTAGTAACCCCAATATACCCACAAACGCATTCAGGCAACCACCAACAGGCACATTGTTAACTAATGGTGCGCTTGAATTAAATGCGCGCCAAATTTATCCAACTACGCTGACTGATTACACGATTACCGTAAACGGTGCTGGTAGTACGGTTACTATTAATAAAATTAACCCAACAGGTGGCTATGATGCAGTGTTATCTGCAGGCGGCACGTTAAATATTAATGCTGAAACTATTAACCAAAATGGCGTATTGTTAGCACCTTTTGGCACTATTGCTTTAAATGCCAGTGAGACATTGAATTTAAATGCGGGTAGCTTTACCTCAGTTTCGGCACAAAATGCGTTAATTCCGTTTGGTTTTACGCAGCAAGATGGCTTAGATTATTTATATAATTTTGGCCCTGCAAATTTAGTATTAAATTCAGCGCCAGAGCGTGTTGTAAGCCTTAACGCGCCAAATGTGAATCAAAACGCAGATAGCGTGATTGACATTAGTGGTGGCGGTGATTTATTTGCATACGAATGGGTGCCTGGTTTGGGTGGTAGCAGCGATGTATTAGCGGCCGACGCTAATCAGCAGGCATTTGGCCAAAATGCCACCAACACATGGGTGATTTTGCCCAATAACAATCAAACGTTTGCCAGTTTTGACCCGCAATATTGGCAAGGCAGCAATATTAAGGCGGGTGATGCGGTGTATATTTCTGGCGCGCCAGGTGTTGCAGCGGGTTACTACACATTATTACCAGCGCGTTATGCATTATTGCCAGGCGCTGTCTTGGTTTCAGCGGTATCGGGCGCACAAGATAGAACCGCTGGTTTAACATCAACTTTGGTTAACGGTAGCACTCTAGTTTCTGGTCACCTAGCTGCTTACACCAGCAACGGCTACACACAAACAGCGCGTACAGCAGGTTTTGTAGTGCGATCAGGTGCCGATGCGTATCGCTTAGCGCAATACAATACCACTACGGCCAGCGCTTTTTTTAGCGGTAACACACAATCGCAACGTACAGTTGATGCAGGCCGCTTATCCATTGCCGCGACTGAAAGCCTGGTATTGCGAGGTACATTAACTGCTATCACTCAACAAACAGGCTCAGGTGCAGAGGTCGATATTGCTGCGCCGAATTTATTGGTGGTAGGCGCAGGAGAGCAAACGGGGCAAGTCGATTTAAATGGTATTAATTACCTAGCGATTGATGAAACAACATTAGCCAATTTTAATGCCGCGAGTTTATTACTGGGTGGAACCCGCAGCCAAGGTAACGTTGATGTGGTATCAGGTGAAGTACGCTTAAACGGCAACGCCAATGTAACTGGACCAGAAGTGATTTTAGCTGCCACAGATGCAGTTAGATTAGATAATGGTGCTACTTTAACTGGCCGTGGTACTGGTGCTGCAGCTAGAAATATCACTATTGGCAACGTAGCAAATAGTGCAGGCGTTTTAGATGGTGATGGCGCCTTAATACGTGTTTCGGGTGGTGCAGCTGCAACGTTAACCCGCACCAACGTTAACGCAGACAGAGGTGATTTAATGATTGATACAGGTGCGACTGTTGTAGCAGACGGCTCTGTGTTGTTGGATGGATCTAGAAATACAAACTTACAAGGCGATATTGAGTTTGCCGAAGGTGCTGCGCTGGCATTTTCATCTGGCCGTATTAGTTTAGGTGCACCAGTAAACGGTGAATCTGTAACAGATGGCCTATGGTTACAAGATGAGCAATTGGCAGAATTTACGGCGGCAGGTAGCTTAAATTTAAACAGCCAATCGACGATTGATATTTATGGTAGCGCCACATTTGGTAATGATGATTTTGATTTAACGTTGCAAAGTGCAGGGCTTGCGGGCTACCAGAATAATGGCCAAACCGCCACAATCACTGCCCAAAACTTAACCATTAACAATAACAATAATGCAGTTTTTGCCCCGGCAACAGCGTTAAGTAATGGCTCTCTGCCAGCGCTGGGCACTGGCAATTTAGTTATTCAGGCAGAAAAAGTTAGTCTTGGCAACAACACAGTTCGCTTGGCTGGCTATGACCAAATTGATATTAATGCCGGCAGAGAAATCGTTTCAGCAGGCAGCACAGCAAGGCCAACGGCAGCTGCCACACCAAATCAATTATTGGCAGATAATAATTTAACCTTAAGCGCACCACGCTTAACTACTGCAAGCCGTGCAGATTACGCTATTAATGCAGGTAATTTAAATGCGGGTACATTGAAAGTGCAAGGTTCTGTTGGCGCGCAGCCAACCAATCTAGTCAGCCCAGAATCGCAAGGCACTCGTTTAAGTTTATCGGGTGACCGCATTATTTTGGCTGGCGGTACCACACAAGCATCTAATATAACTGACAGGCACGCAGCAGCGATTGTTGTAAAAGGTGGTCAAGTAACCGTTAGCGCAACAGGTGCAGCAGCTACCGATAACGTTACCCTTGAAAATGGTGCCAGTATTGATGTAACAGGGTCACTTTTCACGATTAACGACCGAACAGTTGCCTTGCCAGCAGGCAGTGTTGCCTTGCAATCAGCCAATGGTGATATTGATGTGCAAACAGGGGCGTTGGTGAGTGTATCAGCCGCTGGTAATGGCGATGCAGGTCGCTTTAGCGCATCTGCAGTTAATGGTGATGTGCGATTGGCAGGTACCATTAAAGCAGTTGAATCCGGTAAAAAAGCCACCGCAAGTGTTGATGCAAAAGCAATCAGCAATATTAGCCAAGTGCTTGCAGCGCTTGGTAACTTTGCCGCAGAGCAAATATTCCGTGTGCGTGAGGGCGATATTACGATTGGCGCAAGCGATAAAATTACCGCCAATAATGTAAAAGTGAACGTTGACCAAGGCGCAATTACGGTTAACGGTACGATTGATGCGTCTGGCGATAAAGGTGGCAATATTGAGTTGTTTGCTAAAAATGATGTCACCATCAATCGCGGCGCTCAGCTATTGGCAAAAGGTTTGGCAGATACAAACAGCACAGCAGGTAGCTTAGGTAACGGTGGTAGTGTTACGCTTTCTAGCGATGCTGGAATTGTGAGCACTGTTGCTACCGATGGTGGCGGGCTATCAGGTACTCTAATTGATGTATCGGGCGACCAAGTAGGTGCTGTAAAAGGTGTAGGTGGCGATGTTTACTTTAGAGCTGCCAGAACAGGCATAGCAACAGCAGCTGATGTAGGTAACGGTGTGAATGTAAATAGCCAAGCAGCAGCAGCTGTAAAAGGCGCAAGGCGCGTTAGTATTGGTGCTGTAAAAGACTATTCTTATGCAACGTTAGGCACGGACCAGCAAACAATCATTCGCAATGATACCAATTCATTCGTTGCAAATGTAAACGCTCAGTTAGCTGGTTTTAGTCCTACGCGAGATGGCTTAGCGCCCATTATTAATCCGATTATTCAGGTAAATAGTGCAAGTGATTTAACTGTCAGCAATAACTGGACATTCGACGATACGATTCCAAGTGGTGGCGAGCTAGTATTGCGCGCTAATGGTAATTTAATTATCAATGGTAATCTAAATTATGAGCAATTTACTGGATATAACACGTCCACAACCCCACCATTGCCTCCGATTTTAGCGCAACGCTCACAAACGTGGAATTATCGTTTAATCGCTGGCGCTGATAATAATGCAGTGAATCCTGAAACGGTTAATCAAGGCTTAGGCGATATCGTATTTGGCAGTGCGCGATACGCCAGAACGGGAACAGGCTTTATTAACGCAGTGGCAGGTAATAATATTGATTTAGGCTCAACAGGTAGCGGTGCATCCATTTACACAGTTGGATTGCCAGATGACACGCGACCAAATGAATTTAATTATCTTACTGTTTCGCAAGCGCGTGAGTTTTATGGTGATAGTGGCGGTGATGTGAACATTACCGCTGGTGGAAATATTGTTGGCTCAGAAACGGCGGCTGCTAATCAATCTGTAGCTAGTTGGTTCTCTAAGTCGATAATTAACCAATCATCATTGAATCCGCAGGCAAGATGGTTTGCGCGCTACAGCGCTGGTAATGGTGCTAATATTACTAATCGATTCACTAATGGCGTAGGGACTTTGGGTGGTGGTGATGTTAATGTTAATGCTGGAGGCGAATTAAACAATTTACAAGTTGCGGCAGCCAGTAATGGTAGAGTAACGGGTAATGTTAACCAAGCGCCAGATAGTCAAAATTTAATTGAATTAGGTGGTGGAGATGTCAACATCAACACTAGCGGCTCTGCTAATCGGGTACTTTTGCATACTGGTAAAGGCGAGATTAATGTTAAATCAGGTGGCGATTTAAGCACTTCATTATCATTAATAGATAGTCAAGTTCGCTTGCAAGCTAATAATAATTTAGACATTATCAATGTAAACAATCCGACAAATCTTTCAGCTGCTTCAACTACCGTTTCTGCCGCAACACAAGCAAGATTTTACAGCTACACAGACGAAAGCTTTATTAACGCATTATCGTTAGCGGGCAATGTTGCTGTTCAATCAGCAGATGGCGAAAGTTACCCTTCTACTTTAAGTGCATTTGCGCCAAACGGTGATATTCGAATCAGTTCTGTAGTACTGCACCCGTCTGCAACAGGCGGCGCAACATTACTAGCTGGCAATAATATTAACATCAGTGATTTTGTTATTTCTGAAGTTGACCCAGCAAGCCTGCCAGTGGCAACAACACCATTTTTAAGAAACTCTACTCCGTCACCAGTATTAAGTAGTTTTATTGGCGCCAATGCACACACCGCAGGCTTATTGCATGCCAACGATACTGAGCCAGTGCGTATTTATGCATTAAATGATATTGCATTTAATAACGTACAAATAGATGCAAGTGGAGCGAGCACATTCACTATTGCAGCGCCGCTTATTTCGCCAAAAGCAACCATCATTAGCGCGGGTAATGATGTGGTTGATGCTAACGTGATTTTGCAAAATATTCGCCCAACCGATATTTCTGTTATTGAAGCGGGTAATAATATTTATTATAACGACGCAGGCCAGAGTGGCGGCACACTGCAAATTTCAGATGGTGGTATTCAGGTCACTGGCCCTGGCCGATTGCATGTAACTGCAAATAAAGATATTGATTTAGGTACTTCAGATGGTATTCGCTCGCTGGGCAATTTATATAACCCTTTCTTGCCTGCGCAAGGTGCAGATTTGTTTGTGCAAGCGGGTGCAGCGGCGGTTGCTGATTTTGAAGGTATTTTAAATACCTACGTTGATCCATCATCTATTTACTCTATTATTTATCTGCCGCAACTAACGCAATTAATACGCACGCGTACGGGCGATAGCAGTATTGACGGCGCTCAAGCATTAACTGCATTTAGACAGCTAGATAAAGAATCGCAAACAGGCTTTATTAATAGTGTTTACTTTGCAGAATTAAGAGCGGGTGGACGTGATGCGCTGGATGTAAACAATAGTTCATTTGGCGATTATTCACGCTCACAACGTGCCATTTTGACAATGTTCCCAACCTTTGCACAGCCAGAAACGACACAATCGTTATTGGCAAGCACTGGCTCAATCATGAACGGGTTTGAAAGTATTGGTAATGAAGAAGTTAGCAACCCTGGCGACTTAAGCCTTTTTTATAGTCAAATTAGAAGTGAAAGTGGCGGCGCTATTGAGATTTTAGTACCAGGTGGATTAATAAATGCGGGCTTGGCAGTGGCAAGTGACATTGCCAAACCAGATAGCGAGCTAGGTATTGTCACCTTGCGTGGTGGCGATTTGCTAGGCTTCGTGCGGGATGACTTTTTAGTGAATCAGTCGCGTGTATTTACATTAGGCGGCAGCGATTTGCTCTTGTATTCTGCCTTAGGCAGTATTGATGCGGGCCGTGGCGCAAAAACAGCATCAAGCACACCACCACCTTTAATTACTATTCAAAATGGCCAAGTAACCTTTGACTTTTCTGGCGCGGTAACAGGTAGTGGTATCGCTGCATTAACCTCAACGGGCGGTGTGCCTGGTAGAGCCAGTTTGTTTGCGCCTTATGGCGAAATTAATGCAGGCGAGGCTGGTATTCGTTCTGCAGGCGATATTGATTTAGGTGCACGTGTCATTATTGGTGCAGATAATATTAAAGTAGGCGGTACTTCAACGGGTTTACCAGTAGCAAGCACAGGTGCTGCTGGATTAACTGCACCCGCTTCTAGTGACCCAACGGCACAAAACAAACAAGGCAGTGAGATAGCAGAATCTGCAAAAACGGATGGCAACAAACTTGCTGCGCTACCTTCGTTAATTACGGTTGAGGTGATTTCGTTAGGCGATGAATTAGCGCCGACCAATCCTAAGCTTAAGCCTTGTGCACCAGACGACAAAGTTAAAAGAGATTGTCAGCCTTAATTATTTTTGCCTACTTGTAACAAACTAAAGTCATTTGTAACAAGTAGGCAAAATTGTAACAACTGTAGTTATTTGTAATTTTATCGTCACATAGTCCTATTACTATCAAGCCTTAATTTTAGGGTGCAGAAAAAGCGGTGGTTCTGCACTGATAGTCTTAGGATTTCTTTTTCATGCGTCAGCACCATTACAAAACAATAAGCACAGTTGTGTTAAGCATTCTGTTGCTGATGAATGTAGAAATGCTGTACGCGGCAGAAGAACCAATCGCGACAGAAGCAGAAGTTGCTACACAAAAGCAGGATTTAGCAGTGCCTAAAGATGCTGTTCAAGCAGAAGCAAGCACACAAGCTGAACCAGCAGTCAATTATTTCGATATTTACGAGTTTCAGGTAGACGGTAATACCAAGCTTACTAATGTGCAAATTGAAACGGCGGTTTACCCGCACATGGGTGAGAAAAAGTCGATTGACGATGTGAATAAAGCGCGCGATGCGCTAGAAAAAACTTACCATCAAGCAGGTTATTTAACGGTTTTGGTAGATATTCCCGAACAAGATGTCGATAAAAAAATAGTCCGCTTAAATGTTACCGAAGGCAAAGTCGCTAAGTTTAGAGTCAAGGACTCAAAATATTTTTCGTTGGGTCGCATTAAAGCGTTGTCGCCATCTGTTCAAGAAGGCCAAGTGCCGCATTTTCCTACTTTGCAAGCCGATATTACGCGCTTAAATCGCTCATCAGATAAACGCGTGACGCCTGTTTTAAGAGCGGGTAAAACCTTTGGTACGGTAGAGGTGGATTTAAAAGTAGAAGACACACTGCCACTGCATGCAAACTTAGAGCTCAATAATCGCTATAGCCGCGATACGACCAAGCCAAGATTAGGCGGCACGATTAAATATGATAACTTATGGCAGCGAGAGCACAGCCTTTCACTTAACTTCTTAGTTTCGCCAGAAAATACAGATGAAGTGCAAGTGTTATCGGCCAATTACCTATGGCGTTTTGACACCAGCGATATTTTATTGGCCTTGTACGGCGTTAGGTCTAAAAGTAACGTAGCGACAGTGGGCGGTGTCAATATTTTGGGTGACGGTACTATTTTGGGTGCGCGTTTAATCAAGCCTTTGCCCAATTTAGATAACTACTTCCATTCGATTTCTTTAGGGATTGATTACAAAGATTTCGGGCAAACCATTGTCTTCGGCACCGATTTTGAAACGCCTGTAACTTACGCGCCGTTATCAGCCTCCTACAGTGGAACTTGGCAAGGCGCCACAGGCAGAACGCAGCTAAACACAGGCGTAAACGTAGGCTTGCGTGGTTTTATTTCTGATGAAGCAGAGTTTGAAGCCAGAAGAGTTGGAGCGAGCTCTAATTTCTTTGTAGCAAAAATTGATTTGCAACGCACACAAAACTTACCTAAAGATTTTCAACTATTAGCAAAAATTGACGGCCAATATTCTGGCTCACCACTGATTCCCAATGAGCAGTTTTTAGTAGGTGGTGCAGATACCGTAAGAGGCTATTTGGAATCGGAAGAAGCGGGCGATCAAGGTATTCATTCGACGCTTGAATTGACTTCACCAGTGCTATTTAAAAATGTTAACTGGCTACAAAACACTAAATTAGCGGCTTTTTACGATATTGCCAAATTTAGAACGATAGACCCATTGCCAGGGCAAGATAGGCAATCTGTGTTGGCTGGTTACGGCATTGGCCTGCGCGCCAAAGCTTGGAAAAACTTTAATTTAAATTTAGACCTGGCATGGGCATTAAGAGACAGCGCCGCAACCGAAAAAGGCGATTTTTTAAGCCATATACGCTTTTGGTACGATTTTTAATCACTGAATTTTTAACTGTTAAATAGTCAAGCAAACAAATTGAATATCAGAAAATTGAACATAAAGGGAAGCAGTATGAAGAAATGGTTAGTGTTATTAAGTTTGGTGATGGGGCTTTTCCCAATAAGCGGTTTTGCAGAATGGAACGTCGATTGGACACAGCGCAAAAAAATCAGCATTAATGCGGTTGGCATTACACAGGCAATCGTGCAGCCATCAGTTGTGGTGCGCCTGCATTCAGGCAATTTTGATTTTACGGCTGTGAATATTGATGGCTCAGATATTCGTTTTATTGCGCAAGATGACAAAACCGAGCTGAAATATTTTGTAGAAAAATTTGATGCAGTAAACGAGCTGGCCATCATTTGGGTGCAAATACCGCAAATTAGCAGCGCAGATAAAGATGCGCATTTTTGGCTGTATTACGGTAACGAAAACGCTGCCAGCACCGCTAACCCAAAAATCATGCTGGACTCACACTTAGTGGCTAAATTCCAGTTTTCAGACAAAGCTTTACTACAAGATAGCTCACCATCAGGCCTATTTGCTAGTGGCAATATTACTGCACAAAAAGCTGGCTTAATTGGAGAAAGTGCAGTGTTAACAGGTGAGGCGCTAGTGATCCCGGCCAATGCAGCCACCAATGCCAGCGCAGGATTTACTTGGTCTGCATGGGTTAAGCCTAGCGCGTTGCCACAAACAGCAAGCTTGTATAGCCAAGAAAATAATGTGGATTTGGCGATTGCTGCACAAAACTTAACACTAAAAATAGCCGAAATTGTATTGACGGGTGGCGAGCTAAAACCTGCTGTTTGGCAGCATATTGCGTTTACCTTAAATGCTGGTAAAGCTGTGATGTATTTAAATGGTGTAGAAGTAGCCACAGGTGATGTACCAACGGTAGACACAGCCACCGATATCAAAATTGGCGAGGGTTTTACAGGCGAAGTAGACGAGTTGGAAATTGCCAATATCGCACGCAGTGCCGATTTTATTAAGCTAATCGCCAGTAGCGAAAGTGTGGATAGCCAGCTTTTAAAAATCGCTGAGGGTGAGGGCGGTGAGGATGGCGAAGAAGAGGGCGAAGCCAATTACTTAGGCATTTTAATTGATAGTTTAACGCTGGATGCCAAAATTGTGATTGGTATTTTGGCGGTGATGTTTGCGATTAGTGTGTGGGTGATGTGGAGTAAAGCCATGCTGGTATCGCGCACTGATAAAGATAACAAAAGATTCTTGGCGCGCTTTCAAAAATCGAATGCCAGCGATTTATTGGAGCTAGATAAAGGCGGCAAATATCCACATTCCAATCTATTTAAGTTGTATCAAGCAGGTTTGCGCGAAATCAAAAAGCGTCAGCATGAAGGTGAAAAATTATCACTAAGCGGTGCTTCAATGGATGCAATTAAAGCGGCGATTGATGCGGATTTGGTGCGCGAAACACAGCGCCAAAACGCGGGCATGGTGTTACTGACCATTGCTATTTCAGGTGGTCCATTTTTGGGATTATTAGGCACGGTAGTCGGCGTGATGATTACGTTTGCAGCGATCGCCGCCGCAGGTGACGTGAACGTAAACGCGATTGCCCCGGGCATTGCGGCCGCTTTGCTGGCAACGGTTGCGGGTTTGGCAGTGGCGATTCCTGCGCTATTTGGTTACAACTATTTAGCCAGTCGCATTAAAAATATCACCATTGCCATGCAGATTTTTGTGGACGAATTTGTCACGCGTTCTGCTGAGTTATTCGGTAAAGAATAAGCGATGTCAGAGGGCGTCAAAGAAGAGAACCAGCTATACGACGAGATTAACATCACGCCGATGTTGGATTTAGCTTATGTGTTATTGGTGATTTTTATCATCATGACCACCGCTTCGGTGCAGGGCGTAAAAGTGGGTATGCCGCAAACGATTAACTCTGCCAGCTTGGCAAAACCGCAAACGCGCGCGATTACGATTACCAGCGATGGTAGCGTGTATTTAGATGCTTATCCAGTAGACATGATTACTTTAGAGCAACGTTTAAGTGAATTTAAAAGTGGTAACCCTGCATTGCCTGTGGTGTTAAAAGGTGATGCAACAGCCAATTACGAAAAAGTATCAGAAGTATTAGAAATTTGTAAAAAACTGGATATTACTGAAGTGGGTTTGGTGACCAAAAAGTTAAGCAATTAAATAGGTTAACTTTTTAAATAACTTAACCAACATAAGGATTTTAAATGCAAGTACAAAATGATGCACAGCCATACGACACCATCAACATCACACCGATGTTGGATTTGGCCTATGTGCTGTTAGTGATTTTTATCCTGATGACCACAGCAGGCGTGCAGGGCTTAACCATGAATTTGCCTAAGCCATCTAACAAACCCAGCACTGAAAAACATGACATCAAAATTGTGCAAGTGCAACAAGGTGGTGGTGTCACAATCAATGGCGCGGGTGTAAGTATGTCGGAACTGGAAAGCCAGTTAAACGCAGCAAAAGCGGCAGACCCCAAATTCAACGTAATGATCCGTGGCGATGCAAAAGCGCCTTATGCAGGTGTAGTGGGCGTGATTGATTTGGTGAATAAGCTGGAAATTGAAAATGTTGGCTTGGTGACAGGCCGAATTGGCACGTAGTAATTGATGATGCAAACATTTAACACGACCCAAGACCCAATGCCAGATGACGATGAAGTTGAATCGCAGACTGGCGTTTGGCTTAAGCGCATTGTGCTTATTGCAGTTGGTTTGGCCATATTGGGCGGAATTGGTTACGGCATTATGAGTTTAATGTCTGGTGGTGCGCCAGCGAAAAAAAAGGTGACAACCATTAAGTTGATTCCCGATACGCCACCGCCTCCACCACCACCACCACCCAAAGAACCGCCAAAAGAGCAACCAAAACCAGATGCGCCAAAAGAGATAAAAGTAGAGCAACCAAAACCAGTAGAAACACCACCAGCTGAGCAGTTGAAAATGGAGGGTGCTGCAGGCGATGGCCCTAGTGCTTTTGCATCTGGTCAGGTAAACAACGATTACAAAGGCGGCGACATAAAGACGGGCAATACCATTGGTGGTGGGCCTAACAAATATCAATTTGCTTGGTATACGGATTTGCTGAAAAACCAGATTGAAGACGCGATGAGCAAAGATAAAACGCTGGCTAGTGGCGCTTATAAAGTCGTGGTGAAAGTGTGGGTGGCGTCAAATGGTGCGATTGAGCGTTTTGAGCTGGCTAGCTCGAGCGGTAAGCCAGACATTGATGCCCTGATTAAAAAACAATTGGATGCGATGCCAAAACTAGCTGAAAGGCCGCCAGGCGATATGCCGCAACCTGTGAAATTAAGAGTGACTGCGCGCTCTGTTGGCTAAGGTGGCCTTAAAACCGCTGCAGTGATTAAACAACTGATTGAAATTAAAACGAGAACGACCATGGAAATGACTACAAAACTAGATGTAAAACCAAGCATGAAAAAATTAAGCTTGGCGTTAGCTGCAGTAGGGCAAAAGGGTGGCTTTTTAAGCCATGCAAACAAGCCTGTTCATACACTTTTAATGCTTATTTTAGCGTTAAGTATGAGTGCCAATAATGCAGTTGCAGGCGAGCGTGAATCGCTAGAGCAGTTACGCTCAACCACTGTTAATTTGGTGAACTTATTGGTGCAAGAAGGCGTATTGAGCAAAGACAAAGCAGAGGCTTTATTAAAGCAAGCCGCAGCCGATGCCGAAAAAGCCAAAGAATTAGACACCGCTACAGCACTAGCGAATCAAAATGCAGCCGATTTGTCGGCAGATGAAAAAATGGTCGGCAAAATTGTCGATGAAAAAGTGCGTGTGCAGTATGTGCCGCAAATTGTTAAAAATGAAATGAAAGAAGAAATTAAAAAAGAAGTGATGGCAAAACTGAATTTCAAAGCGGGTGAGCGTTTAGGTTTGCCTGATTGGATTGATCGTTTGCAGTGGGAGGGCGATTTGAGGTTAAGGTACCAAACTACGCAATTCCCCGATGGTAACCCCAATCTCAACGACTTTATCGCGGCGAATAATGTGGTTTTAAATAACACGACTGAAGACAGAAATCGTGCACGGGTTCGAGCAAGGTTTGGTTTTAATATCAAAGTAAATGATTGGTTAAACGGTGGCATTAGAATGACCACTGGTAACCTTAATGACCCAATTTCTGCTAACGAAACATTACAAGGCGTGAGTGGTAAATATGAGTTGAATCTGGACCGTGTTTTCTTAAAAACCAATATCCGCCCAGATTTAAGTTTAGTGGGTGGACGTTTTGAAAATCCATGGTTTTCTACTGATTTGGTGTGGGATCCAGATTTAGCATTTGATGGTGTGGCAGCGAGTTATAAGCCAAAATTTAATGATCGCTGGTCTGGCTTTGCAACAGCCGGCGTGTTTCCGATAGACGAGGTTGAAAGCTCTGAATTTAATCGAGCCAAAGATAAATGGCTGTATGGCGCGCAAACAGGCATTAAATGGACTTCTGCCAATAAATCGTCTGTGAAAGTGGGATTGGCATTGTATGAATTTGATAATTTAGAGGGAATTGCCAACCCAGCGGGTCAATTTGGACCCAATGCACCCTTTAATTCAACTTCTGCCAACGCACGCACTAAAGGTAACTCAACGTTTGACATCAATGGTGGGCAATTTGGTAGCGACCCACTATTTGGTTATGCCTCTAAATTTAGAGAGCTTAACCTGACTGGCCAAGTAGATATTGCTGCTTTTGACCCTGTGCACATTACCTTAACGGGTGATTATGTGCGCAATATTGGCTTTGACCGTAACGAAATCATTAGAAGAACGGGTATCGTGCCTGGTTTATTACCTGATGAAGAGGTAAACGCTTATCAAGTAAGGCTAGATGTTGGTACGCCTACAACTGAAAAACTACACGATTGGCAGGTATTTGCCGCCTATAAACGTTTAGAAGCCGATTCTGTCGTCGATACGTTCACTGATTCTGACTTTTACCAACGTGGTACCAATGTAAAAGGCTGGATTTTGGGTGGTAGTTATGGCTTAGGTAAAAATACATGGCTACAAGCGCGCTGGTTTAGCGCCGATGAGATTTCGCCACGTGGGGGCTTAGATCCATTAGGTATCGATGTGCTATTGCTTGATTTGAACACCAAGTTTTAATTGAGGCCATCATGAAACTAAATGTCGCGCAAAAAATTGTTGGGCTATTTATATTGGCCTTATTGGCTGGCATGCTTGTGCCACAATCGGCTATAGCAGCAGAAAAAAAAGACAAAGCAGCAAGGCGTCAGGCATTGATGATGCAAAAAATGAAGCAAGATATGGAAGCCGAAAAAGCAGCCATGCAAACCCAATTTGACACAGAAAAAAAAGCTTTGCAGGAGCAGTTATTGGCTAAAGATACTGAGTTAGAAAAAACTAATAAGGCATTGGCATCATCACAGCGCAAGGCTAAAAATTTAAGTATTGAGTTAACTAAAACCATTGATGAAAAAACGGCGGTTGAAAGTAAACTCACCGATACACAGGCTAAATTAGATGCTACCCAAAGTAGCTTGACCGATTTAAAAGGCGTGCATGCTCAAGCGCTAGCTGACTTAAAATTTAACGATAATCAGCGCAAAACCATATCAAAAAACCTAGCAGATACCACCAAAGAATTGAATACTTGCTCGGTTAAAAATAGCAAATTGCATCAATTTGGTACCGAATTAATACATATTTATGACACGCCTAGTCAGTACGAAGCCATAATGCGGAAAGAGCAGTTTTTTCAGCTAAAGCGGGTTCAGCTAGAAAATATATTGCAAAATCAACAAGATAAGTTAGATGAAGAGCGTTTTTCGTCTAAAAAAACCGTTAACTAATCCAAATTTAGATGATGACGTATTCGCTCAATTATGACAGCGAAATAAAATCGTCATAATCCATGCGTAACATGTTTGTTTTCACTGTGAGCCAAACATGACATTTGACCGTGCAGTGCTTGCGAGAGCACTACCTTTTGTTGTTTTTATCCTATTTTTAGCCTTTCAAAAGCCGTTAAGTCAGCTATTTGAGTGGCTATTGCTAGATGTGAAATGGCTTTATGTGATTAGAGTCGGGGTCGTAGCGGCTTTGTTAGTATATTTCTGGCGCGATTACTCAGAGCTTAAACGTCAGCCAGTGCTTGGAGATTTTCTATACGCAGGTATTGCTGGATTAATCGTATTTGTTATCTGGATTTTCCCATATCCAACTTGGTTAGGCGGTGGTGACACGCAAGGCTTTAACCCATTAGAAGGCGAAACAGAATTTAGCGCATTATTTTGGATGTCAGTAAGAATTTCAGGTGCGGCCATATTAGTGCCAGTGATGGAAGAGTTATTTTGGCGCTCATTTATCATGCGCTGGTTTGATAAAGTCGACTTTTTAAAATTACCACCCGAGAAAATATCAGCTTATGCCTATGTTGGCAGCGCATGCTTATTTGCAATAGAGCATCACTTGTGGCTTGCGGGATTATTTGCAGGTTTAGTGTACGGCGAGTTATATAAAACCTATAAAAACTTGTGGATTCCCATTTTTGCGCACACGGTAACAAATGGCTTGCTGGGCTTGTATGTGGTGACTACAGGCCATTGGCAATATTGGTAACGGCAGTTTGTTTATGTTAATTATTCCGATTAAAAACGCGCGCCTTAAAAAAATATCTGCTTGCTGCTTGCTGTTTTGCTCTTGCTTTGCCAATGCTGAGGGCATTATTGACATTAACCCGACTATTGGCGCCAATTTAATTTATGACGACAACGTATTTCGATTTTCGTCGCCCACGCAGGCACAGCAAGCGTTTGGCTCAAGCGCCACTTCTGATTTTATTCAACAATTAGATGTTGGTGTTAATGCAAATTTAAGGTTAAGTAGACAATTAATTAGGGCGTCAGCCAACGTAAGTGACATTAAATATAACCGCTTTGGTTTGCTAGATAATGTTGCTAAAAATTATGGTTTAGCTTGGGATTGGCGCATAGGTAGTGACTTATTTGGCACGCTAAACGCTACCAAAAGTGAATCGATTGCAGGCTTTACCGAGATCAGAAATCCTGTTAGAAATACAAGGTTGGTTGATAGACAATCGGCAAGTGTCAATTGGCGCTTTCATCCTGATTGGACTATTTATGCATCGCGCGATGAGCTGACAACAGAAAATGAGCTGGTGGGTTTTGAAGCTTTAGATAGAGATGACACGATTACCGAAGCAGGTGTGCGCTATCGTAACTTATTAGGCACGCAGTTGGGCTTATCGTATCGTGAAGTCGATTCTGAATACCCTGGCCGCACTGGTTTTGCATCTGTGTTATTTGGCGACGAAAGTGTACAAGGCTCACTTAGCCTTGATGCCACTTGGTTTTTAACTCACAAAACCCGCATCAATGCGAGATTATCACGCGTGACGATTGATTATGAAGATAGCCCGCAACGTGAATTTAGCGGCATTAGTCAACGCTGGGATATTACGCATACGCTGACGAACAAAGTCACACTTAACGCCTCTGCATTTAGAGAAGTATCACCTATTGATGATATTTTATCCACATTTATCGAGTCCACTGGCGCGAGTTTTAACCCTAGCTGGGCGATAACCAGCAAGCTGGCTTTAAGTGGCGGTGTGGGTTATGTGGATACCGAGTACTTAGGCAGTAGCGGTTTTATAAACAGTGGATTTTTCATTGTTGCTCAAAACCGCAACGACAACTCAAAAACAGCTAACTTAGGTTTAATTTACACACCAACTTTAAAATCGGTATTGCAATTGCAGTACCAAACAGAAGATCGTGAATCTACCTTGAATAATCAAAGCTTTCGTTTTAACTCGCTTAGCTTAGTAGCGCGGTATAACTTTTAGTAGGCAACTCCTCACTAAAATAGTGCCAAATATGAGCCAAACAGATTAGTTTTTAAATACCTTTTGTCATATTGGCAGTATTAAATGTGCATTTAGTAATTCTTTTTCGAAACTAATTTAAGTTTCATCATAAATTCTACTTATTTTTGACACATTAAAGTCATATTTTCTTCTTATAGTACTAGATGTTAATTTAAACATTAGTCTTAAGTGAGTAAATGATATGCGTGTGCAAAACCAATATGTACTTTTAGCTTTATTTAGCGTGGTATTAACTTTATCAGCCTGTGGCGATAAAAATAAAACAGAAGCCAAGGGCGGTACGCAAGTTGTGGCTAAAGTAAATGGCGATGAGATTTCGATTCATCAAATTAACTTTCAGTTAAACCGATTAGCGCAAAGCAAGGGCTTGACGGAAGCCCAAAGCAAAGACGCCGCTAAACAAATCCTAGCGCGTTTGGTTGATCAGCAATTATTAAAGCAACAAGCCACTGAAACAAAACTAGACCGCGACCCTAGAATTTTGCAAGCAATAGAAGCTTCAAAAAATGAGATTTTAGCGCAGGCTTACTTAGAGCAAATGTTATCAAAAGCAGCCAAGCCAAGCGTTACCCAAGTGGATGCGTTTTATAAAGAGCGTCCAGAGCTATTTGAAAATCGCCGCGTGTTTCGTCTGCAAGAGCTGGCAATTAATGTGACCAAAGACAAGCATGCAGAAATCGCAGAAAAAGTAGCTATCACTAAAAATATTAACGAGATCGCTGCATGGTTAAAAGAAAAAAATTACCCATTTAACGCAAATAGCAATGTGCGCGCGGCAGAACAACTGCCCTTAGATTTTTTAAAGAAATTACAGCCGCTTAAAGATGGCGATTTAATCGCGGTATCTAATGACGCTTCAGTGAGTATTGTGCATTTAGCTGCATCGCAAAACATGCCGATTACCCGTGAAAAAGCCACGCCTGTGATTGAGCAATACTTTCTAAATCAAAACAAAGCGGCCTTAGCTAAAAAAGAGATGGCTGCTTTAAATGAAAAAGCCAATATTGAATTTATTGGTGCATTTGCCGATATGAAAAAAGGTGTGCAACCTACACCAACTGCCATTAAAAAATCTGATACCAAAACTAGTCAATTACCACAGCCAGTTGCTGCGCAAGAAATGGCTAAACCCGAAGACCCCGCTCAAGCTGCTGAAAAGCCAGCAAAAGATGCAAGTAGCATGGATAAAGGTTTGTCAGGTTTGTAATCACTTACATTAAATTTGTTTAAATAGATTGTTAAAACAAAAAAATGCAAGCATGAAAGTTAAGGTGAATCGTTTGAAAAAAGGTATTTTTGGTTGGCTGTGTGTGTTGTTTATGTTGCTGGTAAGTGTTGCCGCAGAGGCTGAAGAAAGCACGGTTTCAGCATCTGAAACCAAGAGCGACTATGTTTTAGGCTCAGGCGATTATGTACGAATTGGCGTTTACGGCAGCCCAGATTTACTCACAGAGGCACGTCTTTCTGCTGCAGGTAGTATCAACTTTGCGCTAATCGGCGAAGTGGTATTGGGTGGTTTAAGTCCGCAATTGGCAGAGAAAAAAATAGCTGATTTGCTGGAGCAGGGTGGTTTTGTTAGAAAGCCACAAGTGAATCTGGTGGTTTTGCAATTCCAAAGCCAGTTTATTTCGGTGCTTGGCGATGTCTATAAGCCTGGTAAATATTCGTTAGATCGCCCCAGCACTTTGTCTGACGTGCTTGCATTGGCGGGCGGTACTACACCGAATGGCTCAGACATGATTACCTTAATTCGTAGTACTGACGGTAAAACCATCAAGCAAAATTATGACTTGCGCGATTTAGTAAATAAGGCTGACCCAGCCAGCAATCCACCACTATTGGCTGACGATATTGTGTACGTGAATGCGCGTGAAGTATCGGTATTAGGTCAAGTGAATCGTCCTGGTAAATATTCAGTAGCCAGTGGCGTGCGCACGGTGATTGATTTTTTATCGCAAGCGGGCGGTGTTTCAGCAGGGGGTGCAGATAGCATTATTGTTATTACCAAACGAGATGGTAAAACCGAAAAGCGCGAAATTGATATTGATCAGCTGTATCGCAAAGGTGATACATCAGCTAATTTTGAGCTTGCAGATGGCGACTCTATTTATGTGCCAAGAACCGCAGTTTTTTATATTTATGGCGAAGTGCAACGCCCAGGCGCTTTTAGATTAGAGCGCAATATGAATATCGCGCAGGCCCTATCAACGGGCGGTGGCTTGTCACCACGCGGCACAGAGCGTGGTATCAAAATTAAACGCAATGTTGACGGCAAACTTAAAACACTGGATGCATCTTCTGGCGATTTATTGAAGCCTGACGATATTGTGATGGTAAGAGAAAGCTGGTTTTAACCAAGCTTAATCAATACTAAAGCACAATTAACATTCAAATATTGACAAAAAATAACCGTTAACAATATCAACTAATCAAACAATAAAGCGATTACACATGAGTTTTTCACAATTACTATCTATTTTAATGGCGCGCAAAATCATCGCTATTTGGGTATTTTGTGTGACGGTGCTGGTGACAACGGTAGTGAGTGTTTTGTTACCAAAAAGCTACACCGCCACTGCATCATTGGTGATTAATTCTAAAGGCGCAGACCCCGTTACTGGCCTGACTTTGCCAGCCACCTTAATGCCAGGCTATATGGCAACACAGGTAGATATTATTCAAAGCCATAACGTGGCATTAAAAGTGGTCGCCAAGCTTGGCGTTGCTAATAGTGATGCTGCAAAAGCCACGTTTGAAAAAGCTACCAATGGCGAAGGCAATATTAATGATTGGTTTGCCGATCGCTTTTTGCAAAATTTGTCGGTTAAGCCATCGCGCTCTAGTGATGTGATTGAAATTGGCTATGAGGGCGCAGACCCAAATTTTGCAGCCGATTTAGCCAATGCGTTTGCTGAGGCGTATATTAATACCAATTTGCAGATGAAAACGGAACCAGCTAAACAAGCCGCCGCCTGGTTTGATCAACAAATTAAAGGCTTGCGCCAAAATGTAGAGCAAGCACAAGCCAAGCTATCTGCGTTTCAACAAGAAAATGGCATTGCGTTTTCGGGTGAGCGTATGGATACCGAAGCCGCGCGCTTAAGTGAGCTTTCTAGTCAGTTAGTGATGGCGCAAGCGCAAACCTACGATAGCACTTCGCGTCAAAGCCAGCTAAAAAGAGGTTCAGCTTCAGAATCGCCAGAAATTTTAGCTAATGGCTTAATTCAAGGTTTGAAATCACAATTGGTGCAAGCTGAAACGCGCCTTAATGAAGTGTCGCAACGTCTAGGTGTGAATCATCCGCAATATCAGGCAGCGCAATCGGATGTAACGAGCCTGCGCGATTTAATTCGTGTAGAGACCTCAAAAACTAGCAACAGTGTGGGCCAAACTGCGCGCGTATCGCAACAAAAAGAGGCTGAGATTAATGCTTCACTTGCGCAACAAAAAGAGCGCGTACTAAAACTCAAAAGCCAGCATGATGAAATGGCAGTGCTAGAGCGCGAAGTAGAAGGCGCACAACGCATGTACGACAATGCGCTACTGCGCTTTGGCCAAACCAATTTAGAAAGCCAATCCGGTCAAACTGACGTATCTGTTTTAAACCCAGCCATTGCACCGCTTAAACATTCTAGCCCTAAAATATTGTTGAATATTGCGCTTTCTGTATTTTTAGGTGGTTTGTTGGGCGTTGGATTTGTGTTAGTTGCTGAGATGTTTGATAGGCGCGTGCGATCTGCTGAAGATTTAAGGCAATTACTCAATATGCCAGTGTTGGGCGAGTTAAGTAGCCATGCTAAAAAATCGCGTAATTTTAAAGATAAAGTTAACCAGTTTTTTAAGCAAAAAAATACTAAAAAAACAGTCATTAGCTTTTAAGCCTAGATTTTAGAATACATTTTTAAGCACATATTTGGCCAGAAAAACTTATGGATTACAGTAAAGAGACGCATCAATTGAATAGCGATCAACTCGAACAAACAGCCGCCAGTATGACTGATTCGCCAGATGCGAAGCGCATGGGCGATGCTTTGGCGGTGCATGCAAAGCTAACGCAGCAAGATATTTCGCGCATATTAGAATTACAACGCGATAAAAATATTCTGTTTGGTGAGGCCGCAAAAAAACTGGGTTTGATTACAGAAGATGATTTGCAAAAAGTGTTATCTGAGCAATTTAACTACGCTTATTTGCAAGATGACAACCATAAAATTAGCCCATTATTAATTGCCGCCCACAAGCCTTTTGCCTTAGAAGTAGAGCAACTACGCAGCTTAAGAAGCCAACTATCGATGCGTTGGTTTGACCAAAACAATAAAACTTTAGCCGTAACATCGGTGAGTAGCGATGACGATGCAAGCCAATTAGTGGCGAATTTAGCCATTGTTTTTTCGCAGCTAAATAAAAAAACCTTATTAATAGACGCTAATTTACGTAACGCCAAACAACATCGCTTTTTTCATATTGATACTAAATTGGGCTTGGCGAACATATTAGCCAATAGGCAGGGCCAATACACCCTAAGCAAGCATGAGGCGCTGCCCAACTTGACGATTTTAACGGCAGGAACAGAAGTGCCGAACCCGCAAGAGCTATTAAGTCAGAACAATTTAGCCACATTGCTAACTGATTTAGAAAAAATCTACGATGTCATTTTGATTGATACATCGCCCATTCACTTGGGGTTAGATGTATTAACCGTGGTATCAAAAGCCAAAGCAGCCATTATTGTGGCAAAAAAAGACACCACTCAAGTGCCAGATATGCAGCAACTAAGCCAGCAATTGTCGATGACAGGTGCAACAGTCTTAGGCAGCGTGTTTGTAGACGCTTAGGTATTAGCTATGCAAGCAATAGCGCAAAACTTCAATGGTTTAAAAAGCAGCCCATATCTTATGTGGCTGCCAATTGTCATTGGCCTATTGGCTTTATATATACCCACTTATCATGAAGTGTTCAACAACTTATGGGTGACTGAAGACCAGGGCCATGGGCCAATAGTATTGATGGTGATTGGGTTTTTGTTTTGGCAAAAACGTGAGCATTTTAGTTTTACCGCTACAGATAAAACTGCCCCAATTTTAGGCGGTTTAACCTTAGTATTTGGTTTGTTGTGCTATATAGCAGGCCGTTCGCAAGATATTTTTATTCTCGATTTAGCCTCACAGATATTTGTTTTATCCGGTATTTTTCTGTTAATGCGCGGCTTGCCTATGCTAAAAGCGTTATGGTTTCCGCTATTTTTTATTATTTTTATGATTCCTTTCCCATTGGATTCATTAACCCTACCCATGAAAATGGCCGTTTCATATGTGACAGAAACCATTCTATTCTGGTTTGATTACCCCATCGCACGTGAGGGCGTTATTTTGCAAATTGGGCAATATCAATTGCTGGTAGCCGATGCCTGCGCAGGAATGCATACTTTAATTTCACTTGAGGCTTTGGGCTTGCTGTATTTAAGCTTGGTTAAGCACGATTCGCTGATTCGCAATGTCACGCTAGCGATGCTAATAATCCCTATCTCGTTCACTGCCAACGTTATTCGCGTCATTACACTCACGTTGATTACCTATTATTTTGGTGATGAAGTTGGGCAAGGTTTTGTGCATGGCTTTGCTGGTTTCTTGCTGTTTTTTGTGGCGTTAGTGTTCATTATGACAGTGGATTCTATGTTGCAATATTTCGTTAAATTTAAGAAAAAGATTGCCTAGCATGCCAATCAGTTACCATAGCAAACGCCACTATTTGTTAATGCTTATTATGATATGTACATCGGTATTTGCCTATGCTGCCCGCCCCACGCACAAAATTGCCGATGAGGGTGAGCAGGTAAATTTAGAACAGTTAATTCCGCAGCAATTTAACGATTGGCGTATTTTAAATTTGTCATCGCAAATTGTTAACCCAGAAACCGCCGCCGCGCTTGATAAAATTTATGCACAAACATTATCCCGCGTATACGAAAACGGCAAAGGCCAGCGCATTATGTTATCTATTGCTTATGGTCGCGATCAAAGCGATAGCGTTGGCGCACATGCGCCAGAGGGCTGCTACAGCGGGCAAGGTTTTGCGGTAAATAGTATTCTTAAAGGCCAGTTAAACACTGCTTTTGGCGATATTCCTGTATTGCGATTATTAGCCAGAAAATCAGACCGCATAGAGCCTATTACTTATTGGCTTACCACGGGTAAAAAAGTTGGTTATCCAGGCTGGGAAACCAAAAAAATTAAGTTGCAATATGCATTAAGTGGCAGTATCCCAGATGGTTTGTTAATGCGCGTATCCAGCATTACTTCATCAATAGAAGAAACTGATATCAACCAAGCGTATGCCTTACAAACACGCTTCACTAACGATTTATTAACTGGCGTTTCACCTAGCCAGCGCCTGCGATTAACAGGTCAGATTTAGATTATTCCAAATAAATTATTCTAAGCCAATTATCCTAAATAGCGTGCCATGGCCAACTCGCCTTACTCCAAAGAAAACGTACGCAAAGGCATACTGCACTATTTGTTAGGCCGCGGCTTGGCGGGCATTGCAGGTTTTGCCACCGTTATATTGCTGGTGCGCTTTATGGATGTGCAAAGTTATGCTGGCTTTACTGCGCTGACGGGCCTGATAGCGTTATCGGGCATTTTGGCGGGCTTAGGCTTAGAGCGTGCCATTTCGCGTTATGTGCCGGAGGCTAGATTAGAGCGCAGTGCCAAAGAACTAGGCCAGTTTATTTGGCGCATTACTGCCGTTAAGTTAGTGGCAGCTTTGGTTGTATGTGGCGTTTTTTATCTATTTTGGCAGCCAATATTGCGGTTGTTTTCAGATGTGCATTTAACTAATTTCCCACTCGCATTAGCGTGTTTTGTCATTGCAGAAACGCTCTTTCAACACTTCTCATCGGTATTTCAAGCTTTACTCAAACAAAAAGCGCTCACACGTATTTTAACTGTGCAGTGGCTTGGCCGATTAATCATGATTATGTGGGCAATTTTTGCTGATAAAGCCATCAGTTTAGAAGAATCTTTATTAGTGATGGCGTTGCCAGAAATATTAGGGGTATTGGTTTTTGCGCTGGTGTTAACACAGTATTTAGGCCAATTAAATGTAGAGCAACAGGCCGAACATTTGCTAGAAAAAGTAGAAAAATTAACTGATGTACAACAAGCCAACACAACAAACTGGCCAGACTGGAACGCAATCGCCCGCATGGCGAGCCACAATTACGGCTTTACTTTGCTAGCGGCGCCACCGCAAGGCTACTTTATGAAAATGCTAGCAGCCATCTTTTTACCCACACAAATGGTCGCCGCTTACGGCTTTTTTATCAGCATTGCAGAGCGCGTTAGGCAATATATTCCGCTGCATTTGCTGTACAGCTTGATAGAGCCCGTGATGATTGGCAATTACATACAAAACCGCAGTTTTTCAATCTTAAATCAGCGCTGCCAGCTGCTGTATAAATCCAATTTAATTTTGCTTATTCCCATCATGGCTTGGATACTCGCCGCAGGCACTTTTATTATTGCCAGCCTGACAGGTGGAAAATATCATGAGTACAGCTGGCTACTTGCATTGGTGATGTTGCAACTTACAGTGGGTAGCCATGTGGTGTTATTGCAGCTTATTTTAAATTCGGTTGGTGCCAGCCAACTATTGGTTAAATCGGGCTTTTACGCGCTGATTGGCATGGCTATATTTTTAGTGGTGGCACTCAATATTCATTTGCATTTATTGGTGGTAGCGCCGCTGGTGTTTTCATTGGTGTGCAATGCTTATATTATTCATGCACTTAATCGCGATGGCTATCCATATCAACTTTCAAGACAACTATTTTTAGGCGCAACCGCATCGGGTGTTATTGCAAGTTGCATAGTCTATGCTGCCATGCATCAGTCGCTTATTACTAGCCCCAATACTTACTTACTAACAATCATCAGCGGCGCATTAATCGGCCTTATCTATTTTGCATGCCTATACTTTTTTAAAGCAATTCGCGCAGATGAGCTGCTTTTAGTTAAATCTATTCTCACTAAAAAGGGAATATGAGACATGGGAAATATGATTAATAAGATAAAAACAAAAATTAAGTCTGCAATATGGCGAATTAAGTTTCGTCAGCGTATTTCGGCTATCGGCAATCAACCTAAGCTTTATTACTTAATGGGTTTGGGCGATCGGTTTCCTAATCTGGGTGATCAAGCGCAGGCTGCTGCGATTCCCATTTGGTTACAAAAACATTTTGCGCTGCCAATAGTTGAACTCAAAAACTTTGAGCTTGCAGCTTGTTTGCCCGATTTACAAAAACTGATTCAACCGCAAGATGTTGTGTTTTTGCATAGTGGCGGCAATTTTGGAGATGATTGGCCCAACACTCAGTTGGATAGAGAATCAATTATTGCTTCCTTGCCAAAGAATAAAATTGTGCAATTACCGCAAACCATTTATTACAGCGATACTGCAAGTGGTCGTCAAATCAGCAACGTAAGCCAGCAAGTGATTAATGCGCATCCATCCATGCTTTTATTTGGTCGCGATTATCAATCAGCAGAGATCGCAAAAAAATTATTTACCAAAGCACAAATATTGATAAGGCCAGATATGGTTTTATCGCTACAAGAGACGGTAGAGCAGCAACTTGGCCAATATATTGCAAGGCGACCAGAAAAAATGCAGAAAATTTTACTGGTCATGCGTAACGATAAAGAGGGTGTTTACGACGAAAAAGTAAAACAATCAATCAAAGGTTTGTTGATGCATGCAGGATACGATGCCCAATTGTGGGATACCGATGTGGATGACGTTTTTCCTGATCAAAGTAAATTTAAAACACTGGCAAAATACCTGCAATTTATAAGCGGGTTTGATGCTGTGATTACAGACCGTTACCACGGATTAATTTTTTCGGTATTAGTAAAAAGGCCATGCGTAGTGCTGAAAACACATAACCATAAATTAACCAGCGCTTTTGATTGGTTTGATGGGGTTAACTATGTAAAGCGCGTGGATTCTGCCGATGAAATAGTGAACGCGCTGCAACAACTGCAAGCGCTTACTTTGTATGTTTCGCCTAGATGGAATGACCTGCATTTTGACCCGATGGCGGAAGAAGTGAAGCAGTTTTTAGTCAACTATGGCTCAGAGAACCATGTTTAAAAAATGCGCAACTTGATTCAAATGACAGATTCCCAACCAACCTGCATTGTCGTTACCTGCTTCTCAGAAAACCAGCCAGGTTTTTTAGATTTTTCGTATCGGTTGCAGGCGTTAGCTAAGCATTATCAGCTCACTATTTTGAGCCAAGATATGCTTAGCCAAACTGAATTGATGATTGAGGGTGCAAATTACATAGCGCTTGGGCGAAAAAGTGGTAAGTTGGGTTGGTTAAGTTATCTGTACAAATGTGCCAACACCATACGCAAACAGCAGCCAAGCTTGGCAGTTTTATTGCACTCCAGCGCGTCACCCATTAGTTTAATGGTGGGTAAAATTCCAACTTGCTTGTATTGGAACGAGCACCCAACCAACTTAATGCATGTGGTAAAAGCATTTTCGCCAGTGCGCAATACCTTGGCAAAAATGGCGCATTGGCTGGTTTTTTACGGTGCAAAACGTGCAGATTTAATTATGCCAATTGGTGAAGATCATCAAGAGGATTTAATACACCATGGCGTAAAAGCAGAAAAAATAAAAATGATTTACATGGGCGTGGCCGATAGCTTCGTGCCTCAGCACGTCAATAAAGAAGTGCCGCAGCACGACAATACACAAGTGCAGCAGCACACCCAAACAGAGGCGCCACAAAACAAGCCGATACATTTAATTTATATTGGCACTGTAAGCCAAGCGCGTGGCCGCGATGTGATGCTAGATGCTATGGCAGTTTTGGCTAAAGAAACGGCGCTATTAAAACGAAATGGTGCCATTAAATTAACCATTGTAGGCGCAACAGAGTCAGAGTTAACTTTTTGCCAGCAACGTGTTAAAGCATTAAAAATTGAGCAATTTGTTCAAATTGTGGGCCGAGTATCGGGGCATGAGATACCCGCATATTTAGCGCAGGCAGACGTGGGCATTTGCCTTTGGGAGCAAAATCAATGGAACGAATTTAACCCGCCAACCAAATTATTTGAATATTTAGTGGCAGGCATACCTGTGTTGGCCAGCAATATTCGCACTCATACGCGCTATATAAACGATTGGCAAAATGGGCTGATATTTGATTACGATGCGCAATCGCTAGCGCATACCATATTTCAATTGCACACCAATAAGCATGAGCTACTTAAATTTAAACATCACGCTGTCATGTCTGGCAGGCAACATGTTTGGAGCAAAATAGAGCCTGTATTTTTAGATGCAATACAAAAGTTAAGTGCATCTAAGCAACAAAATTTCAGCATGATTCAGCCATGAATTTAATTAAAAAATTGAATAAAAAATGATATTAATCATATGCAAACACTAAAAAACGCAAACAGCATTTGGGTAAAACTGGCTTTTTTTATATTAGCCAGTGGTCTTGCCTTTTTGTTTGGCCTAATTTCAGTGACCGCAAACCCCATTTTAATTGGCTTGGCAGTAGGTTTGGTGGGAGGTACTTTTTTACTGGCTATTCCTAAAAAAACCATTTTATTAGTCATCGCACTTGGCCTTGCAACGCCAGCTTTGCTGGATATGGTGGGGCACGGCTTTCATCGTGTGTTATGGGCCGTTTCTATGATGGCTTTATTATTATTTGTGCCAGGCTTGCTCAATTTATTTAGTTTTAATCCAGAGCATAAAAAAACGATACCGCTGTTTATTTGGCTTGCTCTCATTTTTATGCTGTATGCACTCATCGTGAGCGTTTCGCAATTACATGGTTTGGGCGAACTCTTTACAGGGTTTAAACGCTACTTTCAAACTTTTGGCTTATTGCTAGCCTTAGTGACTTTAGCGAATACCAAACAGGACTTTGATTTATGGCTTAAGTTGTTACTGATTATTGCGCTTTTACAATTGCCTTTTGCGTTCTTTGAGCGCTTTGCCTTAGTGCCTTTGCGTGGCGGCTTGGCTGCAGGTGGTGAGGCAACTGACGTTGTCGCAGGCACAATGGGCGCCAACATTGAGGGCGGTAGCCCCAACGCCATTATGGTCACTTTTGTATTGATTGCCGTTGCATTTGTATTTTCGCGCTGGAAAGTAGGTTTAATTGAAACATCGCGCGCTGCATTGTTGGTTGGTATTTTATTGTTGCCACTTGCATTGGGTGAAACAAAGGTGGTGATTGTGATGTTGCCATTGTTAGGTTTTGTGCTGTTGCGCAAAGATATTATGCAAGAGCCAGCAAAATATATTCCATTATTTATGGGTTTAATGGCATTAACTTTTATTTTTGCATTTATCTATTTTCACTTTTTAGAAGACAGCAATATTCTGGATGGCCTAATGGGCATTATTGCCTACAACGTAGAAGAAAAACTGGGCTACGGAAAATTACTCTTAAATCGTACTACCGTGATGACTTTTTGGGCTAAGTTTCATAGCTGGCAAGACCCAATCAGCTTTTTATTCGGCCATGGTTTAGGCAGCTCTTATGGCAACGGTTTCGATGCTGGTCATATCGCACGTTTGTATCCCAATTACGGTATTAACTTAACCACTATTTCTACCTTGTTGTGGGATTTAGGTGTTGTTGGGCTAACAATGTATATAAGCATTTTTCTAGCCGCTTGGGTGCAAATTGGCAAGTTATGGCGCAAATCAACAAGCGCGCAGGTAAAAGCAGACTGTATGGCTTTGCAAGCCGGTATTGCCTTAACTTTATTCTTCTTAATCTACTCCGATAGCCAAGTGAATTTATTAGTACATGAACTGATTATTTCGCTGATGTTGGGATACGCCGCATTTTTGCATCAGCAACAGCAGCGCGAAATACAAGCCGTGCAAAAAGAGCTTACGTAATATGCATGTCCTGTATTTAACAGCAGAACAATGGCCCACCTTTAGGGCAGACTTAACCACTTTGTTTGGCAAATACTTGCCACGCTTTGGTATTACTTGCGATTTACTGACTGAGCAAGATGTGAATACGGATAATGCAGCAGATTGGCCAGCAGGCAGAGCCATTTTGTGCAAAGTGCCGCAAAATCGTGCTGGGCAATATATCTTCAAATTTTTGCATCAGTGCAAAGTGTTAATCACTGCAAATTATGCGCAATATCAAGCAGTGCAAGTGCGCGATATGACATTGATTGCACTGGTGGCGATTGTGATGTGTAAATTTAAAAAAATCCCATTTTATTATTGGCTTTCTTATCCACAATCAGAGGGCCAAATTGAGCGTGCAAAAGCGCGTGGCGCAAGTGCTGGTATGCGCTATTGGTTTCCGTTATTGCAGGGCAATATTGGGAAATTTTTACTGTATAAAATTATTTTGCCAAATACTGATCATGTGTTTGTGCAAAGCCAAAATATGCTTGAAATGTTAGCGCTGCAAGGCGTTAACCCGCAAAGAATGACACCTGTGCCAATGGGTGTTGATTTAGAAAGTGCGTTACAAAAACCTATTCCGGCAGAAAATCCGTTATTAATCGGAAAGCGAGTTCTAGTGTACTTGGGTACATTAGATAGAGTACGAAAAATTGAAATTTTGTTTGATATGTTGTGCATAGTTCTTGAGCATGTGCCAAACACATTGTTGGTGCTAGCAGGTGATACTGAGGATGAAGAGCATCGTACTTGGTTAAAAAATCAGGCAGAAAAAATAGGTGTATCGCAGCATGTTTTGTGGACGGGCTGGTTACCAATGGCTGAAGCTTGGCGTTATGTGGCGGCGGCAGAAATTGGGCTATCGCCAATTCCGCGTGGTTACTTGTTAGATATGAGTTCACCGACAAAAGCGGTTGAATACATGGCACTAGGCATACCTGTAGTGATGAATGACAATCCTGATCAAGTATTTGTGGCACAAGAAAGCGGTGCGGCTAAATGTACTCCGCTTGATGCAAAACACTTTGCAACAGCGGTACTTAGCTTATTTAATGACGACAGCCTTAAACAGATAATGCATGAAAAGGGCATTGCTTATGTGAACAAGGTAAGAGGCTATCAGCAAATAGCCGCTTCACTGAATAATACCTATCGTCAATCCATCTCAATGTTGTCATAAAACTTAATTAGAATTTGATATTAATTATTATATAAATGTACTGTATTAATTAATCCTAGCAATATGGCTTCTGCACACTCACCCCATTTCACTGTGTTTACCCCAACCTATAATCGCGCACATACGCTACATCGGATTTTCGATAGCTTAATGACACAAACTTATCGCGATTTTGAGTGGGTTGTTGTAGATGATGGCTCAACAGATGGCACTAGGCAACTGATTGAACAGTGGAAAAAAGTGGCTGATTTTTCTATTATTTATAAGTTACAGCCTAACTCTGGTAAGCATATTGCCTTTAACAAAGGGGTTAATCTCGCCAGGGGCGATTTATTTTTACCAATAGATTCAGATGATGCATTTTTGCCGGATGCTTTAGAAAAAATGTGGTTTTGGTGGCAGCAGATTCCTCAAACTAAGCAATACCAATTTACAGGTATTGTCACTTTATGCCAGTACGAGAATGGTGAAATTTGTGGTGACCTGTTTGAAAGTCATCCGTTAGATACCAACGCCTTAGATTTGCGCTATAAGCACAAAAAACGTGGCGAATCTTGGGGTTTTCATCGTACTGAAGTGTTAAAACAATATCCTTTTCCTGAAGATAAATTGGTGCGTTTTGTGCCAGAGAATATTGTGTGGGATGCCATTGCCAGTAAATACAAAATTCGCTGTATTAATGAGCCATTAAGAATTTTTTATCAAGATTCTGGCAATCAAATCACCAAAGTCAATCCACAAAAAAAAGCGCTGGTTAAGGATTATTTTCTGCAAATGCTAAATAGAGATATTCGCTATTTTTTTGATGACCCAAAAACGTTTATTAAATGGGCAGTGCTGTATGTGCGATATAGCTTTCATGCGGCAGATGGTCGTTTTATGAATGTATCTAGATTTTCAAGTGTAGGCGCATATGCAATTTGTTTGGCCGCACTTTTGCCCGGCTTTGCAGTGTTTTGCGTTGATTACTTTCGTCAAGCGATACGTGCATGAAAGTGAATGTTGCAGCTTTATTGTTATCTGTAGCGATTGGCTTTTTGTTTAGCGTCACAAGCTTAGCTGCAGACACATGGGTGCACGTAAAAGATGTTTCATTGATGGTTGAAGAGGGCAGTATTTTAGATTTTTCTAACTTAGTGCCGCCTGCAAAACTAATTAAAACAAAGCTTGTAATCAATAATCAAGGCCATTGGGCACTGGAAAATGAGCCTGAAAAGCCACAACGTTTTTTGATTGGCTCATTAGGTTTTGGTGTGGGTACAGGCAGCTTTCCCAGTTATGCAGTTACCGATTTGTATGTGCAGCAATTTCGTTTGCATGGCTACAATATGGCGCGGCTGGATTTTGTAGAGGCGACCTTAATGGAAGCGCGCCAGCAAGATTTTGATTTCAATCCAGAGCAATTAGACCGTTTTTATTATTTGATGGCTGCATTAAAGCGCAATGGTATTTATTACATACTCAACGGCTTAAGCAATGACAACGGCGGTTATGGCAACGTTAATGAGCGCTGGATAGGCAAAAAAGGCCTGCATACAGGCGTGTATTTTGATGCTGATAGCCAAGCGCATTGGAAGCAATTAATCGCCAAGATGTATGGCAGCGTAAATCCTTATACAGGCATTAGCACAATAAAAGACCCTGCTTTTGCAGGCATGATTTTAGTCAACGAAAACAACTTAACTTTTGTGAATCGCAACGGTGTTAAGCCGGAATTTAAACCCCATTTTGCCAAATGGCTTAAAGCCAAATATGGCAGCAACGCTAAACTTAAATCCGCTTGGACAAGTAAAACCACAGGTATTAGCGAATTAAAATCAGATGAAAATATAGATAAAAACTTAGGTAAAAATTGGGATAAAAATCAGGTTAACTTTCCTGCATCAGACGCTTGGACATCACTACGCATGGCGGATACGCAAGAATTTTTTGTGGATACTGAAAAAAAGACTGCAGATTGGATGACGCAATATGTGCGCAAACTTGGTTTTACAGGCCAAGTGACTAGCTACAATTTATGGAATGCGCCAGCCGCACAAGCCACACGTGGCCAATTTAGCTGGGTTGATATGCATAATTATTTTGGTCACCCAGATTATGTGGGTACGCAACTAAAGGTACGCCAAGACAGCATGCTAGAAAATCATGCCGCCTATATCAGAGAACTGGCAGCGGCTAAACATTTAGGCAAAGCATACACAGTCAGTGAGCATGGCCAAGTTTTTTGGAATCAATACAGGCGCGAATCGGGTTTAGCCCTGCCTGCTTATGCAGCACTGCAAAGCTGGGCTGGAATTTGCCAGCATTCTGGCGCAGTTGCGCTAAGTTATGCTGGCACGCAAACGAATGCCAATAAAAATAGGATTAATTCTTTTGCAGTGGGGCAAGATCCCATATCTCGCGCCACCGAAACGCTTGCTGCGCTGTTGTATTTGCGCGGCGATGTAGCGCCTGCGCTAAATACCATTAGCGTAAAACTCACGCCCCAAGATGGATTTCAAAACAGCGCGCACTTGGGCAATACGCCCGCGGATGTGTCTAAACTAAGCTTAGTGACAGGTGTTGGATTGGATTGGCAGCCTAAACCTAAACTAACAATTAATCAGAATGCAGCAGCAGAAATTGATTTTAATCAGCCAGGTTTGCGATTAAATGCAGCAGGTTTTGGTAAGCTGGTGCAGCCCACCACAAACCTAGGCTTAAAGCTAGATGGCTTATTAAAAGAATATGCCAGCGGCTTAGCCTATAAGGTGAGCAAGGTGAAACTGCTTGCCGATGACCGCTGGGCGGCCCGCGTACAAAATTTACGCGACGCTAAATTGCTAAATGCCAGTAACTTAACCAATTCTGAAGCAGGAATTTACCAAAGTGATACGGGTGAAATTTTATTGGATGCGCCACAAAAGCGCATGATGGTGATTACCCCTAAAACCGAGGCAGTAGTATTTGACGAACCAGCTACAATTCAGCTTAATCAGCTATCTATTTTATCGGCTAGCGGTGCAGCTTTGGTCGCGGTATCGGCAATGGATGGCCAAATGTTGGCAAACAGCAAACGCATGCTAATTGTGCTTTCTACCGATGCTAGAAATAGCGATATGCGCTTTAGCGATGCTAGCGAAACTATTTTGCAAGATATTGGCAAGCTACCAGTCGTGATAAAAGCCACAAAAGTTAAACTTGCACTAAAAACCCCCTATAAACAACAGTTAAGAGTGTTTTCTACTAATTTACGCGGCCAGCGCCAAGATGCGATTGCAGTTAAACAAACGGATGCTGGCATTGAGTTTGAGTTAGATATTAGCCAATTAAGCCACGGCGCAACCACTTATTTTGAAGTGGTATTAACTAGCAGCATTAGCCGGCAGCAATAATCAGAAATCGCTATCTTGAATCAAAACATACTTAAAAAAAGCCTAGCCATTGTGGTGCCAGAAATGTTGCCAGTGCCGCCTGTAAAGGGTGGCGCGGTTGAGCATTGGGTGCATGAGGTTTCTCAGCGGTTAGATCAAGCGCAATTTGATATCACGATAGTGTCGCGGCCAGCTGATGCATTTGGTGTTAAAAATGTTCGCTATTTAACGATTGCTTGGACAAAAACAGAGCAGTTTTTTTACAAAATTAAAGAAAAAGTGACTTGGCGTAACCCGTTACGTTACATCGCCAAGATACAAAACGTGGTTTCTTATGGCATGCGTATGGCTAAATTAGTGCGCGAGTTTGATGCAGTAGTGATTCATAACGAACCTAACTTTTTGTTTTTTATGAAAAAAAGTCCACAGCAAACGCTGGTTTTACATATGCACAATGCGCATTTAGGTATTGCGTTTTTTAGGCCGTTTTATCGCCGCGCACTTAAAAAGGTAGATAAAGTAATTTGTGTTAGCGATTATATTAGGTGCCATGCGCTGCAATATTTTCCAGAATATGCCGACAAATTTACCGTAGTATTTAACGCCACCGACCCTGAAATTTTTAAGCCATATGGTGATGAGGCAGTTAGCCAGCTAAGAGGCTTAATTGATATACAACCCGATAAAACCTATTTGCTATACGTTGGACGATTAACCGAAATTAAAGGCGTACATGTATTAATTAAAGCCTTTATTACCATTCACGCACAACTACCACACACAAGGTTAATCATCGCGGGCAGCTCATTTTTTGGAGGTGCTGCCAAAACGGATTATGAGCAATCACTTGTTGAGCTAGCAAAACCAGTGAGCAAAGCGATTATCTTTACAGGCTTTATGCCGCACGACAAATTGCGCTATGTATATTCAGCAGCAGATATGGTTGTCTTGCCATCGGTATGGCAAGACCCTTGCCCACTAGTGGTGTTAGAGGCAATGGCATCAGGCACATGCTTGCTAAGTACCGCAGTGGGGGGTGTGCCAGAAATCATAAAAAATGGTGTAAACGGCTTGTTAGTAAATGCAAATGATGCTGAAAAGACAGCAAAAGTAGTAGTAGAAATTTTAGCTAATTCACTATTAAAAACCCAAATGGAACACGCCGCGCGTCAGCAGATATTGGCTGGCTATACTTGGGAAAGGTTAACCCAAGAAATTGGGTCAAATCTTTTGATGAAAGACGTAATGCAATGATTGCAATTGTGTACCCGCAATTTTACGGCGTAGGCGGTATTGCCCGTTATTTAGATTCTTTTTTATCTAACTTACCAGAAAATTCACCTACTATTTACCTCATCACAGGTGACGAGCATCAAGTAAAGCGGCGCTATGCCAATGTGGAAATCATCCATATTCCATTTACATCTAGCCGCTTTAATTTATTTTTTTGGATATTGGCTGCGCGTAAAATTGTGAAGAAGCTGTATGCTGAACAAAAAATTCAGGCAGTCAATTTGCATATTCCGCCGCTTATTCCTGGCTTGTTTTTACCAAAGCATATCCCGTTGATACTGACTGCGCATACTACATATATTGGTATGTCGGGTAAGTTTTACGACAAGCCTTATTTTGTAAGCCAGTGGAATGATGTGGAAATTGCGATTAAGCGCTGGATAGAAACACGTATTTTTAAGCAGGCGGCAAAAATTATTGCGCTGACTGAACAAGGTAGGCAAGAGCTGCTGACTTATGGCATTAATAAGCCGATTGTGATTATTCCTAATGGCGCAGATTTGGTGGCTTTTAAACCTAGCCAAAATATTGAAAAAACGGTTGATGTGCTATTTTGCGGGCGGATTGAACATCGCAAGGGCAGCAGAGCAATGGTGCAAGTTTGCAAAAATCTGATACAACAAAAAAGTGATATCCGCATAGTGATTGTTGGTTATGGGGATGACGATGTTTGGGTGAGTGAGCAATTAGCTCCACACAGCCAAAACGTTCAATTAACAGGCAAGGTTAAATTCTCTGACATGCAAGCCTATTATCAAGCCAGCAAATTATACGTATCAACCTCTTATTACGAAGGCTTGCCAGGCACTTGTTTGGAAGCAACCGCCATGGGATTGCCAACCATTGCGTGGGATTTTTTGTTTTACCGTGGTTTGGTTTTGCCAGACAAAACGGGTTATTTAATTGTGCCCAATGATAGTGCTGCAATGGCAAAAAAAATTGTGGCGGTTTTAGACGATGTGCAAACACACGCTAGACTAGCTGTGAATACACGTGCGCATGTTGAGGCACACTACAATTGGGCCGATTTATCACAACAAATTTTGCAGGTTTTTAAGCATTAACTTGTATTAACAATATGCAAAAAATATCCTGCTAGGACTATACCGATTCACGCTATTGCAATCTACTGACATTAATCTACCAATGCAAAAGTGAGATTTACTCACTTATTTAGTTAATGGATTAAGTCATGAAGAATTCAACTCAAAATTCAATGCATAAAAAATTAATCGCGGTGCTAGCTGCCGCATTATTAACCCCAGCAATTGCATTTGCTGACAACACGTTTGATGGTCTTACCAAAGCGTGGACATTCAATCACGATGAAAACGGCGTGAACAATTTTTTATCTGAAATTGTCGCGTTTGATAGCACGACCAATTCTTTATGGGTGGCAGGCGTGCTAGGTGTGGATGTGCTAAACGCCACTGATGGCAGCCTGATTCAGCACATTAATACCACTGAGTTTGGAAATATTAACAGTGTGGCAATTCATAATGGTTTGGCCGCTTTTGCAATTGAATCTAACACAATTACCAATGCAGGTACGGTACGTTTTTACGATACAGCTACCAGAAGTTTAAGTGCTGGTGTTAACTCAATTACGGTAGGTGCCTTGCCTGACATGCTGACATTTACACCAGATGGCAGCAAGATATTAGTCGCTAACGAAGGCACGCCAGCTGTATATGGCGCGGCAACAAATAGCGGCTTTCCTAGAACATTTGGTCCAGCGGCTAATGATCCAGCTGGTAGTGTAAGTATTATTGATGTTGCGACACGTACCCTTACGGCAACAGCAGGTTTTGATGGTGTGCCGACAACAGGTAGCAATATCCGCACTAATACAGGTATGGATTTTGAGCCAGAATATATTGCGGTAAACGCAGCTGGTACTAAAGCTTATGTGACTTTGCAAGAGGCGAATTCAATTGGTATTTTAGATTTAAACACCAATTCGTTTGAAAAAATTGTAGGTTTGGGCGCAAAAGATTTTAGCCTGCCAGGTAACACAATTGATGCGAATGATAACGGTATCATCAATTTTGCTTCTGTTAATGTAAAAGGCCTATACCAACCAGATGGCATTGCGGCTTACGATGTTGACGGCAGTACTTTTATTGTTACAGCGAATGAGGGTGACTTCCGTGGCGATGATGGTGACCGCACACGTGCAAACGAATTTGGTGAAACAGGTGATTTAAGACGTTTACGTGTACTAAACACAGAGTCATCTCCGGGCGATTTATTTGCAGCAGGTACTCGCTCTTTTTCTATTCGAGATGCAGACGGTAATCTTGTTTATGATAGCGGTGATATCTTAGACAAAGCAGCAGCAAGTCTGGGCATTTACGATGATGGTAGAAGTGCTGATAGAGGTGTAGAGCCGGAAGGTGTTGAGTTAATCACTTTAGGTGGCAAAACTTTCGCGCTGATTGGATTAGAGCGCACCACCCAAGCCGCTATTGGTATTTTTGATATTACCAACCCAGCCAATGCAAGTTTTATTGATTTTATTGTAACGGCGGGTGACACAGCGCCAGAGGGATTAGAGGCCTTTATATTAAATGGCGATTACTACTTGGCGATTTCGAATGAAGGTTCAAATACAACAACAGTTTACAACCTAGCTCCAGTTCCAGAGCCGGAAACTTATGCCTTGTTAATTGCAGGTTTAGGTTTGGTTGGTTTTGGTGCTAATCGACGTAAAAAATAAGCATAACTTATTTGCAAACGTTAATAAAAAGGCCTGCAATTGCAGGCTTTTTTATTGGCTAAACTCATTTAGCCTGAGTACATTCAACATTACATCAATATTAGCTTAAGTAATTTTCACAAAAGTGTCACACACCGTTAGTAAACATCAATCTATACTCTAAAAAAATTCATAAAAGGAGAGATTAATGAAAATTAAAGTTCCAAACGAAAGCTACTTAAATAATGCTAAAAATCTAAGTGATGATGAAAAAGATAGATTATTAAGCCGAATGGGAAGTAAGTTGATGCAAAAACTCGCTGATGAAAAATTACTCACCTTAGAAGCTATTGCAATACAGTTAGAAGTTGAAGATGTTGAGCTTGCTGATTGGCGTAAAAGAATGGTCGAAATTAAAGAAAAAGAAAATAACAAAAAGAGAAAATAAACTAAGGACTTATTCTTGCAAAGCCATTACTAAGTTTCCCCTACAAGAAGCTTATTTATTGTTATATTCAAAACGAGCGACATTAATCATTAAACTAGCCCTTATTGCGAGCTACGACAGTACTTGTATTACCAAATAAGTTATCTATCTTCGCTTTAATTACACTAACACTTTAAGCTATTCTTTGAATTAAATAATTTTTTTGATTTTAGATATTTTGACGCCATCGTCTGTGTGGGCGTCTCTGTGACCATATTAAGAATAACATGGGGCTTCAACGTGGTATTATTTTTAAAAATCAATTTTCTGTTATCAATTGCAACTGGTTTTTCATTTAATTTCAGTCGCAAGACTTAAGTTTTGATTGAGCTACATATCAATGTGTTTACATAGATTCAGATGTGGTCAAATGGACTCACTTAGTAGTTTGTTTTATTCAATAAACCTAGTAATAACAATCACTTATAATATTATTTATGGAATCTAATAATCATACTCCAATGATGCGCCAGTATTTGGCTTTAAAGGCGCAGCATCCCGATATGCTGTTGTTTTATCGCATGGGTGATTTTTACGAATTGTTTTTTGAAGATGCTGAAAAAGCATCGCGATTATTGGGTATTACATTGACGCGGCGCGGTTCCAGCAATGGTGAGCCGATTAAAATGGCGGGCGTGCCTTATCACGCGGCTGAGCAATACTTAGCCAAGCTGGCCAAAATGGGTGAAGCTGTAGCGATTTGTGAGCAAATTGGCGATCCTGCAACTTCTAAAGGCCCAGTCGAGCGTGCTGTAACGCGTATTTTGACGCCCGGCACTTTAACCGATACTGCTTTACTAGATGAAACACGCGACAATGTTTTGCTTAGTATTTGTTTTGGTGACGGGCTAATTGGTTTGGCGCAATTAAATTTAGCTTCTGGCGCATTTATTTTGAGCGAAATCGCCTTTGGGCAACTATCGCAAGAGCTTGCGCGTATTAATCCTGCTGAGATTGTGTATGAAGATAACGCACGATTTGAAGCGCAAATAGCAATACTTAACCAACAAAAAGCGCCTAAAAAACGGCTAAGCAGTTGGCAGTTTGATTTTGATAGCGCAATCACCAGCCTAACCAAGCAATTAAATACACGCGATTTAAATGGGTTTGGTTGTGCGGATTTGAAACCCGCGATTAGCGCAGCAGGCGCTTTGTTGGATTATGTGAAGCATACGCAGCGCGCCGCACTGCCGCATATTCACACCATTAGTGTGGAGTCTACTTCTGAAACGATTCAGCTAGATGCGGCAACGCGGCGTAATTTAGAAATTGATTTGACTTTGCGCGGTGATGCATCCCCGACTTTATATTCGCTATTAAATACCACGCAAACCGCCATGGGGGCGCGCTTATTGCGGCATTGGTTACATCATCCGTTGCGTGATAAAAACTTGATTATCAAACGCCATGATGCCGTTGCAGAATTGATAATCACAAAAAATTACCAAGATTTGAGGGTTAAGTTAAAAGCAATTGGCGATATTGAGCGCATCACGACGCGCATTGCACTAAAAACTGCTAGGCCGCGCGATTTATCAGGTTTGGCTTCCAGTTTGTTGCAATTGCCCATGCTACAAAATCAATTACTTTCCAGCAAAACTATTTTGCTGGAAACGTTAGCCGCCAATTTGCAAGCGCCTTTGGCAGTTGTTGATTTGTTGAGCAAAGCGATTCAGCCAGAGCCGTCTGCATTGTTGCGCGAAGGTGGCGTGATTGCGGATGGATTTGATGCAGAATTAGATGAGTTGCGTAGTTTGCAGACCAATCATGGCGATTTTTTATTGCAATTTGAAGCGGCCGAAAAAGCGCGCACGGGTTTGCAAAACCTAAAAGTAGAATACAACAGCGTACATGGTTTTTATATTGAAATCAGCCGCGCGCAAGCCGAAAACGCGCCACCAGAATATCGTCGCCGCCAAACACTTAAAAATGCTGAACGCTTTATTACGCCAGAATTAAAAACCTTTGAAGATAAAGTGTTAAGTGCAAACGACCGTGCGTTGGCGCGCGAGAAAATGTTGTATGAACAAGTGTTAGATGCGTTGATTCCATTTGTGGGGGCTTTGCAAATCAATAGCGGCGCGGTGGCTAGTTTAGACGTTCTATGTTGTTTTGCAGAACGTGCGGAAAGCTTGGATTATGTTCAACCACAATTCACGCAAACAGCAGTCATTGAAATCATCGCTGGACGACATCCGGTTGTAGAGAGTATTTCGGTAGCCAATAACGGCCAGCCGTTTATTGCCAACGATGTGTTGCTCAATCCATATCGCCAATTATTGTTGATTACAGGACCGAATATGGGCGGTAAATCGACTTTTATGCGGCAAACAGCTTTAATTGTATTATTGGCGCATTGCGGTTGCTTTGTGCCAGCAAATGTCGCTAAAATCGGCGAAATTGATCGTATCTTTACGCGAATTGGCGCTTCGGACGATTTAGCAGGTGGTCGCTCGACCTTTATGGTGGAAATGACCGAAACCGCCAACATTTTGCATAATGCCACCGATAAAAGTTTGGTCTTGTTAGATGAAATTGGGCGCGGCACTTCTACGTTCGATGGATTAAGTTTGGCTTGGGCAGTCGCAAAACAATTACTGGAAAAGAATAAAAGTTACACCTTATTTGCCACGCATTATTTTGAGTTAACGCGGATTGTAGATGAAGCAAAACAAGCCGCGAATGTGCATTTGGATGCGGTTGAGCATGGCCAAGGTGATAATAAGTCTATCGTGTTTATGCACAAGGTAGAAGAGGGCGCGGCGCAAATGAGTTACGGCATTCAAGTAGCGCAATTAGCGGGAATTCCTAAAGCGGTGGTGGCGATTGCGAAACGAAAATTAACGCAATTAGAGAATAATCAGATTGCGCAAAATACCCAGCAACCGGATATGTTTATTAACGAAATTGAAGCAGGGCCTTTGCCATCTCACCCATTAATTGATGCTGTAGAAGCGATTCAGCCCGATGACTTAACACCTAGAGAAGCGTTAGATTTATTGTATAAATTAAAAAAGATAGTTTAAGGAAAAATCCCCATTACGTTTCTTAGTTGATCTAATTTTACTAGATGTTGTTCAAGAGAGTTGTCTTTCTGATTTTCATCCAAGCAATTTCTACTCAATATTGTACTAATCGACATTGTCGAAATGTTGTCGTGACTTGAGTTTTTTCTAGAATTTTGTAAATGACTAAAAACAATTTTTCTAATTTCTTCTGGAAATAATTGATTTAATTTATTGATTTTTGGGTTGAGAGTGCTGAGAACCTTGTTGCCGAAATCAATAGCTTCAATCCTCGAGGGGATGTAGCCTTGATGTATAACCTTATTTCTGAATTTTATTTCTTTTTCATTTAATAAAATTGGCATTTCATCTAAGTTGTTTGCCCATAAAAAAATGAAAGCACCAAGCTGTCTTTCAGATTGTGACGATACACCACGCCAGCAATCGTTGAATAACTTTTCAGATGCAGAGCTCTTTTCAAGAAAAATTCTAATTGCGAACTCATAAAATCTTTCTAAGCTTGAAGTAAAGGACAGTACTGCTTCTCGATAATATCCATCTAGTATTGCGTGTGCTCCAATTTCAAACAAAATTTCAAACTTTTGCTCTTGCAAGCAAGTGGTACTTTTGTGGTTTCTAGAACAAGTTATTTGATAACAATTGCTCTCTTGAAACTCTACTTTAGTAAACTCATTAGTAGGAATGCCTAATTCCTTAAAGCATTCCATGCAGTTAATAAGTAGTTTCATGAATAACTATTAAAATAATTTAGTGGTGATGCCCACCTGCGCCATGCACATGGCTGTGCGAAACTTCTTCTTTGCTGGCGCTACGCACTTCTGTGATTGTTGCTTTAAATAATAAACGCTCGCCTGCCCAAGGATGATTGCCATCGACCACGACTTTGCCATCAGCGATTTCGGTGACTGTGTATAAAATCACTTCGCCTGTATCGTCTTCACCTTCAAATTGCATACCTACTTTTAATTCGGCTGCTGGAAAAGCGCTTGCTGGTTCGATTTGCACCAACTCTTCATCATATTCGCCAAAGCCATCGACTGGTTCTAAGCTCACTTCAACGACGTCGCCGACGTTTTTGCCGTGCATTGCTTCTTCTACTTTTGGAAAGATATTATCGTAACCGCCATGCAAATAAGCGACCGGTTCGGCGCTCGATTCCAGCACTTCGCCATCAGCGTTTTTAAGTTCATAAGTCATGGTAACAACGGTATTCATGGCAACTTGCATGTTCATTTCCTGAAAAATTTAAAAAGTTAAGCGCACATTTTAATCTAAAAATGTGGCAAAAGTTTGATTTGGCTAATTTTTGAAATTGCTAATGCGGATTTTTTTGCCGCCAAAGCCAAGGTGGTGTTGGATTTTTTTGCTTCCATAATCCCAGTTGATTAGCGCGAGATTCTTCCTCGGCTAAATCCAACGTGTAATCCATTGAATAATGTTTGTTAAACCACGCGTGACCGTTTTTAACCATGTAAACACTGGCGTCTTGATTATTACAAATGAGCTTTCCAACATTGCGTTTGTATCGATCTTTGCCCATCACATAAACGCGCACATCAGCGTTTTCGCATAAATTAATCAGCGCACGACGCGCCGTTTTTCCGTAGATTTGATTTCGCTCAGGCGCATCGATATCGGTTAAACGTAATTTATATTCGCTAAAAGCATCTTTTATTTTAACGGTGTCGCCATCATAAAAGTAGGTAATTTTAGGTGTTAAGTCTGCACTGTGGGCGCGGTAGTTAACACTTAAAAACACCCAAAAAATAACGCAGATTCTAAAACGAAAGTGACTAATCTTAATGTCCGTGCTTGCTATCTAGTAAGCTGTAATATTTAGAAGGCTCCAGCACGGTGGGAATCGCTTCATCCAATAATTCAGGATAATCTTTACTATAATGCAAGCCGCGACTTTCGTGGCGTTCAATCGCGCTTTTTACAATTAATTCAGCTACTTGCAATAAATTTCTTAATTCAATTAAATCGTTGCTGACCCTGAAATTGCTGTAAAACTCATGCACTTCATCGCGCAACATGTGAATGCGATGCAGCGCGCGACTTAAGCGTTTGTTGGTGCGCACAATGCCCACATAATTCCACATAAAACGGCGCAATTCATTCCAAGTGTGCGTGATTAAGACTTCTTCATCGGCATCGGTGACGCGGCTTTCATCCCAGTGAGGTAATGGGCGAAAATTTTGGGCAGGCGAGCTTAGAATGGCATTTGCGGCCGCTTGGCCAAACACTAAACATTCTAATAATGAGTTGCTGGCTAAGCGATTTGCGCCGTGTAAGCCAGTACAAGCCGTTTCGCCAATCGCATATAAACACGCGATATCAGTCGCGCCAGTTGCATCTGTCATCACGCCACCACAACTATAATGCGCGGCTGGCACAACGGGAATCGGTTGTTTGGTGATATCAATACCAAGCTCTAAGCACCGTGCGTAAATATTGGGAAAATGTTCTTCAATAAACGCGGCTGGTTTGTGCGTGATATCTAAATACACGCAATCTAAACCGCGTTTTTTCATTTCAAAATCAATTGCGCGCGCGACCACGTCGCGGGGCGCTAATTCTTCGCGCGAATCGTGTTCTGGCATAAAGCGTGTGCCGTCAGGCAGCTTTAATAAGCCGCCTTCGCCGCGTACAACCTCACTGATTAAAAAAGATTTAGCATGCGGATGATAAAGGCAAGTGGGGTGAAACTGAATAAATTCCATATTGGCTACGCGGCATCCTGCGCGCCATGCCATGGCGATGCCGTCGCCCGTGCTCACATCTGGATTAGTGGTATATAAGTACACCTTGCCAGCACCGCCTGTGGCCAAAACGGTTTGCGCGGCAGCAATCGTGATGACATGCCCAGTATTATTATCTAAAATATATGCGCCCAAACATTGGTCTTCAATGGCGTTTTTATCCAGTTTCTTTGCAGTCACCAAATCAACTGCAATGTGATTTTCTAATATGGTGATATTGGCATGTTCACGTACTTTTTGCGCTAAAGTTTTTTGTACTGCTTGGCCTGTTGCATCTGCCACGTGCACAACGCGCCTATGGCTGTGGCCACCTTCACGCGTTAAATGAAAGTTACTGTTGTCAGCCTCGCGCGTAAATTCAACGCCTTGATTAATCAGCCACTCGATTGCCTCAAATCCTTGAGTGGCGACCATGCGCGTGACCTCTAAATCACATAGTCCAGCGCCTGCAATTAAGGTGTCTTGAATATGTTCTTCAACTGTATCGTCACTATTGAGTACAGCGGCAATGCCACCTTGCGCCCAGCTGCTGGCGCTGTCTGAAATTTCACGTTTACTCACTAAACATACGCGTTTTGCATGTGCCACTTGTAAAGCCATGGTCAGGCCAGCTAAACCGCTGCCGATAATTAAGACATCAAATTGTTGTGACATAAACTAATAGAAAATGAATGAACTAATAAGAGTTTATCCATGTCTTTAATCATAAGCTAGCAATATAAAAATGTGCATGATAGCGGTAAAAATTTCCGCAGTATTCTGGAGGATGCAAATGTTACAAACGAGCAAAATTGAGGTGCTTACCCGTTCAAGTTTCGTAGAATCATCTCCGCAGGCGTATAATGCGGGTTACAAGACGAATCAAAATGGGAGTGGTCATTTAATGGCTGATAAGCCAATCAACACAGCAGTTGTAGGAACTCGTGAGTTAGATCAAGTGTTGGTAGAGCGTGCGCAAAAAGGCGATCAAAAGGCATTCGGCATGTTGGTGGAAAAATATCAACGTAAGTTAGGCCGTTTATTGTCGCGTATGATTCGTGATCAAGCAGAGGTAGAAGATGTGGTGCAGGAGTCTTTTATTAAAGCGTATCGCGCATTGCACAATTTTAGAGGCGATAGTGCGTTTTACACTTGGCTTTATCGGATTGGCATCAACACGGCTAAAAATTATTTAGTATCAATGGGGCGTAGACCACAAGTGATGCAAGATGTCGAAATTGAAGATGTAGAAAACTTTGAAGACGGCAACGAAATGCGCACCATGGAAACGCCAGAAACCGCCATGATGACTAGAGAAATTGCGCAAACGGTAAACGATACAGTAGCCAGCTTGCCGGAAGAATTACGCACTGCAATTACGCTGCGCGAATTAGAAGGTTTAAGTTACGAAGAGATTGCAACGTTAATGCAGTGCCCAATTGGCACGGTACGCTCACGTATATTTAGAGCGCGCGAAACCATTGCATTAAAATTGCGCCCACTATTAGATACGCCCGACGGCAAGCGTTGGTAAGCGTACTTAACAAGTTTTTTGAATCGAATTTTGATAAATAGCATGTTAAATGTTATAGATTTAGAGGTGTAAAATGAAAGACCAATTATCTGCATTAATTGATGGTGAGTTTGATGTTGAAAATGCTGAGCATTTAATTAAGTCGGTGAAATCTGGCGGTGAATTAAAAGATTGCTGGCAGCATTATCATTTAATTGGCGACGCCATGCGTAGTGAGATGGTTCTCAGTCAAGGCTTTACTGAGCGCGTAATGAATGCTTTAAATGAAGAGCCAACAGTTTTATCTCCTCACGCAATTGAGAAGCCTTCAGTTAAAACTTCATATTTTAAATCCAACCAAATTTGGTCTGTTGCGGCATCAGTGGCGGCTGTGATGTTTGTGGGTTTAATGTTGTTGCAACAACAGTCAGATAGTACGCAAGACTCTTCACCTGTAGAAATTGCACAAAGTATGCCACTTGAATACTTAGAAGCACATCACGCAGCCGCACCTAACGGCGCGGCTTACTATATCCAAAATGTTAATCATTCTGGTGCAGGGCAGTAAAAGTAATGTTTAAAATTGCATTCGCAACATTATTAACTAGTCTTGGTTTAGCCAGCTTTAGTGTCACAAGTGCAGCCGCAGAAGATGCTTGGTTAGTGTTGCAAAAGGCTGCATTTGCAGCACGCGAGCTTAATTATCAAGGCATTTTTGTGTATCAAAATGGTAATCAAGTGCGCTCGGTGCAAATTACCCATATGAATAATGCGGGCCAAGAACTGACCCGTAATATGGTTTTAGATAATCGAGTTTATAATAAAAAATCGCCAGTAACGCAGCCGCGAGAAGTATTTAGCCAAGGCAGTGATATTGTGATTTTTCACCCTAAAAATGATAAGGTGATTATTGAAAAACGTCGCGGCCAAAACTTGTTTCCAGCAATCTTGCCAGTTAACCTTAAATCATTAAGAGAAAGTTACACAGCACGTATCGGAGCTTTAGATTATGTGGCTGGGCGGCAAGCGCAAATAATTGAGTTAATTCCCAAAGATGCTTATCGCTACAGCTATAAAATCTGGGCAGATGTTCAATTTGGTTTGCTAGTCAAAATGACTTTATTGAAAGAGGATAATGAAGCTTTAGAGCAAATCACTTTTCAAGAGTTAAGTATGCTGAACTCTCAAGATTTGAATTGGTTTCAGCCCTCAATTGATTTAACTAAAAAGTATGAGATGGAAGAAGCGGTTTTACCTAATCGCGTGAATTCGAACTGGATTGTGGCAGAGTTGCCGCCGGGTTACGTTAAAGTTGACCATATTGAATTTATGGTGAATGGCAAAACGTCACCTGTTAATCAGATGATATTTTCGGATGGTATTGCCTCTGTATCTCTATTCATTGAGCCTATCACTAAGGGAACACGTCCAAAAATAGGACATCATCTTATTGGAACAACGCACATTTGCGCCAACGTGATAGAAAGTTATCAGGTCATGGTGGTTGGAGAAGTGCCTCTGGCAACGGTGCAGCAAATTGCTAACGCTGTTAGCTTCAGAAAGCAAACCGCTCTAAACAGGTAATGCTGGCTAATTTAGTTATTCAATTAAACCATTCAAAAAGCAAGTGACACAAAGCATGATAGAAGAACGTGCAGTTATCCTTTCAGTCAGTCAAAACAATCACAATCTCAGCGATTCCACAGCAACGCTAGAGATAGAGCGTAAAACAGCATGTGGCTTGTGTGGTAAAACACGTGGCTGCGGCAACTCTATTTGGGGCAAACTGTTCGCACATCGTTCAACCGAATTTAAAGCACAAAATCGCATCAACGCAAAAGTGGGTGATAGCGTTATTGTGGGTATAAACGAGCGCGCATTGCTCAAAAGTGCATTGTTACTTTATATCTTACCTCTTGTAACCATGATGACTGGCGCCATATTAATGAATATGTACCTGCAAAATAACGCGGGATCTATGATTGGCGCCTTAGTTGGCTTGCTGACTGGCCTTGTATGGGTAAAAGGTCATACGGCGGCTAGCCAATATTTTTTACAGCAACAACCAGTTATTTTAAGATTAACAACACAGGATGCGGAAATAAAATTTTCATAGTTTTCTAAGCTTTGTTGTTTTAAGCAGTTTTTAATAAAAGTTGTGTCGTATTTATTTTCAGATATTTGAGGAAATTAGATGTTAAAAAAATGGATTTCTACAACAGTATTAAGCCTTTCGTTCTTATTAAGTGCGCTTAGCTTAAGTGCACTGAGCCAACATGCATTCGCCAAAGATTTACCCGACTTTACTGAGCTTGCTGAAAAGCATGGCGCAGAAGTAGTCAATATTAGTGTGACGCAAGTAGTGCAGGGCGGCGGCAATGGTGGCATGCCATTTCCAGGTATGCCAGATGATGAAAATTTACAAGAATTCTTTAAACGCTTTGGTATTCCAGGTATGCCCGGTAATCCTGGCGGACAAGGCGGTCAAGAATACAAATCTTCTTCACTCGGCTCAGGTTTTATTATCAGCAGTGATGGATATATATTAACTAACGCGCATGTAGTCAGTGAAGCAGATGAAGTATTGGTTAAGCTATCAGACAAGCGTGAATTTAAAGCCAAAACGATTGGGTTTGATAAACGTACTGATGTTGCGCTGATTAAAATTGAAGCGACCAACTTACCCAAAGTAACGATTGGCGACCCTAGCACACTAAAAGTAGGACAATGGGTTGCAGCGATTGGCTCACCATTTGGACTAGAAAACACCATGACAGCAGGTATCGTCAGTGCAAAAGGCCGTGCATTACCGCAAGAAAATTTTGTGCCGTTTATTCAAACAGATGTAGCGATTAACCCAGGTAATTCTGGCGGCCCATTGTTTAACTTGGCTGGTGAAGTAGTGGGTATCAACTCGCAAATTTATAGCCGCAGTGGTGGTTCTGTTGGCTTATCTTTCTCTATTCCGATTGATGTAGCGATTGATATATCGAATCAACTAAAAGCCAATGGCAAAATCACACGTGGCTGGTTAGGTGTAGCCACTCAAGAGCTAACAAAAGAATTGGCAGATTCATTCGGTATGAAAAATACCAATGGTGCATTGATTGCTGGTGTTGAAAAAAACGGCCCAGCAGACAAAGGTGGCTTACTGGCAGGCGATGTAATTACCAAGTTTGATAATAAACCGATTATGTCTTCAAGTGATTTGCCGCGTGCCGTTGGCTCAACCAAACCAGGAAAAGTTGCTGCAGTTGAAGTTTTACGCAAGGGTGCTGTAAAAAATTTGAATGTTGGGGTGGGCGAAATGCCAACAGACCCAAATGAAGTCACTGCACCTAGTAAATCACCCATTAAAGCAGAAGCAAATAAAATTGGCTTAACGCTCAAAGAGTTAACGCCGCAACAAAAGAAAAAATTAAATGGTAAAAACGGCTTGTTAGTTGTAGAAAGCGTTGGTGCCGCTGCACAAGCAGGCGTTCGCCGTGGTGATGTCATTTTGGGTTTAAATAACTCAGAAAGCCAAAGTGTAGAGCAATTTAATAAACAAATTAATGCAATAGCTGCAGGTAAAACAGTTGCTGTACTGGTTTTACGCGGCGAAAGTACTTTGTATGTGCCTATCAAGGTGAGTAAGTAATTAAACTGATTTGATTTTAAGCCCGCTTAAAGCGGGCTTTTTTTATTGATTTTTCAAGCGCACTGCTCAATTAATTGCAAATTAATCAAGCATTTGTTGTAAAATTATGTCAATTGAAAAAGAGCGCTTAATGCGCTCTCTTAGTTTGTAAAGTCTAAAAAGTTAACATGAAAAATATCCGTAATTTCTCTATTATTGCCCATATTGATCACGGCAAATCAACATTGGCAGACCGTATTATTCATTTATGTGGCGGTTTGGCAGATCGTGAAATGGAAGCACAAGTGCTGGACAGCATGGATATCGAGCGTGAGCGCGGCATTACAATCAAAGCGCAAACAGCAGCGCTGCAATACAAAGCCGATGACGGCGAAATTTATCAATTAAATCTGATTGATACGCCTGGCCATGTGGATTTTAGCTATGAGGTTTCACGCTCACTTTCGGCTTGTGAAGGCGCGCTACTAGTTGTAGATGCCAGCCAAGGTGTTGAAGCGCAAAGTGTCGCGAACTGCTATACCGCACTAGATTTAGGCGTAGAAGTGACTGCTGTTTTAAATAAAATTGATTTGCCATCGGCTGACCCAGAACGCGTCAAACAAGAAATTGAAGATGTGATTGGCGTAGATGCGAGCGATGCTGTGCTTTGTTCAGCCAAAACAGGCTTGGGCGTGCGCGATGTGCTAGAAGCGGTAATTAAAAAAGTTCCACCGCCTGTGGGTGATGTGACCAAGCCCCTTAAAGCCTTGGTGATTGACGCATGGTTTGATAATTATGTGGGCGTGGTAATGCTGGTGCGTGTGATTGATGGCGTGCTTAAGCCAAAAGATAAAATATGTTTAATGGCAACGCATGCCGAATTTTTATGTGAGCAAGTTGGTGTATTTACACCAAAATCTTTACAGAAATCCGCGCTGTCAGCAGGTGAAGTGGGCTTTATTATTGCAGGTATTAAAGAATTAGCCAGCGCAAAAGTGGGTGATACGGTAACGCTAGCGACTAAGCCTGCAGCAGAGCCGCTAGCTGGTTTTAAAGAAGTAAAGCCGCAAGTGTTTGCTGGATTGTACCCAACAGAATCCAATCAATTTGAAGCGTTAAGAACGGCGCTTGAGAAGTTAAGTTTAAATGATGCTTCTCTGTTATTTGAGCCAGAAAACTCAACTGCATTGGGTTTTGGTTTTAGATGCGGCTTTTTAGGTTTGCTGCATATGGAAATCGTGCAAGAGCGTTTAGAGCGCGAATACGATATGGATTTGATTACCACCGCGCCAACCGTGGTGTATGAGCTAATGCTAAAAGACGGCACAGTACAACAAATTGAGAATCCTTCACGCTTGCCTGATATGTCGCGTATTGAAGAAATTCGTGAGCCTGTGATTAATGTCAATTTGCTAATGCCGCAGGATTATGTAGGGCCAGTGATGACGCTATGTAACGGTAAGCGTGGCATTCAGAAAAATATGCAATACATGGGCAGGCAAGTAATGTTGAGCTACGAAATGCCACTCAATGAGGTTGTTTTGGATTTTTTTGATAAATTAAAATCGGTATCGCGTGGCTATGCCTCGATGGATTACGAGTTTTTAGAATTTCGTGCCGCAGACTTGGTTAAGTTAGATATTATGGTCAACGGCGAACGTGTGGATGCACTAAGCTTGATTGTGCATCGTGCCAATAGTCGCTATCGTGGTGGCCAAGTGGCAGAGAAAATGCGCGAGTTGATTCCGCGTCAAATGTTTGATGTGGCGATTCAAGCCTCAATTGGTGCTACTATTATTGCACGCGAAACGGTAAAAGCCATGCGCAAAAACGTGATTGCCAAATGTTATGGCGGCGATGTATCGCGTAAACGTAAATTGCTGGATAAGCAAAAAGAAGGCAAAAAACGCATGAAACAAGTGGGCAACGTAGAGATTCCACAAGAGGCGTTTTTGGCGATTTTAAGAGTTGAAGATAAGTAAAAAAACATAAGTAATAAATTAATTAAAAGAAGTCAAAAAAGGGTTTAACGCATGTACTTTGCTTTGTTTATGATTGCGATTTTGGTAGTGACAGGCTTAGTCTGGTTGCTGGATATTTGGGTGTTGCGTAAAAACCGTGGTAATCAGCCAGAGCCTTGGTATGTGGAATACAGCAAAAGCTTTTTCCCTGTTATTTTACTTGTGTTTACCTTGCGTTCATTTTTGGTAGAGCCATTTAAAATTCCATCTGGATCTATGATGCCAACACTGCTTGCTGGCGATTATATATTAGTGAACAAATTTGATTATGGCTTGCGTGTGCCAGTATTAAATAATACTTTTGTTAAAATGAACCAGCCTAAACGTGGCGATGTGTTTGTATTTCATTACCCGCCAGAACCCACGATTGATTATATTAAACGTGTGATTGGCGTGCCTGGCGATACGATTCAATATCAAGATAAGCAGTTGATTGTAAACGGTAATAAATTGCAAGTCACATTAATAGGTGACTATGCATATAAAATGTCTTTTAAAGATATTGACGGCAGCGACCAAGAAAACAGCATGACCGCGCAGCAGTTAACAGAGCAGTTGGTGGATGTAAATCATGATATTTTAGTGCATGATATTCCAAACCAATATCCATCTGGCTCTTTGGGTGAAAAGTTGCAAAATGGTGAAACAGTCACCGTACCTGCAGGGCATTATTTTGCAATGGGGGACAATCGCGATAACAGTGCCGATAGCCGTGTGTGGGGTTTTGTGCCAGAGCATAATTTAGTCGGCAAGGCATTTTTTATCTGGTTTAATTTTGATCAATTTGGCCGAATTGGCACAAAAATTCAGTAATTAAAAATTCGTTGCTTTACATCAATGACAAGGAGTTAATATGCACCACACAAATCAAATGAACAATCAAAAAGGTGGATCATTTATCGGTATGCTGATTGTGATTGCAGCAATCGTGTTTTTGGGCATGTTAGGTTTAAAAGTGGGCCCTGCATATCTAGAGTTTATGAACGTTAAAAGCGCGATGAAAAGAGCAACTGCGACCGCTGACGTCACAAGTAAAAAAGCAGTGGCAGATGCGTTCGATAAATCAGCCAGAGTAGATAATATCACTGTAGTAAAAGGCGCCGATTTGGTTGTTAACAACGGTGTGGTTTCTGTTGAATACCAGGTTGTTGTACCTATCATGGCAAATGCCAGTGCCTTGCTGGATTTTAATGCAACTTCTACTAAATAAGTGCGCGCAGTTGCGGTGAAGTGCGATGCTTGATCATACAACAAAAGAGCATATTGCAAGCCGTCTTGGTCATTCGTTTAAGAACCTCGGTTTGCTTGCACAAGCGCTCACACACCGTAGCTTTTCTGCCAACAACAATGAGCGCCTAGAGTTTTTAGGTGATGGTGCGCTCAATTTTATCATTGCTAATCAACTCTATAATCGATTTAATAAGCTACCAGAAGGCGATTTAAGTCGCTTGCGTGCACAGCTGGTTAAAGAATCCATGCTCTGCGAAATAGCGCAACAACTCAATATTGGCGAATCGCTCAAATTAGGTGAAGGTGAACTAAAAAGCGCTGGCTGGCGACGTCCTTCCATTTTGGCCGATGCACTAGAAGCGATTGTGGGCGCGGTTTATATCGATGGTGGTTATGAAGCGGCTGAAACTCTAGTGCTGAAACTGTTTCAAGATAAACTCGCTGAAATTGATCCGAAAATCATTGATAAAGATGCTAAATCACAATTGCAAGAGTATTTGCAAAGCAAAAAAATGGACTTGCCCGATTACAACGTGGTGCTGATTGAAGGCGAAGCGCATGCACAAACCTTTAAAGTGGCCTGTGAGATTAAAGGATTAAGCCTTTCAACAGTTGGTGAAGGCACCAGCCGCCGCATTGCCGAACAGCGTGCGGCACAGCTAGCGTTAGAAAAAATTCATCAATAACGCACTTGCGCTATATCAACAGAACTATACAAACAGAAACGAATACATGACACAAGATTCAAACCCAGATAATCGCCCCTATCGCTGCGGCACAGTCGCGATTGTAGGCCGCCCTAACGTAGGTAAATCGACATTACTTAACCATATTTTAGGCATGAAATTAGCGATTACTTCGCGCAAAGCGCAAACTACGCGCCATCGCTTGTTGGGCATTCACACCACAGAAGATACGCAATTTTTATTTGTAGACACACCAGGTTTTCAGCAAAAGCATTTAAACGCACTCAATAAAGGTTTAAACAAAACCGTGACGCAAGTGCTGACCGAAGTAGATGTGGTGCTATTTGTGATTGAGCCGATGAAACTGGGTGAGGCCGATACAAAAGTATTAAGTTTGTTGCCAACTGATAAACCTGTATTGCTAGTGGTGAACAAAGCCGATTTGATGGGCGATAAAAATAACCTTCTACCCTTGATACAAGATTTCGATTTGCTACATCCGTTTGTGGGCATTATTCCAGTCAGCGCGAAAAAAAGCCTCAATCTAGATGAATTGCTAGAAACTACGCGCCAATATTTGCCAGAACAAGCAGCGATTTACGGCGAAGATGAGTTAACCGATAAAAACGAACGCTTTTTAGCGGCCGAACTAATCCGCGAAAAAATATTTCGCCTGCTAGGCGATGAGATACCGTATGCAGTAACCGTTGAAATTGAAAAATTTGAAACAGTTAAAGGTTTGCGCCGCATTTTTGCTGCGATTATTGTGGATAAAGATAGCCAAAAACCGATGTTAATTGGTAAAAGTGGCGAAAAAATGAAACAAATATCGACTGAAGCGCGTCAAGATATGGAAAAGCTATTTGGTAGCAAAGTGTATCTAGAAACTTGGGTCAAAGTAAAAGGTGGCTGGGCGGATGATGAAAGGGCGCTTAAAAGCCTTGGTTATTAAAATCTAATATTGATTTAGGGTTTGGCAATGTCTGAACACAATATTTTTAATCTGCCGATTTATGGCAAGCCGATTACGCTAGATGATGCGGGCATTTATTATGCAATCAATCGTAAAACAGGCGGCATTAATAATGTGTTCCATTTGGTCTATGAAAGCGATGTGAATCAACAAGGCGATTGGTATTTATATCAACTGAAAAATACCAGCAAAGACGGCGAAATGGGTTGGATTATTTTGGCAGATAATGGTGACTATCCGCTAAAAAGCATTTCTACCGAAGAAATTAAGCAGCATTTTGATAAACCCGAATACGCCGAACCTAAAGGCGCATGGCAATTGATACGAAATTCTAGATATGGTTTTGGTAAATTTACGCCAGTGCATGGAGATGATGCAATTAAATATGCAATGATTCTATTTTCGGCAGATGACCCTACAAAAATGCTCGTTCCTCTGCTTATTCAAAAAGCCGAAGACGAAGCATCGCAAAATTTGAGTGATTTTGAGCGTTAAGTTTGGCTTCCACCCCACTGCATAAGCACGACAACCAGCCTGTATACGTGCTACACACCTACCCATTTAAAGAAACCAGCTTGGTGGTGGAGTTATTCAGCCAGCAATTTGGCCGATTAGCCGCCGTCGCTAAAGGCGCACGTAGGCCACATTCTGCCATGCGTGGTATGTTGCAATCGTTTCAAATGCTATCAGGTGCATGGTCTGGCAAAAACGAGCTTAAAACCCTGCACAGCCTAGATTGGAATGCAGGCTTGACGCTGCTAAAAGGTGAAGCCTTGATGTGCGGTTTTTATATGAATGAATTGCTGCTGCGCCTGCTGCCGCGTGAAGATGCGCATGAAAGTTTGTTTGAATATTATGATACAACACTTAAAACATTAGCTAAAACACAAGATTCAAGTAGGGAAGAAGCTTTAGTTAACGGTAAAAACCTGGCAATAATTTTGCGGCGATTTGAGCTTAAATTATTGCAGGAAATGGGTTATGCAGTCCCTTTACTTGCCGATGAAAACGATGGGGCTATTATCGCCGATAAAATCTATCGCTATGAAGCAGAATATGGTGCATGCGACTTAAATGCCACTAAAAACGGCGTACAATTAAGCGGCTTAACGTTGCTCAATATGGCAAAAGATGACTATGCCGATAGCCAAACGCAGAACCAAAGCAAGCAATTGATGCGCTATTTATTGGCACATTATTTGGGTGATAAACCACTACATACAAGGCAGCTTTTGATAGACCTTCAAGGCTTGTGAATTATTTTAATAACAGAAAATTTTCAAAATGATTAAATTAGGTGTCAACATCGACCACGTCGCCACAATTCGTCAGGCGCGCGGCACTAAATATCCTAGCGTGGTGCAAGCAGCATTGCGCGCAGAACAGGCTGGCGCAGATAGCATTACGCTGCATTTACGCGAAGATAGACGGCATATGCAAGACGCCGACATTTTTGCCTTGCGTCCTCTGTTGCAAACCAAAATGAATTTAGAAGTGGCCGTGACCGATGAAATGATTGGCATTGCCTGCCAAGTAAAGCCGCAAGACGTTTGCCTTGTGCCAGAACGGCGCGAAGAGCGCACCACAGAAGGTGGGCTAGATGTGGTGATGCACTTTGACAAGGTAAAAGCGGCCTGTGATAAATTAGCCGCGCATGATATTCGTGTTTCGCTGTTTATTGGCCCAGATATCGCGCAAATCGACGCCGTTAAAAAAATGGGCGCACCAGTGATTGAACTGCATACAGGCACTTTTGCTGATGCGGAAACCGAAGCGGCAAAAGCAGTGGAATTAGCGCGTATCAAACAGGCTGTCGCGCATGCCAAAAAATTGGGTCTAGTGGTAAATGCAGGTCACGGTTTGCATTATCACAATGTGCATGAAATTGCAGAAATTGACGGTTTAGAAGAGCTGAATATTGGCCATGCCATTGTAGCGCATGCGATTTTTGTGGGTTGGGATAACGCGGTTGCTGAAATGAAATCCCTGATGAAAGAAGCTGCATCTTACTTAACACAAAAAAAAGCATGATTTTTGGTATCGGTACCGATATAGTCGAAGTCAACCGCATCGAAGCGTCCATCGCCCAATTTGGCGATGATTTTGCAAAACGTATTTTGGCGGAAAGTGAATTTGCTAGTTACCAAAAATCTGCCATCAAACCACGCTTTTTGGCCAAACGTTTTGCGGCAAAAGAGGCTTTTTCAAAAGCGTTGGGTACTGGCTTGCGCGCCCCCGCTACGTTTCAAAATATTGCCGTTTCTCATGATGATTTAGGCAAGCCGATATTGGTTTTGGCTAAAGAGTTGCAAGCATTTTTAGCCGCCAAAAACATCACGAAAACACATATCAGTATTAGCGATGAGAAAAATCTAGCTGCTGCGTTTGTGGTACTAGAACAGTGATAGACATACCAGATTTTGAGCGCCGTTTTGGCGGCGTAAGTCGCTTGTATGGCGATGTAGGTTTAAGCAAGTTAAATGCTACGCATATTGTTGTGATTGGTATTGGCGGTGTTGGCAGTTGGACGGCAGAGGCCTTAGCACGCAATGCAGTCGGCAAAATCACTTTGATTGATTTGGACAATATTGCTGAAAGCAATGTGAATCGCCAATTACATGCGGTGGATGGCGCGTTTGGCAAAGCTAAAGTGAGTGCCATGCGTGAGCGCATTTTAAGTATTAATCCGCTTTGCTGTGTGCGCGAAATTGAAGATTTTATTACTGCAGAAAATATCACTAGTTTGTTGGACTTTCAATGTGATGTGATTGTGGATTGCATTGATGACGCAAAGGCTAAAATCACGCTGGCTGATTATTGCAAACGCCAGCAAATACCATTGATTATGGCTGGCAGCGCGGGTGGGCGTTTAGACCCAACGCGCATTCAAGTTGCTGATTTAGCACATGTAACAGGCGACAGATTACTATCGAAAGTGCGCAATCAATTGCGCCGAGATTTTGCTTTCCCCAAAGGGTTTGATACTAAGATACTTAACACTAAAAAATCACCGAAATTTGGCATTGATTGTGTGTACTCTGATGAGCAAGTCGTTAAGCCCGATAGCACTTGCGAGGTCGATTCAAGTTCTATCACTGGTTTAAACTGCGCAGGATATGGCTCAAGTGTTTGCGTCACCGCACCATTTGGCTTTACCGCGGCACAAATCGCATTGAACTGCATACTGCAAAAATAGTCACTGCTAGGTGATTAATCAAACTACATTCAAGGGCAATAAAAGCCATTTACCCAGCAAAAACTGCCTTGTTTGCGGGCGCGAGATGACATGGCGTAAAGCGTGGGCGAAAAATTGGGCTGAGGTGAAATATTGCTCAGATAAATGTCGCAAAGCAAAAGTATGACACGCCATTTAATTATTATTTTAGGCGACCAGCTTAATCTGGATAACGCTGTATTAGGCGATTTTGATGCGGCGCAAGATACGGTTTTAATGGTGGAGGCAAGCGCAGAAGCTACCCATGTGTGGAGCCACAAAGCGCGTATTGTTTTGTTTTTATCCGCCATGCGTCACTTTGCAAAATCGCTTGAAAGCAAAAAGATTTCGCCTATTTATCTGAAGTTAAATGAGCATGATTTTGACAACTTAAAATCTGCTTGGGCGCATTATATCAGCGCGCTAACACCATTAAAAATCATTATCTGTGAGCCTGGAGAATATCGGCTAGAGCAAGATTTAATTGCGCTCTGCAAACAAACGAATACGCAGTTAGTGATTCGCGATGACACACATTTTATGTGTTCTAAAGCAGATTTTAAGCATTGGGCTGCTGGCGGCAAGCAATTACGCATGGAATTTTTCTATCGCATGATGCGCAAGAAGTATGATGTGTTGATGCAGGGCGGTGAGCCTGAAGGCGGTGCATGGAATTACGACGCAGAAAATCGTAAAACTTTTGGCAAGACTGGCCCGCAAAATGTACCGACTGCGCCCAAAGTAAATATTGATGCCATAACGCAAGAAGTGATTGATTTAGTTGAGCAACATTTTCCAAATCATCCCGGCTTACTTAACCATTTTATTTGGCCAATTTCTCGCGAATCTGCATTGCAATTTTTGGATGATTTTATTGCCAATAAACTAGCAGGTTTCGGCGATCATCAAGATGCCATGTGGCAGTTCGACACGCCAAATCAAAGCCCTTATTTATGGCATTCGCTATTGTCTACATCGCTTAATTTAAAGTTACTTAATCCGCGCGAAGTGATTGCCGTCACCATAAAAGCTTACAAGAAAAATGCTCTGCCGCTGGCTAGCGTTGAAGGCTTTATTCGGCAGATTTTAGGTTGGCGCGAATTTATCCGTGGTATATATTGGCTGGATATGCCGCAAATGGCACAAAGTAATCATTACAATCATCAGCGAAAATTGCCGAGTTGGTATTGGACAGGCGACACGCAGATGAACTGTATGAAGCAGGCCGTGAATGACACCATGCAGCATGGCTATGCACATCATATTCAACGCTTAATGGTCACCGGTATGTTTGGCATTTTGGCTGAATTGAATCCGCGTGAAGTGGAAGCTTGGTATTTAGCAGTGTATGTGGATGCGGTAGAATGGGTGGAATTGCCCAATGTGGCAGGCATGGCTTTGTATGCCAACGGTGGGCGCTTTACCAGTAAGCCGTATGTCGCAAGTGGCGCTTATATTAAGCGCATGAGTAATTATTGCAGCAGCTGCAAATACAAACCAGAATTGAAAACAGGGCCACAAGCCTGCCCAACAACGACTTTGTATTGGCATTTTTTAATCAAACATTATGATACTTTTGTGCGCAACCCACGCACTGCTTTAATGGCTAAAAATGTAGATAGATTTAGTGTGGAGGATGTACAAGCGATTCAAATGCATGCGACACATTTGTTAACGCATCTTGATAGCCTTTAAACGACTGAATAAAATGTCGCAAAAGATATATTTCATAAAATTGTCATAATTAAGCAGGAAATTTGTCATAAGATAGCCACCTATGATAATGACTCCCCCAAAACTGTTAGACCGCGATTTAAGTATTTTAAGTTTTAATGAACGTGTTTTATCGTTGGCGCAACGCCAAGATTATCCGCTATTAGAGCGCTTGAAGTTTCTGTGCATTGTTGCCTCAAATTTAGACGAATTTTTTGAAGTGCGCATGGAAGCGCAGCTAGACGCGATGCAGCGCAACCTGAAAAAGGGCGTGGTGTCGATTCATAGTTTTAATGCGGTTTCAGAAAAAGCGCATGCCATTATTAAGCGCCAATACGCCATCTTTAATGATGAGTTAATGCCTGCATTAAAACAATCTGGTGTTGATATTATCGCTGGGCATGAGCGTTCAGAAACTCAAAAAAAATGGGTGGCTAAATATTTTGAAGATAATGTTAAGCCTCTACTATTGCCGATAGCGCTAGACCGCTCACACCCGTTTCCGTTGGTTGCTAGCAAAGCGCTACATTTTATTGTAGAGCTAGCATCAGAAAAGCCTGATAGCCAGCAGCGTATTAATATTATTCGCGTGCCACGCGTATTGCCTAGGGTGATTCAGCTACCAAATAACGGCGTCAATAATCAACCAAGTCAACAACAATTTGTCACCTTAACCAGTATTATTGCTGCACATTTGCCCGATTTATTTGGTCAAAAAAAGATATTAAGTTACTCACAATTTAGAGTTACGCGTCATTCTGATTTGGCCTTAGACGAAGATGATATTAGTGATTTGCCTAAAGCCTTGCGTCAAGAGTTAGCACAGCGGCCATTTGGCGAGGCGGTGCGCTTAGAAGTTTCGCAAAGTTGCGTTGCACATTTATCTGACTTTTTATTAGCTGAGTTCAACTTAACCCCTGCATCGCTTTATCCAGTGCAAGGGCCAGTCAATTTGGGCCGCTTGATTTCATTGACGGGCTTAGTGCAAGGCGTTGATGCAACAGGTGCCGATTTAGCATTTACGCCGTTCAAACCAGTTTGGCCAAAACAACTTAAGCACGATGAATCGTTTTTTACGCAGCTGCAGCTTGGTGATGTGCTGATTCATCGCCCTTACGAAAGCTTTGATGCGGTAATTAAGTTTTTGCATGAAGCAGTACACGACCCAAAAGTATTAGCAATTCATCAAACCATTTACCGCACGGGTAGCGATACACGCATGCTGAATTTGCTGCAAGAAGCAGTGCGTCGCGGTAAAGAGGTGTTAGTCGTGGTGGAAATCAAAGCGCGTTTTGATGAAGAAACTAATATTAATTGGGCAGAATCCCTTGAAGCGATTGGTGCGCAAATTGTGTATGGCATGGTGGGGCTAAAAACGCATGCCAAAATGTTGTTGGTGATGCGTCAAGAAGGCAAACGCATTAAGCGATATGCGCATGTTTCCACAGGCAATTACAACGCCAACACCGCCAAGCTATACACCGATATCTGCATGCTCACCAGCAACTTAACGCTCACACGCGAAATAGAATATGTGTTTAGGCATTTAACCAGCCAAATTGCACTGCCGCGTATGCGCCAATTATTGGTGGCGCCTTTTAATTTACAAGCTACCATGTTGCGCCAGATTGCTGTCGCTAAACGCGCTTGCGTAATGGGTGGCAGCGCTAAAATTGTGGCAAAGATGAATTCGCTGACTGATAATGTTTTAGTCAAAGCATTAATTAGCGCTGCGCAACAGGGTGTCACAATTGATTTAGTTATTCGCGGCGCCTGTATTTTGCCTGTTGATGTACTTGGCGTAGAAAATCGCATTCGTATTCGCTCAATCGTGGGACGGTTTTTAGAGCATTCACGTATTTTTTACTTTGAAATCAATGCTGTAAACGGACAAACAAGTAAGCGCATGTGGTTATCTAGCGCCGATTGGATGAGCCGCAATATGATGCGTCGCGTAGAAATTGCGTGGCCAATTTTGAATGAGCAGATGCAAACGCGCGTGATGCAAGAATGCCTATTGCCTTATTTGGATGACACGGAAGATGCTTGGGTGCTGGCTGAAGATGGAAAGTACAAACAATTGTATGCAGAGAATACGGATGAGCAGCATGCTGGTAAAAAACTCAGTACCCAAAAAACGCATATAAAAACTTATACCGCGCAATAAAGTAGGTCAATCAATGGCGACTAAACCTATCCCATACCCAAACTTTGACAACATCATTATTTGGCGTCATGCAGAAGCAGAGCAAGCAGATTTTGAGCTAGGTGAGCAAGATAATGAGCGGCAACTTACAATAAAAGGACGACATCAGGCAAAGCGCATGGCGCGATGGCTTAAAGAGCACTTGCCTAAAAATACAGGGTTAGTTTCTAGCCCAGCAGTGCGCGCTGTGCAAACAGCGGAAGCGCTTAATTATAAAATCCAGTTGAATAATGCCTTAAAGCCAAGCGCTAGCTTAGTTGATGTGCTACACGAGTTAACCCAATATCAGCAGCAAAAAAACATTCTAATCGTCGGACATCAACCTTGGTTGGGTGAATTGGTTGCTTATTTGTTTGAGCAAACAGTCGTTGATATTGCAGATATTCAATCGCTTAGCGTAAAAAAAGGCGCAGTTTGGTGGCTGCGCCGTCAGGATTCTGAAAAATCTTCATCACTACATGCAGGATACACACTGCGCGCTATGCAAATACCTAGTTTACTATAGCTAGATTGTTGTTGATTATTCAGGTTTAAATACTTTTAACCTGAATAATTATTGCTAGTCTTTTTTGTTTGGCCGACCAGTTTTAATCACAGGAATCTTAGCTAAAGTTGTTTTTAATGCATTGTCGCTCATGGCGGCTAACAATTTAATGCCAGCGCGCAGCAGCTCACTTTTTTTAGCAGGCTGACCCATTGAAGTTAAGCGACCTTTTAGCAAAGCGATTTGCGCGTATTCATCTTTGGGCATGGTGAAACTATCACGCTCCATTTTTACTTTGTCAGATTTAGGTTTTTTGTCATCTAGTTTACTGTCTTTTTTAACAGCTTTTTTCACTATATTTTTACTTGCAGTTGGCGCAGGTTTTGCGACAGCTGATTTAGCTATTGTTGCTTTAGCTGCAGGTTTTGCACTAGCTGGCTTAATGACAGCGGCAGCTTTTACAGGCGTTTTAGTCGCTGGTTTTGCAGCAGCAGTTTTTGGTGCTGGCGTTTTTAAACCTGTGGGCTTTAAACCAAGCGCCTGCGCTTGAATAGGTGATATTTTAGACATAAATAAACTCCTCGTTTAATGTGCAGTAAGATTGTTTTTAAACGGTAGCAATGATTCAATTTAAAAACAGTGTAAACAGTTTATACCGTTTAATTTGCTTGTCAAATATTTTAAACCAATAAATCAGTTATTTAAGCCACCCAATTAAGTCATAAAAATGACTTAATTGGGTGTAGAAACAACCAAGCTCCAGTTAGTTTTTTGCCACGCTAAAATCTCTTCTTCTAGCAAATAACAGGTTTGTGGGAAACTTTGTTGCCAAGCACTAGGCAAGCTCAGCATAAAAATATTATCGGCACGTTCCAATTTAATATTTTTTAATACGGGCATATTGCGCGAGTGGCAGAAAATAACCGCTAATCTTAACGCCAATAATTTGATGATAAAACGGTCATCATCAAAATCTACTTCTAGTTTTTTAAGTTTTCCGCAATGCCCTAAAACCAACAAGCTTAAGCTGTGTAGCTCGCTTTGTGAAAACCCCATCAATTCAGTGTTATCTAAAATGTAGGCGCCGTGTTTGTGCAATTCGCTATGCGAAATAGATGCGCCAACCTCGTGACACAACGCAGCCCAGCCTAGTATTTGTCTTGATTTACTCAATTCGTAACGATTTAATTCTACTGAGTGACTGTCAGAAAACTGTAATGATGGGCGCAGCGCGTCATAAAAACCAAGCGCTACCTTTTCTACATTGTGCGCATGCTTTTTATTGACACCAAAACGCGTCGTTAAACGCGAAATGGAAGCATCACATAAATCCTCAGGCGCATCAGACTCGTCATCCATCAAGTCATACAATACGCCGTGGCGCAGTGCACCTTTTGCAACAATCAATGTATCTAGCTTAAGCAAGTCGAATATGCCAATTAAAATACTTAGGCCGCCACCAATCACTGATTTTCGATCTTCTTTTAGACCAATTAAATCCAGCCTATCAGCAGTTTTGGCTTTAATCAGCTGACCGCGTAGCCATGCTAAACCTTCTCGGGTAATTTTATTGGCATCAAAACCCGCATAGCCTAAAATTTCGGCCACCGCGCCAACCGTGCCCGATGCACCGTAAGCCACATCCCACTGACTACGTTGATAGATAGGCGCTACAGCGTCTAAAAATGATTCGGCAGCGATTTCAGCGCGTTGCAAATTGCGCTCGGTTAATTGACCGTCTGCAAAATATTTAAGCGACCAAGCAACAGAACCAACGCGCGTAGAGTCGGTGGTTTGCGCATTTAAATGCTGCCCTAAAATAAATTCTGTCGAGCGCCCGCCAATGTCAATGACTAAACGTCTTTCATCTGACTGCGGCAATAAACGGCTTACACCCTGATAAATCAATCGCGCTTCTTCTACGCCTGATATCACTTCTACATCAAAGCCCAGCGCTTTTTTCGCCAGCTTTAAAAATTCATCTCGATTTTTAGCCTCGCGCAATGTTTGAGTGGCGACTGCACGCACATGATGACTAGGAAATCCTTTTAAAGTCTCGCCAAAACGTGCTAAACATTTAAGGCCACGCTCTATGGCTTCAGGTTTTAGGTTGCGCTCTTCATCTAAATCGCCGCCTTGACGCACGGTTTCTTTTAAATAATCAACACGCTGAATTTGGCCTTTTTCGTAGCGGCCAATTTCAAGCCTAAAGCTGTTAGAACCCAAATCTACGGCGGCTAGCAGGGTTTCGCTAGAAATAATATTATCGTTTTGCATAATGCTTTTATAGCATATTTGCTTGCCATGCAGATGACAAATCTAGACTTAACACTTATTTTCGCTTAAAAAAACCATATTAATCCGCTTGAAATACGCCAGCCAAGCCCAATATATATGATGTTTATAGCAATAGTTAACACATTAAATTAGAGGAAAAATATGGCGACTGAAGATAAAAAAACCGCAAAAAACACAGCAGAACCGCAAGCAAGCGAGAAAATGGAATTTAAGGCGGAAGTAAAGCAGTTATTGCATTTGATGATTCATTCACTGTATAGCAATAAAGAAATTGTGTTTCGTGAATTGATTTCAAATGCGTCAGATGCAGCAGATAAATTACGTTTTGAAGCATTGGCAAACGGCGCGCTTTATGAAAATGATAGCGAATTGAAAATTCAGATTGGTTTTGATAAAGCCAAACGCACGATTACGATTTCGGATAACGGCATCGGCATGAGTCGCGATGAAGTGATTGCCAATATCGGTACGATTGCCAAATCGGGCACTAAAGAGTTCTTTAATGCGTTAACTGGCGACCAGGCGAAAGATGCCAATTTGATTGGCCAATTTGGTGTGGGGTTTTATTCGGCTTTTATTATTGCCGATAAAGTGACATTGATAACACGCCGTGCAGGCAGCACAGAAGGCGTTAAATGGGTCAGCGCAGGTGAAGGTGATTTCACATTAGAAGCCGTAGAAAAAGCATCGCGCGGTACCGAAATTACGCTGCATCTGCGCAAAGATGAAGATGAATTTTTGAATGATTGGCAATTGAAATCAATCGTCCGCAAATATTCCGACCATATTACTTTGCCAATTGTGATGTATAAATCGGAATGGAAAGAGGGCGCGGAAGGTGCCGATGGCGCAAAATTACCAGGCGAAATGGTGACGACTGATGAGCTAGAAACCATTAACAAAGCATCAGCTTTATGGGCGCGTAGCAAAAACGATATTACACCTGATGAATACAATGAATTTTACAAGCATGTTTCGCATGATTATGAGAACCCATTAGGCTATACGCACAGCCGCGTAGAGGGCAAGCAAGAGTATATTTCACTGCTGTATATCCCTGGCAAAGCGCCGTTTGATTTGTACGACAGAGAGCGCCGCCACGGCATTAAGTTATATGTAAAACGCGTATTTATTATGGAAGATGCAGAAAAATTAATGCCGCAATATTTGCGCTTTGTGCGCGGTGTGATTGATTCAGCTGATTTGCCATTAAACGTATCGCGCGAAATTTTGCAAGATAGCCGCGATGTAGATGCGATTAAAAACGGTTCGGTAAAAAAAGTGCTGGGTTTGTTAGAAGATTTAGCTAAAGACAAAGCAGAAGATTACGCCAAATTTTGGACTGAATTCGGACGCGTGTTAAAAGAAGGCCCAGGTGAAGACTTTGCCAATAAAGATAAAATAGCTGGTTTGTTAAGATTCGCCAGTACGCATGCGGATAATGATGTACAGAACGTTTCATTTGCCGATTATGTTGCACGCATGAAGCCTGAACAAGAGGCGATTTACTTTATTACTGCCGATACTTTTGCCGCCGCGCAACACAGCCCACATTTAGAAATCTTCCGCAAAAAAGGTATTGAAGTCTTATTAATGAGCGACAAAGTGGACGAATGGCTGCTGGGCAGCTTAACCGAGTTTGAAGGCAAGAAATTACAATCAATTGCTAAAGGTGATTTAGATTTAGGCAAACTGGAAGACGAAGCCGAAAAAGAAGCGAAAGCGAAAATTGAGGAAGATGCAAAAACCTTAATTGAGCGCATTAAAACAGCGCTAGGTGACTCTGTTAAAGAGGTGCGTGTGACACATCGATTAACCGATTCGCCTGCTTGTTTGGTTGCAGGTGAACATGATGTATCGGCAAATTTGGCGCGTATTTTAAAAGCAGCTGGCCAAAATACGCCAGACAGCAAGCCTGTATTAGAAATTAATCCAGCGCATAAATTAGTAAAACGCTTAGAAGCAGAAACTGCAGAGGCCACTTTTAGTGATTTAGCACATTTAGTGTTTGATCAAGCTTTGTTGGCAGAGGGCGGTAAACTGAATGACCCCGCTAGCTTTGTAAAGCGAATGAATAGTTTGCTGGTTTAATGTATGTTTAAATAAAAGCCTGCTAATTATTAGCAGGCTTTTTTGTTAGTGCACAAATTGTCACAAAATGTTGGCTTAGTATTTGCTAAAATAAATCATTGGCAATTGCTTAATATCCCCTAGAAAGCATTATTAAAATGAAAACATCGACCAAATCTGCAAAAAAAGAAACCAATATTTTGCCTAAGCTTACCCCTATAAAACAGGCGCTTCAAAATCACTTAATTTTTTCATGCTTTAAGACAGACAAGGTTGCGACGCCAAGAGACTGGTATCACACCGCTGCTTATACTGTGCGCGATCATGTAGTAGAGCGCTGGGTTCGGACATCAGAATCGTATTATGATCAAGACCCCAAACGTGTTTATTATCTTTCATTAGAATTTTTGATTGGGCGTATGCTAACCAATGCTGCACTTAATTTGGGCATGAAAGATGAGTTGAGTGATGGTTTGGGTGCATTAGGCCGCACAATGGAAGCTGCGGCGGAAATGGAAAATGACGCTGCACTTGGCAATGGTGGTTTAGGCCGTTTAGCTGCTTGCTTTTTGGATTCGATGGCAACCATGGATATCCCTGCAGCAGGTTATGGCATTCGTTACGAATACGGTATGTTTAAGCAATCCATTGAGCATGGTCAGCAAATGGAAAATCCTGACAACTGGCTACGCTATGGCAATGTGTGGGAGTTTCAGCGCCCTGAGGCTACATACGATATTAAGTTTTATGGCCATGTTGTGCCGGTGCAAGATGAGCATGGTTTAAAGCATCATTGGTGCAACGCACACCATGTAGTGGCGATGGCATACGATATTCCTGTGCCAGGTTATGATACTGATACGGTGAATAATTTAAGATTATGGAGTGCAAAAGCCACTAGAGATTTTGATTTACGCCAGTTTAACGATGGTAACTATGAGCAATCGGTAGAAGAGCGTACAGATTCTGAGACGATTTCAAAAGTCTTGTATCCAAATGATGCCTCTGCATCGGGTCGCGAATTGCGTTTGAAGCAGCAATATTTCTTTGTGTCTGCCTCTATTCAAGATATCTTGCGCCGCTTTACCAGTACGCGCGAAGTGAAAACTGAGAAAGACTGGGCAGAATTACCCAATAAAATCGCCATTCAACTAAACGATACGCACCCAGCAATCGGCGTGGCTGAGATGATGTATCAGTTGGTCGATGTTCACGGCTTGGCATGGAATTTCGCATGGAGTTTGGTAACAAGGATATTTGCTTACACCAATCACACATTAATGCCAGAGGCTTTAGAAACTTGGTCTGTAGACTTGTTCCGTAGCTTGCTGCCACGTCATTTGGAAATTATTTACGAAATCAATCAACAATTTGTCACCATGGTGAATCATTTGTTCCCAGGCGATACCGATTTAATTAGGCGCGTATCGATTATTGACGAGACACATGGTCGCCGTGTACGCATGGCGCATTTAGCGGTAGTGGGCAGCCATACCGTAAATGGTGTAGCCGCTTTACATAGTGAGTTATTAAAAACGACTTTGTTTGCTGACTTTAATAAAATCTATCCGAACAAGCTAACCAATGTAACAAATGGCATTACGCCGCGCCGTTGGTTAAATCAAGCCAATCCAGAGTTAACAAAGTTGATTGCTCAAGCAATTGGCAATGGCTTCCAAAAAGATTTAACGCAATTAGTTAAGTTAACACCATTAGCAGATGACAAAGATTTCCGTAAAGCATTCCGCGCCGTTAAACAGGCCAATAAATTGCGCTTGGCGCACAAAATTGAGCGCTTAACAGGCGTTAAGTTAAACCCAGATTCATTGTTTGATGTGCAAATTAAACGCATCCATGAATACAAGCGCCAGTTATTAAACGTCATGCATGTCATTACACTCTATAACCGTATTCGTCATGGTGAGAAAAACCTAACGCCACGTACCGTTATATTTGGTGGCAAAGCAGCACCCGGTTACTGGATGGCCAAATTAATTATCCGTTTAATTAACGATGTAGCCAATATTGTGAATAACGACCCAGCAGTTGGCGACAAGCTAAAAATAGTGTTTTATCCAAATTATGAAGTTTCCGCAGCTGAAATTTTATTCCCAGGTAGCGATTTGTCTGAACAAATATCCACGGCAGGTACTGAGGCCAGCGGCACAGGCAATATGAAAATGGCGCTTAATGGCGCGTTAACTATTGGTACTTTAGATGGCGCCAATGTGGAAATTAAAGAAGAAGTGGGCGATGACAACATTTTTATTTTTGGATTAACCACACCACAAGTAGCTGAAACCAAAGCTAATGGCTATAACCCGCGTGATTACTACAATCAAAACTCTGCACTAAAAGAAGTGTTAGATATGATTGGTAACGGATTCTTCTCGTTAGAAGAGCCAAGTCGTTATAAGGCCATTGTTGATAATCTATTGAATAACGATAATTATTTATTGCTTGCCGACTATGCCAGCTACATAACTTGTCAAGATGAAGTGTCGGCTATTTACCAGAACCAAGAAGAGTGGTCGCGTCGTGCGGTATTAAATGTTGCACGCATGGCGAAGTTCTCAAGCGATAGAACAATTGGTGAATATGCTAAAAATATTTGGCAAGTTGAGTCGTTAAACAATAAGTCGTCAAAAGCTTAAGTGGATTGCCTAGTTAAATAGTAAACCCAAATACAATTATTACGTTGTATTATAAAGTTTATTCAACATTTGTTATTAAGGCTGACTGATGAAAAAAATAATTTTGACGACCTTGTTGGCATTATTTGTATCGCAAGCAAACGCGCTTGCAGTGAGTGACTTAAGCAATACGGAGACAAGCAACGGCCTAAAAGCTGCCTTAATACAGGGCGCTAACAAGGCTGTGAGCAATTTGGGTGCGGTCAATGGCTTTTTTGGTAACAAGCAAGTCAAAATACCGCTACCAGAAACCATGCAAAAAGCCGAAAAAGCCATGCGCATGTTTGGCATGGGTAAACAAGCAGATGAATTGGTGCTAAAAATGAATCGCGCAGCAGAGGCCGCAGTGCCTGAAGCAAAAGCCTTGTTGATTGACTCAGTTAAAAAAATGACATTAGCCGACGCAAAGGAAATATTAACTGGCCCTCAGGATGCAGCAACCCAATACTTTAAAAAGACCACTTCATTACCAATGGGTGAAAAGTTTTTACCTATCGTAAAAAGTGCGACCGAAAAAGTGCAGCTCGCACAGCAATATAATAAGTTTGCTGAAATGGGCAGCAAATACGGACTTGTAAAGAAAGAAGATGCAAATTTAGAGCAATACGTGACGCAAAAGACATTAGATGGTGTTTATTTAATGATGGCGCAAGAAGAAGCAGCGATTCGTAAAGATCCAGTGGGGCAAGCAAGCAGTTTGATAAAAAAAGTATTTGGTGCAACTGGTCAGTAATAAATGAGCAAGTGGTAACTAGGAAGGCGTTGATTTAATATGAATTGTTTAATTAATGTCTACCAGTTGCGCCAAGATTTTCATCGCTAAATCAAATATTCGGTATCAGAATTTATCGTAGATTTTAAATAAAACTCTCAATACTGTTTGACACGAATGTCCAGTCTTGCTATAGTCTCACTTCTCGGCGGCATGTCCGCTGAATCGGACGCGGGATGGAGCAGTCTGGCAGCTCGTCGGGCTCATAACCCGAAGGTCACAGGTTCAAATCCTGTTCCCGCAACCAATCAATTTCTGGTTTAAGAAATTATGTTCTTTAACAAAATGAACGACTG
>MSXP01000004.1 GCA_002083635.1 Proteobacteria bacterium ST_bin12 | reverse complement strand
AAATTCTCTGCTTGGGGTGGTGTATTAACTACTTCCACAAACGTTGTGTTCTACGGTACTTTAGACCGTTGGTTCAAAGCAGTTGATGCTCAATCAGGTAAAGAACTTTGGAAATTCCAACTAGGTTCTGGCATTATCGGCAATGCGTTCACTTATGGTAACAAAGGTAAACAATACGTTGGTACTTTCTCAGGTATCGGTGGTTGGGCTGGCGTTGCGATGAACCTTGGTTTAACTAACGACACAGACGCGCTTGGTGCTGCTGGTGGTTATAAAGAGTTAACAAAATACAACGCTGCTCCTGGTGGCGGCGGTTTAACAGTATTCTCACTATAATTTAGACGTTTAAATTGTAGTTAGTTACTGGTTAATTTAACCAATCAAACACCTCACAGAAATGTGGGGTGTTTTTATTTGCATTGAGTATTTTGGGTTTATATTAAGTTAGATGCTGATTCAGTATAATCATTGTTATGAATAATTTATCTATTATCGTTGCAATTGCAAACAATAACGTTATCGGCATTAACAATACCTTGCCTTGGCATCTACCAGAAGATTTAAAGCGTTTTAGAGCGTTAACGACAGGTCATCACATCATTATGGGGCGCAAAACATATGAATCATTAGGGCGGTTGTTACCTAACCGAACAACTGTGATTGTAACGCGCAATAAAAACTATCACGTTGAGGGTGCACTAATTGCACACTCACTAAAATCTGCGATTGAATTGTGTAAAGCAGATAGCGAGCCGTTTTTGATTGGCGGTGCAGAACTATACAAAGATGGCATTAAGCTTGCCAACAAGCTCTACTTAACCCAAGTGAATACAACGGTTGCAGGTGATGCATTTTTTGCAGATATTGATTTGAATGACTGGAGTTTAGTTGAAAAAAAAGACCACATCGCAGCGAGTGGTCTTGAATATAGCGATTTAGTCTATATTAAAAAATAATCTGCAAAACTTAACACTTAAAAATGCACGAATAAATTAAGCAGCTTATTGTTCTACGCAATCCACAAAATAAACGGCTTTACCATCCACCATTTCTTTCACTAAACCGTGATTATCTGCTTCAAATCCAGGGAATTTTTCGTTAAATTCACGTGCAAACTTTAAGTAATTCACAATGATTTTATTGAATCGTTCACCAGGAATCAATAATGGAATGCCAGGCGGGTAGGGCGTTAGCAACACTGCGGTGATTCGGCCTTCTAAATCATCAATCGCTACGCGGTCAATTTTACGGTGTGCCATTTTGGCAAAAGCGTCAGTCGGCTTCATCGCTGGCACCATGTCTGATAAATACATCTCTGTGGTTAATTTTGCCACGTCATTGGCCTTGTAAACCGCATGGATTTTTTCGCACAAATCACGCAAACCGACTTTTTCGTATCTAGGTTGTTTTTGTACGAATTCAGGTAATACTTTCCATAGCGGCTGATTCTTATCGTAGTCATCTTTAAATTGTTGTAAAGCCGCTACCATCGTGTTCCAGCGGCCTTTTGTAATGCCGATTGTGAACATAATAAAAAATGAATAAAGACCTGTTTTTTCAACAATGACGCCATGCTCAGCTAAATATTTAGTCACAATCGCCGCTGGAATGCCGAATTTATCCGAGAAATTACCTTTAATATCCAAGCCTGGCGTGATGATAGTGGCTTTGATTGGGTCCAACATGTTAAAGCCTTCAGCTAAATTGCCGAAATCATGCCAAGCGTCATTGGCTTTTAGCATCCATGCGTCGCGTTCTTCTAAGCCTTCTTCACTTAAATCGTCTGGACCCCAAACTTTAAACCACCAGTCTGCACCCCAATCTTCATCCACTTTGCGCATCGCACGGCGGAAGTCTAAAGCTTCCATCAGGCTTTCTTCAACCAAAGCCGTGCCGCCAGGGGCTTCCATCATCGCAGCAGCCACGTCAATACTCGCTACAATCGAATATTGTGGACTAGTTGAAGTGTGCATTAAATAGGCTTCATTAAAAATGTCGCGGTCTAGTTTGTTGTTTTCAGCATCTTGCACCAAAATTTGGCTAGCTTGAGATAAGCCTGCTAACAATTTATGGGTAGATTGTGTTGAAAACACCATGCTCTCTTTACAACGCGGACGACCTTCGCCAATCGCATGATAATCACCATAGAAATCGTGGAACGTGGCATGTGGCAACCAAGCTTCATCAAAATGCAAGGTATCAATCTTGCCATCCAACATGTCCTTGATTTCTTCTACGTTGTACAACACACCATCGTAGGTAGATTGAGTAATGGTTAAAACGCGCGGTTTAGCCGATTTATCCAAAATAAATGGGTTGCGGTCGATTTTCTTTTGAATGTTTTCCCATTCAAATTCGTTTTTTGGAATCGGGCCGATAATGCCAAAATGATTACGGGTCGGCATCAAAAATACAGGCACCGCGCCAGTCATGATAATCGCATGCAAAATCGATTTATGGCAGTTACGATCTACAACAACAACATCACCCGGCGCTACTGTACTGTTCCACACCATTTTGTTACTGGTTGAGGTGCCGTTAGTTACAAAATATAAGTGATCACAGTTGTAAATACGCGCCGCATTGCGCTCAGAAGCCGCTACTGGGCCTGTGTGGTCTAATAGTTGACCAAGCTCATCTACCGCGTTACACACATCGGCGCGTAGCATATTTTCACCAAAAAACTGGTGAAACATCTGGCCAACAGGGGATTTTAAAAATGCCACGCCGCCAGAGTGACCAGGACAATGCCAAGAGTAGGAGCCATCGGCTGCGTACTCTGTTAATGCTTTAAAAAAGGGTGGTGCAAGGCTATCTAAGTAGGTACGTGCTTCGCGCAGAATATAGCGCGCCACAAATTCTGGCGTATCTTCATACATATGAATAAAGCCGTTAAGCTCGCGCAAGATTTCGTTTGGAATATGGCGAGAAGTGCGTGTTTCGCCATGCAAGAAAATAGGAATTTCTTCATTACGGTAACGAATTTCATCCACAAATTTACGTAAGTTATCCAGCGCATCTTGATTTTCTTCTACAAACTCGTTGTCATCAATAGATAGAATAAAGGCAGAAGCGCGGCTTTGTTGCTGCGCGAATGAGGTCAAATCACCATAACTGGTGACGCCTAACACTTCAAAACCTTCAGATTCGATGGCTTTGGCGAGTACGCGAATACCCAAACCTGAGGAGTTTTCAGACCGAAAGTCTTCATCGATAATAACAACGGGAAAGCGAAACTTCATTCAATATCCTTAATTAAATCTTGTGTGTTACTAGATTTGTAATGCTAGATTTTAGGCAGTGTAACGCCCACTTGACCTTGGTATTTACCACCACGGTCTTTGTAACTAGTTTCGCAGACATCATCGGCATCGGCCTCAAAAAACAGCACTTGTGCACAGCCTTCGTTAGCGTAGATTTTGGCTGGTAGCGGAGTCGTATTGCTGAACTCTAATGTCACATAGCCTTCCCATTCTGGCTCAAATGGCGTGACGTTTACAATAATGCCGCAACGCGCATAAGTCGATTTTCCTAAGCAAATGGTCAATACGTTACGCGGAATTTTAAAATACTCAACGGTGCGTGCAAGCGCGAATGAATTCGGCGGAATGATGCAGTAGTCTGCATTCACTTCAACAAACGAATTCGGGTCGAAATTTTTTGGGTCAACAATGGTGCTGTTTAAATTGGTGAACAATTTAAACTCTTTACTACAGCGAATATCGTAACCATAGCTAGAGGTGCCGTAAGAAACCATGCGCTCACCAGCGGCATTCATCTTGACTTGGTTTGGCTCAAACGGAGAAATCATTTGATGCTCTTCAGCCATGCGGCGAATCCACTTATCCGATTTTATACTCATGCTTTAAGGCTCATTCATTAATCTATTAAAAGGTAAAAAGCGGAGTATTAACCCCGCTTTTAATGAGTGCAAATAATAACAACAAATCACACTTTGATTGCAAATTATTTTAGCTATTGCTGATCGCCACCCAATTGAATTGAATAACGCCAAAACTGATCTTCAGCTTCAAAAATCACTTTTGATGCTTCTGGGTCACTTGAGCCAGCAGGGTATTGATGCACAGGCGATTTATCTGCCGCCCAAGCTTTTACGACTGGGTCAACCAAGCGCCATTGTGCTTCGGCTTCACTAATATGCAAGTAATTTGAATTATCACCTTGCATTAAGTTAAGCAATAAAGCCTCATACGCATCAACCGTGTCATCTTCAGGCAAGCGGTTTGCGGCATCTAATTGAATAGTGCGGGTGTTAATATCTAAGCCTGGCACTTTAGCTTGAATTTCCATTTTGATGCATTCACGCGGTTGAATGCCGATAATCAGCCAGTTTTGGTCTTGTTCGTTGACTTGTAACGGTGCTTTTTTAAAGCGGATAGAAATACGGGTATCGGCTTCATGTAAGCGTTTAGCGGTACGAATGTAAAACGGAACACCTTGCCAGCGCGGATTATCAATAAACAATTTAAGTGCAGCGTAAGTTTCTACCACGCTGTCTTTATTGCCTAACTCTTCCAAATAACCAGGCACTTTCTCGCCTTTTCCATCCGCACTAAATACTTCACCTGCCGCATATTGTGCACGGAAAGCATGCTTACTTAATTCATTCACTGGAATCGGACGAATTTGCTCTAACACTTTAATTTTGGCATCTCGTACGCCATGCGGTGTTAAATCTTTTGGCATTTCCATCGCGGTTAAGGCCAATGTTTGCAGAACATGGCTTTGAATCATGTCACGCAATGCACCTGTGCTATCGTAAAACTGCGTACGGTCGCCAACGCCTAACATTTCAGTATTGGTGATTTGCACATGATCAATATATTGATTGTTCCAAATTGGCTCTAAAATTGTGTTGGTAAAGCGTTGTAACAGAATATTTTGTAGCGCCGATTTGCCCAAATAATGGTCAATACGGTAAATTTGGCTTTCTTTCAGGTTTTTGGTTAGCGCGGCTTGCAAATCAATCGCGCTATTTAAATCGGTACCAAATGGTTTTTCAACCACTACACGGCGCCAGAATTTATCTTCTTGTGTTAAACCAACTTTTGCTAACGATTCCACCACTGGCGCGAAATCGACAGGGCGTACTGATAAAAAGTAAGCTAAGTTTTGTGGGAATGTTTTGGTATCACTTAATGTGTTTTTAAGCTTAGCAAATGCATCAGGATCCGTAGGCGGATTAGCATGATAGAAGTTACGTGCTATAAAACGCTCAAATGCGGCTGCGTCGTAGCCTTTTTTAAATTTAGCATCCAGCATGCTTTTAATATCAGCACGCCATGCTTCTTGAGTTACTTCTTGACGGCCAACCGCTAAAATTTTTAACTCGGCAGGCAAGCGGCCGATTGAATCTAGTCTGAACAAACCAGGGTAAAGTTTTACACGTGCTAAATTGCCGCTGGCCCCGAATAAAACGAGCGTACAGGGGTCGATTGTTTGAGTCATTGCGTAACCTTAAAAATATAAAAATTCGGTTAAATAAAAGGGTTAAGTCGCTGTGTTGATTGAGGGGAAAACCCCTCAATCAACGTTTATTTCTTTATCACTATTTAATTTTTCTTAACAGCATGGCCGCCAAAAGCATTACGCATTAAAGATAACAATTTATAGCTATAACCATGTTTATCTTGGCTTCTGAAACGCGCTTGTAATGCCACTGTTAATACTGGTGCAGCAACGCCTTGCTCAACCGCTTCAACTACTGTCCAACGACCTTCACCAGAATCTGCAACATATGGTGCGATTGAATCTAAATCCTGATCATTTTTAAGTGCTTCAGCTGTCAAATCAAGCAACCAGCTGCGTACAACAGAACCATGACGCCATAATTCAGTAATTTGAGCTAAGTCTAAATCAAATTCTTCTTTGCCTTTTAGTAAGTCTAAACCTTCGGCAAAGGCTTGCATCATGCCGTATTCAATACCATTGTGTAGCATTTTGGTGAAGTGACCAGAACCTACTGGGCCCACATGCGCCCAACCACGGTCTACGTGCGTTAATGCTTGCGCATAAGGTGCTAATACGTCTGCGTATTGTTTGTCGCCGCCGTACATTAGGCAGTAGCCGTTATCCAAGCCCCAAACACCGCCAGAAGTACCGCAGTCAATAAAGCCAATACCAAGTTCGGCTAACATCGCGCCGCGACGCTGGCTGTGTTTGTAGTTTGAGTTGCCGCCGTCGACGATAATATCGCCTTTGTTTAATAGCGGAATTAAGTCTTTAATTTGATTTTCGGTAATTTCGCCAGCTGGCAACATTAACCAAACAATTTTTTGTCCTTCTAGTTTGCTTACTGCATCTACTACTGAGCTAGCAGCAATCATGCCTTCAGTTTTAACTAGATTGTTGACGAATTCTGTGTTGAAATCAAAGCCAACGACTTCAATTTTGTGACGTAATAAACGCGCAGCCATATTGCCGCCCATTTTGCCTAAGCCGATCATTGCTAATTTCATGCTGTTTTTCCTATGGTGTGAGGATAATAAAAAGCACCCATCTTGTGGATGTGGTGAAAACAAAAAATAATAATTCTTGAAGAATTATCTAATTGAGTTAAGTATAATTATAGCAAATGCAGTAGCAGTTATCAAATGCGGTACTGCTAAACACAATATTAGGTATAGATTTTTAAAAGCAGAGAATTTAAAGCTGCTTTTTTTATTTTTTTAAAGTTTCTATTAGGTTTTTATGACGCAAAACACTTCACTTGATAACACTCGCTGGCATACTTTTCAATCGCAAGATGCCATTAACCAAGCCGCTGTTAAGCGCATTTTAGCCGCCGCAGAAGAAGCAATTCAGCAGCATGGTAGTTTTTTAGTGGTATTGGCGGGCGGTAGTACACCCAAAAGTGTGTATCAATTATTAAGCCAACAAAAAGCTGATTGGGCCAAGTGGCATGTTTTTCATAATGATGACCGTTGCTTGCCAGTAGACCATGTCGATCGCAATAGCAAAATGGCTCGAGATGTCTGGTTAAATCATGTGGCGATTCCACAAAACCAGATTCATGATATTCCTACTGAGTTGGGCAATGTAGAAGGCGCGAAAGCCTATGCAAAAACGCTCAATGGCGTACGTGCATTTGATTTAGTGATTCTTGGTTTGGGTGAAGATGGTCATACTGCTAGCCTGTTCCCTAATCAAGCCGTAGATAATAGCGCCGATGTAGTGCCAGTTTTTGATGCACCAAAACCGCCTGCTGACCGTGTGACCATGTCGCAAAATCGTTTAAATAATACGCATGAAGTGCTGTTTTTAGTGACGGGCGTAGGCAAGCAAGAGGCTGTGGACAATTGGCGTAAGGGTGTGAAAATCCCTGCGACTTTAATCGCACCTAAAAATGGTGTAGATATTTATTGCTTTGGAGTAACGTTAGACTGCTCTTGAATAAAGCTGTCTATTTTTAGTTGGAAATTATTGCCGTTACTAATATTGCGTGCCTGAGCCCATTCCCAAACTAAATCATATGCTTTATTTGAAAAGCCAGAATTGTTGGAAATAAAAGCAGCTTTATTGTTAACTAGATTTTGATTGATTTGACTGCGTAGCTCGATGTCCATCTCACTACAAAATTGTACTAATTGATTAATCTTGTCATTAATTTTTTCTATTTGACTATGGTCCCCAATCAAATGTGGAAATACTATAAAGACATAATCATCATCAACAGGTAACTTACAACGACTATTTGTTAGAGGGCGAAAATTAGCGCGTTTATCGATTAGAGCTGCTGCACTAAAAACTCCAATCGAATAAAGAGTTTGATTGTTAATTTCATCGTCATCTGATGAGCTTGAAAAAGAATTAGTAGTTGCTCTATGTAGATATCTGCTTATTATTTGCTCATTAAACTCAGGAAATCTTAGATTAATTTTAGCCACAATACTTTTGCGAATGTCGTAAGATTCAGATGCATCTTTTTTTAGCATATTTATTGCATTAAGAAAAAGTTCTTTGGTTGCTTTGTACTTTATTTCAGTAGTTGACTGGTCGGAATCAGGAAAATAATTACTGATTGAAAAAAGGTGCCCCACTCCAAATGTGGCTAATGTAAAAATTAAAATACCATCGTCGATATCTAATACTTTTAATTCTTTTTTTAAATCAATTTTCATATCATTAAGTATTTTGAATCACAATGTTCGGAAACTTGCTGCTGTGATCCAAGCTGGCATTGGCAATTTTAATCGCGGCTTTGCGGGCAATTTCTTTGTAAATGTTGGCGATTTTGGAATCTGGCGTGTTTATAACAGTGGGTTTGCCGCTATCCGTTTGTTCGCGAATGCTGATGTCTAAGGGTAGTGAGCCTAGTAAATCAACGTTGTAATCACTACACATTTGGGCACCGCCACCTGCGCCAAAAATATGTTCTTCATGGCCGCAATTGCTACAAATATGCGTGCTCATATTTTCTACAATGCCCAGAATAGGAATATTCACTTTTTCAAACATTTTTAAGCCACGTCTTGCATCTAGCAGAGCAATATCTTGCGGTGTGGTAACAATAATCGCGCCTGTCACAGGGATTTTTTGCGCTAAAGTCAGTTGAATATCGCCTGTGCCAGGTGGCAAATCAATCACCAAATAATCTAAATCATTCCATTTTGTATCACGCAACAATTGCTCTAGCGCACCCGTTACCATTGGGCCGCGCCAAACCATAGGCGTATCAATATCCACTAAAAAGCCAATACTCATGGCTTGTATGCCATGTGCCAGCATTGGCTGCATGCTTTTGCCATCCGTGCTTTCTGGGCGGCCACTAATGCCTAGCATTTGAGGTTGGCTAGGGCCGTAAATATCGGCATCTAATAAACCTACTGTTGCACCTTCTGCCGCCAGTGCCAAAGCTAAGTTGACTGAGGTAGTGGATTTGCCCACGCCGCCTTTGCCAGAAGCCACCGCAATGATATTTTTCACATTCGGCAGTAAATTGACGCCTTGTTGCACTTTATGCGCAACGATGCGGCTACCAATATTCACCATTACTTCACTCACGCCAGCATGCGATTTTAAATGCTCAGTCACCAGCGCTTGCAAATTTGCCATCACGCTTTTAGCTGGGTAGCCCAATACAATATCCAAGCTGACTTTATCGCCATTGATTTGAATGTTTTTAGCCGATTTGCTGGTGATAAAGTCTTTGCCAGTGTTTGGGTCGATTAGCGATTTTAGGACGTTTTGAATGGTTAAGTCTGTTAATGCCATGATATTTGGATGTGCTAAATGATAAAAATCTATTTTAACGCAAGGTATTCCTGAAAACGCGCATCCTTAAAGCTTATTATGAATTAATTTGCTAAAATAGCGTTTTACCTCAATTTAAAGCAATTTATGGCACGCAAAATCCTGGTTACTTCTGCCTTACCCTACGCCAATGGCAGTATACATTTAGGACACTTAGTCGAATATATTCAAACTGATATTTGGGTGCGCTTTCAAAAAATGCAGGGCCATACCGTGCATTATGTGTGTGCGGATGATACACATGGCACTCCAATCATGTTGCGTGCAGAGAAAGAGGGCATCACACCAGAAGCCTTGATTGCTAATGTGCATAAAGAACATAGCGCAGACTTTAAAGAGTTCTTGGTAGAGTTTGATAATTACTACTCAACCAATGCGCCTGAAAACAAAGAGCTATCGCAAACCATTTATCGCAAATTAAAAGCCAACGGCAAAATAGCGACTAAAACCATTGAGCAGTTTTACGACCCTGTTAAAAACATGTTCTTGCCTGACCGATTTATTAAAGGCGAATGCCCAAAATGCCATGCTAAGGACCAATACGGTGATAACTGTGAAGTTTGTGGTGCAACTTATAATCCAACAGAATTGATTAATGCCTATTCAGCGGTATCTGGCGCCGCGCCAGTGCGCAAGGAAACAGAACATTACTTTTTTAAATTAAGTGAATGTGAAGCGTTTTTAAAAGACTGGACGCGTAGCGAAGCTATAAAAGGTAAGCCCACGCTACAAGGCGAGGCAGCCAACAAAATGGGCGAGTGGTTTGAGAATGGCTTGAATGACTGGGATATTTCGCGCGATGCGCCATATTTTGGTTTTGAGATTCCAGACGCGCCAGGCAAATACTTTTATGTGTGGCTGGATGCGCCGATTGGCTATATGGCTAGCTTCAAAAAGCTATGTGAAACGCAAGGCTTAGACTTCGACGAATACTGGTCGAAAGACAGCGAAACAGAGCTATATCATTTTATTGGCAAAGACATTTTGTATTTCCATGCTTTATTCTGGCCAGCAACGCTTGAATTTAGCGGACACCGCAAACCGACACAAATTTTTGCACATGGTTTTTTAACCGTCAATGGCGAAAAAATGAGCAAATCACGTGGTACTTTTATCACGGCCCGTAGCTATTTAGATTACATTAAGAATCCTGAATATTTGCGCTATTACTATGCGGCTAAACTCAATAGCACCATGGAAGATATCGATTTGAATTTAGAAGACTTTGTGGCGCGCGTGAACAGTGATTTGGTGGGTAAGTACGTTAACATTGCCAGTAGAACTGCCAATATTTTAAATAAGTATTTTGAGGGTAGGTTGTACGAGCTTGATATTAATACTGGCTTTTACGCTCTTGGATTAGTTAATGTAGAAGAAGATATTAAGCAAGCTTATGAGCAGCGTGATTATGGTAAAGCCGTAAGATTAATCATGGGTTATGCAGACGAAATTAATCAATATGTTCAAACAAAACAGCCTTGGGTATTGGCAAAGGATTTCGAATCCAATAAGAGCGAATTGCATCAAATTTGTACTAACGCGTTGTTGGGTTTTTATAATTTATCAATCCTTATTAAACCAATATTGCCTGCATTAGTTGAAAATGTAGAGCATCTATTTAGTACTCCAGACTTGCAATGGTGTGACTTGGGTACCAAGCCTATGACTCCAGTTAGAGCTAAATCAATTAAAGAATTTGAGCATTTAATGACACGTGTTGACCCCAAACTGATTGAAGCCATGACAGATGCTAACAAAGAAAACCTGGCTGCAACAGCGCAAGTGAGCGCGCCAGCCAAGACTAAAGCCGGGCCTGCAGCCATATTGCCTGAAGCTGAATATATCAGCATTGATGACTTTACTAAAGTGGATTTACGAATCGCAACAATCGTTAATGCCGAGCACGTTGAAGGCGCTGAAAAGTTATTAAAACTCACTTTAGATATTGGCGAAGAGACTGACGGTCAGTCAACTACGCGCCAAGTATTTGCTGGTATCAAATCAACCTATAATCCAACTACTCTAATTGGACGTAACACGGTGATGGTTGCTAACTTAGCGCCACGAAAAATGAAATTCGGCATGTCTGAGGGCATGGTGTTAGCTGCTAGTGATGAGCGTGGCGGACCATTTATATTAACGCCTGATGTAGGCGCACAGGCTGGTATGCGCGTTAAGTAATCTCAAAATAGCTTCAGGCCATATTTAATGTAGGAAAACACCTACATCTATTTCAGAATTTGCTTATTGGACTATTAATCAATTCTTGTAAACTGATTAATGCTAAAACATAAGCTTTGTAATTAACAATTCAACATGATTAAAAAAAGGAAGTCGCAATGAAATATATTCATGCTCCATTATTAGCAGTTTTATTATTATCTGGTCAAGCATTTGCAGCAGATAGCAACGCTAAAACAGCAGTAGGCGGTGGCTTGGGTGCAGCAGCAGGTACAGCACTTGGTGGTGTTGTAGGCGGCAGCACAGGTGAGATATTAGGTGGTGCTGTGGGTGGCGGCTTAGGTGGTGCAGTAACTACTAAAGGTGAAGGTCAAGCTGGTGCAGTCATCGGAGGTGCAGCAGGTGGTGCTGGTGGTGCTTATGTGGGCCGCAGAGTGAGTGGCAGCGGCACAGGTGCAGTGGTTGGCGCAGGTTTAGGTGGTGCTGGCGGTGCAGTGATTGGCAAAGTGATTGATGAGCCTAGCCCAAAATCACATAATCGCAAGCATAAGCGTGGCAAAGGTCACAATAAACATAAGCATCATGATCACGATGATTAACTTGGATAGATAATTCAAAATAAAAAGCCCGCATAAGCGGGCTTTTTCACAATTGGACACTTTTGCTAGCTTAATTTTTAGCTTTTTCTGTTTTTGGTTTGGTATCAACAACAGTTTTTTTGGTAGACGTTTTTTTCTCAGTAGTTTTTTTGCTCGTATCGCTCGTTTTTTTTATCGTTGTGGCTTTTTTAGCTACTGGAGCAACAACAGTGGTTTTGCCGCTGATTGCTACATCTTTACGTATATTTTTTAGTGTTACTGCACCAATTCCATCCACTTTTTCCAGTTCATCGATAGATTTAAAGCCACTATTTTTCTTGCGATAATCAATGATTGCTTTTGCTTTAACTGGGCCAATTTCAGGCAATGACTCTAATTCTGCTTGCGTAGCGGTGTTAATGTTAACAGCCGCAAGCGCATTAAAGCTAAATGCAAAGCTGACGAGTAAGGTAATTAGCATTTTTTTCATTTATTCTCTCCTAATTGAAATGATGTGCGACTTAAAAGTCCACAGTGTGAGTGTACTAATTTAATGAATGAATAACCAGTATTTAGTGCGACATTTGAATTTCACTAAGAATAGCAATTAAAGCGTCTATAGGCTTGATAGCTTGCGTGATGGGGCGGCCAATCACCAGATAGCTTGCGCCGGCGGCCAGCGCTTGTGCTGGCGTGAGAACGCGGGTTTGGTCGTTTTTGCTGGCAGTCGCGGGACGAATTCCTGGTGTAACCAACAAAAAATCTTGTGGCAAATGCTGCTTTAATAATATTGCTTCTTGCGCAGAACATACAACGCCATGCAATCCAGACGATTTTGTTAGTTTTGAGAGGTTAAGTACTTGATTCTCTACAGTATTATTAACGCCTATTTCTATTAAATTTACCTGCTCCATGCTAGTCAATACGGTCACAGCAATTAAGAAAGGCTTATGTTGACTTTTATCTACGCCTTCAAGCGCTGCTTGCATCATGGCTTTCCCGCCGCTGGCATGCACATTAAGCATCCAAACACCTAGGTTGCTGGCTGCTTCGCAGGCTTTTGCCACAGTATTCGGAATGTCGTGAAACTTTAAATCTAAAAAAACCTGAAAGTTTTTAGCGACTAATTTTTCAACAAATTGCGGGCCTGCGGCAGTAAATAGTTCTTTGCCCACTTTAAGTTTACACAAGCTGGGGTCTAGCTGATTAACCAGATTTAGCACATTGGTAGAGTCGGCAAAATCTAGCGCGACGATGATTTTAGAATCGGGAATTTTTGAGTCAGACATTTATTTAACTTTATCAATATTTATTTTTGATTGGATTTTTTGACCGTCATTTCGCGGCTAATGGTTTCTGAAGGTTCAGCAGGCAGTGATTCCCATGCATTGCAAGCAGGGCATTGCCAGTGATATTGTTTAGCTCGAAACCCGCACTGATTACAATGATAAGCCGCGCGGTTACCAATCGCATTGCGTACAGTTTGCTGCATCAGCTGCACATCTTGATTACAGCTATTATCATCTGCCATCGCGCGCGCTTGCAGCAATTGGTCCAGCGTCGTCAAGCTGGGTTGGCGGATTAACTCATTTCGCGCTAATTTGGCGGCATTTTCAGCACCTTCTTCAGCTAGTGTTGCTTCATACAAAACCGACATCAAAGAGGATAATTTATACGTTTCTATGTAAGCATTTAATTGAGCTAAACCTTCTTTTAGCTGATTAGACGCACGATAACTTTTGAGCATTTTGCCTGCGACTAAACCTAAGTATTCTGGCTGCTGAAACTCGATACGTTTCCAGTAAGAAATAGCTGTTTGATGCTGGCCTGTGCTAGCTTCTATCTCGCCTAATAATACATTGGCACGAATACAGTTTTTGTTGGCATCTAATGCTAAAGCCAACTGGCTATGCGCGGCGTCTGCATTTTGTGCGATGATGAAATTCATGGCTAATTCGCAGTAATACTGTGCAATCTCCACTCTAAAAGGCACGCCAGACAATCGCTCTAATTCAGTTGCAGTAGAAATTGCTTGCGCCCATTCGCGCTCACGTACGTATATTTCGAGTAAAGCATGCAGTGCGGGTTGTTTATAGCGTTGGTCTTCTAAGCCTTTAAATAACTCTTCTGCACGGTCAAATAATCCTGCTTTTAAGTAATCTTGTGCCAGCTCTGCTTTTACGGCGTTACGCTGTGGCGCAGTCAATTCTTTTTTATCCAGCAAATTGACATGCAGATTAATAGCGCGGTCGGTTTCACCTGTGCGTCTAAATAAACTGCCCAAAGCAAAATGTAATTCTAATGAATCGCTATTGGCTTGTACGGCTTCACTGAATGCTTCAACCGCTTTGTCGTGCTGGTCGCCAATTAAAAAGTTAAGCCCTTTAAAATAGGCGGCTGGCAGGGTGGTGGATTCAGACAATAATTGCCGAATATCCACGCGCGCTGCTATCCAGCCGAGCGTAAAAAAAAGCGGGAGCACTAAAAGCCACCAATATTCAAATTCAATCATCATTATTTATCTATTTATTTTATGTTTTATCTAAACGTATTTTACCTAAGCTTAAGCACAATGACTAATTTTAAGGCCTGTATATATGGACGTAAAAAAACGGTACTTATTTCTAAGTACCGTTATTCAAATGCCGTTTTTAATATTGACTACTAAAAACTATTTATGTGGCTGAATCAACGCGATCGCGCAACTCTTTACCGGCTTTAAAGTGCGGCACATGTTTTGCAGGTACTTGCACTTTGCTGCCAGTTTTAGGATTGCGACCCAAACGTGGCGGACGGTAATTTAAGCTAAAACTACCGAAGCCACGAATTTCGATTCGCTCGCCAGTTGATAAGTTATCTGTCATTGCATCTAAGATGGCTTTAACAGATAACTCAGCGTCTTTCACAACCAGTTGTGGAAAACGCTCTGCTAATAAATTAATTAATTCTGATTTTGTCATGGCTTATAGTTGCCTTTAATTTAGCTTGTAATTATCTAACGTAAAAACGTCTTAAATTAATATCGATTAACATCAAACTAGCTTTTTGCTGCTATTTATTTCTTGCTATCCATTTTTGCTTTTAATAAAGCGCCAAGGTTAGTTGTACCCGCTGCTGCTGCGTCATCTGCTGCTTTAGTTGAGCTATCTTCAGCTTTAGTTTTAGCAGGTTTTGCTTTAGGTTTTGCTGCTTTGTCATCGCTAGATGATGAAGGTGTTGCACCTGATGGATCTTCTGTCAGCTGTTTAACACCTAGAGAAATACGCTCTTTCTCAACATCGATTGCTAAAATAATGGCTTGTAACTCATCACCTTTTTTGAAGTTGCGAATCGCTTCTTCGCCAGTTTGAGTCCAAGATAAATCAGATAAATGCACTAAACCATCAATACCGCCAGCTAGGCCGATAAACACACCAAAGTCAGTTATTGATTTGATTTGACCAGAAACTTTATCGTTTTTAGCGTGTGTAGCAGAGAAGTCATCCCAAGGATTGGCTTTACACTGTTTCATACCTAAGGATAAACGACGACGATCTTCGTCAATCTCAAGAATCATCACTTCAACTTCGTCGCCTAACTGAGCGATTTTGCCTGGGTGAATATTTTTGTTGGTCCAATCCATTTCTGAAACGTGTACCAAACCTTCGATACCTGGCTCTACTTCAACGAATGCGCCATAGTCAGTAATGTTTGAAACCTTACCGAACAGGCGTGTGCTTACTGGGTAACGGCGAGTTAATGCAACCCATGGGTCGTCGCCTAATTGTTTAATACCTAATGAAACACGGTTTTTCTCTTGATCGAATTTCAAGATTTTGGCTTCAACTTCTTCACCTACTGTTAGCACTTCTGATGGGTGCTTAACGCGACGCCATGCTAAATCGGTAATGTGTAGCAAGCAATCAATGCCGCCCAAATCAACGAATGCGCCGTAATCAGTAATGTTTTTAACAATACCTTTAATGATTGCGCCTTCTTGCAATGTACCCATTAACGCTTCACGGTCTGCCCCCATGCTGACTTCCATTACAGCACGGCGAGAAACCACGATATTGTTACGTTTGCGATCAAGTTTAATAACTTTGAAATCCCACTCTTTGTTTTCGAATGGTGTAGTGTCTTTTACAGAACGTACATCAACCAATGAACCTGGTAAGAAAGCCATAATGCCGTTTACAGAAGCGCGCAATCCGCCTTTTACTTTACCGCTTACAAAGCCTTTAACTACACGGCCTTCGTTCATGGCATCTTCTAAATCCAGCCAAGCTTCCATTTTCTTCGCTTTTTCGCGAGAAAGTTGTGTAGAGCCAAAGCCATCTTCCAATTTTTCGATACATACTTTTACGAAGTCGCCAACGGCCACTTCAAGCTCACCTTGAGCATTTTTGAATTCTGCAGCATCAATGACGCTTTCAGATTTTAAGCCAGCGTTAACAATCACGTGATCGTTATCAATCGATACAACCTCGGCGGTGATTACCTCACCAGAACGCATTTCCTGACGTGCCAAACTTTCTTCAAAAAGCGCGGCGAAAGATTCCATCGATGATGGGGTAGAGTTAGAAGTAGAAGCCATTAAATTGGGATACCTAAAAAAATTACTTAACCAATATTTTGAATAAAAAAACTAATTAAGCGTTCCCACCTAGCAGTGGGGCAGTTATTAAACGTTAAGCCAACAATAATGTTGTTTTAAACTTAACACGAATCGTACATATTACACAAAAAATAGTATGTGTTCAATGACTTAATACACTTTTTGCATTGAATTAATATTATTTTTTAATGTTTTGATTGATACTTTTGATAGGCATTTAAAACGAATTGCATAGCCTGCTCAATGTTGAGTTGAGATGTGTCTAATAGTAATGCATCTGCAGTTTGAATGAGTGGTGCGGCGCTACGCTGGCTGTCGCGCTCATCGCGACTTTGCAAATCTGCTAAAATATTCTCGTAATTAGCGCTTAAGCCTTTATTAATGAGCTGTTTGTAACGACGCTCAGCGCGAACTTGTACGCAGGCGGTTAAAAATATTTTAAGCATGGCATCTTTAAAAATGACTGAGCCCATATCGCGGCCGTCACCCACCAATCCAGGCGCTTGGCGAAAAGAGCGTTGTAAATCCATTAAGGCGCTACGCACAGGCTGATGAATTGCCACCTCAGATGCGCCTCGGCTCATTTCCTCGCTTCTTACCGCTTCTGTAATGTGGTCGTCATTTAAATAGATTTCATTTTGGCTAAACTCAATCTTCAAGCTTTTTGCTAATTCGCCAAGCTTATCTGCGTCGCTCCATGCAGTATTATTTTTATAAGCCGCAAAAGCGACTATTCGATATAGCGCGCCAGAATCGAGGTAATGAAAATTTAATCTTTCAGCCACTAATTGTGCAACAGTGCCTTTGCCGCTGGCAGAAGGGCCGTCAATTGCAATAACTGGAATAACTGAAAGTGAAGAGTTGCTAGTCATAAGTAAAACTTATCAAATAGATATTAACAATGAATTGGATTAAAAAAATTAGTAGGCCAATAATAGCTTTACAAACATAAGGAGCCCAAAATGGCTAAAACAATTTCATTTGCAATTTTACACTTTAGCGTTGCTTTTACGGTGGGATATTTATTAACGGGCAGCGCTTTAGTGGGCGGCTTATTAGCGGTGATTGAGCCAGCTTGTAATACCGTTGTTTTTTATTTTCACGAAAGAGCGTGGAAAAATTTTGAGCAAAACAACCCAGAAAGCTATGCCAAAGCGATTAATTTAGGCTGGTTGCACTTGCACTAATTAGCTTTAAGTCCTAGCTGACCAGCTTTTTAAACTCATCAAAATAATTAGGGAATGTTTTATTCACGCATTTTGGGTCGTTAATGGTAATCGGCACACCGCCTAAACTGACTAATGAAAAACACATCGCCATGCGGTGATCGTCATAAGTGTCAATTACGGCGTTTGGTGTTAACTGTGTTGGTGGCGTAATCGTTAAATAATCTGCACTTTCAATAATGGTAGCACCCACTTTGCGTAATTCGGTTGCCATTGCAGTTAAACGATCGGTTTCTTTTACGCGCCAGCTAGCGATATTGCGTAAAGTTGTTGTACCCTCTGCGAATAAAGCCAATATTGCTAAGGTCATTGCAGCATCTGGGATATGGTTGCAATCTAAATCAATGGCTTTAATTTGATGAGCCTTCTGCGATTGAATATGGTTTTCGCCATAGCTAATTTTGCCTCCCATCAGTTCAATGGCATCCGCAAAAAGCACATCACCTTGAATACTATTTTTGCCTAAACCCTCAACTTGGATGTCACCGCCAATTGCGCCAGCGGCTAAGAAGTAAGACGCACTTGAAGCGTCACCTTCAACAAATATTGTTTTAGGGCTTACATACTGGCAGTTTGCTGGAATCGTGAATTGTTGCCATCCATCCCTTTGAACATGCACACCAAATCTAGACATCAAATTAAGTGTGATTTCAATATAGGGTTTTGAAATCAGTTCACCAATCACTTCAATCGTCGCTTCTTGGCCGCTTAAAGGTAAAGCCATTAGTAGCGCTGTTAAAAACTGGCTAGAAACATCACCGCGAATTTGAATCGGCTTAGTTAAATCTAAGGAGGCTGGTGAAATATTAAGGGGCGGAAATCCATCATTGGCTACATATTCAATAACAGCGCCAGCTTGACGTAGGGCATTGACTAAGTCACCAATCGGTCTTTCATGCATGCGAGGCACACCGCTTAAATGGTAATGGCCATTTGAAAATGCCAATGCGGCAGTTAATGGCCTAAAGGCCGTGCCCGCATTACCTAAAAATAAATCGGCTTTTTTATTAGGGAAATCACCTTTGCAACCAGTAACACGCCAAGTATTTTTGGCTAAATTTTCACAATTAACGCCCAATATCGCCAACGATTCCAGCATGCGGCTGGTGTCGTCTGAATCTAATAAATCATGAATTTCGGTAACGCCATTTGCCAGCGCTGCCAGCAATAAAGTGCGGTTCGATATACTTTTAGAGCCGGGTAAGATGATGCTGCCTTGTGCTTGGATGGCGGCGGGTAGGGTAAGTTGTTCCATTAACGATATTCTTTGATTTATTTTGTTTTGCTATTTGCTAAATTGTCACGTGCCCAATTATTACGTGCCACACTGGCGCGCTCAAACAAAGCTTGCAAGCCATCACTATCTTCATGCTCAAGCAATTGTTTTAATTGACTTAATTCAAGTTGGTAAGCGGTTAACTCACTCAACAAAGCAGCTTTGTTGGCTAAACTAATATCGCGCCACATTTCGGGGTGGCTACCTGCAATTCGCGTGAAATCTCTAAAACCGCTAGCCGCAAAGCTGAATAATTGCGCCGCGTTTGGGCGTGATGCAATATCGTCTACCAAGGCAAATGCCAACAAATGCGGCAAATGGCTAACGGCTGCAAAAATACCATCATGCGTTTCGGCCTTCATTTCGGAAACATTGGCACCACATGCTTGCCATAGTTTGGTAACGCTTGCCACCCCATCTACATTCGTTTCAGTGGTGGGTGTTAACACGACATTTTTGCCCACATATAAATCAGGCATTGCCGCAGAAACACCACTTTTTTCGGCGCCCGCAATAGGGTGGCCACCAACAAATTGATTAAACTGACTTCCCAAAACGATTTTGGCACATGCTAATACATCCGCTTTGGTACTACCTGCATCGGTAATCACGGTTTGCTTATTTAAATGCGGTTTAATGCTTTGTAATATAGCGGTAGTTTGCGCAACTGGCGCAGCAATTAATATCAAATCCGCCTCTTGAATAGCCGCTTCAATATTGGTTTCTGCGCTATCTATTACACCTGAGTCAATCACACCTAAATCTAGTGCTTCTTTCAAGCTTTTTTCGGTGCGACCAACGCCAACAATATGCGTAGCCAAACCCGCTTTTTTTAAAGCCAATGCAACAGAGCCGCCAATAAGGCCCACACCAAAGATAACAAGTTTTTTCAAAGCGGATTAATTTTCAGTAAACAGTTGAGATTGTAACATTTGCGGGGCGAGAAATTTTGCTCAGTGATAATATCCGCCATGTTTGGCCTGTTCTGGACCAATCCATAATAAAGAATTCCATGAAAATGGATTAGGACCAGGTTCGAGTTCCGTAACAAGCAAGGCACCAGATTTTAGTTTCCAAATAGCTAAGTCCTCGGATTTAATTTTGCTGTTACTACCACCATATTTACCTTTTGAAATTAAAAGTAATGCTACTTTTTCAGTAATTTTAAGATAATCGAGACGCTGAGATTTTCTTATTGGCTCGCCGTATTCAGATTTAATTTGCTTTATAAATTTGCTGTGATGCCAATAAGGTGCATCAATTTTTGCATTATTGAGCTTATTATTTTTGTACCAAAAAACTACTAGTATTGCTGGTGACTTATTCCATCCCTTAAGTTCGTCCGCACAAAAATAATCACCAAATTGATTACTGTCATAACCACACCACCAGTTAATATGAAATTTTTCTTTAGTCTCATCTGGTGTTAAAGTGTCTAATTCATTGAAATTCAATTGAATAACATCATCAGACGAAAAATGCTTTCTATACCCATAAACAAGGTCTGAGTCCCAAACTCTGTATAGAATAGCGGCAAGTAATAATAGTAATAACGTGGCTATTAGCGTTTTTGCTGTGCTTAGGGGTTCGTTTAATTTCATTGTTTTAGTTGTGGTTCATCCACTCACCATCAATCAACTTTTGTTGCGGTTTAAATTGTTGTTTATAAGCCATTTTTTGACTGTCTTGTATCCAGTAACCCAAATATAAGTAGGGTAGATTCAAGCTTTTTGTCCATTCTGCTAGCCACATAATAGAGTACGTTCCATAGCTTGCTTTTGGCTCAAGCGCGTCATAAAAAGTGTAAACAGCTGAGACGCCATCTTTCACAATATCAATCACGCTGACTATTTTCACTTGGTTGTTGGCGTCTTTAAATTCAATCATTAAAGATTCTACGTTGCTTTGGCACAAAAATTGGCGGTACTGCTCAGCATCGTCTTTTGGTGCTGTACTTGTTTCGCTGGCGGTTTCATCTTGGTGGCGCAGCGATTGATAGCTTTCGTAGAGCTCATAATGTTGCTGATTGAAGTGCAGCGGTAAAATTTGAGTGGTTAAATCGCTATGCTGTTTATAGGCGCGTTTTTGGTTGCGGGTTGGTGTAAATTCGCTTAATACTAATCTCACGGCAATGCAGGCGCGGCAATTTTCGCAATGCGGTCTGTAGGCAAATTTTCCGCTACGTCTAAAGCCTTGAGTAATCAGCCCATTATAGATATTGGCATCAATCAAATGCTGCGGTGATGCGATTAAGCTTTGCGCGAGTTTATTGGGCAGATAGCCGCATTTGTATGGCGTGGTCACATAAAATTGCAATTTGTGAAGCGGCTGTTCATTCGGTAAGCTCATGTTAAAAGTTTACCAGTTTGGTCAAATTTTGCATGAATTCTTCACGTTCAATTTCGCGGCCACCAAAGCTAGCCAAAAGGGGCGTTTTCATTTGGCAATCAATCATGCCGATTTTCAGTGTTTTTAAGTGGTTAACTAAGTGCACAAAGGCGACTTTTGAGGCATCTGTTTGGGTGTGAAACATACTTTCGCCGTAAAAAATTTTGTTGATGATGACGCCGTAGCATCCGCCGACTAATAGATTATTTAGCCAGCTTTCCATGCAAATGGCATGGCCTAATTGATGTAAATCATAATAGGCATTAATCATTCCTGAAGAGATCCATGTACCAGCTTGACCAATACGTTTTGATTCACTACAAGCTACGATTACATCCCGAAATGACGTATTAAAGCGCACTTCAAATAGGGATTTTTTAAGCGTTTTTTTCAGTGAGTTGGAAATTTTCAGTTCATCTGGGAACAGCACCATGCGTGGGTTTGGACTCCACCACATCACAGGCTCACCTTCATTAAACCAAGGAAATATGCCCTGACTGTAGGCGTTGAGTAAACGCTCAGCGTTTAAATCTCCACCGATCGCGATTAAGCCATTAGGCTCTATCAAAGCTTGGCTTAAAGGTGGAAAAGGGCAGTCGTTTTCAATTGCCGCCACTATGCCAGTTTCTAGTTGGTAATAGCCAAAACTCAAATTAAATTAACATCCAAGCTGCCATCGCTACCATCAGTAAATCTTCAATAATCGTGACGGTAGTCATTGGCAGACTAAAACCACTGCCAAGGCATGCACATTTAATTTTTTGCTTATTCATCACCGCCAAAATGACGCCAATGCTAGAAAATAGCATCACACTCAAAGTGATGGCATTGGTCAACATTGGTTTGAAGTTAATTAAATAAGCGATGCCAAGCGCAAGCTCAATAAAAGGGTAAACAAAGCCATAGCTATACACACGCTTTGCCAGTAAATCGTACATGGCATAACTGCTGGCAAAGCCTGCTAAATCAAGCAGTTTAAAGAAAGAAAATACAAGAAAAAAACCAGCCATAAAATTAGGCATAAAACGATGTAGTGAAAATTCACCATAGATAAATTCTACCGCTAAAGTGACTAATAAAATATAGAAAAAAACCATTATTAGTGGTTTGTAAGTGCTCAACCAGCTAAATTTTTCGGTGTTTTTATTGGTTAAGTCTTGCACGTTTGCGGCCGTTTTTATGGGTTCGTAAAGCACATAATGGCCGATTTTTGCCAAAGCCGCATTTAGTGCGGGTAAATCTACCTTAGGGCTTTTTAACACAGCCTGAGGCGGTTCAAGCGTGACTTCAACCGATTCTGCCAAGGGCGCCAAAGTGGTTTTAACGCGATTAACACAACCGCCGCAGGTCATGCCTGTCACTGAATAAACTGTTTTCATTTTTTAATGTCCATAGTTTTATCATGATGTAAGTGGTATGGTTTAGTCAACCATTTAAAAAATTACATCAATCTTACAAATATAAGCTTTTTAATCAAGCAATTAGAGCGTAAAATGCGCAACTTAATTTAGTTTGATTTAACCAAAGTGCTGCATGGAAATTTACACCAATAATTTAGCCAAACCGATTCACACCTACCGCCCCTATTGGGCGAAGCGTTTTGGCACGGCCAAAATGTTGCCGATGACGCGCAATGAGATGGATGATTTGGGTTGGGATAGCTGCGATATTATTTTGGTGACAGGCGATGCTTACATCGATCACCCCAGCTTTGGTATGGCTTTGGTTGGCCGTTTGCTTGAAGCGCAGGGCTTTCGCGTGGGCATTATCGCCCAGCCCGATTGGCAAGATGCCAAAGCATTTAAAGCTTTAGGCAAGCCTAATCTATATTTTGGTATTACCGCTGGCAATATGGATAGCATGGTGAATCGCTACACGGCGGATAAAAAAATACGCTCAGACGATGCTTACACGCCAGATGCCGCACCCAATAAACGGCCAGATAGGGCGGTTTTGGTTTATTCACAACGTTGTCGCGAGGCGTATAGCCAAGTGCCGTTAGTAGTCGGCAGTATTGAGGCCAGTTTGCGCCGCATTGCGCATTATGATTACTGGAGCGACAAGGTTCGCCGCAGTATTCTGGTGGATTCTAAAGCGGATATTTTACTTTACGGCAACGCCGAACGCGCACTGGTGGAATTAAGCCACCGCATCGCTAAAGGTGAAAAAGTCGCGGATATTCAAGATATTCGTGGTACGGCTTTTTTACGCAAGCAAATTCCTGAAGGTTGGGATGAGGTTGAAAGTACCAAGCTAGATCGTCCTGGAACAGTCGATAAGCCAGTTGATCCCTATGAGATGAAGATGGGTAAAGCCGATGCCAGCTGCGCGACAGATGACAAAGCAGCTCCTTCACCCTTGCAGGGGGAAGGTGGGGATGGGGGTAAAATAGTGGCAACTATTGCCATGCCAGTATCGCGCAAACCTAAAGCTGATAGAAGCAAACAAGTAGTGCGTTTGCCTGATTATGAAGCGGTTTCAAAAGACCCGATTTTGTATGCGCATGCATCCCGTGTGTTGCACTTAGAAGCGAACCCTGGCAATGCAAGAGCCTTAGTCCAAAAACATGGCGATAGGGAAGTGTGGTTGAATCCGCCGCCAATTCCGCTGACCACCAAGGAAATGGATTACGTTTACGATATGCCGTATGCGCGCGCGCCGCATCCAATTTACAAAAATGCCAAAATCCCCGCGTGGGAGATGATTCGTTTTTCAGTCAACATTATGCGCGGGTGTTTTGGCGGTTGTACGTTTTGCAGCATCACCGAACATGAAGGCCGTATTATTCAAAGCCGCAGCGAAGAATCTATTTTGAAAGAAGTAGAAGAGATTCGCGACAAAGTAGATGGGTTTACCGGTGTGATTTCTGATCTTGGCGGGCCAACGGCCAATATGTATCGTATCGCCTGCAAATCGGAAAAAATCGAGCAATCATGTCGAAAACTAAGCTGCGTTTACCCTGGAGTCTGTGAGAATTTAAATACAGACCATAGCGCGCTAATCCAGCTATACCGTAAAGCGCGCGCCATTAAAGGTGTGAAAAAGATTTTAATTGGTAGTGGCTTGCGTTACGACTTAGCGGTGAAATCACCCGAATATGTTAAAGAGTTGGTGCAGCACCATGTGGGCGGCTATTTAAAAATCGCGCCAGAGCATAGTGAAGAAAACGTGCTAAGCAAAATGATGAAGCCAGGCATGGGCGCGTATGATGAATTTAAAGCCATGTTTGAAAAATTCAGTGCTGAGGCGGGTAAAAAACAGTACCTGATTCCATACTTTATTGCGGCACATCCGGGCACTACAGATGAAGATATGCTGAATTTAGCTTTATGGCTTAAAAAATACGAGTTTAGGCTAGACCAAGTGCAAAACTTTACGCCCACACCAATGGCAATGGCGACAGCCATGTACCACAGCGGCAAAAACCCGCTGCGTAAAGTGACGGCTGATTCGGATGATGTGCCAATCCCTAAAAATGGCTTGCAACGTAAATTGCACAAAGCCTTTATTCGCTATCATGACCCCGCCAACTGGCCGATGTTGCGCGAAGCTTTGAAAAAAATGGGCCGTGAGGATTTGATTGGCAATAGCAAAAAACATTTAGTGCCTGCTTTCCAGCCTGCGGTAATGGGTGCAATCCGTCAATCCGATGGCAGTACGTTTAAATCGAATAAGCCAATGCCGGCCAAAAAATACGGCAGCTTACCTAAATCGTTTAATAATATGAAAAATGCGGCAAAACCTGTACGTATTAAATAACGCTTAAGCATTCTGATGCCAAACTTAACCACTTTTTAAGAGCTAAAAAGCGTGAACTTAACCGCATTTTTGTCTTGATTTTGTTCTAATAACACGAATCTGAACCAAATCTGTTATATGAAAGTCTTTAGAAAGTGTTTTAACTTAAGGGTTGCCATGTTCAGCTATCAATCAACAGTAAAAATAATCGTTGCCAGTTTAGTGTTAAGCGTATCCGTTATCGCCCAAGCTACAGAAAAAGGCTTGTTTTGGAAGCTGGAATCGCCAACTGGTATTGTGAGTTATCTATTTGGCACGATGCACACCGATGACAATCGCATCACCAATTTTTCGCCCAGCGTGATTGATGCCCTGAAAAGTGTGGATACGTTTGTGATGGAGACGAAGCAGGATAACAATGACCCGACTGTGTTGATGATGAAAGACGCTACTTTGCGCGAAATGCTCACAGAGCAGGAAATTGATCAGGTGCGCGAATTGGCGGATTTTCATGTAATGCATTTAGACGCGGCGATGCAGATGAAGCCTTGGCTGCTGGCGGTGGTGTTTGATTTGCCAAAGCCGCAAACGCCTTTTGCGCAAGACAATATTTTGATGACGACTTCGGAAGATTTGTTAAAAGATGTTGAGGGTTTAGAGAGCGCAAAAACGCATTTTGGGGTGATGGATGATTTTAGTCGTGAAGAGCAATTGGTGATGCTGCGCGCTGTGTTGAAACGCACGCAAGAGCAAAAAGAAGCGGATTTTGAGCGATTAATTGCGGCTTATTTAGATGGCGACTCTGACAAAATATCGGCGCTGGACGAAAAAATCACAGGTGGCATGTTACCCAAACCAATTTGGGCAAAAATGAAGACTAAATTATTAGATGAACGCAATGTGGTGATGGCAGAGCGTAGCATTAAAGTGGCTAACGAAAAGCCAGTATTTGTGGCCGTTGGCGCTTCGCATTTGGCGGGTAAAACAGGCTTGATTGAAGCGTTTAAAAAAGCAGGTTTTAAACTGAGCAGAGTGGCAAAGTAAATATTGTTAACGAATGGGCAGTTTAATGTTGACATAGCCGCTTGGTTTATCTGGTCTTGAACACCACCAAATAAGCCAAATTAAAGCAGCTTGTACAGGAAAACGCACAACTAACGCCCATTCTGGAATGCTGGGAAATAAATCGGGATTTTGGTACATGTGCACATTTGCCAAGGTGACGATGACAGTCAATGTCATTAATCCGTAGCCCGCTAAACTTCTCACAGGTTTAATCCATAAGCCAATTGCGCCTAGTAATTCAAACGCGCCGCTGATATAAACACAGGCTAAATGGTAGGGAATATATGGCGGCATAATGCGCAAAAATGGTTCAGGATTAGCAAAGTGCATGACACCGCCAATCAAAAACCAAGTGGTTACAAACAATCTGACAGCTGTTTTCCACGTATCTTTGGAAGATTGAAAGACGTTTTTCACCATGACTTAACCAAAAATTCCACCCAAAAAATGTGTTAAGTTTAGTTGCTGTATTTGATTTTCATGCGTTTAAAATCGGCTAAATAATCAGTCGCTAAACTATTTTTTTGTTTATCGCTGAGCAGCTTGCCAGATAATTGAAAGAACGCTTTTTCTTCTTCATCTAAATGGTGATTTACTTTGTCGCATAAGGCTTTAGCACGGGTTAGCCAGCCTTGCACGGTGGGGTCGTTGGTGGTGAGTTCTTCCATCATCTCTTCCATTTCGTGGTGTTCAGAAAGCGCGTGACGTGATATCGAAAGGCCTGCATCTTCCATCATAATAGGGCAGTACAAAAAGCGTTCTTCAGCGGCAGCGTGCGCTTCTAGTTCTACTTTTAACGATTTAAACATCTGCTTGCGCAGTTGCGCGTTGGGTTCGCTAGCCAATAATTCTGCGCAAAGTTTTCTTTGTTCGTCGTGACTTTCTCTTAATGCTTCGTAAATGTTCATGTGACTCCAGTATTGTCAGAATTTAAAAGCAACTTACTTAATCGTTTTTTCGTTTGCAATTTTTTGAATGTAGTTTGCAAAGTCGGCATCTTCACCTTGCAATAAACGTGGCAAGGTCAATCTAAAGTCGTCACGTTGGCACCATTCACGCATGTAATCTTCCCAAGATGCCCACCTGCGTAGCTGCTTGCCTGACATATTGTCCTCATACGCCAATAAATATGCGCGCTCAAATAATGAAATCAATATTTCAAACATCACTTGAATGCGTTCACGCTGCTCTTCGCTTAAATCTTTAATTTCGCATTGTGAGCGTAATTTAAGATCGGCATTTTGCATCACTAACATTAAAAAATCGGTATAGGCATCAGATAATAATTGGTAAACCGCTTCTTCTTCGTTTTCGCGTTCTTTGCGTTGCTGCCAAACAAAGGCAAAAATACCCAAAGGCAAACCAAAAGCAGTAACGATGTAGCTAGTGAGTTCCCATGTTTCGAGCGTAAACATGTGTGAGTGTGGCTATTTAATAACGTAATTGTTTAATGGCTGGCGCTTGAAAAGCGATTGGCTTCTAACTCTATTGCTTCAATCGCTAAATCAAAATCCATCGATTTATCAAAAAAGTAATGCACGCCTAGGGCTTTGGCTAGATTGCGATAATGCGGATGCGCATGATTGGTCAGCATAATCAATATAGGTTGTTTAAACGGATAGTCTGCTTTTTGAATATGCTGAATCACTTCAAAGCCAGTGCCTTCTGCTAATTCGATATCTAATAGCAAAATATCAAAAGCGGCTTCGTCTAATAGATTAATCGCCTTACGTCGTGTGGCGGCAGTGCCTGTCACACTCACATTATTCAAATTGTTAATTGTTTCGAATAGTACTTCGCGCAATAGGGTGGAATCTTCTACCAATAACATTTTCATTGGTTCATGCTCAGGTGTATGACTGGCGCCATCAGTAGCATGACTAGGAAGATTATTTTCTGTTGCAGACATTTTATATGGTACTAACAAAATTGGTGAAGTAAACCATATTGTACGATACGTTGACAACTAAAAATATCGGGTTTTGTCTGACAAACGGCTACAGTTAATTGGTTAAATATCATTAAGTAATGAGTCCATTTTTAATCGCATAGTAGGTTAAATCGGCATTGGTTTTAAGGCTCATTTTTTCTAAAATACGTGAGCGATAAGTACTAACGGTTTTAACACTAATATTAAGCTCGGTACCAATTTCAGTCGCACTCAAGCCGCCTGCCAATTTAAAAAATACTTGAAATTCGCGGTCGCTTAAGGTTTCGTGTAATTGTTTTTCGGTAGGGTGGCTAAGCTGCTCACTCATTAATTCGGCTAGTTCGGCTGATATGTAGCGCTTGCCGTTAGCAATTGTCCTAATGGCTTTGATGATTTCATCGGCGTCGGCATCTTTTGATAGATAACCTTTGCAGCCGTTACGAATCAAATTCAGCGCATATTGTGCTTCGGCATAACCGCTTAATATCAGCACCGGTAAATCTGGGGATACATGTTTTAAATCATGCAAGGTATCAACACCATTTTTATCGGGCATTGAAATATCTAACACGACAATATCATATTGATTTTTACGCACTAAATTAATCGCTTCTAAGCCAGATGCTGCTTCACCTGTAACGGTTAAATCAGATTCTAGCGCGATTAAATTTTTCAAGCCTTGACGCACAATGCTGTGATCATCGACCAATAAAACGTTTTTCATGAGTGTTGAGCCTATTAACAAAATTATCGATTGGCTTCATCCGAAGTGTCAGCTGTGCCATCTAAGCCATTTTTGAACACTTGCCAATCTTGTTCAATTTGTACCATAGATTGCTGCAAAAGCGGTTGTTTTTTCCAAGATTGACGTATCACAAAGTACACGATAATGCTCAGAATAATGGGGATAATCATGGTCGTTCCTAAAATAAGGTTGCGGTTTTCGCTGTTCCAAGCAGTTGCAAAAAGCCACATTAAGCCGGTTAAGCCAGTGCAAATTGTCGCGAGTAAGATAAACATAAACCCTAAAAAGCTGTTCACCATGCGTTGCACATCATGGTGAAACTGGCTTTTAAAGAGCACGGCGTGGCTTTCTAGCAACGCCGCCATACTGCTTTTTAACCCGCTTAAATGATTGCCACTGGTTTTGTCTTGCACATCTTGCATATGATTACGAATGAATCTGGCAATTAAAAATTGTGTCAATAATTTAAGCACGGTTTTCCACATGGTTGATTTCTCTATTTTTAAGATTATTTAGAAGATTGTTTAGAACCAAGAATATAACCAAGTAATAAGCCTGCGCCAACAGCTAAACCTAGGCTTAACAATGGTTTATCTTGCACAGTTTGCACGGTACGCTCTTTACTTGTTTCATATGCATGCGTTACTTCATCTTTAACCGTACCTTTTAATTCGTAGGCTTTGTCTAAGATTTGGTTTTTTAACTCATTTACATTGCTTGAGTTGGTATATTGCGCCAATAAAGATTTTAAGCTATCAATCACGTTAAGTGCCTCATGTTTTGTTTCAGCGGCTTTATGTTGCACGCTGTTGCCAATGCTTTCTGCGCTACGTTTTACATCTTTTGTTACTTGCTCAACGTTGTCTTTAACGTTGTCGGCAAGGTCAGCTGCTTTGTTTTTTAAATCGTCTTGTTTGTTCATATTAAACATAATGGTTTCCTTTGTACTGGTTAAAATTGAGATATTAGTGAGTTAAAATAAATGCTATTTAAAGGTTAAAAGCTGAGTATTCATTAGCGCTTTCTACCCATTAAAAATGAAACGATAGTCACTGCTAAAAATACAAAAAATAATATTTTTGCGATTTCGGTAGCACCAGCAGCAATACCGCCAAAGCCAAATACTGCAGCGATAATCGCGATGACAAAAAATACAACGGTGTAATGCAACATAATGTGTTCCTCTTTTAAAATTGTTTGGTTAAATAACGTTAATGCACAGTTGCTACTTTAATGAAAACGCTTGTCAGACTGCAGCGGCTAATATCTGATAATGCTGTCAGACAATACTGACAAGGCTTTAAAGTTTTAAAACTTAACCAGTTGAAAGCACAAAAATTATATGAATAAATGTTGAGTCAATTCAGCATAATTTATTGACTATTTGCGCTTAAATGTAAGTAATTGTTACTGATGAATCGAATCGCGCATAAGCGGATATAATCGGATTTTTATGTCAGAAAGCGATGACACATTTTGAATGATGCTACAAAAAATTTAGCCCAACAATTTATTCAGGTCATTAAAATTATTACAGCAAAATGCTGGCGCGGTTTTGAAAAAATCATCACTGTTTTGGGTGGCAGAACCATTGCTATGCTAGCGGTGGCTTTGCTTATTACCATGGTTTCAGTGCTGTTTTCAGATAACTGGATTGTGTCTATCAGTGAGCAAGATAAGGTGATTGGGCAAATTAGAGGCAACATCACCACTTTACATGAGCTAAAAACTAATCTGTATCAGGCCGAAAGTGCGCAGCGCGGATATTTGTTTACCAAGCGCCAAATATACGTTGGCCCGTTTGAGCAAGCTTTGTTAGATGTACGCGAAAATCTAAAAAAAGCAGAAGCTTCTATTGAGTTAGCAGATGACTACGACGATAAAGAAAAAGAGCTGGGATGGTTAAAAACGATTTCTGCTAGCTTAGAAGCCAAAGCAGCAGAGATGAAAGTCACCATTAATTTAGCAAAATCGGGCAAAACACAAGAAGCCAAGCAAGTGGTGAATTTGGATGATGGAGTAGATGCCTCAAAAGAGTTTATGCAATATGCCAATACGCTGATTAAAAATCAAAACAATAATTTAGACACCCTCATTCAAAAGCGGCATAACACGGTGTCACTGGCGCGCGCATCGGTGATTGGTGGCGCATTGGTACTTATTTTATTGGTAGTATTAGTCATTAAGCAATTGCTGGCTGAAATAGTCGTCAAAAGTCAGTTGCAACAGCGTGTATTAAAAGAGAATGAAATTTACGAAGAAAAACTGCAACAGCAAACTAAATTACTGCGTAGTTTGGCGCTAGATTATCAGGCTGATGTTGAGCGTGAGCGTCAAAAGCTATCGCGCGAGTTGCATGATGAGTTGGGTTCTATTTTCACTGCCACTAAAATGGATATTGCTTGGGTCATTAAAAAGGTGAAAGAAATTGCGCCTGACATTGTAACTAAACTGGTTAAAACCAGCAGCTATGTCGATCAAGGTATTCAATATCAGCGCCATATTGTGCAAGAGTTGCATCCATCCATGATATCCACTTTTGGTTTTTGGCCTGCTCTGCAGTCACTTATTCATGATGCGGCAGAGCGAAACCAGTGGAAATTAAGCCTAAATTTACCGGATGAAAATACCAAACTGAATGAAACCATTAGCCTTGTAGCTTACCGCATTGTGCAAGAAAGCCTTAATAACGCCAACAAATATGCCAAAGCCACCGCCGTTTCTGTCGATGTGATGGTAGACGCGCTGTACCTTAAACTGGAAATTGAAGATGATGGTGTTGGTATAGACATGAATGCACTAGCAGGTAATACGCACGGCTTATCTGGCATGCGCCATCGCGTATTGGCGATTGGTGGGCGTTTTGAAATGATAAGCGAACCAGGAAAAGGCGTGTTGATTCGCGCGTTAATCCCATTAGATGTTGCTGCCATTTAAATGTTGTAGTCTGTTTCTGACAGCATAATCAGTCAAAACTGGGCTTTTTTGATTTTGCCAAGTGCGTACTATGCACCCATGGCAAAATCATTCAATCCATGTTTGATGTTGCCTCTTAACTTAATGATGAGGAGCTTTACCATGAACATTACTACACCTTTAAAATCTGCAACTTTTGCAATTGCACTCGCTTTTGGTGCCACAAACATGCAAGCATTTGCATACGATGCTGAGACACTTCAAGAAAATCAAGCCCCGCTAGCGGCTGAATTTAATAAATTAGATACGAACAGCAACCAAAACTTAACCCGTATTGAAGCGGCAAAAGATAAATTATTCACTGCAAAGCATTTTGAGAATGCTGATATCGACCGCGATGGCACACTAAATCAAGAAGAATACGCTAATTACAAATCGGCATCACAACAAAAAGTGGTGAAAAGAGTAGCTTCTGATAGTGTGATTACATCAAAAGCCAAGGCAGAGTTATTGGCTGAAAAAGATTTAAAAAGTCTGCAAATTAGCGTTAAAACCTACAAAGGTGATGTGATTTTAAGCGGCTTTGTGGATGATGAAGTTTCAAGAGTGAAAGCTGAAACAATTGTTTCGAAAATTGAAGGCGTAAAATCTGTGAAAAACAGTTTAGTTGTTAAAAGTTAAGATTTAAATAAGCAAAACTAGAAAGCCGCGCAAGTTAAAAACTGCGTGGCTTTTTTGCGCTTTAAATCTGATGAGTAAACATTATTTGTAGTCGGATACTGACACGAAAATCAGCGCTTAATGGACTTTTTTGCTGACTTACATTGATTATTATGGCACCACTGCACAATTAATTTCACCACGTAAATATCGTCGCAATACTTGAGCATTTAGGTGGGCTTAATTGAATTATTCGCACAACTTAATAGGAGCAATACGATGAAAACAAATATGAAAAACACATTTAAACCGCTAGCTATTGCAATCACTTTTGCACTCGGCTCAGCTACATTTGCAGGTGCTACTTTTGCACAGGACGCCACCGATGTTTATAACAACTCTAGATGGCAATCACCATTAGCGGTTGAGTTTGCTGCTTTGGACACCACAGGTAACGGTTTACTGTTGCCAAACGAGGCTTCAAAAGGCAAAGCATTTAACAAAGCAAGTTTTGCAAAAGCCGATGCAAATAATGATGGCTATATTGACCAAAATGAATATGTTTATTACAAAACAGGCGCTTGGCCAGTTGTTGCTACAGCAAATATAGATGTGAATGAATCAAACCAAGCGGATAAAGCCCAAGCAATGCCAACTTCTGAAGGTGATGCAATGGAAGTCGCTGAAGCGCCAGAAATGGAAAAAAGAACCGTTGGCAATATCATTGATGACAGCATTATTACCGCAAAAGCCAAAGCAGAAATTTTAGGTACACCTGAATTAAAAAGCCTGCAAATAAGCGTTGAAACACGCGATGGCGAAGTGATTTTAAGCGGCTTTGTGGATAATGCCGCTGCGAAAATAAAAGCCGAAGAGGTGGTTTCTAAAGTTGAAGGCGTAAAAACGGTTAAAAATAGTTTAGAGCTTAGAGGCTAAATATTAGAACCTAAAGCTATAATCTAGAAATAGTAACTTAACTGTTTTTTAAGCGTAATATTTAAAAAAGCCGCTTAGCTGAGTTTTAATTCAGTCTAAGCGGCTTTTTTATTAACGCCAGTTTTGACTCAATTTATTCAATATGTGGCCCAGCTTTGTAGTGGATGATTTCAGTAGTTTGAGGCACGTAAATCAAATTATCCGTTGCAAAACCTAGTTCTTTTGCGCGCGCAATTAAGTGTTGTTTAATCGGGTAGCCCAATTGTGGTGTGCGCGATAGTATCCATAAGTAATCCTTCCCGCTACTTACCATCGCGTAATTATAGTAGGGCTTATCAAGCTCGATAATATCGTATCCGCCGTAAAATGGGCCAAAAAAAGATACTTTTAATTTGCCTGTGTAAGTGCCGTCTGCATTAGGCTCATCAACGAAATGCGCTTTGCCTTCCGCTTCTTTCCACTCATTTTTTTTAGGGTTAAAACCACGGTTAATTACTTTAATCGTGCCATCTTCGTTTTTAATATATTGCGCCGTCACATTTTGCAAGTCGCGCTCAAAGCTGTGATCTAGCCGCGCGATTTCATACCAAATGCCTAAATATTGATTAGCATCAACATTATTAACGACCTTTAAACCCTCAATTTGCTCAGAACAACTCAGCAAACTAAAACTCAAAACAATCCATAACCATTTTTGCATGTGTTTAATCCTATTTATTGACTATATGACGCGCCATGAATCGGTCTAGTTCCGCCGCGAATTTTTGCCTGTCTGCCTGATTAAAAGCGGCAGGCCCGCCGATTTCAGCACCTTGGCTGCGCAATTCATCCATCATATCGCGCATGGCTAAACGCTCTGCAATATTCGCACTAGTATACATTTCACCACGAGGGTTTAGCGCATGCGCACCTTTTCCCACTACCTGCGCTGCCAACGGAATATCAGCAGTAATCACCAAATCGCTTACTTCAACGGCTTGCACAATGTAATTATCGGCCACATCAAAACCTTTATCTACCTGCACCGCGCGAATGTGCGGCGAGGGCGGCACGCGCAACCAAGCATTGGCAACTAAAATCGTTTCAATGCCGGTGCGAATCGCGGCGCGATAAAGAATCTCTTTAATCACCACTGGACAAGCGTCAGCATCCACCCAAATTTTCATTATTTAAATTGCATCTCTCAATATTAAACGGGGTCACGCATCCCATAATTTTCGGTACTTTTAACGTGTTAAGTTTAGCGTCCACGATTACCACTATGATGCACTGGTTTATTGCTATTCGGCTGATTCATATTCTGAAAAGGCTTTTGCTGTGCTGGCCTTTTTGCTTGTGGTTTGGCCTGTGCAGGCTTTTGGCCATTACTTTGAGGGCGATTGCCTTGTTTTGCTTTAGGTGGCTGATTTCTTAGCGACTGGTTTCTAGGCCCACGCGATACTTCTGGCTCTATCTTTGTCGGCGGCACAAAACCTTCCACCGCTACTTTTGGAATCTCACGCTTAATCAGCTTTTCAATATCTTTTAAATATTTCGCTTCTTCAACATCCACCAATGAAATTGCCGCGCCACTGCTACCTGCGCGACCAGTACGACCAATACGATGCACATAGTCTTCTGGCACATTCGGCAATTCAAAATTCACCACTTGCGGCAACTGGTCAATATCTAGGCCGCGCGCCGCAATATCCGTCGCCACTAAAACGGGAATATCGCCATTTTTAAATTCAGCCAAAGCACGAGTACGCGCACCTTGGCTTTTATTGCCATGAATCGCCGCGGCAGGAATGCCATCTTTGATTAACTTTTCCGCCAAGCGGTTTGCGCCATGTTTAGTGCGGGTAAATACCAATACTTGTTGCCAGTTATTGGTTTTAATCAAATGACACAATAAATTGGCTTTGTGCGCCTGTTTTACCAAATGCACAGTCTGTTCAACCATTTCAGATGCAGTATTGCGACGCGCCACTTCAATAAAACCAGGTTTGTGCAATAAGCTATCGGCTAATTGCTTAATTTCATCTGAAAACGTCGCCGAAAACAGCAAGTTTTGGCGCTGCTTTGGCAACATCGCCAATAATTTTTTAATATCGCGAATAAAGCCCATATCCAACATACGATCCGCTTCATCCAACACCAAAAATTCAACGGCTGATAAATCCACTTTGCGCTGACTGGCTAAATCCAGCAAACGGCCAGGCGTGGCGACCAAAATGTCGATTGGTTTAGAAAGGCGATTAATTTGTGGGCTGATATTCACACCACCAAACACAACAAACGATTTTAATTGTAGATATTTGCCATAGGTTTTAACGGATTCTTCAATCTGTGCGGCTAGCTCACGCGTAGGCGTTAGCATCAAACAGCGCGGCTGACCTGCCTTATTTTGTTTTGGCTTGCTGTGCAATAAATGCAGCAAAGGCAAAGTAAAACCAGCGGTTTTGCCAGTACCCGTTTGCGCGCCAGCCAATAAATCGCCGCCATCTAACACAACAGGAATCGCTTTGGCTTGAATAGGGGTTGGGGTGGTATAACCTGCGTCCGCAATCGCGCGCCGAATAGGTTCGGCTAAGCCTAACTGGTTAAAGTTAAGGGCTGGGGTTGTTTCAATAGACAAAGTAAAACTTTCAAAAAAACTAAAGTTGGCCTGTTGTTATGTGAACAACACCAATCGAGACAAACAAATATAGGAGAAATAAAAACAGGGCCGCTGCACAGATTGGTTTTTGCAGGGTGGGTGTATTATACGGGGTAAAGTTTGGAAAGCGGAAAATGGTTTTTTAAAAAGATGCTGCAACGCCTAATCAGGCAATGCGGCCAGGCGACGACCAATACATATAAACCTTTTCTGCCAACACAAGAGCCGTTATATTGTTGCCGAACTGTGAAGCTGCTTCCCCAGAAAGTGTGATCAGTAACGCGGGCTCTGCCCAGACGCCTTTAGCAAAAGCATTTTTTGCCCAGAATTGTTTTGCCCATAATCCTTTTTTATGCTCCGTGTTTGAAACTGATGTATGCTTTTTATTAAGTTTATCAAAGTGCTTTGCGCCATTAGCAATGTGGGAAACTGTAGCAAGCAGAACCTCATTATCTTTTAGCGCCTCACGTTGTTTTGGCGCTTGACCGCCTTGGCCAGGATAAAGCCAATCTAATATGTGCTCTGCTGTAGTGAAGAAATTAAAAGCGTGGTCTACATTTTCTGGTTCATCACGAAGTTTTATCAGCTCCCGTTCAAGTTTCGCTAAAAGATCTTTAGGCGTCTCAAGGTCAAATAGTCCGGGCATGGAAATATTCCTGATGTCTTATATAAAATTTACTTTGGACTAAGCAAAATCATATCAGCTTCACTTAACCACTTCCATTCCCCAACTTTCAAATCATCAGGCAATTTCAATTCACCAATTTGAATGCGCTTTAACGCCTCTACACGGTTACTAATCGCGGCGACCATGCGTTTGACTTGGTGGTATTTACCTTCTGCCAACGTCATGTGAATCACGTTTTCAGTGATTCTTTCGCAGGCGAGTGCGGCGATTGGGGCGTCTTCATCAATAAGCTGTACGCCTTTTAAAATATGCGCGATTTGCTCATCGCTAACGGCGTGTTTGCAAGTTACTTCGTATATTTTTGGTACTTTATGTTTGGGTGAACTCATGCGGTGGATAAATTGGCCATCGTCTGAAATCAGTATTAAGCCAGTAGTGTCTTCATCTAACCTGCCGATACACTGCACATCGCGAACAACCAATGGATGCGGCAATAAACTATAAATCGTAGGATGATGCTGGGTTTTGTGTGAGCATTCGTAATTGCTGGGTTTATGCAGCATTAAGTAGGATTTTTCGCGGTAATCCCATGCCTCGCCTTTGACTGTGAAACTTAAATTTTCAAGGTCAAATTGCGCATCGGGGTCATCGCATAGTGCACCATTCACCGTGATTTCTTCATTGATAATCATGATGCGGCATTGTTTGCGGGTGCCGAAACCTTGTTTACTGAGAATACGTTCGATATCGAGTTTTTTAGCCATGCGCTGATTATACAAATAAAACACACAAAACCGTCATTACCGTCTACGCGGGAATGACGGTGTAGCTTTGATATGAATGACCTTTAATTAATCTTCATTTACAAAGTTATAAAGCAGTGCACCAATTGCCGCACCAATTATTGGTGCTAACCAAAACAGCCAAAGCTGATCTAACGCCCAGCCACCTTGAATAAATGCAGGACCAGTGCTACGCGCTGGGTTGACTGAGGTATTGGTGACGGGGATGCTAATCAGATGAATTAAGGCCAATGTTAAGCCTATCGCCAACGGCGCTAATCCTGCTGGCGCGCGCTTATCGGTTGCGCCCATGATGATGAATAAGAATATTGCGGTCATCACCACTTCAATAGTAAGGCAGGTTAATAAAGAGTATGCGCCTGGTGAGCGTTCGCCATAGCCGTTTGCCGCTAATCCGCTACTAATTTCAAAGCCTGCATGGCCTGTTGCAATAAAGTAAATAAGCGCAGCTGCCAACGTTGCGCCGACCACTTGCGCGGCAATGTAGGCGGGCAAATCGGCACTGCTGAACCGTTTGCCAACCACTAAACCAATTGAAACCGCAGGGTTAAGATGGCAACCAGAGATATGCCCAATTGCGTAAGCCATAGTGACAACTGTAAAACCAAAAGCGAGAGAAACACCCAACAAACCAATACCAACATCGTGAAAATGTGCGGCTAATACTGCGCTACCGCAACCACCCAACACCAGCCAAAAAGTACCAATTAATTCTGCTACCGAACGTTTTGTTAACGACATATTAATCTCCTCACTATTGATTTTTAAAGGGATATTACGCAAAAATAATTTACGCTTAATAAACCGAGTTAACAAGATGCTTTGGGTTAAAATGCATTAAGTTTTGTAAATGATGATGTCAATTTTTTAAGTATTTATTCCTATGAGCTTTAAACACATTACCTCGCGCGATAACCCGATTTTTAAGTATCAAAAGAAACTGGCCGATAATTCACGCGAAAGAAAAGCAGAAGGCAAAACACTGTTAGATGGTGTGCATTTGATTGAGGCTTATTTGCAAGTTTTTGGCGAGCCAGACTTAATCATAATTCCAGAGGGAAAAAGCACGCTAGAAGCCAGCAATTTAATGCAACAGCTTGAGCATGTGAGCACGATTATGTTTCCCACGCTAATGTTTGCAGAGCTAACGCCAGTGGCTAGCAGCACAGGTATTTTAGCGGTAGTAAAAACACCAACTTTAGAAGTGCCAGCGCAGCCGCAATTTGTATTAATGCTAGAAGATATTCAAGACCCCGGTAATTTGGGTAGCATGCTGCGCACAGCGGCGGCGGCTGGGGTGCAAGCGGTTTATTTAAGCAAAGGCTGCACCGATGCATGGTCGCCCAAAGCTTTACGGGGCGGGCAAGGCGCACAGTTTGTGTTGCCAATTATTGAAAACGCTGATTTGGTTACCGAATTACAAAAATTTAACGGTAATAGCTATGCAACAACGATGGATGGCGAATCGCTTTATAGCCAAAAGTTAAGCCAAGCTACGGCTTTTGTCATGGGCAATGAGGGCGCAGGTTTGCGCGAAAAAACGATAGAAAATTGTACGCATAAAATCAGCATTCCCATGAGTCAAACTAACTTGGCAGTAGAGTCGCTGAATGCAGCGGCTGCTACGGCAATTTGCTTGTTTGAACGCAAAAGGCAAATTAGTTAACACTTTTTTTTGACCAAAAATAGGTGTTAATGTTTAGCAGTGCTGATATGCACACTGGCTTCAGTCGCCAATAATGCTGCGGTATCTACCGCATCAAATAAATAGTGTTTATTGCAAAAATCGCAATTTACTTCAATTTTACCCAGCTCTGCCAATATGCTGTTTAGCTCTTCTTCGCCCAGCATGCGCAACATACTTGCCACGCTGGCTTGATTACAACTACAGTAAAATTGTGTTGGTTTGGGCTCAAACAAGCGTACATTTTCTTCTGCAAATAACCGACTTAACAGTATTTCGGCAGGTAAATTTTGTAACTCATCGGCAGTCACCGTATTGGCTAAATAATTCATGCGATTCCAAGCATCTAAGTCTTGTTCGATTGTTTTTTTGTTTAGCGCTGCTGTGCCGCCAATATCAGGTAATTTTTGTAACAGCATGCCGCAAGCGCTTGTATCATCGCAAGTTAGCCAAAGTGAGGTGTCAATTTGCTGGCTACGCAGCATATAGTTTTGTAGCATTTCGGCAATTGTGTCACCCTCAATCGGCACAATACCTTGATACGCTTCGCCTTCTTTTGGGTCTAGCGTAATTACAAACTGGCCGTTTCTGACTAAATCAATAAAGTGACTTTCAGCAATTTGGCTGGTTTGCGTTTCATCCCACTTGGCAGTGGCGCGTATGTTTAAATCGGAGTTGCATTCCACCACCAATAATTTAAGCGCGCCTTTACTTTGAATCTGCAAAACCATTGCGCCATCCATTTTGAGTGTGGCGGATAATAACGCGCTAGCCGCCATTAACTCACCCAGCGCATGTTTTAAAACAGCTGGCAGTGTTTGATGCTGCAATACTTGATGGTAAGTGTCGTTTAAATATACCAAATTGCCGCGTATCGGCATGGCGTTATTAAATTTATCTTCAAATAAAAAGTGTTGCAGGGTATCGGTTAAGTTTTTCATAGCCTGCATTTTAGCAAATGTGGCCATTGAAAAGCCGTTGAAAATAAAAAAAGCCCACGCAATTGCATGGGCTTTGGTCATGCTGATTGTTGTTTAAAAGTTATAAATCAATGTGGCGCGGCCAGTTAATGGCGAACCAGGTGTGATGTTTTGATTATTATGCGCAAATAATGCATATTCTTTATTGGTTAAGTTTTCCAAGTTCACTTGTAAACGTAACTTATCACTGAATTTGCCATATATAGCCGCATCATAACGGGTGTAGCCTGGCAATAATGTGCTTTGCGTTGCTGTTGGTGATAAGGCAAAACGGTCAGATGTACTCACAATACCCAATGCCACTGCCCAAGTATCATTAATTTCGTATTTATTCCAAAGCGATAAAGTGCGATCGGGTGTTAGGCCTAACTCAGCGCCTCTTAAAATTGCACCTGCGCCAGAACCTTGTTGCTCAGTCACTTCGCCATCTTGGAAAGCAACGCCGCCGAAAATACTCCATTTATCGGTGATGTCACCAGCAATACCCAACTCAATACCTTTGGTTTCTTGACCATCAACCAAAATTTGCAAAGCAGCATTGTTAGGGTCAGTCACTTGAACGTTTTCACGATCAAGCTGATAAACCGCAGCCGTTAATGCAAGGCTAGGGTTAACGTCCCACTTGGCGCCAATTTCATAATTAATAAATTTTTCAGGGTTAAATGATTGATTAGTCACTGTTAGCCCAATAAGTTGATCGCCAGCGCGTGGCACATAAGAAACACTGTAATTGGCATAAATTGAAACTGGCTCAATCGGTTTATAAATTAAACCTGCGCGTGGTGATAAAAAAGTGTCGGTTACATCAATATTTTGATTGGCTCTAATATTGGTGTAGTCAGTATCAAATTTGTCATGACGCAAGCCCACAATCGCTTGCCAGTGTTCATTGAACTTAATTTGATCTTGTAAGTAAAACGCCGCAACGCTGATATCACTTTTTTGATTGCGCACTAAATTATTAAAGTTGGCTGGGGTTGCAAAGGGTGATGCTGAAGATACCACTGCAAAGTTACCATTATCGGTAGCAGACCCTGTAGGGGTAAAACGTGCGTTGGTGGTGTCTTGCTTAGAAAGCTCCACACCCCCAAGCAATTTATGTTCAACGCCACCAAATTTAGCTGTGTATGTCACATCGGTTTGGTTGATTAAATTTTCACGTTCAGTTTCATCAAGATACGCGCCTAGTTGAACAGTGCCTGCGAGAGTGACGGCGCTGTTAGCAAAGACGTTTTGATAAAATTTATCATAATTAGCATAGCGCGTACTGTTTTTAACACCAATACCGTTGTCGAAAGCATGTTCGATCACAGCATTAAACGCCACTGTTTCTGTTTCTGTTGGGCTTAAGCGAGCATTGCCAAAGAACTGGTCGTAATCGCCAATTCGGAAAGGGCGGTTACCCAAGTTTGCGGTCGCACCTGCTCGACTGGTTTGAGATGGTACACCACGGTCTGCAATACGTTTGTCTTTAAAATATTCGGTACTGAGTACAATTTTTGTTTTGTCAGATGGCTTAATAGTGACAGTTGGGGTAATACCAAAGCGTTCAATATCGACGCCATCGCGGTACGATCCGGAATCTTCATAAACGGCATTAATACGGAAAGCGATTTCATCGTTTAAGGCTTGGCCATAATCACCAGAAACACGTTTGTAATCATATGCGCCATAGCTGGCGATAAATTCATCAACAGGATCCCAGCCAGCTTGTTTGGTTACGCGATTAATTGCGCCACCTGCACCACCACGACCAAACGCCATACCATTTGGGCCTTTTAACACTTCTAAACGGTCGGTATTGTATAAATCGCGATAAGTTTGCACATCATCACGCAAGCCATCTAAAAAGAAATCGCCTGTTGTGTTGTTGCCACGCAAAATAATTTGATCGCGGTTGCCTTCACCTTGTGCTGATTGCACACCTGGCACATATTGCACCGCTTGCGAAATGCTCTGAATAGATTGATCTTTAATTAAATCTTGTGGAATAACCGTAATGGCTTGTGGCGTATCGCGTAACTCGGTATCGGTTCTAGTAGATGAAACACTTTTTTTAGCGTTATAACCTTTCTCTGGCTGTGTGTCACTGATGCGTGGTGCAGTCACATCGACCTGTGGTAAATTAACTTCGCTGGTTTCAGCAAAAGCGGCAGTACCAGTAAAAAAAATAACGCTGGTTAAAGCGCTGTGAATAGCCAATTTTAAGGTGGCAATTTTTGGTTTATGTTGATGCCTATTCTTGCTAGCTGTATGAGCCATTACTTTCCTATCGATATTTTGTTTTAATCCTCTGTGCGAATATTAATATAAATGAGAATCAGTTTCAATAACAAATGTAAAAATTAAGTAAAGACATACACGGGTTAAATATCAGCATAATGCTTAAAAGTAGAATCTTGAGCAGGAATAAGTCGTCGTTGCCAGTGTGCGATTGCCCATTGCCAAATTTCTGGCAAGCTGGCAAATTGCAAATCAGTAGGGGCTTTTTGCCCTAAAAATTGCAAAGCTTCAAATAATTGTTGTGCTGATAGTGTTGCGTCAATCGGTTTTGCAAGCGTCTGTTTGCTTAACTTTTCGCCAGCAGCGTTGCGCGCAATAGGCATGTGCGCATAGTGTGGTGTAGGTAAGGTTAAGCATTGCTGTAAATAAATTTGACGTGGTGTAGAATTAAGCAAATCAGCACCACGCACTACGTGTGTTACGCCCTGCGCGGCGTCATCTACCACCACGGCGAGTTGATAAGTAAATAAGTCATCAGCACGTTTTATTACAAAATCGCCTACTTCATTTTGCAGGTTTTGATGAATATCACCTTGAATGGCATCATGAAAAGTAATTTCGCTATTATTGACTCGAATGCGCAATGCAGGTTTTTTGTTTGTTTTAAGCGGATATTCAAGACAGGTTTTAGGATAAATAAACCCATCGATGCCGATTAGATTAGATGAATCTGCTATTTCTTTGCGAGTGCAAGTGCATGGGTAAATTAAATGTTGATTGTGCAGGTTATCTAATGCTTGAGCATAATAATGATTGCGTTGGCTTTGGCGTACGATTTCGCCGTCCCACTCAAAACCAAACGCATCTAGTTGTTGCAAAATAATATCTGTAGCACCTGGTATTTCACGGGGCTTATCTAAATCTTCTAGCCTTAATAGCCATTTGCCTTGATTCAACTTTGCATCGCAATAGCTGGCCACTGCTGCCACCAATGAGCCAAAATGCAGCGGACCAGTAGGCGAGGGTGCAAATCGACCAATGTATTGCATGGATTTGGCTATTGCATGGGCTGCACGTAAGGTGGAATATGCCAAGTTTGCAATTGCTTGCCTAATAACTGCAAATTACATTGCATGCGCTCTGCACCATTAGCGCTCACTTCAAAGTCGTAAATCCTCAGCAACTGTGCATGGCCTCGATTATCGCGACCCAAGCGGATTTTATTGCAGGCAACAGTTTCGTCTAACAACTGCAGTTGATAACGACTGGCTAGCTCGCGGCCAAGCATCACAGCAATTTCACGTTTGGCAATGCTGTCTTGCCAAAACCATGCTGCCAACAGCAACAAAGCCAATAATATGAGTTCAAACATAGGCTAACTTTAAAATTACCTTGAAAAATGTGGTTAAGTACACAATATTGTATTTGATCTAATATGCGTTAAAAATGATATTTTTCAATAGATTATGCAGTAGAATTAAATAATAGTTTAACTAACCTGACAAAACTAGTGATTTATGATGATTCAGCCACGCGAACAACAAGCACTTGAAGTTTATTTTAAGCTATTGACTGTAAAAGGTTTTGGCCCAGAAACGTTTGTGCAGCGCACCAGTTTTTTGAATAAACTTTTACCGCTATTGGCAGATAAAGAGCCCGGCGGTGGCGAATATCGTCTTGCAATTGAAGTGATGATGGATTCAGTCGCAGAAGAAGATTGGCCAGAGGGTTTAGTGATTGCGCGTGAATATTACCCTTTTTGGATCAATGATTTAAAAGCGGTTGCGCAATTTAATAAAGCCATCACCAAAGACCAATTGCCAATTGATTGGAAGCCCATTCAAGTCACACTAAGTAGCTTATGGCACACAGTCGATCAAGAAAAGTTTTCAACCACTGATAGCTGGGCTTTAAAAGGCTACACCAAAGCTTTGCGCAATGAAAACGCTGATCAAACCTTGATTGACACGCGTATTAAGCTAGCCAAAATTCTATTAGTGCGCTTAAAAGAAGCGCCCGATAAAAGTAACAAAATTTATCGCACAACGGTAGATGCCACTTTGCCTTTGTTTGAGGTGAAAAAAAACCGTCGCTTATTTTTAGTTGTCGTGCGTGAGTTTTTCCATTTTTGGTCTGGCAATCCAGATGCAGATAAATTTATCCTAAACGCCAATACAGTTAGTATGCTGTAAAGATCATCTTACGCACACAATTTGCACATTATTAGTGCTACAAATTGTGCACTGCACTAATAATGTGCGCACTATCTTTAATTTTCAAAAAAATCCCTTTATAATCAATCATGCATAAATGGCGTGATTGTTGCTTGTAATGCCCTGTTTTGCACTACATGACAACAATTATTATTATTTTGGGGATTAAAAATGGAAGCACTCGTTTCGGCGAATGATGTTTTATTTGTATTGCTAGGCGCCATTATGGTGCTGGCAATGCATGCGGGCTTCGCCTTTTTAGAGGTGGGCACGGTTCGCAGTAAAAATCAGGTCAATGCCTTAGTTAAAATCATGGTCGATTTTTCAATTTCGACTATCGCGTATTTCTTTATCGGCTACAGCATTGCTTACGGCGTGAGCTTTTACAGTGGTGCCGAAATTCTAGCTGCCAAAAATGGCTTCGATTTAGTTAAATTCTTTTTCTTGTTAACTTTTGCAGCAGCGATTCCAGCCATCGTTTCTGGTGGTATTGCAGAACGTGCCAAATTCAACCCGCAAGTAGCCGCTACTTTTTTAATTGTCGGTTTTGTCTATCCATTTTTTGAAGGCATTGCTTGGAATAGCCATTATGGTTTTCAAGATTGGTTATTAGCCAGTTTTGGTGCTAAGTTTCATGATTTTGCTGGCTCTGTGGTGGTGCATGCCATGGGTGGCTGGATTGCACTAGCGGCAGTTATTCTGCTAGGCGCACGCACAGGCCGTTATGGTAAAGATGGCCGCTTGCATGCTTATCCACCTTCTAATATCCCATTTCTGGCCTTAGGCGCATGGATTCTTACAGTTGGCTGGTTTGGCTTTAACGTCATGTCAGCACAGGCTGTACAAGGCATTTCAGGCTTGGTGGCTGTTAACTCGCTGATGGCATTGGTGGGCGGCACATTAGCTGCCTTGTTAATCGGCAAAAATGACCCAGGTTTTGTGCACAATGGCCCACTAGCGGGTTTGGTGGCGGTATGTGCAGGCTCCGATGTGATGCACCCGCTGGGCGCGCTGGCAACAGGCGTAGTGGCTGGCGGCTTGTTTGTATGGGCCTTTAACTTAACGCAAAATCGCTTAAAAATTGATGACGTGTTGGGTGTGTGGCCGCTACATGGTTTGTGTGGCGCTTGGGGCGGCATTGCCGCTGGTATATTCGGTGCAAAAGCATTAGGTGGCTTAGGTGGTGTAAGTTTAAGCGCGCAACTAATTGGTACTGGCTTGGGTATCGTTATTGCCTTAGCAGGTGGCTTTGTAGTGTACGGCACACTTAAAATGTTAAGCGGAATTCGTATGAGCGCCGAAGAAGAATACGATGGTGCTGATATTAGTATCCACCGCATCAGCGCGACCGCTGATGATTGAAAGGCCCAGCGCAACCGCTGATGATTAACTAAATAATCCTCATAAGTTTTATCTCTAAATAAACGCCATGCTAAAATAAAGCATGGCGTTTTTTCATGTAATTATTCCCGCAGCTGGCGTTGGAAACCGTATGGCGAATCTGTTGCCCAAGCAATATATTCCGCTAGGCGGCAAGCCAATGATTTCGCATTGCATTCAAGTTTTTTTCAATCATCCGCGCATCGCAGGTATTCATGTTGCGTTAAATCCCGAAGATGATTTTTGGCGTAGTCTGACTTTAGAGCCAGAAAGCCGCTTGCATTTGCATTACACAGGCGGTGCAACCCGTGCCGAAACTGTGCTCAACACATTAAATGCTATCGAACCGACTTTGCAAGCCGATGATTGGATATTAGTGCATGATGCGGCGCGCCCTGGCCTGACGCATACTTTGCTCGATGGTCTCATGAATCGTTTAGAAAGAGATGCCGTTGGCGGCTTGTTGGCGTTGCCAGTAGCGGATACATTAAAGAAATCCGCTGCGGATAATCAAGTTGAAAAAACCATTCCGCGCGCTAACTTATGGCAAGCACAAACGCCGCAGATGTTTCGATTTTTAACCCTAAAAAATGCGTTAAGTCAGTTTGGTGCTAGCGTAACAGATGAAGCAGAAGCGATTGAGGCTTTAGGCTTAAAACCAACATTGGTGCAGGGCGAATTACGTAATTTAAAAGTCACTTATCCGCAAGATTTAGAGCTATTAGAAGCATTATTTAATGCAGAAAAAGCAAAAGGTAACGCATGATACGTATCGGTCACGGTTTTGATGTGCATGCCTTGCTAGCTGACAGAAAATGTATTATCGGCGGCGTAGATGTGCCACATACAAAAGGCTTAGATGGTCATTCAGACGCTGATGTTCTGTTGCATGCCATATGCGATGCGCTATTGGGTGCGGCGGCGATGGGCGATATTGGCAAGCATTTTCCACCTGGTGATAACACCTATAAAAATGCAGATTCACGCTTATTGTTGCGTCATGTAGTGGCGCTTTTACATGATAAAAATTACACAGTGAATAATATTGATGCGACCGTGATTTGCGAAGCGCCTAAGCTTTCAAAGCACACTACGCAAATGTGCGCTAATATTGCGGCCGATTGCCAAATCACACTTGAACAAGTGAACGTTAAAGCGACTACCACAGAGAAATTAGGCTTTACAGGCCGCGGCGAAGGTATCGCTGCAGAAGCGGTCTGCACGATTATTTCGTAAGATTCAGGTACAAAAGTATTAATTTCTACCGTTTAAAGTATTGTATTTAATACTGTGCCAACCAGCCCAAACATTGGGCGTTCCTTATTTGTAAGACCCGCCAAGTGAATATTCAGGCACTAATCTTTAAATTGTCACTCGTATAAGCAATAATATCTTTACAGAAAACACTAAAATTTCTTATGTTCAATTGGTTTCAAAAACTCGCAAAGCCGTTTCCTGATGCTTTAATCACCACGCCACCTAAGAATTTTTGGCAATTTGCGTGGGATTGCACAGCAGGCATGCGCCCATTTTTATTGGGCATGACGGTTTTTACAGGCTTAATTGGTGCCTTTGAAGCGTTGTTGTTTGCCATGATGGGCAAAGTGGTGGATTGGTTAAGCGATATTCCGCCGCAATTGCTATGGCAGCAAGAAGGCAACCGTTTAATGATATTGGCAGGCGTTTTATTGTTTAGCACGCTATTTATTGTGTTGCAGACTTTATTTAAGCACCAAGCATTGGCGGGCAATTTTCCCATGCGTCTGCGCTGGAATTTCCATCGGCTGATGTTGAATCAAAGCATGAGCTTCTACCAAGACGAGTTTGCAGGGCGCGTAGCGGCAAAAGTGATGCAAACTGCGCTGGCCGTGCGCGATGTATGGTTTATTGTGGCCGATATCATGATTTACGTGATCGTGTATTTTGGCACTATGGTCACCATTGTGGGTTATTTCAATCCGCTTATTACCATTCCATTTTTGGTGTGGTTGGCCTGTTATGTGGCATCACTCAGTTATTTTGTGCCTAAATTAAGCAAAACATCGCAACGCCAAGCCGATGCACGCAGCCTAATGACAGGCCGCATTACCGATGCTTACACCAATATTAGTACAGTGAAATTGTTTAGCCATGCAGGCCGCGAGGCGGGATACGCCAAGCATGCTATGCAAGATTTTTTGGATACTGTGCATGGGCAAATGCAATTGGTCAGCTCAGTCGAAATCGTCAATCACATACTCAATATGCTACTGATTATTGCCACGGGCTTAACGGCTTTATGGCTATGGAGTATTGGTGAGGTAACGGTAGGCGGCGTGGCGGCGGCAACAGCCATGGCGCTGCGTCTTAATGGCGTTTCGCATTGGGTGATGTGGGAAATGACATCGCTCTATGAGCAAGTGGGTACTGTGCAAGACGGTATGAATACCCTGACCATGCACAATAATATTAACGATGCGCCTGATGCAAAACCGTTAAAGGTTCATCAAGGCGAAGTAGTTTTTGATGCGGTGAATTTTAACTATGGCAAAGTAGAAGTCAGCCAATATAAACAAGTTATCAACAAGCTTAACTTAACCATTCAAGCAGGCGAAAAAGTAGGGCTGGTAGGGCGTTCTGGCGCAGGTAAATCCACTATTGTTAATTTGCTATTACGTTTTTATGAGGTGGAGGCAGGCAGCATTTTGATTGATCAGCAAAATATTAATGCGGTCACCCAAAATTCGCTACGCGCCAGTATCGGCATGGTCACGCAAGATACGTCACTTTTGCACAGAAGCGTGCGCGATAATATTTTATACGGCCGCCCAAATGCCACAGAAGAAGAAATGATTGCCGCCGCCAAACGTGCCGAAGCACACGAATTTATATTGAATTTAAGCGATGTAAAAGGAAGAACAGGTTACGATGCGCATGTAGGCGAGCGCGGCGTAAAGCTTTCTGGAGGCCAACGCCAGCGTATTGCCATTGCGCGTGTGATGCTAAAAGATGCACCGATATTGTTGTTAGATGAAGCCACCAGTGCGCTGGATTCGGAAGTGGAAACCGTGATTCAAGCCAGCCTTTATAATTTGATGCAAGGCAAAACCGTGGTTGCTATTGCACATAGGCTTTCAACCATTGCCGCCATGGATAAATTAATTGTGCTGGATAATGGCAACATAATTGAGCAGGGTAGCCATGCCGAATTACTGAAACTAGGTGGCTTGTATGCTAGCCTATGGGCGCATCAAAGCGGTGGTTTCTTGGGTGAGCAGTAAAATCAATATCATGGGCACATTGCGGCGTTGCGCGGTGCTCGAAATCCTCATGTACTCTGTGTACATTCCGGTTTCTGTGCTCCGTGCGCCTTGCACTGTATCCCATCATATTGATTTTAGTGTTGTTAAAATTTAAAGAAATATATCAACTCCGTCATTCCAGCGCAGGCTGGAATCCAGCCCAGCTAAAATTTTTTGTTAATGACTTAAATGCGCTACTATTTGTGTTTCAAGTTTCTGCACGCAAAGCCTATTGATATACTGGTTGACATATATCTTGCCTGGATTCCAGCCTGCGCTGGAATGACGTAGGTAGTTTTTAAATTTATGCTAAAGTTTAGGAGCAAAAAATGACCGACATAGAAACCCGCCCGCCAGTACCACCTTTCACACGTGAAACCGCGATTCAAAAAGTGCGAATGGCAGAAGATGGCTGGAACAGCCGCGACCCGCAACGCGTTTCAATGGTCTATACCCAAGATTCACAATGGCGTAATCGTGCTGAATTTCCCAAGGGACGCGCGCAGATTGTGGAATTCTTAACCCGAAAATGGGCGAAAGAGCTTGAGTATCGCCTAATTAAAGAGCTATGGGCATTTGATGGCAACCGCATCGCGGTACGCTTTGCCTATGAATGGCATGACGATGCAGGTAACTGGTCTAGAAGCTATGGTAACGAAAACTGGCAGTTTGATACCAATGGTTTAATGGAGTTACGCTACGCCAGTATCAACGATTTGCCGATTAAAGAGAGTGACAGAAAATTCTTTTGGCCGTTAGGCCGCCGGCCAGATGAGCATGCGAGTTTGAGTGATTTGGGATTGTAATTATTCAGAGGCTTTAGCCCATGAAGGACATTCTTTGCTTTTGAGTTTATTAGAAAACCATACTTTTCCAGAAGAGTCACTAACTTGTGCAATGATTTTTCGCCAATCGTTTGCATATGTTTCCATATTTTCTTGAGTGACCATAAATATTTCTGTTGGGTCTCCTTCAGTTAATTTTTTACCATTAATACCTCCAATAATGACTAAATGAGTATGGTCATATCCCTTAGGTAATTTTAATGCAACATGACTGATATAAGTTGGTCGACGACCAACGTTGGTAACACGAATCAGGCCCCATTTTTTAGTATTGTCATAACCACTGCCAGAGCTAACATCTAAATCCCATTGCAATGAAACTTCAACTTTGTGACGGTCACGAAAGTAATTCATTACCCCAAGTACAAACCCTGATACCCCAAAAATCAACCCAACTACACTTACTGTTTCACTAATCGACATAATGCCCAATCAAAATATACAAAGTTAACTTTATCAAATCTATAGGCTTGAAACTTCATGCCTTCAACAAAACAATCACTGCGCCACTTCCACCATCTTCTGGCTTAGCTTGCGCATAGGCAATCACTTCATCTTTTTGTATTAACCAGTTTCGCAGTTTATGTTTGAGTACGGGTTCGCGGTTGCGTGAGCCTAGGCCTTTGCCATGCACGATGCGCACACAGCGGATATTTTTCTTTTTGCAGCTGCTTAAAAATTCAGCTACGTATTCGCGCGCTTCATCACTAATTAATCCATGTAAATCAATTTGCGCTTGCACCACCCAAAAACCGCAGCGCAATTTGCTCAATATGCTGGGTGATTGGCCTGTGCGTAAATAAAGTAATTCTTCACCGCTTTCCAGTTCGTGCGCAGGGTAAAAGTCGTCGCTTAAGCTATCTCTAAGTGCTTGTTTTTCATCACGTAAAAATTGTTTTGCGACAGGTTTTGGGTAGGTTTTTTCGGTAAAAGGTACATCTATATTAAGTGGGCGCGCGTTCTTAACGGCTTCTAGAAATAAGTTTTTCTCTTGTTCTGCGGCTGTTACTTTAGCCAATTCTTGCTGATTTATTAAGGCTTCAAGCTTGGCTTGGTTGGCTTGTTCAAGCTCAGTTTTAATGGCTTTTGCTTGCGCTTTTGATAGCGGAATTGCGTTTAGCGCTATTTTCTTTGACGCTAGTGATGGGCTTTTAATTGATGATGGATTCGGTTTAGCCATAATGTCATCATCAATTAAAATTTGCCTTGATTTTAGGGTTAAGTCTTTGGTTTTAAATGCTTTTAACGGTTTTTATTTTAAATTATCCAAATAGCGTTCTGCATCCAACGCTGCCATACAACCCGTTCCCGCACTAGTGACCGCTTGGCGATAGATATGGTCTTGCACATCGCCTGCGGCAAAAATGCCAGGTATGCTGGTGGCAGTTGCGTTACCTTTGCGGCCAGCTTGCGTCACTATGTAGCCGCCTTCCATTTCTAATTGGCCTTCAAAAATATCGGTATTCGGTTTATGGCCAATGGCAATAAATACGCCTTTTAGCTCAATGTCTTTAGTAGTGCCATCGTTTACGTTTTTAATGCGCATGCCGGTTACGCCTGTTGCATCACCCAACACTTCATCTAAGGTATTAAACGTTTCTAATACAATTTTACCTTCCGCTACACGCGCCATTACTTTGTCCATTAGTATGGCTTCGGCTTTAAATTTATCACGTCTGTGCACTAGCGTTACTTTGCTGGCAATATTGGCTAAGTACAGCGCTTCTTCAACTGCTGTATTGCCGCCGCCAATTACTGCAACTTCTTGATTGCGGTAGAAAAATCCATCACAAGTGGCACAGGCAGAAACGCCTTTTCCGCTAAATTTTTCTTCTGATGGCAAGCCTAAATACTGTGCAGATGCACCAGTGGCGATAATTAAAGCGTTACAAGTATATTCGCCATTATCACCAACTAAACGAATCGGTTTTTCACTTAAATGCGTGGTGTGAATATGGTCAAAAATCATCTCGGTATTAAAACGCTCCGCGTGTTTTTGAAAACGTTCCATCAGCTCTGGGCCTTGCACGCCATCGGCATCGGCTGGCCAGTTATCTACCTCAGTAGTCGTCATCAATTGGCCGCCTTGCGCAATACCAGTGATAAGCACAGGGTTTAAATTAGCCCGTGCCGCATAAACAGCGGCAGAGTAACCAGCTGGGCCTGAGCCTAAAATAAGGAGATGAATGTGACGTGTTGCCATTTTGAATTGCTTTCTAAGATTAACGATTAATCATTAAATAAGGTCAAAAACCTGCTTTTTCAAGCAGGTTAACTCAAATTATTTATGATGTTTTGGATTATTTTTCTAACAAGCTACGCAACATCCAAGCGGTTTTCTCATGTAGCTGCAAACGTTGCGTGAGTAAATCAGCTGTAGCTTCATCAGATGCAGCATCAGACGCAGGGAACACGCTACGCGCAGTGCGACAGACGGCTTCGTGACCAGCCACTAATTCGGCAATCATATCGTTGGCTTTAGGCACGCCATCGGATTCCTTAATAGAGCTAAGCTTGGCAAATTGGCTATAAGTGCCTGGCGCATAAACGTCTAATGAGCGAATACGTTCGGCTACTAGATCCACCGCTAAAGCCAGCTCGGTGTATTGCGCTTCAAACATTAAATGCAAGGTATTGAACATTGGACCTGTGACATTCCAATGAAAATAGTGAGTTTTTAAATATAGGCTGTAGGTATCGGCTAATAAATGAGATAACCCTTTTGCAATGATTTTTCTATCTTTTTCTTTAATGCCTGTATCCATTTTGTGCTCCTTTAAAAATAATTATCATCTTAGTTTGCTTGTTGTTAATTGTCTAAATATTAATTCATATAATATTAAAACTTAATCATGCATAGACATGCTTTGTGCAATTTGATTTTGCTATAATAAATAAAAATCCACTCATCATTATAGGTTTGTAACGGTTTGTTTTTAAATAAAAAATCTCCAGCAGTGAATGGTCGCCTGCAAGCGCCACCCAGCCCATCGCAACAACATGGCGCTAGCCTTGTGCGTGAAGCGTGGTGGCTAGGCTTAGTGTTAGTTGGCTTATATCTAGCCGTCATTTTAATCAGCTACCACAATCAAGATCCATCGTGGTCGCATATGGCATCAGATAACGCCGTTATCCAAAATGCGGGTGGTGCAGTAGGTGCGTGGATTGCCGATATGCTGTTGTATTTATTTGGTTTTTCGGCATGGTGGTGGGTGGTTTTAGCTTTTTACAGCATGTGGCTGATTTACCTGCGTCTAGAATTAACCATCTCAGAGCGTCCATTTTTAGTATTCAATTTAGTGGGTTTTGCCTTACTACTAATTTCATCTTGCGCACTAGAAGCAGGGCATCTGATTACCTTGCCTGCGACTTTGTCTTCAACAGCTGGTGGTATGTTAGGCAATTCAGTGGATGGTGCGCTGCGTGCCATGTTTGGTTTTACAGGCTCAACCATGTTGTTGCTGTTGCTGTTTGCCGTCGGTTTTAGCCTGTTTACTGGCTGGTCATGGATTATGATGACCGAAAAATTAGGTAAAAATCTCATCGATGCTTACGAATGGACGATTAATAAATATCACGATTGGCAAGATAGAAAAGCGGGCAAAGCCGTTGTGCAAAAACGTGAAGAGTTTGTAGAAGCGGAACGTAAACGCACGGAAGACCGCGCGCCAGTTGAGATTAAAGCGCCAGTGATTGAAATTGCGCAGAGCGAGCGCGTGCAAAAAGAAAAACAAACGACATTATTTACTACTGATTTAGACTCTAGCTTGCCGCCATTGCATTTGCTGGACGAAGCCAATAACACAGTGGAATTGCCCTCAGCCGAAACGCTCGATTTCACATCGCGCTTGATTGAGCGAAAGTTGATGGATTTTGGCATTGAAGTAAAAGTATTATCCGCACAGCCTGGGCCTGTGATTACGCGCTATGAACTTGAGCCTGCTGCTGGTGTAAAAGGTAGCCAAGTGACTAATTTAGTTAAAGATTTAGCCCGTGCGCTATCGGTTGCCAGTGTGCGTGTGGTAGAAACGATTCCGGGTAAAACCTATATGGGTTTAGAAATACCCAACCCAAAACGCCAAATTGTCTATTTGTCTGAAATTATGAGTAGCCAAGCCTATGCAAGCGTAAATTCGCCATTGGCGATTTGCTTGGGTAAAGATATTGCAGGCAAACCCGCTGTAGCCGATTTGGCTAAAATGCCGCATGTGTTGGTCGCTGGCACCACGGGTTCAGGTAAATCGGTGGCGATTAACGCGCTTATTTTAAGTTGGCTATATAAAGCCGATGCGTCACAAGTGCGCATGATTTTAATTGACCCTAAAATGCTAGAGCTTTCAGTGTATGAAGGTATTCCGCATTTATTGGCGCCAGTTGTGACCGATATGCGCCAAGCCGCCAACGCGCTGAATTGGTGTGTGAATGAAATGGAGCGGCGTTATAAGCTAATGTCTAGCCTAGGTGTGCGTAACTTGGCAGGCTATAACCAAAAAATTAAAGATGCTGATAAAGCAGGCGAAAAAATCCCGCATCCTTTTAGTATTACGCCAGATGCGCCAGAGCCATTAGAAGAGATGCCGCTAATTGTGGTGGTGATTGATGAGCTAGCTGACTTAATGATGGTGGTGGGCAAAAAAGTAGAAGAGTTAATCGCACGTTTGGCGCAAAAAGCCCGCGCTTCTGGTATTCATCTGGTGTTAGCAACGCAACGCCCATCCGTGGATGTGATTACTGGTTTAATTAAGGCCAATGTGCCCACGCGTATCTCATTTCAGGTATCCAGCAAGATTGATTCGCGCACCATATTAGACCAAATGGGCGCTGAAGCGTTATTAGGTCAGGGCGATATGTTATACATGCCGCCAGGTACTGGTTACCCACTGCGGATTCATGGTGCATTTGTATCAGATCATGAAGTGCATCAAGTGGTGAATCACTTAAAAGCTATGGGTGAGCCGAATTATATTGAAGGTATTTTGACCAATGAAACAGAAGGCGGCGAGGCGGGCGAATTTAGTAGCGATGATGGCGCAGAAAAAGACCCGCTGTATGATGAAGCAGTGAATATCGTTTTAACTAGTCGTCGCGCCAGTATTTCATCGGTGCAACGTCAGCTCAGAATTGGCTACAACCGTGCAGCAAGGTTGATTGAAGATATGGAACGCGCAGGATTGGTATCTGCGATGCAAAGTAACGGTAACAGAGAGGTATTGGCAAAAGGTAATGCATCAACTGATTAAAAAAATAGTAGTAACGGGACTATTTATAGCCTCACAAACCAGCTTTGCGGATGGCGTAGCCAGCTTGCATGATTTTTTCAAAAATACAGACGCCATGCGCGCGAAATTTAGCCAAGTGGTGACGGATACGCAAGGGCGAAAAATTCAAGAAGTGCAAGGCTCTATGCAATTGCAACGCCCCAATAAATTTCGCTGGGATTACGCAAAACCTTATGAGCAACAAATCATCAGCGATGGCAAACAAGTGTTTTTATATGATACCGATTTGCAGCAAGTGACTGTGCGTGAACTGAGCAAAGCTTTGGGCTCTAGCCCTGCAGCACTATTGGCAGGCGGCGATGCAGTAGAAAAAAGTTTTAAGATCAAAAATGCCGCGCGTAAAGATGGCTTAACATGGGTTTTGGCGCTACCTAAAGCCAAAGACAGTGGCTTTGAGCGGGTTTTATTAGGCTTTAAAGACGAAAAGCTACACAAAATGGAGTTGTATGACAGCTTTAGCCATATCACACTGATTACGTTTGATGCCATTGAGCGAAACCCAATGTTACAAGACGCTAATTTTCTGTTTACACCACCAAAAGGTGTTGATGTAGTGGGGGAGTAAATTAAAACTTAACCCATAAAAGCGAGCGAAAATTTTATGCATCGCATTATTGTTAATTTTTTACTTTGTTAAATGCACGTAATCTATTATTATTAAACAATATTTAGCATTTAATAGGCATTACATGTTTCGCCTAATCCAACTAATCAAAGTTCAAACGACACCATTTCAGCTACTTAAAAACACACAACTTAAAACAACGCGGCTTAAATTGAGTGCGCTGTTTTTTGTGCTGTTTAGCGCTATTTTATTTTCATCACAAACGTTTGCTGCCAAAGATGCTGTTTTAACACAAGCAGAAGCCTTGATTCGCAAGGGCGATTTTAAAGCCGCTTATTTATTGTTAGAACCGCTTGAAGATACGCGTGCAGGGGATATTAACTATGATTATTTGTTTGGCTTTGCAGGGGTAGAAAGCGGCAATGTAACGCGCGGTGCCTTTGCTTTAGAGCGCGTGTTGGCAGTAGACCCCAATAATAAAGATGCGCGCACAGAAATGGCGAAAGCACATTTTTTGTTGGGTGAAAGGCAAGCCTCAAAAGCGGAATTTAATAATGTGTTGGCATTAAATCCAGACCAACAAACCAAAAAAACCATCGATAGTCTGTTAACCGCGATTCAGAAAATTGAGGGCACCACCACCACTTTTGGGGCATATGCTGAGTTTGGTTTGGGCGCAGATTCCAATATCAGCAGCGCACCAAATATCAATGCAATCAGCGTTCCTTTATTTAGCGGCGTGGCTTTTGCGTTGGGCGAAGATGGGCGCGAGCAGTCATCTAATTTTATGCAACTCGCGACCGGTTTGTCGTTTCGTGAGCCAGTGAACGATGATTTTGCATATTTTGGTGCGGTTAATTTAACGCATCGCGATAATGAAACCACCTCAATATTTAACACCAGCAATCTAGACCTTAACTTAGGTTTGCAATACAGAGTGGATGAGAATAATTTTTCATTTGCGCTGCAAAATAACAATTTTTATTTAGACTCTTCAAGCTTTAGGCATGCTTACGGTGCTACTGCGCAATGGTTGTACAACATAGATAGCTTGAATCAGGCAGGCGTATTTGGTCAATACAGCAAGATTAGTTATGCAGGAAATAGTATTCGCAATGCCCAAAGGAGTATTGGAGGTGTTAACGTTGGGCATGTGTTTCAAAATGACTATAGACCAGTGGTTTTTGCCAGCGTTTATGGCGGTAGAGAAGATGCAGATGATTCAAGCGTTAATTTTTTGAGCCAAAGTATTGTGGGTGTGCGCGTGGGCGGACAATTAAATATTGGTACGCGCTTACAATTAACGACATCTTTAGGCGTAGAAAATCGCAAAAATGATGAAAATGACCCGAGTTTTTTAACCAAGCGTAAAGATAACCAATATGACGCAACGCTAGGTTTGCGTTATACATTCGCCCGCGATTGGTCAATCAGGCCGCAATATAGTTACACAAAAAACGATTCAAATATCGACTTAAACACGTTTGAGCGCCAAATATTTTCGATTAGTATTCGTAAAGATTTTAACTGGTAACATCTGCATTAAAGCCATAAAATACGTTTTTACATTCAAAGCAAAATAAGTGAACAGCTTATTTCAAAACAACTCTCCAACTGCGCCTTTAGCAGAGCGATTACGCCCAAAAACTTTAGATGAAGTAGTTGGACAATCGCATTTATTGGGCGAAAATAAACCGTTAAGATTAGCATTTCAATCGGGTAAATTGCCATCCATGATTTTGTGGGGGCCGCCAGGCGTTGGTAAAACAACTTTAGCGCGGTTGATTGCCAATACTGCAGATGCAGACTTTATTGCTGTTTCTGCTGTGTTATCGGGCATTAAAGATATTCGCGAGGCGGTAGAGCGCGCAGAATTAACCTTGCAGCAACATGGCCGCAAAACCATTTTATTTGTCGATGAAGTGCATCGATTTAATAAAGGCCAGCAAGACGCTTTTTTGCCATTTGTTGAAAGCGGCTTGATTACGTTTATAGGTGCGACGACGGAAAATCCGTCGTTTGAAGTGAATAGCGCGTTGTTAAGCCGCGCACAGGTATTTGTATTGAATGCATTATCAGAAATTGAGCTCAATTTACTGTTAAGTCGCGCGCAGCAATTGGTCGCGCCGAATGTTACATTAGCCGATACAGTGAAAGAACAAGTGCTGGCCTATGCCGATGGTGATGCAAGACGCTTGCTCAATTTTGTAGAAGGCTTATTCAACGCGGCCGAGGGAGCAAATGTTACCGAAATAGACGAAGCGTTTTTGCAAACCACAATGGCCAGCAAACTACGCCGTTTTGATAAAGGCGGAGAAGCGTTTTATGACCAGATTTCTGCGCTACATAAATCGGTGCGCGGTAGCAATCCAGATGCCGCACTGTATTGGTTTTTGCGCATGATAGATGGCGGCGCAGATCCGCTTTATTTAAGCCGCCGCATCATACGTATGGCGATTGAAGATATTGGCTTAGCCGACCCTCGCGCACAAACCATGGCGCTAGAAGCGTGGCAGATTTATGAACGATTAGGCTCGCCAGAGGGTGAGCTAGCACTGGCGAATATGGTGATTTATTTAGCCGTCGCGCCCAAAAGTAACGCGGCTTACAACGCCTACAATCAGGCAAAAGCGTTTGTCGCACAAGATAAATCACGCCCAGTACCGCTACATTTAAGAAACGCGCCAACAAAATTGATGAAATCGCTAGATTACGGCAAAGAATACCGTTATGCGCACCATGAGCCAGACGCGTATGCGGCAGGTGAGCAGTATTTTCCTGACGAGTTAGAGGATGATAAAAATGGCCCGCCACGATTTTATATGCCCACACCACGCGGCTTAGAAGGTAAAATTGCCGAAAAATTGAAACACCTTAAACAACTCGACCAAGAACATTTAAAAACTAAAGCAAAGAAATAATTATGTTAGATATTCAAGCATTAAGAAATGATTTAGACAGCGTTGTTAACCAGTTAAAAAATCGAGGTTTTGAATTTGATTCGAGCACATTTTCAGCTTTAGAGCAAGAACGCAAAGCAGTGCAAACGCGCACGCAAGATTTGCAAGCTAAGCGTAACAACACATCTAAGCAAATTGGTATAGCTAAATCAAAAGGCGAAGATGTCAGTGCGATTTTGGCGGAAGTTGCTGGCTTGGGCGATGCATTAAAAGCCGATGAAATCTTGTTAGAAGAACTGCAAACAAAACTACAAAACGTTTTATTCAACGTACCAAACTTACCGCATGAAAGCGTGCCAGCAGGTAAATCAGAAGTGGATAACATTGAAGTGCGTAAAATTGGCGCGCCCCGTACATTTGATTTTGAAATCAAAGACCATACAGATGTAGGCACGCCGCTTGGTTTGGATTTTGATACCGGTATCAAACTTTCTGGTACGCGTTTTACCTTTATGCGTGGCGGTATTGCTAAATTGCACCGTGCTTTGGCGCAATTTATGCTAGATACGCAAACTGAGCAGCATGGTTATGAAGAGTGCTATACACCATACATAGCCAATGCAGAAACCCTTCGTGGAACAGGACAATTACCAAAATTTGAAAATGATTTGTTTCAAGTAAGTTTTGGTGCAAGTCCAAATAAATCTGTTGGGGTAGATTTGTATGTAAATACAAAAACAAATGAGTCAATAGCAGTCTCTACGAATTGGTATTTAATTCCCACTTCTGAAGTCACGCTGACCAACACTGTGCGCGATGAAATCGTGCCTTTAGAATCATTGCCAATTAAACTCACTGCGCACACGCCTTGCTTCCGCTCAGAAGCGGGTTCTTATGGCCGCGATACCAAAGGCATGATTCGCCAGCATCAATTCGATAAAGTAGAAATGGTGCAAATTGTGCATCCAAGCAAAAGCTATGAGGCTTTAGAGGAAATGGTGGGGCACGCTGAAAATATCTTAAAAGCGCTGGAGTTGCCGTATCGAGTGGTTTCTCTTTGCACGGGTGATATGGGTTTTGGCGCGGCTAAAACCTACGATTTAGAAGTGTGGCTACCTGCGCAAAATACTTACCGTGAAATCTCGTCTGTGTCTAACTGCGAGGCGTTTCAGGCGCGACGCTTACAAGCGCGGTTTAGAAATGAGCAAGGTAAAACCGAGTTTGTGCATACGCTAAATGGTTCAGGCTTGGCAGTAGGGCGCACGTTGGTAGCGGTGCTAGAGAATTATCAAAATGCGGATGGCTCAGTCACCATTCCAAAAGTGTTGCAGCCCTATATGAATAATATTCAGGTCATTAAGCCAGCATAGTTGCAAAAACTTAACCAAAAAATTAACCCTAAAATATCGGTTAAGTTTTTAGCATTAATACGGTGGATAAGCGCCTACACTGGCGACTTTAAAGCCACTTTGTGAGTCATCATAACTGGGTTCAAAGCGCGCCAAGATATTGTAATAACTGCGAATCGACTCGACAAAAATGACTGGTGCGCCACCGCTGGCGTAACCATATTTTGCGTTCACATAATAAGTTGGGTCGTTTAACATTACCAACGTTTTTTTCACATCTGCCCAGCGGTCAGGGTTTAGTTTCAAACGCTGTGCCAACACGCGCGCATCTTCTACATGGGCGTAACCAATGTTGTAAGAAGCTAATGCCATATAAGTGCGGTCAGGTTCTGGCACGCGTTCTGGAATGGTGTCTTTGAGCAGATTGATATATTTTGCGCCCGCTGGAATACTTTGCTTTGGGTCTAATCTGTCTGTCACTTTCATCAAATCAGCCGTACTTTCCGTTAGCATCATCAAGCCGCGCACATTCGTTGGTGATGTATTAAAGGTATCCCAATGCGATTCTTGGTAGCTAATAGCAGCAATTAAACGCCAATCTAGCCCTGTGATTTCTTGCGCTTGTTGAAAAAGCCGTTTGTATTTAGGCAACAAGGTGCGGCTGCGAATTAAAAACGCTTTCACGTCAACTGGTTTAAGTCGCTTGGCATTGCCATGATACCGATCGATTAAATTACGTAACGTACCGTTTTTTTTAATTTTGCTAAAAAACGCATCTACTTTTTGCTTTAACGCAGGGTCGGCATTTTTTGGTAACGCCCAAGCAATTTTTTCGGGCTCGCCAATGGCAAACGCGACACCTAAATTGGGATAATAATTCTGCATAATAGAAACCAAATGGCTGTCAGCAATCGTGTAATCAATTTCGCCGCGCGCAAGCTCTTGTAGCAATTGCTCAGAACCCACACGCAAGCGCTCTTCCCAAATTAGACCAGATTCTTTAGGTTGTAGCTTGATTAAACGCTCTACAAAGCTAGTGCCAGCTGGCACGGTAATTAATAAGCCCGCCAAATCTATTAATTTTTTTGGTACTTTTGTATGCGATTCTTTGTTTTTTTCAATGTTGTAAACAACCACTTGTTGCACATCTTGGTAGGGGATAGAGAAGTCGATAATTTCTCTGCGTGCGTCTGTAATCGTCACATCAGCTGCCGCAATATCTGCTTTGTTATTCAAAATTGCAGGCAATACTTGGTTAATACTATTGGCTACAATCAATTTAAGTTGCGTATTACCGCCCAATTCTTTGATAAATAATTGAGTTAAATCGTACTCAAGGCCTGCAAATTCTTTGTCGCCATCTACATAATAAGTATTAGGGCTGTTAAGCGTAACAAAGGTGATGACTTCGCTGTTTTTGTCATCAGTTGGGCTAATAACGACTTTAGTGCCTTCATCCACTTTGTTGCTGGGTTGGTTGCAAGAGGTGAATAATACAATTAAACACAATAATAATGCCGACAATAAGACGCGGTACAAATCGCGTAAATTAGGCATTAAAATGTGGTTAAGTATGAACAAATATTAGGCCCTATTTTCAGTTACAGTGCCTTCATGTGCAATGAGTATTGCGCTTGCTAAACCATAGAAAATACCGTGCTCAACTACGCCGGGCGTGTTGTTAATCAGTTGGTTTAATTGCGCTTCTGATAATCCTTTATCAAAAACCATATCCAACACCAAGCTGCCGTGAGAAGTGACAGATAAACCGTCTTTAGCCACGTTCTGCCGTAAACCACCCACTCCGCCTGCTTGCTCTAAACTATGTTTGGCGGCTTTCCACGCCATTGGCATCACTTCGATGGGGATAGCGAAATTGGTGCCGATGCGACTCACTAATTTACTATTGTCTGCCACCACTAAAAATTGTTTAGCAGCTTTTGCTAGTAACTTTTCAAGTACCAAATCATAGCCACGACCCTTTAAAAGTGTCATGTCAGGCGTGATTTCATCAGCACCATCGACATATAAATCTATTTCGGATACTTGAGTGAGCGCAATGACATTTAAGCCCAAACTTTGCGCTTTAATCATGCTCACAGTCGAACTGGCAATGGTGGTGACTTTTAGATTTTCATCACGCTGGCGGCGCGCCAGTTCTTCAATAAAATAATTGGCAGTAGAGCCTGTGCCCAAGCCAATCAGCATGCCATTTTTGACGTAATTGGCTGCATGAATCGCGACAATCTGTTTATCGTTCATGTTAGCGATACTCCTCAAGACTTATTATTTGCAGCTGTCATGACTAACGCCGCTTAATTATTGTTAGCGCGCAATGCAACGCACGCTTAAGGTTATAATAGGTAATAAGTCACTATTAGCCAAATCATTTTTAAGCATCCAAGTTATTTTCAAGCTCATTTATGCAGTTAACTCCTCCCGCGCAAGGTCAAAAAAGTCGTTTTTCGTATGCTGCCAATGGCTTAGATAGCTTATCTCTAGCTTTACTTGCATGTCGCCAAAAAACAACAAAAGTCATAACAAAAACCACAACAAACAGCACAACAATTACCACTCAAAAGTCGCCATTGGTGATTATTACATCCAACGCTTTTGAGGCGCAGCGGCTATTAGAAGAAATCCCTTATTTTGCCCCAGAGCTGACTGTGCGCTTGCTGCCAGATTGGGAAACGCTGCCTTACGATGTGTTTTCGCCGCATCCTGATTTGATTTCAGAGCGCTTGGCGACTTTGTACCAAATTAGCCAAAACCAATGCGACGTGGTGATTGTGCCAATTGCCACTGCGCTGATTCGTTTACCAGCTGTGGCGTATTTGGCAGGGCATAGTTTTATGCTCAAAAAAGGTCAAAAACTCAATTTAGAATCCTTGCGCCATCAATGCGCACAAGCGGGCTACCACCATGTTTCACAAGTGATTTCGCCAGGCGAGTTCAGTGTGCGTGGCGGCTTGGTCGATTTATTCCCTATGGGTAGTGTGTTTCCGTTTCGAATCGATTTGTTTGATGATGAGATTGAAAGTATCCGCACCTTTGATGTGGATACGCAACGCAGCTTGTATCCAGTGCCAGAAATCCGATTATTACCAGCACGCGAATTTCCACTGGATGACAAAGGTATTGCCACTTTTAGAAGTAACTTTAGAGAGCAGTTTGAAGGCGACCCGCAACGCGCGACCATTTACAAAAATGTGAGTAAAGGCGTTGCCAGTGGCGGTATTGAATGGTATTTGCCACTGTTTTTTGAGTTAACTTCTACGCTTTTAGATTATTTACCTGAAAACACCACGCTTTGCCTGCATGGCAATTGTGATAAGGCGGCACAACAGTTTTGGACTGAGGCGAACTCAAGATATAGGCTATTGGCTTATGATGCAGAACGCCCAATTCTAAAACCAGAAGTATTGCTGATTAAAACCGATGATTTTTTTGCGCAGACACAAAACTACGCTGTTATAACTTTAAGCCATGAAGCAAAAAATCCACTGCCTGCACTAGACATTGAACGCCGTGCAGAGCAGCCTTTGCATAAATTGCAGGCATTTATTTCAGGTAATAAAAAGCGTATTTTAATCACCGCTGAAAGCCTAGGCCGCCGCGAAACTATGTCTCAACTGTTTACTGAGCATGGCATTGACATGCCCACATGCGAAACATGGTCAGAGTTTCAAGCCAGCGATGCGCCGCTGATACTGGGTGTTTCACCATTGCATAACGGCTTTTATGATGACACTACAGTTATCACCGAATCCGAGTTGTATTCAGGCACGGTGCGCCAACAGCGCAGGCGTGAGAAAGAAAAAGCGCGCAACACAGAAGGCATGCTCAAAGATTTGTCTGAGCTGCGTATGGACGATCCGGTTGTACACGAACAGCATGGTGTAGGCCGTTATAAAGGCCTGATGAATTTGGATTTTGGTGAAGGCGAAACCGAATTTTTGCTACTGGAATATTTCGGCGACGATAAACTATATGTACCAGTTTCGCAATTATTCCTGATTTCTCGCTACTCTGGCGGCCCACCTGAAAGTGCACCATTGCATCGCCTAGGTTCTGGTCAATGGGAAAAAGCCAAGAAAAAAGCACTAAAACAAATTCGCGATACAGCGGCGGAATTGCTCAATCTGTATGCACAACGCGCAGCAAGGCGCGGCCATGCCTTTACTTTAAGCTTAAAAGATTATGAAGCTTTTTGTGAGGGCTTTCCATTTGAGGAAACGCCCGACCAACTGGAAGCGATTGAAAACGTGATTAAAGACATGCAATCTGGCCGACCAATGGATAGGCTGGTGTGTGGCGATGTCGGGTTTGGTAAGACGGAAGTCGCATTACGCGCAGCATTCGTTGCAGTGATGGGTGGCAGGCAAGTAGCTGTGCTGGTACCAACTACTTTGCTGGCAGAGCAGCATTATCAAAACTTTTGTGATCGATTTGCAGAATGGCCGATTAAGATTGCCGAAATATCCCGTTTTAGAACAGCCAAAGAACAAAAGCAAGCTTTGGCCGACTTAGCTGAAGGCAAGGTGGATATTATTATCGGTACGCATCGACTGATTCAAAAAGATGTAGTCTTTAAAAACTTAGGCCTAGCGATTTTGGATGAAGAACATCGGTTTGGCGTGCGTCAAAAAGAACAATTAAAAGCTTTGCGTGCAGAAGTTGATATCTTAACGCTCACCGCAACGCCGATTCCGCGTACCTTGAGCATGGCAATGGAAGGCTTGCGCGAATTTAGCGTGATTGCTACGCCGCCGCAAAAACGCTTAAGCATTAAAACGTTTCATACCTATTATTCAGACGGCATTATCCGCGAAGCGGTAATGCGCGAATTCAAGCGCGGCGGGCAAGTGTACTTTTTGCATAATGAAGTCGATACCATTTTTGTGCAAAAAGAAAAGCTGGAAAAAATATTACCAGAAGCGCGCATTGCAATCGCACATGGCCAGTTGCGTGAACGGGAACTGGAACATGTGATGCGCGATTTTTACCAACAGCGTAGCAATATTCTGCTGTGTACCACCATTATTGAAACCGGTATTGATGTACCCACTGCCAACACCATTATCATGAATAAAGCCGATATGTTCGGTCTGGCACAGCTACACCAGCTAAGAGGAAGGGTGGGGCGTTCGCATCATCAAGCCTATGCTTATTTACTGACTGATGAGCACCGCAAGATTACGCCACAAGCGCAAAAACGCTTAGACGCGATTCAGCTACTAGAAGACTTGGGCGCAGGTTTTCATCTGGCGATGCACGATCTTGAGATTCGAGGTGCGGGTGAATTGCTGGGTGATAGTCAAAGTGGCGAGATGCAGGAAATTGGTTTCAGCTTATATTCCGATATGCTCAATCATGCCGTTAAGCAACTGAAGGCGGGTAAAGAGCCTGATTTAAATGCGCCGTTAGGCGTCACCACAGAAATCAATTTACATGTGCCAGCATTACTAACCAATGCGTATTGTCCGGATGTGCATGAGCGCCTGGTGATTTATAAACGACTTGCCAACGCTAATAACGATGATGATTTAGACAGTCTGCAAGAAGAGTTAATTGACCGTTTTGGTTTGCTGCCAGAGCAAGGCGAGGCGTTGATGGCTTGCCATCGTTTGCGCATTGCCGCAAAACCATTAGGCATTAACAAGATTGATGCTTCAGATAGTGCGATTCAATTACACTTTGCGCAAACTACCGAAGTTGACCCTGTTAAACTGATTGATTTATTGCAACGAGACCGTCGTTGCCGCATGAATGGCCCAGATAAATTGCGCGTAACCGTACAATTGGGTAATGTGGCACATCGCGCCGAATTTGTGAAAACGCTGCTAAAAGAATTTGCATAACTTAACGCTTTTTTCGGGTCGAATTTTTAACTCAATAATAGTAGGAAACTAAATGTTAGAAAAAATCATCGCAGCAGTCGCTACTTGGATTATTGGCATGATATCCAGCATGGGTTATGGCGGCGTAGTGTTATTGATGGCGATTGAATCAGCCTGTATTCCACTGCCAAGCGAAATCATTATGCCTTTTGCGGGATTTTTAGTGAGTAAAGGCGAAATGACGTTGTTTGGCATTGCCATGGCAGGTGCTATTGGTTGTGTGGTGGGGTCGATTCCTGCTTATTATGCAGGCATGTTTGGGGGTAGGCCGCTGGCAGATAAATACGGTAAATATGTGCTGATTGGCAAAAAAGACTTAGATATGGCGGATAGATGGTTTGCGACACATGGTGAAATCATTATTTTTATTGCACGATTACTGCCAGGTGTGCGTACCTTTATTGCCTTCCCCGCGGGTATGGCGCGCATGAATATGACGCGTTTTGTGATTTATACTTTTGTTGGCTCGTTTATCTGGTGCTGGGCACTGGGCTATATCGGCATGAAAGCGGGTGAAAACTGGGAGAAGTTAAGCGTGTATTTTCATCAATCGCATTACGTGATTATCGCGGGTGGATTAGCATTTGTCGCTTGGTACGTTTGGCATCACTTTAAAGCTGAATAATTACATCATTAAAGCAAAACCAGTTTGCCGTATGCTAAAAAGAACACCGCTGTTTGAATGGGTATGCTCTCATGCTCAAACAGCACGGCGTAACGTGATAATTGAGGGCGGTGTTGTTCAGCTAGCAAGTCCAAATCTGCTCCATCTTCCGAAAAAGTCAGCTTGTAATCAATAATCCATCGCTTTTCCATTTTCGTGTCTTGCTCAATAAACGTTAAATCTATCCTCTGCTCTTGCGGTTGCCCAAGCGGGTCTATTGTGGTGATGCTTAATTCGGATTGCCGACTTTCGCTTGCTTGCAGCAACCATGCGCAATCTGCACTCTCTACTGTTTTGCATAGCGCATTAATTACCGTGTTTACATGCGTATCAATGTTTTCAGCGGCATGACCTTTTTGCTTAAACCAAAGTTGCATCGCTGGCGCACAAGCATGAATGCGGCTGATAGGCCATGCCGCCAATCCAATATTGGCAATCATTTCCATATACAAATGTGTTAGCGTGCCAGTATCAGCGGCGATATTTAATAGCGTATTTGAAGCGGAATTAGCGCTATTGTCAGGTGAAATATAGGCCGATTGTAAATTGGTATGCTTAAGTAAATCGGGTAAGCAGGGCGCTTTTAAACGTTTGAGTTGCGGCATAAAATCTTGCAAGCGCAATACGTTTTGCGTTTGCGCATTGATAGTTGTTGCCGCTAAAAATTGCGCTTCAACACTTGGCCATAGCAAGGATAATAACGATTTAGCCACTGGCTTAATTTCGTCTTTTTGACTTTTTTTGACCACTGCCACTAAGTGCAATTTTTGAATACTGCGCGTGGCGGCAACGTATAAAAGACGTGCGGTTTCGTTATCAATACGTTGCGTTTCTAAATCTTTTAAAAAGTCATAAGTGCTAACTTTACCCTTTATTCTTTTGGCAACAGGTGCTGCTAAAAGCGTTCTATGATTGCTGACTGGTACTTCTTCCCACAGCATCATGGGGCTATCAGGATTAGGTGGTTTGCGATTTAGGGCAGGCAAAATAACTGTATCAAACTCTAAGCCTTTAGACGCGTGAATGGTTAAAAACTGCAAGTTATCGTTAGCTGCTATATCTGGCTGCGCGTATAGTTTTTGCATAGCAGTATCTAGCTTATTAAAATCTATTACAAAGCCGCGCGCGGTTTTTTCCACCAAATCAAAAAAAGCTTGAATATCACGGTTATCACCTGCGCTAATTAGAGTATCCACGCCGCCTAATTTAAGCCAAGTGCTTTCCAGCCAGCGCCGTAAGGGCATGCGGCCTTGATGTTGAAAAGCTTCACTTAAAATATCATGCATATGCCGCAAACGTTGCTGACCATCTGCGCTTAGCATTTGCAAACGATTTTCATCATGCATCAATTGCCAGATGGTTGCAAAGTGATTGTCATGCGCCAGTGCATGCAAATCAGCCAATGTCAGCCCACACCAAGGAGCGCGTAGCATATTCAACCAATGCACGCGGTCAGCGCGGTGCAGCATGGCGTGCGTCAGGGAAAGCGCATCCAACACGGTTTGCCTATCGTTTAAACTTTCAATCTCTACCGCCTGAAAACGAATATGTGCATAATCGCGGCGAATGACCGAAACCAAGTCATTTAAATGATTACGTGAACGCACTAAAACTACGATTTTGTTTTCAGGATTATTTTTTTGCTCAGCAGTGATTAAATCTGCCACATAGCGCGCCTCAATCAGCTTGGCTTGTTCGCTTTCTTCATCGCTATAAAGCACCAAAGGATGCACGCTAACACCTTCATCTGCGATGGCATCTTTAGTCGCAATAAAAGTGCGATACGAAATCGCGGCTTGGGTAATATTGTCGGCAGTAGGAAAAATGGATTTAAAAGTGGTATTAATCCAGCGAACCACTTGCGGATGGCTGCGGTTATTGCGCGAGAGTTTTAGCGGGGTGAGTGGTAATTGTCCAATACCAAATTCGCTGGCCTGCAAAAACAGGCTAACGTCCGCCTTGCGAAAGCGATAAATCGATTGCATCGGGTCGCCCACGCAAAACAAGGTTCGGCCATCATCAGGCTGCCAACCTAGCGTTAGCTGCTCAATCAAGCGCATTTGCGTGGGGCTGGTATCTTGAAACTCATCCACTAATAAATGCGCAATTTTATAGTCCAGCTTTAAAGCCAAATCAGTGGCGCCGCGTTCATTTTCCAACGCATAACTGGCCGATTGCGCAATCGCCACAAAATCCACTTCGTTTGCGGCTTGAAAGGTCGTCCATAAATGTGCAGTGGCTAATTGTAGCAATTGCGCAAAGGCATTGATGATGGTGCAATCTTGGGTGATTAAATCCAAATCTACATTGGGCAAATGGCGCGCTGAATCAAGGGCCTGTGGATCGGCAATTAATTCGGTGAGCTGTGAAAATTGCTGCTTATATTCTTCAAATTCGGGATGGTTTTTATCTTTAGCTGGAAAGCCATCTTTTATATTGGGTTTTTTTCTAAATGTGCCATCGTTAGTCAGTAGTCCGCCAGCCAAAGCCTGCCAACTGCTTAAATCATCCATGCTCGCGCCTAATGGGCTTTCCCAATCGGCTAAGGCTTGCAGGGCGTGGTCTGGTTGTAAATTGCTGTACGCAAAGCGCATTAAAGGCATCAGCTGTGTTTGTATGCTGTTCGGAATCGTTTGTAAGGTCAGCGCTAATTTTTGCTCAATTAATTCTGCCAGCGCGTTCGCTACATGTTCGGCAATTTCATCTGCTGTAATATTGGCATGCTCACCCACCAATGGCAGCCACTGGTCACGCTTTGCCAGCATATCAGCTAGCAATTCAGTGAGCTTTTCAATATCGTTTTGCATAAAGCGCAGCGCAGTGCTGACAACTTCATCAAGACTGTTCTCATTGGCAACTTGTGCCAGCGTTTGCTGCGCCGCGACTTGATAATGTGCATCGGCGTCTAAGCTGATTATTGGCTGACCACCAAAACGGCTTAGTAGAGGCATTTGTCGCGCCAAGCTACTGCAAAGTGCATCCATGGTTTGAATACGCAACCGTGCCGGTTGTGATAGTAATTGCCAGCCGCAATTTTTGGCATGTGCCAGTGCCTTAATCGCCAAATCGCGCGTCACTTGCTTATGCGGTGCGTCAACTGTGGTGTTATTTTCTGCTGCTTCTAGCGACATTAAAATACGATTCCGCATTTCAGCAGCGGCTTTATTGGTAAACGTCAGCGCGATGATCTCTTCTGGCGCTTCAACCATTGCCAACAATTTTAAATAGCGTTGTGTAAGCAGCTCAGTTTTACCTGCGCCCGCGGGTGCTTCTACAATAAAATTCTCTAGCTCTAAAGCGCGTTGGCGATTGTAGGTATCTGTCTGTATTAAATCGTTATGCATACTATTATTGATTCTGCTCAAACTGTAAGGCGCGTTCTGGCAAGCGCAGCAAAGGCTTCACTTCGCAGTAAAGTAAATCTGCCTCATTTTCAAACTTTACATTGGCGACACCTGCTTTAATTTCTTGCGCAATCGCAGTTAAGCTTTGCTGCCAGTGCAAAGTTAACGCCTCAAAAGACTCGAAATCTTTAAATGCTGAATTACCCTTTAACGCGTCAAACGGTTTGATATCGTGCAAGGCATTGTTTGCCGCAACGCCACTAAATTGCGGCTCTAATAAATCCACCTTGGCAAAACAGGCGGCAACTACTTGCTCATCTTTTAATACCAATGACGCATAAAGCGGCAGTTGCGGTTTGGTGATGCGTGCATCGGCCCAACTGCTATAGCTGGGTTTGCTACTGCCCGTTTTGTAATCGATAATGACTAATTCGCCACCAGTAATCGCATCAATTCGGTCAATACGTAAGCTAATTTCCAAGCCTTCAATCGCTAAAATATGCTGCGCTTCGCAGGCCTGCACGGTGAAATCAGCGCGCTGCTTTTCATGTTGTAGCCATGCATTTATCAAAGGCAGCAAGCGTTGCTGTTCAATCATCAGAATTTGTTTAGGCACATTTTCAATGTTGCTTAAGGTTCTAATGGCCGCATCAATCGCTTGTTGAATGGCTGTTTCAAGCTGATTATCCGACATCGCTTTTAGCTTGGCTGAACTTTTGCAGTTGAGCCAAAATTGCTGCAAAACGGCATGCACTAGATTGCCACGTGCAAGATTATTTAGCCCGTCTGTTGGGCTTTCTAGCGCTTTTGCACCAAGCCGATACTGATAAAAAGCCCAAGCCGGGCAGATGGCTTGTGCTTCAAATAGCGCACTGCCGCCGCGTAACTTTTCATCCACGCTTATCTCTGGCGCCGTTGCATCATCAATCAGTTCAATAGTGGCTTGTACCTGCATACTTAGCGTTTCAGCTAACGTGTTAATAGGCGTTAACATATTAGTAAAAGCCAAATCATTTAACAAAGGTGAGGCGCGTAATTCACGATCGGCTTCTTTATGCGCCCAAGAAAATATAATTTCACTGCTGCTATTGATTAAGCGTTGCTGCACTTTTTGCGCAAATGCCGCTTGTATATCCGTATCGGCATTTGGCATATGCATATCACGTTGTAGCTTAATCGGTAATAATGGATTTGGCCTTGCAGGTGGTGGCCAATGTTGGTCATTCATACCTAGTACCCATGCGCCATCTAAAGGAATAGCGCTGCTTTCTAACATGCCCAATATTTGTATATTTGGCCTGCCTTTGGTTTCGGGTAAAAACATACTGGCGGCGCAAATTTGATTCAGTCTATTGGCGGCATCCGTAGCCGAAATTGGGCCAGTCAATGCATCTAAATCTGTTAGGTTTTGTAATGCTTTTAACCATGCTTGCTGCGCCTGATATTCGTAGCTGCTCAAAATTCGGGTTTTTGCCCAACTGACGTCACTTAATAATTGACTAAATTGCACCGCCCAATCAGACGGTTTACGTTTGCCACGAAATTGTATTTGCGCGTTTTGCAATATTGCTAAATGCGCTAAAAATCTTTGCAGCCCAGTTTCAGTTAGCTTTTGCGCTAAAACCAGTAGGCTTTGTAAGCTAACATTGCGCGTTAATTTTTTGCGCATTTGCGCATCCAGCAAATGCCGCGAGTCGGTTTCGCCTTCATTGCTCCAATAGCTATCTAGTAACAGTGCACTTAAATCAGATTGTGCAGAATTCTGGCTGCTGACCGTCAAGCGCAATAATCGCAAGCCGCTAGCAATCATCGCATGTTTGCTAAGTGGCGCGCCAATCGAAAAATCCATGATGCGTGGCGCTTCATACAAACTTGGCTGTAAGGTTTCTGGGTGAAAAGTATCATCCAATAAATCGGCTAGCTTGTTACGTATATTGCCCAATACTGGCGTAATAATCGCTAAATTGGCTTGTGGATTTTGCATTAATGATTGCTTTGCCCAAGCCATCGCAGTGCGACATTCGGCGTTTATATCATCGCAAGCGATTTGCTTTGTATTGAGGCTTTTTTGCTGATGATGCAAAAAGCTGACTTTAGTATTTTTTGCTTGTAGGTTTGTAATTAATCGTTGCTCTAGCGGCGTAATGCGGTCAAAACCGGCAAGCTCAATTGCGGTAGGTATTGGTAATTGCGTTTTGCCCAAATAGTCAATTTGCATGGCTAATGCTCTGGCACATTCCAAGGCATTTTTTTCTGAACATAAAGCTTGAAAAGCCTGGCGCCAGCGCAAAAACTGCCGCGTTTCTACCGATTGAAAATAATCACCCAATTGCACATCGTTAATTTGCCATTCAATCAGTAGCTGATTGGCTTGCATCGCTGCATCGGCAAGGCTGGCAATATCAAATAACTCGGCTAATCGGTGTTTTTCAATACAGCTTTGAATGGCATGTTGCCACAGCATTTTTTCTGTTACCGCATTCAAATAAATAGCAGGAAAATGCGCTACATTTACTTCTCCCGCCAGCATAGCCTGCTGCATCAATTGCGCTAACCATTGCTGTAACGTCATGATTGACGGCGTTTGCCACTGTGTTTGTTTAAGCGATAATTGCTGCTGTTGATGCAACTGCAGGCCGCGACTTAGGCGGGCAGTGGTACATAATATTAAATGGCTGGATAAATTCAACATGTCGTTATTGTAGGCGAACTTGCAGTAAAATAGCGGCTTAGATTTATTGTCATTTGCTATTTTTTCAGGGGTAAAAAGGTGTTAAGTAAATTTGCAAAACTATTCAAAATACTCATTTTGACCATCATTATTCCAATTGCTTTATTCGCGCTATATACTTGGGCTGCGCTGAGCTGGGTATATTCAACCGGTGAGCGGGCTGGGTATGTGCAAAAATTCTCTGAAAAAGGCTATGTTTGTAAAACGTATGAGGGCGAGTTGGTGCTGGTTTCAATGCCAGGCACACAAGCAGAAAAGTTTTTCTTTACGGTAAAAGACAAAACGCTGGTTGAAAAGATTAATAACAGTTTGGGTAAACGTGTGCGTTTAACTTATGAAGAGCATAAAGGCATTCCAAGCACTTGTTTTGGCGAAACGCCATACTATGTACAAAATGTGCAAGTTCTAGAAAAAGATGATTTTAATTTGCCTTATCAATAACAATTAGATGGCAAGCAATGATGAAAAAAACTATATCACCCCGCAAGGTTTCGCCGCTTTGCAGGCAGAGTTTCATCAGCTTTATAAGGTAGAACGGCCAGAAGTGGTGCGCACCGTTTCTTGGGCGGCCAGCAATGGCGACCGCAGTGAAAATGGTGACTATATCTACGGCAAGCGTCGCTTACGCCAGATTGATAGCCGTTGCCGCCATTTGATGCGGCGTATGGATTTAGCCGAAATTGTCGATAGCAGTTTGCAGCAGCATCTGGAAAAAGTATTTTTTGGCGCTTGGGTGACTTTATTTAATTTGGTAGACGATAGCGAACATGTTTATCGGATTGTCGGCAAAGATGAGTTAGAGCCAAGCAAAGGCTACATTAGCTGGGTTTCGCCATTGGCAAAAGCCATGCTGGGTAAAGGTTTGGGCGATACAGTTAAGGTGATTACACCCAAAAGTGAAGAGATGTATGAAGTGGTGGAAATTCGCTACACCGACCCTAATCATGTAGGCACTTGAACTAAAGTCACTTTTTACCTATCCTAATTTTTGTGTTGAAACCTTTTTCATATTTTGTGGCTTATTTATTACTGGTGTTAATGCCGATGCAAGCCTTGGCGACCGCTAATATGCTAGTTTGCAATAGAGTGATGCAATCTAACGCCGCTAAATATCAGGCTGAAAATACCAGTAGCGCGGTAAGCGAAATGCCCTGTCATCAACACATGACAACAAAAAGTCATCACCAATCTGATTCTAAATCATCCTGCAAAACCACTTGTGCTAATTTGTGCGCATTAACGGCGATACCAGTACAGATTCAATCTGATTTTGCATTAAATTCTACTCAAGTATTTGATTTTAATCATCAAATATACGCTTCAATTCCCCAGCAAAACCTGCAACGCCCACCCATCACCTTTATTTAATACCCTAATTGCGTCCTAAACTCGGGCGTATTCATTTGGTTTGATGGTTGATTATTCAGCCATCTAGATAAAGGAAAAATCATGTTTTACAATCGTTTCAACATTGTATTGCCGTTGCTGGCCATGCTACTCAGTCAACCCGCCACTGCTGGCCCTATGGGCTTTGACGAATCGTTTATGGCAATGGGCGACTTCAATAATAATTGGCGCGAATCGTTTATTAACTACGCTATTACCCCGCGTGACGCATTTGGTGTCAGTGCCACTTATATGCGCGCTGACGATAAAAGCAAATCGCGCACCTTAGAAGAGGTGACCTATACGCGCCTGCTTAAACGCTGGAACGCGCCGCATGCGCAAGCTAATTTGTGGTTTCAGGGTGGCATAGGCGCTTTGCAAGGTGAGGATAACCTGATTGGCGAAAATCGCGATTTCGATAAAGTGATGATTACGCCGGGCGTTCAGTTTGATTATGAAACGACACGTGTTTACTTTCAGACGGCGCATCGGCTCTATCGCGCATCTGATATTAATCACGATTTCACTTCAGTGCGTGCGGGTTTTTCATTTTATGAAACAGATTATGACAAAACCCAGCCCTGGCTGATTTTAGAGGCGCGCAATATGAACGGACTATCAGAGAAAGTTGAAATTACTCCCTTGTTGCGCCTGATCAACAAAAGCTTTTTTGTAGAAGCGGGCGTGAACAACTCACGCGAACCACGCTTTAACTTTATGTATATATTTTAAGGACTTAAATCATGAAAAAATTATTATTAAGCACTTTAGTGGCAGCAACATTATTCAGCCAAGCCGCAATAGCCACGCAAACGATTAAGGCCAATGTAAACGGCATGGTGTGTGCGTTCTGCGCGCAAGGCATTGAGAAAAAAATGCGTGCTTTAAGTCAAACCAAAGACGTTTATGTGAATTTAAAGCAGCGCATTGTGGCGGTTGAACTTAAGGATGGCCAAGCATTGAGCAATGAAAAAGTAAAGGCCATCATTAAAGATGCGGGCTATGACGTGACTTCTATCGAAATTTCTGAGCATCCAGTAGCGCATATTAAAGCCGAATTAGAATCGAAAGCAGAGGCGAAAAAATGAGTGCAAAATTGCAAGCAGATAGTGATTTTGATGTTGATTTAAGCGCAGTGAAAACCGCGCATAAAGCTAATATTTTGTCCTTATTCACCAGTGGCTCAACCTTGATTTGCTGCGCCTTGCCCGCCACTCTGGTGGCGATTGGCTCAGCCGCAACGCTTGCCAGTTTAGTTTCTACTTTTCCACAATTAATCTGGATAAGTGAGCATAAGCCGCTAGTTTTTGGGTTGGCAGGTGCTATGTTGGCCATAGCAGGCTATTTACAGTGGCAAGCGCGCAATGCGCCATGTCCGGCAGACCCAACATTAGCGGCAGTTTGCACCAAAACGCGTAAAAGCGCTTTGCGAATATATTGGCTATCGTTAGGTATATATACCGTTGGGGCCTTTTTTGCTTTTATTGCGCCACTGTTAATTTAGCTATCATTTATAATCATGCTAATAGTCATGATGAGCTCAAGTAAAAATTGAATTCATCATGACGCGCTTGCGTAGCTGTAAATCTAAGGATACTGTTTTATGACTTACCTTATCATTAAATATTTAATCACCGCCGCCGTAGTGGTGATGGTTTCTGAGTTAGCTAAAGTGAGTGACAAATTGGGTGGTTTGCTTGCAGCGCTGCCATTGGTGACAGTGCTAACATTAATATGGCTTTATATTGAAAATCAGCCAGTAGCTAAAATATCGAACCATGCTTACTACACGTTTTGGTATGTGATTCCTACGTTGCCAATGTTTTTGCTGTTCCCTTATTTGTTACCTAAATGGGATTTTTGGCCCACTTTAGTCAGTTGTGTTATCTTTACTTTAGCGGTTTTTTATCTCTACGCAACAAGTTTAAAACGCTTTGGCATGCACTTATATTAATTGCGATTTGCTGTGAATCCATTGACAGTGAAAAAGCATTGGGATATTTTCTGCAAAATTGTTGATAACTTCGGCGATATTGGCGTTTGCTGGCGACTTTCCAAACAATTGAACCATGAGCATGGCTTAGTTGTGCGACTTTTTGTAGATGATTTGAATGCGGCAAAAAAAATCATTCCCACTTTAAATCTTGCATTAAATCAGCAAAATATTGATGAAATTGATGTGTTAAGTTGGCGTGCAGAAACGGATTTTAACGATGCTGCAGATGTGGTGATTGAAGCGTTTGCCTGTGAATTGCCAGCAGTTTATTTAAGTGCGATGGCGCAAAAAAAATCCAAGTGGATTAATTTAGAATATTTGTCAGCAGAAACTTGGGTGGCGGATTTTCATGCCAAACCATCACCGCAAGCCAATGGGTTGACGCGCTATTTCTACTTTCCTGGGTTTAGGGAAAATACTGGCGGTTTAATTCGTGAAAAAAATCAGCAGTTTGCGCATCGCTCAAGTAAGCAACATTTGTTTTGCAAAAGCCAAGACTTAACCAACCATAATCACTTAAAAGTATCACTATTCTGTTATCCGCATGCGCCGATTGAATCATTGTTAGTTGCAATGGCTGAATCTAATCGGCCTACAGATTGCTATGTGCCTACAAGCGGTATTTTGCAAAAATTCGGCAACTTTTTCGGGTTAAGTACTCTGAATGTGGGCGTAAATTATACGTTTAAAAACCTAAATTTGCATGTGTTGCCATTTTTAACTCAAGCCGATTACGATGCATTATTAGCTGCATGTGATGTTAATTTTGTGCGCGGTGAAGATAGCTGGGTGAGGGCGATTTGGGCAGCAAAACCGTTTATTTGGCAGCCATATTTTCAAGAAGAAAATACGCATATTAAAAAACTTAATGCATTTTTAGATATGTTTTATGCAGATTTTGAAGCAAAAAGAACGGTTTATCAGGCGCATGATGATTGGGTTGAAGCGGAGTTATCTCCTGCAACTTGGCAAGATTATTTAAACCAACTGCCCTATATTGCAGAATACACTTTGCAACAATCGCAGAAATTGACAAAACAAGTAGACTTAGCCACTAAACTAGTGGGCTTTTGCAATAATATTGCGTAAACATAAAACGCCGAAACTGGTTAAAAAAGAATAGTTTAGGTATAATGCGCGGCTTAATATTCCAACCCAATACTTGATATCTCAAACTAATTAATAGTAAGGCAACCAATGAAAACAGCTCAAGAACTCCGCGCCGGTAACGTGATTATGGCCGATGGCGTACCATTAGTGGTGGTAAAAGCCGAATACAATAAATCTGGCCGCAGCACAGCCGTTGTTAAAATGAAGTTTAAAAACTTGTTAACCGATGCGCCAAGCGAGACGATTTACGGCGCAGGCGACAAATTTGACGTGATTGTTTTAGAGAAAAAAGAAGCCACATACTCATATTTTGCCGATCCAACTTATGTATTTATGGATGCAGAATATAACCAATATGACGTAGATGCAGAGTTTATGGAAGACGCGCTACCATTTTTAGAAGATTCAATGCCGGTCGATATTCGTTTTTATGAAGGTAAAGCCATCTCTGTAGAGTTGCCAACAACAGTTGTGCGCGAAGTGACTTATACCGAGCCAGCCGTAAAAGGCGATACATCAGGCAAGGTAATGAAACCTGCTAAACTGGCGACAGGCTTTGAGATTCCAGTGCCATTATTTGTAGCGCAAGGTGACAAGATTGAGATTGATACAAGAACAGGTGAATACCGTAACCGCGTACTAAAATAATTAAACATATTTTTGCGTCATTATACGTCGTTGCAAAGTTAAAATTTTCCCTTACATATCAATTATATGCGCGGTCAAATTTTAACTTTACGTCTAGTCTAATTTAGCAAAAAAATGTTTAAGAGTTTCTATGAGTAATAAAAAAGGCCGCATATGCGGCCTTTTTTATTTGGTTGATTTTATGAAGCAGTACCACCTACCGTTAACCCATCAATCTTAAGCGTCGGCTGACCTACACCCACCGGCACGCTTTGTCCTTCTTTGCCGCAAGTGCCTACACCAGAATCAAGCGACATATCATTGCCAATCATTGAAACGCGCGTTAACACGTCAGGGCCGTTGCCAATTAATGTTGCGCCTTTCACTGGGTAAGTGATTTTTCCATCTTCAATCATATAGGCTTCAGCGGCGCTAAACACAAATTTTCCACTGGTGATATCCACTTGTCCGCCCCCGAAATTAGCAGCATACAAACCTTTTTTAACCGACTTAATAATCTCAGCTGGATCTTTATCGCCATTGTGCATATAGGTATTCGTCATGCGCGGCATCGGGATATGCGCATAGCTTTCGCGGCGCGCATTGCCTGTTAGCGGCATATTCATTAAGCGCGCATTTAAACTATCTTGAATATAGCCGCGCAATATGCCGTCCTCAATCAAGACAGTTTTATTGGTTTGATTGCCTTCGTCATCCATCGTCAACGAGCCGCGCCTGTCGGTTAATGTTCCGTCATCTACAATGGTGATACCCTTGGCGGCCACTTGTTTGCCCATCATATTGGCAAATGCGCTACTGCCTTTGCGGTTGAAATCGCCTTCTAAACCGTGTCCAATTGCTTCATGTAACAAAATGCCAGGCCAGCCAGCGCCCAAGACCACCGTCATGCTACCAGCAGGGGCAGGGCGCGCGTCTAAATTCACTAAGGCTTGATGCACGGCTTTTTGTGCGTAATCCTGCAAGACTTCATCTGTAAAGTAGCTATAATCAAAACGCCCACCACCACCACTAGAACCTTGTTCACGCCGGCCGTTTTGCTCGGCATGCACTTGCACTGAAATGCGCACTAAAGGGCGCACGTCCGCCGCCATTACACCATCACTTCTGGCAACCATGATGACTTCATATTCACCTGCAATACTGGCCATTACTTGGGTAACACGTGGGTCAACCGCTTTTGCAAATTGCTCTAAACGCTCTAGCAATTTTACTTTGGCGTCAGCACTTAAGCTGGCGATTGGGTCTTGTGGTAAATACAACTGATTATTTTGGCGTGTAACAATACTTTTGCCCGTTTGTTCCAAGCCTAATGCGGCAATCGATTTGGTCGCATTGGCTGCTTGTTGCAAAGCGGGTAAATTAATATCATCAGAATAGGCAAATGCGGTTTTTTCGCCACTCACAGCGCGCACGCCAACGCCTTGGTCAATGCTGAAATTACCTGATTTAACTTGGCCTTCTTCTAAGCCCCATGATTCGCTGCGGCTGTATTGAAAATACAAGTCGGCATAATCCACTTGGTGCGACATGATATTACCTAGTACGCCTTGGATTGCGCTGGTATCAAGTCCTGTTGGTTTGAGTAACACATCATGTGCGGTATCAAAGTGGCTAGCTTTAGTTAAATTTGGCTGTTCAATTTTCATGTGTTTTATAGTGTTAAGTATTGATTTCTACTATATCAGTCTAGGTTTAAATCACGTTAAGTATATTCTTGATTTCTAAACCTAAGAATCCTTAAATGGCTTTAATCGTTTTGTGTTTTAGCGCGGGCAAGCTACTGCGCAAGCTGGTTTGGTAATCGCGATTCACATTCGCCATCACCACGCCAGAGCCGCGCGGTAATCGATCTAAAATTACACCCCAAGGGTCAACAATCATGCTATTGCCATGTGTTTCGCGACCCGATAAATGATAGCCGCCTTGCGCCGGTGCAATCACATAACATAAGTTTTCAATTGCGCGCGCGCGAATTAGGCTTTCCCAATGTGCTTTGCCCGTGGTTTCGGTAAAGGCAGATGGCACTACCAACATGTCTACCTCGCCCATGGCGCGATACAACTCAGGGAAGCGTAAATCGTAGCAAACGGATAAGCCAATTTTGCCGTGGGGCGTTTCAACCACAACCACTTCATTGCCAGACTCTATCGTGTTTTCTTCATGATAATGCTCAGTGCCTAAATCTAGGCCAAACAAATGAATCTTATCGTAGCGCGCTACTTGCAAGCCTTTATCGTTATACACTAAGCAGCTATTGCGTACTTTATTAGGATAATTGCTGGTCAATGGCACCGTGCCGCCAATAAGCCAGATCTTGTAATCTTTAGCCATTTTGGCTAAAAAACGTTGAATCATTCCATCGCCCGCTTTTTCACGCACTGCCACTTTGTCTATCTCTTTCACACCCATAATGCAAAAATACTCTGGCAAAACCACGATTTTTGCACCTTGGTTAGCAGCAATTGCAATTAAACGCTCTGCCTCTATCAGGTTTGAGGATACTTGCGGGCTAGATGCCATTTGAATGCCAGCCACTTTAACGCTGCTAGCTGTATTTTTAGATTGTGTAGATTGTTTTTTGGCTATAGTAGACATATCAATTTTAAGATTCGTTATTATTTGGCTGAAAATGGGTTAATCGATTTTTGTACATCATCTTTATCCGATTTTACTTCTACAGGGTTGTCCCATGTGCCAGTAATTGTATATTCGGACGATGCAATTTTGTTGAAAGGATCTTTTAGTATCTTTTGCGCAACAAATGCAGCGGCACCAACGATAGGGCCACCTGCCAACGCGGCAAGCGATAAACTGTCACTCACATGCGGAGTGACTTTTATATTCAAATTCTGAGTTTCGGTTTTTAAATTAGTTTCGCCTTTAATATTGGCTTCTGCGGCAGGACCAGTCATGAAAAAGTCATCACTACGCACAATTCCACTATCAATTTTTGCGGTAGCGCTAATTTTATCAAACGCAAAACCATCGCTGAATAAATCTCTAAAATCTAAGCTCAACCGTCGGGGCAGGCTTTGTAGCGTTAATAATCCAAATAAGCGCCCAACGCCTGGCTGCACTTTTAACACTTGGCCTTTGCTCGCTTCAAATGTCAAATTGCCGGCCAAACGTGTAATATCAAATTCATGCGGACTACCAGCCCAATTTAGGCGGCCAGATATTTGTGCTTCACCGCCTTTAACAGTATCTGGCTGGCCAAAGCGCACTAAAGTTTTGCCGATATTATTGGAGTTAAGCGATACGACAATATTTGTATTAGGATTTCGTGTCCAATTATGCCAATTGCCTTGCACCGAAAGAGCGCTGTCAGGGTTGGTAATGTTGAGTTTTTGAATCACCCAATCTTCGCCATTTTCAAACGCGTTCAAATTAAGCACGCCAAGTTTTTTAGAGTCAATTTCAAAATTTTCTGCAATGATATCCAGTGCTGGATAAGCCTGTGCTTGTTTTCGAAACTCTTTTTTCGGCTTGCTTTTAATTGCAGTAGACTCTGCATTAGGAATACTTAACCGTTTAAATCGAGCGAAAATTTTACCGTTATCTGCCCCTTGCCATTCAATATCACCGAGCATTTCTTTGGCTTCAACCGCCATTTTTAGGCCTGTTGCATTGGGCTGGGCAGATAGCTTTAATGCATGAATGCTACGATCCCCAATGTTGAGTTGATTAATCGCAACATCGACTTTACTAATCAAATTGAAGTCCAACCTAGGACTATTTTTAGAAGTGCTAGGCTGCATCAGTAATACCAGCCAATCATCAACATCTACCCCATCAAGTTTGCCATTAATTGTTAAACCAGCTTGCAAAGCTGGGCTCGCAGGCACGTTAATGCCTACATTGCCACGCTCAAATTGTAATTCTCCTGTGCGATTGCTGCGCAGTATTTTTGCAGAAACGAGGTTGCCAATATTCAGCTGAATATTATCGCTATCTGGATTGAGCTGTTTTTTCTCAACATTAAGATTTAACTCTTGTTGCGCCAATTTATTAAAAGGCGGCGGTAATTGCACTGCTAAACCAATCAGGTTTGAGCGAAAACGCATATCGACCAATGGTTTTTTTATATAAATTTCGCCAGACCAATTTGCGCTACCATTCAAACTTTCCGTCAACACATTTGACGCTATTTTTTGAATGCCCACCTCGTTGATTTTGCCACTGGCTGTAATTTTAATGACTTTATCAGCAGCGGTAGCTACATTAAATTGCACAGGCCCGCCAAATATTTCTGCCTCTACGCCGCTAGCATAAATACCATTTTCGTTAAATGTAAGGCTGCCATTCAGTTTGCTTAATTCTGGCAATCCTGTTTCTGCATCCGCAAATATGCTGCCGTTACTAATTTTATAAACGCCTTTATATTTTGTTGCTTCGGAATTTTGCAGTGGAATATTTAAATCGAGTAATAATTTACCGCGTCCTGCTGTTTTAAGGTTGTCTGTAAATCCCAATGTCACTTGCTTAACAGGACTTTCATTGATAAATTTTATGCCGTCAGAAACTAAGCCCTCTGCCTCGCTGGCAATATGTAGAATTGGCCAATCAGCGTCTAATTGTGCAATTTCAGCGCGGCCTTTGGTGATTTTTTTGCCGCCAATGCGTCCTGTTTTGGTATTTAAAAGCATGCGAGTGCCCTCAAACAACATGTCTAAATCCAGCGCATCTATCATCGGCCAACCAGAGCCATACTCTAAAAGAGCATCACTAATATTAGCGGTGACTTTAAAAATACCAAGCTTAGCATCTGGTTGATGTTGGCTATTTACGAAAGGAAAATCAGCTAAATTACCTTTCACTGTTAACAATATATCTTCAGCGCGGCCTGCTAATATTGAAGTGTCTAGCCAATGTAAGGTATCTTTTCCTAAAGTAACAGGGTAATAAAAAGGCGCAAATTTAGCATCGCCTTTACCAAATTGGCCTGTTAAATCTAAGTAACCACCTTTTTCGCCATTGACAGCGTATTTGGCATTTATTATGCCGACGATATGTGGGTTGCTGATATGCAGTTCTTTGGTTGTGATATTGATAATTTTATTATCAATAGTCCAACTGATATCGCCTTTTATATCGTTAGCAGGAATAGGCCAGCGCAATACGTCTTTAAAATCTAAAGTGGCATTTTGACTATTAAGCAGCAACGTACCGCCTAACTCATCAGCTTTTATTGACCCTGCAAGTTGATTAAAACCTGGAATTTTTTGGAATGCCCGAATGCCTAGTTGGCTAAAACTGGTGTTGATTTTGTAGTGCGCAGGTTTGCTGGTCGCTCCTTCCCACAATAAATCGATGTTTTGTAAAACGCCCACTGGCGCAAAGCCATTAAGTTGGATTTGCAGATTGTTGGGTAAACTAATGTGCGAATTAATCATTTTTAATGATGCTAAATTAAATTGATTCAGCTGAATATTAGCCTTAACCCAAGGCTGATTATTTTTAATGCTAGTTGCATAAAAACCATGACCATTGCGAATATTTAAACCGTTATTCGTGTTAAGTATGATATTTTTTGCGTTAATAGTTTGCGTATTATTTTTGTTTTGCCATTGCACATCGCCCGAAAATGTCTGCGCAACAAAAGCGCTGGATTGGTTTTTTGTCATTACTGCTAAATTGCGGATATTGGCTTGTGTTTTAACGCTATTGATGTTGTTGTTGGCAAAGTTAAGCCAAATTTTGGCATCACCTGTGCCACTTTGAATATCAATCGGATAATCTATCCAAGCTTTATAAACCGCTAAATCAGTTTGTTTTAAGTCAATAAAAAAATCGCCATGCCACTTACTCATTTTGCTGACATCGCGCCCAACAAAATGCCCATTGACACTCATTTTTTGTCGTGCGCCTATAGATGGTAACGCAGACAATTTCAACGCGTGTTGACCTAAGGATTGATGTAATAAAGGATTGCGAAGTGTTAAGTTGAATTGATTGAGCGACAGTTCGGGTGCTTGGCGTAAATCATCTTGCCAAATAACCTGTGCGTTTTTAACGTTAACTTCGCGTTGGCGCAATAACCAATTCATAAACGCTGGTTTAGATTCGCCCTCTAGCGCAATTCCTGCCAAATAAATACTGCCATCAGGCTTACGTCGAATCGTCAGTGCGGGTTGATGCACCACTAATTTAGTGAGTTTGGGCTGCAAAAGCGGTACGCTTAACCACGAAAGGCTGGCTTCTACATTGTTTAAATGCAATGCAACGCGGTTTTCTGCATCAAATAAATCAATATTTTTTAAATCTACCTGTGGCGTTAAGCCATCCCAACCTGTGACAATATCGCCAATGGTGATTTTTTGGTCAATAGTTTGTGCAATATAGCGCGCAATATCATCTTTGTATTGATCGATATGAGGGAATATCACAAAACGTAAGGTTAATGCAGTGATTAATATGACGACCATTAGCAAGAGCAGACCAAGCAATGCCCAGCGGGCTATTTTTTTTAGTGTGATCATTAGTTTTGCGCGTGACAGCCTTGTGTTTGGGTCGAAATAAATAGATTAACTGATTATTTTACTTGAAAAAAACGCAATAACTTGTAAACAAAACGTAAACAAGCTTTAAGCTGGTAATTTCAGCATAATCACTTCGTTGTATTCTGCCAGATTGCTTTAGAATAACGCCTTTTGGCGAATTTGGCTGACGCAATTTTTGGGTGTGATATAGATTGATTCAATTTAGAAATTTAAGCCTTTTTCGTGGCGTAAAAGTGTTGCTAGAGCAGGCAGCTTTTCAGCTACATCCTGGCCACAAAGTTGGCCTGATTGGCGCCAATGGTGCAGGTAAATCATCGCTATTTGCTTTGCTGCGCGGTGAGTTGCAACAAGAAGTGGGCGATTTAGACATTCCACCAAACTGGGTAATTGCGCATGTGGCGCAGGAAACGCCCAGCTTGAATTTGCCTGCGTTGCAATTTACGCTAGAAGGTGACGCTGAATTAACCGAAATTGAAGCGGCTTTGCTACAAGCAGAAACGCAACATGAAGGAGAGAAAATCGCCGAATTGCATCAGCGTTTAAGTGATATTGAAGGCTATTCAGCCAAGGCGCGTGCATCCAGTTTATTAGACGGCTTGGGTTTTTCGCAAGCAGACTTAACCCGTTCTGTGAGTGAATTTTCTGGCGGTTGGCGTGTGCGGCTGAATTTAGCGCGCGCATTGATGTGCCGCAGCGATTTATTGCTGTTAGATGAGCCGACTAACCACTTGGATTTAGATGCAGTGATTTGGCTAGAAACCTGGTTGCGCGATTATCGCGGTACTTTGTTATTGATTTCGCATGACAGGGATTTTTTAGATAATGTCATCGATACTGTGCTGCACATTGAGCAGCAACGCATTACGCTGTATCGCGGCGGCTATAGTGATTTTGAACGTCAGCGCGCAGAAAAGCTGGCTTTGCAACAAGCTATGTTTGAAAAACAGCAACGCAAGGTCGCCCATTTACACAGCTATATTGACCGTTTTAGGGTGCAGGCCACCAAAGCGCGCCAAGCGCAAAGCCGCATTAGAGCATTAGAGCGCATGGAAATGATTTCAGCCGCGCATGTGGATTCGCAATTTAGCTTTGAGTTTCGTAGCCCCATTGACGCGCCAGATCCCTTATTGGTGTTAGATGATATTGATGTAGGGTATGCGGATAAGACCATTCTTAAAAAAGTAGTGATGGCGATTCGGCCAGGTGAACGGATTGGCTTGTTGGGTAAAAATGGCGCGGGTAAATCCACTTTAATCAAACTGCTGGCGGCTGAATTAAAACCCTTAGCAGGCAAACGCGTAGAGGGAAAAGAGCTGAATATCGGCTATTTTGCGCAACATCAATTAGAGCAATTACGCCCGCATGAATCGCCGCTGCAACATATGTTGCGTTTAGATCCTGCCACGCGTGAGCAAGAGCATCTAAATTATTTAGGTGGTTTTGATTTTAAAGGCGACATGGCGCGCGCCAGTTGCGAAAATTTTTCAGGTGGCGAAAAATCGCGTTTGGCTTTGGCCTTATTGATTTGGACGCGGCCTAATTTGCTGTTGCTGGATGAGCCAACCAACCATTTGGATTTGGAAATGCGCCATGCTTTAACGTTGGCCTTGCAAGATTATCAAGGCGGTGTGATTTTGGTTTCGCATGATAGAGCCTTATTGCGCGCCACTTGCGATAATTTTGTGCTGGTTGCCAACGGCGTGGCAGAAGCTTTTGATGGTGATTTGGATGATTATAAAGATTGGCTAGCCAATAATAAAACGCAAACGAATACTGTCAATATTGAAACTGCCGTTAAAAAGAACGATTACGCGCAAAGCAAAGCAGAGCGACAAGCGCGTATCGTTGCGCGCAGGCCGTTAGTAAAAGAAACTGAGCAGATTGAGAAAAGCTTAGAAAAGCTAAATGCTGAAAAAACCACTCTGGATGCACGCGCCAGTGAAGGCAGTTTGTATGATGCAAACAATAAATCTGAATTACAGCAATTGTTGAAACGCCAGGCAGAGTTAAGTAGCGCGATTGATACGGCAGAGATGCGCTGGCTTGAGTTACATGAGCAATTAGAAGCAATGGCTGATGTTTGATTCGTCAGAAATTTAGTTAACCATTTAAAAGTATAGAAAATATGGACTATTCAACACGCTTAACACTTTTACACACTTTATGTTTTGCCGAAACTTTTGATGACGGTGCAAAACCGAATATCAGCTTGGACGACTACAACGCCGTTGATTCTGCGCATTATCTGGCTAGCTTTGTCACGTTCAGGGCGATTCAAGAGGCGGGCCGCCAGCCAGCGGATGAGCGGCATAACAATTTTGATATGTTCAGTGTGTATCAAGCCTATGCCATGCTGGTATTTGCATTTTTAACCTTGCCGCTTACGCATGAATTATCAGAAGATGGTAAAGCTGCACCTGATTTAATGGCTGCGCAAGTGATTATCGCTAAAACCTTATTTGCAGGCATTGCAGATGTAGAGTTAATTGAAATTATAGACTCAGGCTTTCATAAATTTAAACTGATAGGTGATGCAGAGGCAGAGCATTGGGCAGAGTTTAGAGAGAATTTAGATAAAATAACGGTGAGTTTTGTAGTGGCAGGTACCGATGACGACAGCCCGCACAGTAAAGATGAAGTGCTACCACTTTTTGGCCAATTATTAAGCCAATTGTGTGAAGCATTTGAACGCGATTAACGTCTCATTAAAGAGTTTTAATGAATCATAAAAAAAGCCCGTATACAAAAATATGCAGGCTTTGTTTAATGAACGGTTAAACTGATTTAACTATTAATAGGTTTTATCGCTGGTGAAGCTCTGTTTTTAAATCGCACATTATCGTGCATGCCGTGCCCGCCACGATATGATGGTTTGAATTCACGCATTTTTACACGTTGCTCTGGCGTTAGCAGGGCTGCAATCCTCGCCTCAGTTTTAAGACGATTCAGCGCTTTTTCTTTCTCTAACTTACCTAATTGGTCGGTTAATTGTTGCGCTTTGGCTTCATCAAAAGTATCTGCTTGTGCCAGCGTACGCAAGGCTTCCATTGTTTCGCGCTGTTGTTTGTGTTGCGCATATTTAGCCGGCGCTTGTTCGTGCATAATCGCAAATACTTTATCTTGTTGATCTTGCGTTAAATTAAGCGCTTTAAAATGGTGTGGCATACCAGCTTGGCCAGAATGGCCGCCGTGTTTATAGCCATGACCGCCTTTGTTATCGTGATGGTTGCAATGTTTGCCAGATTCAGCATAGCTTGATGCAGAGAATGGTAAAGCAATCGCTAGCGCCGAAATTGCCAATAATTGTTTGATTGATAAATTTTTCATTTCATAATCCTTTATTCGTTAACATTCAAAATGTCTGACTTTAAACCTTCTTCGAAATCCTATGTTTTGCTGCCTTTTAGGATGTTGCCATTGTGCAATCACTAGTTGTAAAACGCCGTTAAGAGAGTGTAAATCTGCGTAAATGTCCTGCATTAAGCTTGTTGATGGATGGCTCTGTCGTTATGATGCATTAACCTTTTTTAATCATGAAGTTAAATAAATAATCATGGATAAAATTTTACTTATAGATGATGACGTCGAGTTGGTCGAAATGCTCAAAGAGTATATCGACCTTGAAGGCTTTTCTGTTAGCACAGCGCACGATGGCGAGGCGGGGCTAATAGCTTTACAAGCCGATACTTATGATTTGGTAGTGCTAGATGTGATGATGCCTAAATTAAATGGTATTGATACTTTGCGGCGTATACGCCAAACCAGCAATATGGCGGTAATTATGCTGACAGCCAAAGGTGATGATGCAGACCGTATTGTGGGTTTAGAGCTGGGCGCTGACGATTATGTGCCAAAACCCTGTACGCCGCGCGAGCTAGTCGCGCGTATCAGGGCAATTTTGCGCCGCGCTAAGCCGCAAGCCAATCAGGCCAAAACTATTACCCTTAATGAATTAGTATTAATGCCAGAGCAACGACGTGTGGAATGGGATGGCATGCCTTTGGTGCTGACCAGTACCGAATTTAATTTGCTAGAAGTATTGGTAGAACGCGCTGGCAATGTAGTTAGCAAACAAATGCTCTCAGAATTGGCATTGGGCAGGCCAATGGCTAAATTCGACCGTAATATTGACGTGCACATGAGCAGTGTGCGCCAAAAACTCAGTGCGGCGGCAGCCGGAAAGCAATTGATACAAACTGTTTATAGACTTGGCTATCAATATTTAAAATAAATTAAAAATAGACAAATAAACATGGGCAGACTTTACTGGAAATTTTTTCTATTTTTCTTCTTTGCGCAACTTACTACTGTGCTGGTAGTGAGCTTGGCAATTGGTATGGTCAACGATAAGCGTGATAGAGAAAGACGCTTAATAGACGCCGCGCCACCAGCTAGAACAATGGTGCTAGCCGCGGCCAGCACGCTCAAAATGAATGGTATCGAATCGCTAAAATCGTTAATGGATATTTGGAAAAACGAGCCGATGCCGCAGTTATACGTGGTCAATGAGGAGGGTGCTGAGTTATTAAACCGTCTGCTACCTAAAGGGGTTAATACTACTTCGCTAGCTGCTTTAAGCAGCGATATTGATAATCGCGCCATTCAACAAGTTCAGGCTGATGATGGCCACACTTATTGGCTGTTCGTAGAGGCACGCAATAAACGGCCGCCGCCTACTATTATTAATGGCATCAAAATTAAGCAAAATTTTAGGTACCTATTTCCCGCTATGCCGCTAATTGTGGGTATTTTTGTGAGTTTGCTCTTTGCCGCTATGCTAGCTTGGTATTTTTCTAAGCCAATCAAACAGTTAAGGTTTGCTTTTGAGAGTGCTGCCAGTGGTGATTTAGATGCCCGAGTAGGAAAAGTAATGCAAGGTAGGCGCGATGAATTGGCTGATTTAGGAACGGCTTTTGATGTGATGGTAAGCCGTGTAGGCCAATTAATTCAAAGCCAAACCCATTTAATGCATCAAGTTTCACATGAGTTACGTTCGCCTTTAGCGCGTTTACAAATTGCGATTGGTTTAATCAAACAACAATCGGCACAAGCGGATGCTGCACATCCTATCAGTGAAAAAATTACTACCTCACTTAATCGAATCGAAACCGAATCGGTGCGCATGGATTACTTGGTAGGAGAATTATTGACTTTATCACGTTTAGAATCAGGCATGACTGACTTTAAAAAAGAGCCAATCGATTTAAATGAGTTGTTGCAAGAATCGGTAGAAGACGCTAATTTCGAGGGTGCTAGCAATCATGTTAATGTTCAGTATACGGCTCACCCAAATATACAAATACAAGCACAGCCCGAATTACTACAGCGCGCAATTGATAATGTGTTGCGAAATGCGGTTAAGTATAGTCCAGCAAAAACCGCGGTAGAAGTGAGCGCAACGATTGATCATGGGGCTAAACAGGTTATTATTCGTGTCGCGGATAAAGGAGTTGGCGTAAAAGCCTCAGAATTAGAAGCGATTTTTAAACCTTTTTATCGCTCTAATACAAACGCTGCAGCTAGCGTAAACGGCTATGGGTTAGGTTTGGCAATTACAAAACAAATTATAGAAGCACATTGTGGTGAAATTTCGGCAAGCTCTATGGAAAATGCAGGTTTGGTTATCACGATTAAATTGCCAGCGATTTAATAAAACTGTGATAGATTGGCGTTTAGTTAAATCTAAATACTGGTTGTGTGCGTATAAATAATTAACAACCACTAAACAGTCAAAAAACTTAAATTGCTCACGACCATTCAAAAAAAACTTTTTCCTGCTAAAGCACTACTAGGTCTTGCATGTATTGTAACCGCCACTGCTTGTAGCCCAATAAAAATTCTTAATGCTATGGTGCCAGAAAGCACCTATAAGCTTGAATCTGGAATTGCGTTTGGGCAATTGCCAAGGCAAAAGCTCGACATCTATTCACCCAATAATGCATCAGAAAATCAAGCGCATAAACCACGTAAAGTAGTGATATTTTATTACGGCGGTAGTTGGGATTCAGGCGAGCGTGGCGATTATAAGTTTGTAGGCGAAGCCTTAGCGTCAATGGGTTTTGTCGTTGTCATCCCAGATTATCGCGTTTATCCAGAGGTGTTATTTCCTGCTTTTATGGAAGACCCTGCGCTGGCCGCAAAGTGGGTAAAAGACAATATTAGCCAATATCAAGGGGATGCTAATCAGGTATTTTTAGCTGGCCATTCTGCTGGCGCACATATTGCGGTGATGATGGCTGTTAATGCTGAATATCTAGCAAAACAATCACTAAAACCTACTGATTTTTCAGGTGTTGTTGGTCTAGCAGGCCCATATGATTTTTTACCGCTGAAGTCAGAACGACTAAAAACTATATTCGGCTCTGCGGCTGAACAGCCAAAATCACAACCTATTAATTTTGTGGATGGTAAAAGCCCGCCTATGTTGCTTGCGGTTGGTTTAAAAGATGGCACAGTCTGGCCAAGAAATAGCTATAACTTGGCTGAAAAAATCAAAAAGAACAGCGGCTTAGCGCAAGTTGTTCAATTTGAAAATTACGGACACGTTGACATGGCAGCAAAACTAGCAAAACCATTGCGTGGTAATGGTGAACTGCTAAAAGCGGTGGCAGATTTTATACAAAATACGCCTGAAAAAGGTGTTAAGTTAAGCAGGCCTTAAACTTCATTTTGATTTAAGTTTGTGAATGTTTGTTTAAGAAATCTGCAAAGTAATTAATCGCTGTTTTCTCTGTGCAATTTGCCTGCGCGAATGCAAACCCAGCTTCACTAAGCTGGGTATTTTTAATAGAGTCATCCCATAACATTTCAATTTTTTCAGATAAATCATCCGCATTTTTAGGTTCGCAAAACAAACCAGTTTTATCATCAAAAATATAATCTTGCACGCCTAGAGAATTGGTCACCACAATCGCTTTGTTAAAAAACATTGTAGAAACAATTGTCACGTGACCGCAAGGCACTTGGCTATGCAGCAATCAACGTTGCATAATCGCGGCCTTGGCTATCCAAAGTGCAGATTGTTAGACTATTATAGATATAGCTCTGCTAGTATTTCATACTACTTAGCCACTCTAAGATTCATTCGTCTAGTTGCTTGATAAAATAATCTACTTTGTGAGTGTAATCGCTTGGTAAGCCTAATTGCTCATTAATTTGAAGATGCGATAAGTAAACAGGGAGTACTTCAGATATGCCACCCACGCTGATTAATTTTTTTGAAAAAGCCTGTGCCTGCGAGCAGGCATTGTTACGTCTAGTGGAGCAGACAATGAGTACGGGGGCAACTTTTTTATTCAGTTGGTGGTAGGGCGAAGCTTGCAGCCAATAACTTTGATTGTTGCCAAACGCTCTTTTATACAATGGTAGCGAGCTCGAACTAATCAATTCAGGCAAATCTAAGGCAGCACTGTCTAACAAAACTGTGCCTAAAGTTGGTTTTATTTTATCTTGAAATTGTGGTGTGGATATAACTAATGCGACTAAATGCGCCCCTGCTGAATGACCCATCACAATCATTTTTTTAGGATTACCGCCCCATTCGCTGGCTTTTGTTTGTGCAAAGGCGATTGCTTTGGCGACATCTTCTGCTTGAGTAAGCGGGTCGGCCTCTGGCAACAGGCGGTAATTGGTTGATATAAAAATAGTATTTTTAGCCAGCCAAAATTGCGACTTATTTTTGACGATACTACGCATTGCTTTGTCACCATTGCGCCATGCCCCACCATGTACCATAAAAATAATATTCGCATTATGCACATTGGGCGGAATGTGAATATCCATCTTTTGAGCGCTATATGGGCCATACGCTATATTCGTCAATACCTGCCTAGCTTCAATTTCTGTAGCAGTCTTAATTATTTGGCTCGGCTCAGCATAGGCTTGTTGAGTAGGGGTTAATAAACTAGCCAAGCAGGTAACGCAAAAAAACAAAATTAAATTAAGCCATTTCATTGCATTAAGTCCTTAACATTTAAAATGCATAACGCTCAAATAAACATGGCGTGATTAGAACAGTTAATTTTGAGCTAATTTAATGGTTAACTTATTTCTCTGGTTGCCAAAAATTGAATATCTGGATAACGTTCTTCAGCCATTTGTAAATTCACGCGGTTTGGCGCTAGATAAACGTATTCATCATTACCATCTAAGCCCACGTTAAAGCCATATTTATCGGCAATGGCACGCAAATCTGCGTCAGAACCACGTAGCCAGCGCGCGGTATAACAATCGTAGCTTTCAAATACTACATCTACGCCATATTCATGCTCTAAACGATGCGCGACCACGTCAAATTGCAATAAGCCAACCGCGCCCAAAATCAGATCATTCGATAATAAAGGGCGGAACAGTTGCGAAGCGCCTTCTTCTGCCAATTGTTGTAAGCCTTTTTGCAGCTGCTTCATTTTAAGTGGGTTTTTTAAGCGTGCGCGGCGGAAAAACTCAGGCGCAAACGAGGGGATGCCAGTAAACTTCAACGCTTCGCCTTCACTAAAGGTATCGCCCACTTTAATGGTGCCGTGATTTGGTATGCCAATAATGTCGCCAGAATAAGCCTCATCCATGGTAGTGCGATCGCGTGCCATAAATGTAATCGCATTATTCACCGCCATTAATTTGCCAGTAGAAACTTGCTTAATTTTCATTCCACGCTCAAAACGACCCGAGCATACGCGTAAAAACGCAATACGATCACGGTGCTTTGGGTCCATATTGGCTTGAATCTTAAACACAAAGCCAGAAAATTTTGGTTCATCTGGAGTGATCGCACGACTGGCTGTTTGGCGGGTAAGTGGAGCTGGAGATAAGTCTACAACAGCATCTAATAATGATTGCACGCCAAAGTTATTCACTGCAGAGCCAAAAAATACAGGCGTTTGTTTGCCGTTCAAATAACGTTCGGCATTAAATTCATTAGATGCACCACGCACTAACTCAATATCAATGCGTAATTCGCCTGCCTGACGGCCGATTAACTCATCTAGCCGCGGATTATCTAAACCCTGAATCGTCTCAGAAGTACCTTTGTCGGCACGCGGATCAAAAAACAGAATGCTATCGTTGACTAAATTGTAGACGCCGCGAAACGACTTACCCATGCCAATAGGCCAAGTCATTGGCGCGCATTCCATGCCTAATGTGGTTTCAATCTCGTCTAGCAACTCAATCGGCGCGCGGCTTTCGCGGTCAAGTTTATTAATAAACGTAATAATCGGCGTATCACGCATACGGCACACGTTCAGCAGTTTGATGGTCTGCGCTTCAACGCCATTGACTGAGTCAATCACCATCACGGCTGAATCCACAGCGGTTAATGTGCGATAAGTATCTTCAGAGAAATCATCATGGCCAGGCGTGTCCAGCAAGTTCACCATATGGTCGCGGTATGGGAACTGCATTACGGATGAAGTGACTGAAATACCGCGCTGCTTTTCAAGCTCCATCCAGTCAGAAGTCGCATGCCGCGCAGCCTTACGACCGCGCACTTCGCCCGCAACTTGAATAGCACCTCCAAACCATAATAGTTTTTCAGTGAGCGTTGTTTTACCTGCATCAGGGTGAGAAATAATGGCAAAGGTACGGCGGCGGCTGATTTCTTGCTGTAAAGACATGTTAACTGACAATTCAAATAAAATGACATTTTACCCGAGATCGGAAATAATCTCTAAACGCAAAACTAGATAGAGCACAAGAGTTTGTTGAGTACTAATAATTTATAGCAAGTTTAAAAATCGTTTTAATTTATCTAAATATATAATGAATAAGTTAATGAATTCTGATTGTTTTGTAATTGATTCTGTCAACCGACTATAGTGAATTTTGAACATTGAGTGATGATGTATTGTGTCTTTTTGTGCTGAAAATATACTATAGACCAAATTAAAATCTTCATCTGTACCAATCCTATACTTATACTTATCTAAAATAGGTAAAATCGACAATGTGTAAGCTATTGGCCCCGTTGTAATTAATACACCCCAAAAACCTTTTGAATGCAAAAGAGGATTGTACTTTTTTATGTTCAAGCAAACATTTTCTAACACCGATTTCAAAAATGGGTGACCTGCAGTAGCAATAATATGCCATTGCTGAAACTCATCAACAAATGTTCCCTCAAAAGAATGTTTGCCTCTGGAATCTGACCAGCGCGAAAGTATGTAAGTGTCATCAGGACTTATAATTTCACTTAATGGTTTTGAGAGGCTACTTTTTATGTCAAGGTAGACGCCGCCCTCCCTATAAATAACCAAATATCTAAAAAAATCTGCTCTTGCAGCACCATATTTTGGGTTAATTTTATTGTAATATTTTAAAATCTCAGGATAGTGATTTGATACATAAGTTTGCATTTTATCATCATCATAAATCCTATATTCCCAATCTGGATTCATACCCTTAAGATAAATAATATTTTTTTTTATTTCCTCAGGTAAGTTTTTTTCAGAAGAATAAATTTGATGAATAATTTTTGGGATTCCAGAACCTATTTTCTTTGATTCTATTAAGCCATTATCTTTAACTTGGTTAAGATTTAGTTGAAAAAACTTAATTGCTTTTTTGATTGTATTTTTAATATTGTTATTCATAATTTTGGTCTGTCCTGGATATATAGCTCATATATTATTTACCTCAATGTTTTATTACTTTAACTGTGCTTTTGGTGATGGGTTATTAAAACGCAACTCAAGCTCCTTTAAAAACAGGCTAAAGTAGGCTTTTGGCACACCGTTAAATTTAAGCATATACCGCTCATCTTGATTTCAAAAGTTATCAATGCGATTTATATGATTGTTACCTTTGGCAAAAAACTTTGACTTATAAATTCGGTAATGCTTAAAACCAGGGACATCTAATGCGTTGTAGCCTTTTAGCACTCATATTACAGGATGCTATCAGGAATTACTTTGCTCTCAATAATCGGCAATAAGTTTGCACCGCTAGCATCAACTGGTGTTAGTCTTGCCATCGCGCTTCAATAACCTAAAAATAGGCACCATTCCCACCGCTCCGCTACCACGCTTAACTTTGCATTCGGCACTAGTGGCTTTCGTCAACTTCCATTTCACCTTTAAATTCTTACACGCTTCTTCCTGCGCATAGTCGTAAATAATATCTCTTAGTCGCTGAAAGTAATAGGCTGCCGTATTGCAATTAACATCGACTGAGTCAGCAACACAGCTGGCTATTCTGCCAGTTACAAAATATTAAGTTAAATTGACTTGTTTTGCTTCACTTAATCTGCTCTTCCTGATGTTGCCATTTGTAACACCTTTAGAGCTATTTATTGTAACTTCCTTGATTTTAAATGTGTTTACTAAATAGTTCTACTTAATCACTTCTTTCAACTGTTCCAAAATCGCAGGATTATCTAATGTTGATATGTCAGAACTGATTTCTTCACCCTTGGCTAAGCTACGCAAAAGTCTGCGCATAATCTTGCCGCTGCGGGTTTTGGGTAAATTGTCGCCAAACCTTATTTCATCTGGCTTAGCGATAGGGCCGATTTCTTTTCCTACCCAGCTGCGTAAATTTTCGACAATTTTTTTGGCTTCTTCGCCAGATGGTCTGGCACCTTTTAGTACCACATAAGCAACAACGGACTCACCTTTGATATCGTGCGGTTTGCCCACTACGGCAGCTTCTGCCACTAGTGGATTTGAAACCAGCGCTGATTCGATTTCCATGGTGCCTAAGCGGTGACCAGACACATTTAGCACATCATCAATGCGGCCCATTATGGTGAAATTGCCTGTAGTGGCATCGCGCACGGCACCATCACCAGCTAAGTATAATTTGCCACCCAAATCTACTGGGTAGTAGCTGGTTTTAAAGCGTTCTGGATCATTGAAAATAGTGCGTATCATTGAAGGCCATGGCTTTTTAATCACCAATAAACCGCCTGTGCCCCAAGGCAAATCTTTACCTGTTTCATCTACAACATCAATCGCAATGCCAGGAAACGGCATCGTGCAGGATCCTGGTGTGAGCGGATGCACGCCCGGCAATGGGGTAATCACGTGGCCGCCTGTTTCAGTTTGCCAGAAGGTATCAGCAATAGGGCAGCGGCCGCCGCCCACTTGCTCAAAGTACCACATCCAGGCTTCTGGATTAATCGGCTCGCCCACCGTGCCTAATAGACGCAAACTACTTAAATCATATTGGTTTGGATGTGTATTTGGGTCAGTTTCGCTAGACTTAATGAGTGAGCGAATAGCCGTTGGTGCCGTGTAAAAAATTGAAACCTTATGCTTTTCTGCCATCTGCCAAAAACGACCAGCGTTAGGGTAGGTAGGAATGCCTTCAAACACTACTTGCGTTGCGCCCATCGCTAAAGGGCCATAAGTCACGTAGCTGTGGCCAGTAATCCAGCCCACATCGGCCGTACACCAATACACATCATTTGGTTTTACGTCAAAAGTCCAACGCATGGTGTTCATCGCGTGTAGTAAATATCCAGCAGAGCTGTGTTGTACGCCTTTTGGTTTCCCTGTTGATCCTGAAGTATAGAGCAAGAATAGCGGGTGTTCCGCATTGACCATCACAGGTTCGCAAGTGTCTGGTTGATTCGCAATCAAGTCACTCCACCATATATCTTTGTGGCTCCAAGCCACATCTTGACCGGTTTTTTTCAGTACAATAATCATTTGAATCGCTTCGCATCCTCCCATGGCGATACCTTCATCAACCGCTGCTTTTAATGGCAAGGTTTTTCCACCACGAAATTGCCCGTCAGATGTAATTACTGCCACGGCACCTGCATCAATCATGCGCTCGTTCAAGCTTTTGGCAGAAAAGCCACCAAATACCACAGAGTGAATTAAGCCTAAGCGCGCGCAAGCTTGCATGGCGACTATCGCCTCAATACCCATTGGCAAATAAATAACAACCCGCGCGCCAAGTGGCAAATTCAGTGTTTTTAATCCATTGGCAAATCGGCAAACTTGATGATACAACTCAAGGTATGTGACTGTTTTGGTGTCACCGTTATCGGCTTCAAAAATAATCGCGGTTTTGTTGGGAATTGTGGCAAGGTGTTTATCTAAGCAGTTGACTGAAACATTCAATTCGCCGTCTTCAAACCATTTGTAGAATGGCGCTTCTGATTCGTTTAGGGTCTTTGTAAATGGCTGATGCCAAACCAATAACTCACGCGCTAATTTTGCCCAAAAACCCTCATAATCCGCTTCGGCTTCTGCACAAAGAGCATTGTATGCATCCAATCCTGATATATTGGCCTGCGATTTGAATGCCTCACTTGGATGAAAAACGCGGTTTTCGGTTAATACAGATTCAATAGCCATGCAACGCAACTCCCAAATTTGTCATTAATCGTAATGACATATTAATTTTTATAATAATGATTAAGGTAAGATGTAACACAAATGTTCAAACGTCATATTACCTTAAAAATAACATGCTAACACTGGATAAATACTTATCGCAAACCCAAGCGCCAACTCGTTTTGAGGCTGGATTGCAACACTTAGTCTATTGCAGTTTGTATGCAGGGCGTTTGCTAGCAAAAGATGCCTTACTACTAGAAGATTTGCTACAAAATCATGCGCAATCTTATACGCTTGAAAACATGCAATATTTTTTAGCTAACGCAAAAATAAGCGATGAATTATCACTTAAAAAAGTGTTAAGGCAGTTGCGTCAGCGCGTTTTATTAAGAATTATTTATCGCGATTTGAATCAGTTATGCGATTTAAATGAGGTGATGAAAACCACTTCTGAGCTGGCCGAAATCACCATTCAAACCGCTGTGGATTTTCACTCGATTTGGCTAGAAGACATATATGGCAAGCCTAGCAGCGATACTGGCTTGCCGCAGCAAATGATTGTGGTCGGCATGGGCAAGTTGGGCGGGGTTGAGCTAAATGTTTCATCTGATGTGGATTTGATTTTTAGTTTTGAAGCGGTGGGCGAAACCTCAAGTGCTTCCAATGTCATCAGTAATCAAGACTTTTTTAATAAACTGGGCAAAAAAGTTATCTCTGCACTAGATGACGTGACCGAAGACGGCTTTGTGTTCAGGGTGGATATGCGCTTACGGCCGTTTGGCTCTGAAGGCGTGTTGGTGCCCAATTGCGATGCGCTGGAAGAGTATTACCAAAACAATGGCCGTGAATGGGAACGCTACGCATGGATAAAAGGTCGCGTGGTGGCTGGGCCAAAAGACAAACTGACCAAGTTGCTTAAACCGTTTGTCTTTAGAAAATATTTAGATTACAACGCCTTAACCAGCCTGCGTGATTTAAAAATGCAAATCCAGCGCGACGTGCTACAAAAAGGTCTACATGACAATATTAAGCTAGGCCGCGGCGGTATACGCGAGATTGAATTTATTGCGCAGGTTTTTCAGTTAATTCGTGGCGGAACGGATACTAGCTTACAGATAAAGCCGACTCTACAAGTATTGAGCCTTTTGCAAAACAAAGGCTTATTGCCAGAAAAAGCGGTCAGCGAACTAACAGCAGCTTATACATTTTTAAGAAATTTAGAACATCGCTTAATGTATGTGGACGACCAGCAAACGCAGGATTTACCCAAAAATGATGTGGCGTGTGCGCGTATCGCCAAGGCCATGCAGTTTGCCGGTTGGGAAAGTTTTTTGGCGCAATTGAATCAACATAGAAAACAAGTTCAGCAGCATTTTGATGCCACTTTTAATGCTGAAGCACCTAGCGCGAATTCATCTCATGCGGTGGATAAATCAGCTACAATTTACCAAGCGTTGTGGCAACAAACGCTTGAGTCCAGCGCTGCCATACAAGCATTATCAGGTGCAGGTTATGCCGATGCCAATGAAGCATTGCAACGCTTAAAAATGCTTCGTACCAGTAGCCGCTATCAGCAATTGCCCGAAAGTAGCCGCCAACGTTTTGATCGCCTGATGCCGTTGGTGATTGAGATTGCAGCAACAGAAGAAAATAGCGATATCGCCTTACTCCGTACGATAAGTTTGCTAGAAAATATCTGCCGCCGCGCCAGTTATTTAGCGCTGTTAGCCGAATATCCGCAGGCTTTAAATCTGGTCATTAAACTGTGCGCCGCCAGCCCTTGGTTGGCGCAATATTTATCGGCGCATCCAATTTTATTGGATGAGTTATTAGATTCGCGCACCTTGTATGAAGAGCCAGATTTTGCAGACTTAACACTAAATTTGACCGAAAAAATGCAGCATATTCAAGGCGACACCGAAGCGCAAATGGACGCCATGCGCCACTTTAAACACGCCGCCATTTTAAAGTTTGCTGCACAAGATGTGGCGGGCGCGCTGCCACTGGAAATCTTATCCGATTATTTAAGCAACTTGGCTGATGTGATTCTGCAAGTAAGCCTACAAACGATTTGGGATAGCCTGAAATTTAAGCATATTGCTACGCCGAAATTTGCCGTGATTGGCTATGGTAAGCTCGGCAGTAAAGAGCTTGGCTATATGTCGGATTTAGATATCATCTTTCTTTATGATGATGTTTCATCGGAAGCAAGTGAAATATATGCCCGCTTTGCGCAACGGATTAACAACTGGTTTAACAGCCTAACCAATGCAGGCTTGCTATACGAAACCGATTTGCAGTTACGTCCAGATGGCAACAGTGGCTTGTTGGTGAGCAGTATTGCTGCGTTTAAAGAATATCAGCTGACTAAAGCATGGGTGTGGGAGCATCAAGCCTTGACCCGCGCAAGATGGATTGCAGGTGATGCCAATATCGGCAGCGCGTTTGAGCAAGTGCGCGTTGAAGTATTAAGCCAACAGCGCGATAGTGAAACGCTGAAAAAATCCGTCATAGAAATGCGCGAAAAAATGCGCACCAGCCACAAACCACAAGCGGGTTTATTTGATATTAAACAGGATGCTGGCGGCATTATTGATGTGGAGTTTTTAGTGCAATTTTTAGTGTTAAGTCATGCCAATAAATACCCAGAATTAACCGAAAATATCGGCAATATTGCATTGCTAAAACTGCTGGCGTCACTCAATATTATTGAATTGCAAGCCGCAGAAAATATAGTGATTGCTTACAGAGAATATCGTAAAATGCAGCATGCGTTTAAGCTACAAGGAGGAACGCATAGTAGGGTGGAAACCTGCTTAGTAATCGCACATATAAAAGCAGTAGTAACTTTATGGAACTACGTTTTCAATTAAAAGTAATTGACCTAGTATTTAGCCTATCGTTTCCAGACTTTGCCATAAGCCTCAAGCAGACGTTGATGCATTGCACTGCCTTCCATATTCGCACCCAACAAACCTAAACCAAAATATTGCTCTTCACGGTTCAGCAATTTGTGCGCTTGTTGCAAGGTTTCCGTGCCGTACATTAAGCTTAAATTTATTTCAAACGCAGCGGTATCTTCCGATTCTGTCATCTCTTGAAGTTGTACAATATTGTCAATACAGCGATAAACACGCGCTCGTTTTTCGGGTAATTCGCCAAATTGGGCAATCCATGCGCAGCCATTTAAAATCTCATCGGTATCGCCAGCAGCAAGCGCGGCAAGCGTTTTTAATTCGCCAGCGCGTAAATCTACCCAAGTAGTGTTGGGGTCTGCGCATAATCCAATTAAGGTGGTCACTGGTAATTCATCTGCCAATTCTAAATCCAGCAAAGTTTCTAATAATTCTGCTGATTCTGCTTGGTTAAGTTCTTGCAAACGCAGTGCGAAAGGGCGCACCAGATTACCGACGGTATTGTTTTCCCATTGCAATTCTTCTACAGGATAAATCTCGCTCATGCCCGGCACAAAAATACGGCAGGCGTAAACGCCTAAATGCGTGAAGTCGGCGATATACATGTCGTGACCGCTGTTATGAATGGTGTTGACGCACCAGTTGTAATCTTCTTCGGTCGTATTGCCAAAATTCCAATCCACAAACGCATAATCAGGCGTACTGCGTAAAAAGTCCCAGCTAATCACGCCGCTGGAATCCACAAAATGAATCTCTAAGTTTTGTGAATCAGCGATTTCTTCCATATCAAAACCAGGCGCCACAAAGCCTTTGAGGCTATCCATCGCGCGGCCTTGTAACAGCTCTGTCAACGCACGCTCAAGAGCAACTTCAAAGCGTGGATGTGCGCCAAAGCTGGCAAAACAACCTTGGTCTTCTGGATGCAACAGCGTGACATTCATGACAGGGTATTGGCCACCAAGTGAGGCATCTTTCACCAAAATGCCATAACCCGCATCGCGCAAATCTTTAATGCCTGCGGCAATGCGTGGATAGCGATTTAATACTCTTTCAGGCACATCTGGCAAGCAAATGCCTTCGCGAATAATTTTGTATTTAATGTCTCGCTCAAAAATTTCCGCCAATGCTTGCGTACGCGCTTCCATCATGGTATTGCCAGCGCTCATTCCGTTGCTGACATATAAGTTGCCGATTAAATTGACAGGAAACAGCACACTTTTGCCATCACGCAAACGCGTATAAGGAATCGCGCAAATACCTCGTTCTTTATTGCCAGAATTTAAATCAATTAAATTGCTGGCAGGGCAAGTACCTTCTGGGTTGTAAAATTGTTGCAATTCTGGCGTAAGTAATTCTTTTGGCCATTTTTCACCTGTTAACTTAACCCATTTTTCGTTGGGATAATGCACAAAATCTTGATTGGCGACTTTTTCGCCTAGGTAAAAATGCGTCCAAAAATAATTGGTGCTCAAACGCTCAAAATATTCACCTAACGCGCTGGCTCGGGCAGCCAATTGCGATGCGCCTTTGCCGTTGGTAAATAAGCGCGGGCAATCTTTATCAATCACATGCACAGACCAAATGCCTTCAATCTCATTCAGCCAAGATTTTTCTTCTGTATGAATGTTCAGTGCCAATAGTTTGGCTTGCAGAGTGGCGATTGATGATTCTAATGAGGCGTCTTTGCTCGGAATAAACGTTTCGTTTGTTGTCATGATATTAAGTGGCAAATAAATAAGCCTAACAGAATATCACGCGCGCGCTTTAGCACCCGAATTAATGTTTGAGTTAATATGCGGATTGACGAATAAATGGAGCAGATATGAAGCAAATCGACAAAACGCCTTTTTGGGTCACGCTAGCGTATGGCAACATACACACGCGCAAAATGGCGATGATATTGGTTATCAGTTGTGTGGTTTTTGCTTTGTATTGCGTGCCTTGGGTGCAATTTTCGAATCATACAATTGTGGCAAAATTGTTTTTAATTGACGATTGGAGTTGGGTCGCCATTATGATCCCGACGACGATTTGGTATTGGGTCAGCTTGAAATGGGTAGATAAAAACGCGGGTTGGATAGAATAGTTAACACTTTTTTTTGCCCAATATTTATCAGAATCACATGCCCCAGCGCAAAGCGGCGGTATGCACTGGGCTATCCCAATGTTGTTTGATTTCATCATCTAACAAACATACGCTAATAGATGCGCCCACCATATCAAGCGCAGTCACATAATTGCCGACTAATGAGCGGCTGATTTTAATGCCGTTTTGTTCCAATAATTTCGCGGCGGCATTGTAAATTAAATAAAGCTCCATTAAAGGCGTTGCGCCAAAACCGTTAATCAACAGCAGAGCTTCGCTTTTTGTCTCTATCTCTCTAGCTTTAAAATCCGCCAAAATAGCATCAATCATTTCTTTAATAATCGTATCTGCTTCGCGCATCGCTTCACGTTTGCGGCCGGGTTCACCGTGAATACCGACGCCCATTTCAATTTCTGTGTCGCTAATATTAAAAGTAGGGCGACCAGCGGCGGGCACGGTACAACTGGTCAATGCTACGCCAATACTAGCTGTGCGGTTATTCACTTTATCGCCCAGTGTTTTGCAAGCTTGCAAATCCGCGCCAGTTTCTGCCAAGCTGCCTACACATTTTTCGACAATCATGGTGCCAGCCACACCGCGACGGCCTGTGGTATAAGTGCTATTGATGACTGCGCAATCGTCACTGGTTAAAACAGTGGCGTTTTCGAAAGGTAGCATTTCTGCTGCCATTTCAAAGTTCATTACATCGCCCGCGTAATTTTTCACAATAAATAAAACACCTTTATCTGCATGAACTGCCTCTGCTGCGGCAATCATTTGGTCTGGTGTCGGCGAAGTAAACACATGACCTGGGCAGGCGGCATCTAACATACCAAAACCGATATAACCTGCATGCAAGGGCTCATGCCCAGAACCACCACCTGAAATAATGGCCACTTTATTTTTTCGGTCGTTTTTAAGTGTTAAGTTTTTGCGGGTTAAGTAAGTGGGCTCTAAGTCTAAATTAACCAAATCTTCATGCGCGCTGGCAAAGCCAGATAAGCTTTCTAGTAATACATTTTCAACATTGTTAACAAACTTTTTCATTCGATTTTTACCTCAAAACGTTAACTTTTAATCAGCAAATCGCACACGGTATTCACCATCACTTGGCAACTTTTCGCGCCTGCGTCCAAATGCCCAATTGCGCGTTCGCCCAAGCCTGCTGCGCGGCCTTTGGTGGCAATCAAATCGCGCGTAGATTCCAAACCCGAGTCTGCCGCCAGCTTAATTGCTTTGCAAATTTCGGTTAAGTTTTTGCCTTCTGCCTCGCTTAAAGTAAACGTGGTCGAAACAGGAATCAGCACATCCAGCATGGTTTTTTCACCAATATCCGCTTTGCCGCGCTGCATAATACTTTGCACGCCAGCGGCAAACGCAGCGGCGATTTCCAGCGGATTGTTGCCGCCATTTTGTTTAATCGTTTTCGCCATCGCCATAAAAAAGCTGGCGAATAATGGTCCAGAAGCGCCGCCAATGGTGCTTAATAATTTCATGCCGATTTTGTTGAGCGCTTCATCCGCAGGCAAAGGCAGCAATTCGTTATACATGCCAGCGATGATTTCGGTGCCGCGCTTCATGTTAATGTAATGGTCGCCATCGCCAATCGCGCGGTCTAGCGATTCGATTTCCGATTCGTTGGCGACGATTGCGGCGTGAATGGCGAGGCTGGCGGATAAAATAAATGCAGTGTTCATGCTCATAGTTTAAAACTAAATGGCCGATTTTTAAAACGTATTTTCTTGTCAGTTTACGCAAAATCTGCCGACTAACTGTAACTATTTACTCAAGATTCAGTCAGAATATTAGTAACTTTTTTAGGAGGTTGTATGAAACAATTTTTCAATACACATTTTTTAAGTGTAATGCTTTTTGCTATATTATCTTTTGCTAGTGTTGCACATGCAGCGGATGCGGTGAAAGAAATTTCGGTGAATGAAGTCAAACAGTTTGTGGATAGCAAAGCCAAAAATGTGGCGATTATCGATGCGAATAACGAAAACGCGCGTGAGGATGCAGGCGTGGTGCCAAGCGCAATCTTGCTCACTTCATACAATAAATACGCGTTAAGCGAATTGCCAGCAGACAAAAATACCACCTTGGTTTTTTATTGCTACAACAGCTATTGCCAAGCATCACACGCGGCAGCAGAGCGCGCAATTGAAGCGGGCTATAAAGATGCGCGCGTAATGAAAGCGGGCATTGTAGGGTGGAATAAGTTAACCAACAAAGCGGGTGTTTAAAGCTTTAATAAGTTAAGCGCATTTGCGCTTGCCGCCCAATTTAACGGTGTAGGGCTGTGAGAAAAAGCCAGCAAACTTAACTGGATCAGCTAGTTGCGGCTAATGAAATGGGCGCACCTCTACTGATGCACGACAAGCGATTGCAGCCTTGCGCGCCCATGCTAACGCTTCCTCTAAGTTAACCACTTCTAGCACCCAAAAACCGCCCACATGTTCTGTAGTATTTAAATAAAGCCCATCAGAAACAAGCACCTCACCATTGTTTTGTAAACGCAACGATTTTGCGCTACTAATCGGACGCAGTCCGCCAACAAAAATGATAATACCAGCCGCCGCCATTTCATCGTTTAGAGTGTCAATATCTTGCGACATCGCCTCGTCCTCAGATGTAAGCGGGTCATAATCGTTGTAGCGGTGAATAGCAACCAAATATTTTGCCATGATGTTTTTGCAACTTTAAATTAATGGGCTTGCTTTAACGCGTCCCGCTTGATGGATGGGTTAGGCGATGCCTAGTAATAGATGTAAAGGAAACGCTCATAACTGCCTTGAAAAGTAAGCAATAAGGTTAATTAGTGCGAGAAAGCCTACCATAAATATGAACTGCCCAAATTGACCAAGCATCCAGTGTTTCTTGCTTGCATCAAACTTTTCAGTAGCTTTACCAAAGCTAAGTTTATCTACTAACCATCGTAGGAAGTTGTAGCCAATTATTCCCGCGATGAAACCTAGAAGAATTTTAAGCGGAAGCAATAAGAAATTTTCCATTGAATGCCTAACGTTCAAGCTCAGCCGACGGCGAAAGCGGGCGAAGCCCGGTGTAGCCGGTCGGCTGGAGCGCAGTGTTAGGCATTTTGCTCAACGACGATTGGCCCGCCTAGTGAGTTGTATTGCCATGCTTCGGGGCCAGCACCAGACCGCGCCACTACCACCAATGCACCGCCTTGAAACGTAAGCGATAGCGTAGGGCTAGCCGATGCAGAAATGAGTGGCTGACCAATAAGGTTCACTAAACCATCGCAGAAACCTGGCTGACCTCTTGATAGCGAAGTGCCACTCTGTATGAGCTCGCTTGGGTTATAGATGCTAAAGCCAGCGTTCTGAAACACTAGCTGGAAGTAGTCATGGATGAACACGACCTGTGATAACGGCTCTGTGGGGCAAATCTTTGGATGCACGTTGTTAATGCCTAACGTAGAGTTAAGGGGCTTGCCCCAGAAGGTAATAGATATTGCATGGATTGGATTCTAACCTGAGTTGCAGACGCTTGCCTAGGGCAAGCACTCTTCAACGTAAGGTTAGGCATTTGATGCGCAGAAGGTGCGCATGTAGACAGCGCCCTGACGTGCTCTAAAGTGATAACTTCGTGTGAGTAATGATACGTGCTTAGCCAAGGACAGTTCGCGCTCTATAGACCGAATTTAGAGAATTGATGGGGTGGATGGTTGCAACGCCACGCGCACGCGCCAGCGGTGCATGGCGGCGCAGCCAGCCAGCGCCATTTAGACTAGATATAAAGGACACATAAGAACGAAAAGGGTGACTAGCGAGAAAGTACCGACGCCCAGTAACACAGGTACTAATAACAGCAATTAGGTAGGTTACGGGCAGGTTTTGTTAGTCCCGCTTGAAGCATGGATTAGGTATTAACCATGAAATGGGGTGCATGAATAGCGACAGAAACATTATGAATATTTAAAAGTTATATAAATTAAAGCAGCAATTGAGGCGAAAAATAACAGCCCAATAATTGCTCGCACGATACGAGCTGAACGATGACTCTTTTCGGCCTTATCGAGGGCTATGTCAGTTGATGCTGCGACGGCAATTTCAACTACATCTTCAATCATTTGTGCGCCTAACGTTTGAATTAAGGGGCTGGCTTTAGCAAGTCCCGCTTGAATGATGGGTTAGGTTGCATCATTTTTCTCAAACCTACTAAACACTATTTGCTTAAGGCTAGAAATAACAACAATAAATGGAGCCCATGTGGCGAGCTTGATTTTGAATATAGGAATGGCAATAGCCAGCACCCAAATTGATAAACCAGTTAGTAAATTAATAATTGCGATAGTACGAATAAATTTATGTGGGTTGGTAAATAACTGACCATTCGATTTTTTGACTAAAGCGATTTCTTTTTTAATTCCGAGACGATAAGCCTGCCAGATTAAATAGCCACCTATGCCCCACAACAGAAAATAACAGCCAACCACCAACCATGGCACCCAGCCAGTTGTTTTACTGTTAATGAGTAATTGAGAGCCCAAATAAAACACAAAAATAAAGGCAAAACCCCAATACAGTTGTTTTTTTAACTTTCTCTGCTCATCTTCAGGCTTAGCTAGTACATTTTTATGATTAGTCATAAATTTGATTAAAAGCCAGTAAAGTGAAATTCCAACCACGCCAATAACTATTTGAGATAACTCCATTTGAAACCTAACGTTTGAATTAAGGGGCTGGCTTTAGCCAGTCCCGCTTGAATGATGGGTTAGGTTGCGTTGCCAAATATTGCCGGGATAGCTCAATATTCTTGACTGCCAAAGTAGCCGCTACATGGTTTGGCAAAACCTTGCGATAGCTAGCAATTGCTTTTTCATAGCGCCCTTGATCAAAGAATGCATTGCCCAAATTATAGTTTAAATCTGACTGTTCTTTAGCTGGAGCAAGCTCGATAGCTTTGGCATAAAAATTTAAGGCTTTTTTTGGTTTTTTAAGTTCGCTGAATGTGTCACCAAGCGCCCACAGCGCTTGGTAATCAGTAGGCCATTCTTTTACAGCAACAGAGAACCATTTAGCAGCGGCAAATAAACGCCCACGTTTATAAAACTGGTCAGCTCTGGCATATGCAATGTGATTTAAGTCACGCATGGATTAGAAACCTAACGCAGAGTTAGGCATTTGATGCGCAGAAGGTGCGCATGTAGACGACGCCCTGACGTGCTCTAAAGCGATAACTTCGTGTGAGTAATCGTACATGCTTAGCCAAGGACAGTTCGCGCTCTATAGACCGCATTTAGAGAATTAAAGGGTTGGATGGTTGCAACGCCACGCGCACGCGCCAGCGGTGCATGGCGGCGCAGCCAGCCAGCGCCATTTAGACTAGATATAAAGGACACATAAGAACGAAAAGGGTGACTAGCGAGAAAGTACCGACGCCCAGTAACACAGGTACTAATAACAGCAATTAGGTAGGTGAGTAGCAGATATTTGGAAGTGTAAATGCGATGTGTAGTTGGTCTTTAATGGTAGGTATTCCATGGTGTTTGAATGGGTGATGCCTATCAATTTCCTAACGTTTGAATTAAGGGGCGCCGTTAGGCGTCCCGCTTGAATGATGGGTTAGGCGATTTTTTTGCCAAAAGCCAAATAAACCTGTAGCAATTAGCGATAGAAGACACCCATTTAAAAACCAAATTAGTAAGGATTTTTTTAGTAATGAGGTTAGAGGAAACCCTAGAGCGATGATTAACCAATCAACGACTTTTAGTGAAAAAGGAATTGAATACGGACGAGAACCATAATAATCGCCTAGGGCGATATGAGAACCAACAGAACAAAACGCTAGCAACATAACAGCCAAGGTGTATGCAGCAAAAAAAATAAGAAAAAACTTCCGACTTTTCAAGTTGTAGCCTAACGTTTGAATTAAGGGGCGCCGTTAGGCGTCCCGCTTGAATGATTGGTTAGGCGAAAAGCGACGCTAATTAATAGCCAATAAACCAATAACCAAACGGCGATAGAAAATAGGTTATAAAACCACCCAGGCAAGTGGTCGAATATAGCCATGAAGAATATTGTTGGCACGATGCTGACATACCATAGAACACCACCAAAGGTACTAGAGTCAGGAAATGTCGCTTTACCAAAAACAGCATCAGTAAATGGCAAATAATAAAAATACCACAGTAGAAACACATGGATTGCAGTTAACAGAATAAGCCATGTAAATCGTATCTTAAATAATGACATCTAAGTTTTGCCTAACGTTTGAATTAAGGGGCGCCATTAGGCGTCCCGCTTGAATGATGGGTTAGCAGATGACACTTTAATCTGCTGGCTCGCATTTGTTTCTAATTCCCCAACCATTAACATATCTCATTTTCTTTATATCTATGTTTGCTGCTGAAAGATTTGAGTTATTTTTATCTAAGATTGTTAAATGACAATAGTCTTCTCTTAGTCCAGCGATCAGATTGTATCTACCATTAACTTCAGGTGTAAATGAGATGGGTAATTGACACCATTTCCCTTTAGTAAGCCACACAAAATTAAACGCAACACGCTTATTAGCCGCAAGGGTCAGAGTATTTGTTTCATTTTTCAATGGGTCTAGATCTTCCGAGAGTCGCTGATTTTCAGTGCAGTCATCACCATTCAGATAAAAATAATAAACCGTAATATCTTTCGCAGATGAAAAGTCTAAAGTTGCATTTTCAGACAACTTAGGTGGGGCGTATGGAGTTGCGCAACCTGCAAGGCTTAAAAGAAAAGTTATATATAGTAATCTGAGTTTCATCTTTGGAGGTTTATGGGTTGCTAACGTGAAATAGACATCCTATTTGAAGCTTTTAATTGCGTCAATTTAGATGTTGTATGGTTGTTAAAAAATAAAGTATATAATAAATTCATATTGTTAATTATTTTTAGTACTGCCTAAACTCTAAAAATGAATCCATCAAATATTGAATCCAAAGTTACTGCGCCAAAGCTACTGGATATTGTGCGAGGTAAAATTCGTTTAAAGCATTACAGTATTCGCACAGAGCAAGCTTATGTAGATTGGATTAAACGTTATATTTTACATTTTGACAAGAAGCATCCTAAAGATTTAGGCGCGGCAGATGTTGAGTCTTTTTTAACACACCTTGCAGTAGTTTCTAAAGTTTCTGCCAGCACGCAAAATCAAGCTAAAAGTGCGCTTTTATTTTTATACAAAGAAGTGCTTGGCCTCAATTTGCCATGGTTAGATAATGTAGAGAGAGCCAAAGCACCCAAGCATTTACCTGTAGTTTTAAGCCAACAAGAAGTACAGAAAGTACTGAGTCAGCTTAGTGGCACACACCATCTTGTAGTGAGTTTGCTGTATGGAACAGGAATGCGCGTTTTAGAGGCGCTACGATTAAGGGTTAAAGATATTGATTTTGAGCGTCGTGAGATTTTAATTCGCGATGGCAAGGGGTTTAAGGATAGGGTGACTATGCTACCTATAATTTTGATTAAGCCTTTGCAGACGCATTTGTTGAAAGTAAAAACTTTGCACAATGCTGATTTGGCAGCTGGCTTTGGTTGTGTGTATTTGCCTTATGCGTTGGCTAAAAAATATCCACACGCTTCACATGATTGGGCCTGGCAGTATGTGTTTGCCAGTAATAAATTGTCGCTTGATCCGAGTGAGTATTCGGCAGATGGGGGCGTTGCTAGTCAGCAGACGCGCAGGCATCATATACAGGATCAAGCAATTCAGCGTGCTGTGCGGCAAGCGGTGGTTGATTGTGGTTTAACTAAGCCAGCCACACCGCATACTTTTAGGCACAGTTTTGCCACGCATTTAATTGAGAGCGGCTATGATATTCGTACCGTGCAGGAGCTACTAGGACACAGTGATGTAAGTACCACGATGATTTATACCCATGTGCTGAATAAAGGTGGTCGTGGGGTTAATAGTCCGTTAGATGTCTTATAGGCTTGCAATTACAAAGCTGCGTATTTCTGTAATTGCAAAGTGTTTTTTAATAGACTGTGTTAGATTATTAGCAATATATAAAGGTTTTTATTATGTCCAATTTGCAACAATATCGCGTCAAACTTAACACTCAATTTTCATTAAAAAATATTAAGCCAGACGATAAATCTGAGCGTGGCGAGACTAAAGAAGCGGATGCGCTGGAACTTGAAAAGTTAGCCAGTAAAATCAATGCTTTGCAAGATATTTTATATGCGCAGGGTAAGCACAAAATTCTGCTTATTTTGCAGGGTATGGATGCCAGCGGTAAAGACGGCACGGTGCGCCATGTGTTTAGCGAATGCGATCCATTAGGGATTCGTTTGGCGAGTTTTAAAGGGCCAACCGAAGAAGAATTAGCACGTGACTATTTATGGCGCTGCCATAAACAAGTGCCGCAAAAAGGTGAAATTGTGATTTTTAACCGCAGCCATTATGAAGATGTGCTGATTGTTAAGGTGCACAATTGGATTGATGATGCCGAGTGTAAACGCCGCTATGCGCAAATAAATGCCTTCGAAAAGTTGTTAACTGATACGGGTACGGTCATTATTAAATGTTTTCTGCATATCTCAAAAGAAGAGCAAAAACAACGTTTGCAAGATAGGTTAGATGATGCCACAAAAACCTGGAAATTTAATCCAAACGATTTAAAAGAGCGCGCATTATGGCCGCAATATATGCAGGCGTATGAAAATGCGATGAGTGCAACAAGCACCAGTTACGCACCTTGGTATGTGGTGCCAGCAGATTCTAAAATGAATCGTAACCTATTGATTTCACGCCTACTATTTAGTGCGCTTAAAAAACTGCAATTAGAATACCCACCAGTGCCAGCCGAATTTAAAACGATTACGATAGATGATTAAGTTGCTATTATGAGTTTACGTTTTCGCCTAAATTTATTGATTACTGCCTTGTTGCTGCTATTTATGTTGGCAGTTGGATACGTTATTTTAAAAGGCACCAAGTCGTCTATTCAAGAAGGAGTGGAAGCTGCAACCAGAGTAACCGTACAGCTGCTGGATACGGTTGTGGTGAGCTCGATTCAAAACCCTGAATGGGGTTACACGCACGATGTAATGCGCCGTTTTTTAGAGCATTTGGGGCATGTGCGTAGCAATGAAATTTACTTGTATAGTTTAAATGGCGCATTGCTTTTTCAATCACCGCCTTCTAAATATCGCTCAGATATTTATCCGCCGCAGTGGTTTGAAAATATGCTAAACCCGCACGAAAAATCCGTCACACGTCTAATTCGTTTTGGTAAGTTAGTCGTCACGCCTAACCCCGCAGGCGCCATACGCGAGGCTTGGAGCAAAATGCGATTTTTGTTTTGGGTAGGGCTGGGTTTCTTTATATTGTTAAATGCAATTGTGTATTGGATGTTGGGCCGCTGGCTAAGACCTTTGCAGCCCATGCTAAAAGCCATTAATCAAATGGAGCAGGGCGATTTAACGACGCGCTTGCCACATTTTGATTTGCCAGAGTTTGGCTCAATCGCTAAAAACTTTAACTTAATGGGTGAATCGCTGCAAAAAAGCACTGCCGAAAATCAACGTTTGGCGCTGATTGCGCAACAAACCGCAGATGCGGTGATGATTCATGATTTAAACGGCAATATTTCGTTTTGGAATGCCGCAGCGCAAAAAATATTTGGTTACGCGCCAGAAGATATTATTGGAAAATCGGCCAGTATTTTGACACCAAAAGGTGAAGAGCGTGATTTAGCGCAAAATATGCGCGCGATTAATGATAGACGTAATGTAGAGAATCACGATACGCAGCGCCAAGCGCGAGATGGGCGCATTGTAGATGTATCGATTTCGGCCGCGCCACTGATTGATCCGCAAACCAATGAATTGATTGGCGATATTTGTAGTATGCGCGATATTACCGAGCGCAAACATGCGGAAATTGCAGAGCGCAAAGCTGAGGTTGCTGAAAATAAATTAGAAGAAAATCGCCAAATTACGCATTTAATTCAAAAGCATATTGAGGACGAACGCCGTAGCTTGGCGCGCGAACTGCATGATGAGCTTGGGCAATATGTGACGGCAATTAAAACATTTGCCGTAGCAATCGCTAATAAAACCAAAGAAAAAGCGCCAGAAGTAGAAGCCAGCGCACAAACCATTGTGGCGGCGGCAAATCATATTTATGATGGCATGCACAATATTATTCGGCAATTACGACCTGGTTCTTTAGATAATTTGGGTTTAGTGGAAACCTTAAAAGATGCCATTAATAATGTGCAAAAACAACAACCTAACTTGAATATTACTTTAGAGTTTTCTGGTAATTTAGACGGCTTAGGCGAGAGTTTAAATATTAATATTTATCGAATTGTGCAAGAGTCGATTAATAACGCGATTAAACACGCAGAAGCTAAAAATATAGAAGTAAAGCTAGCCATAACTAAAACCGGTGCACTGCAGTTGACCATTAAAGACGATGGAAAAGGCATGGATGTCAACGCAGTAGATCAAACTAATCACTTTGGTTTGCTTGGTATGCGTGAGCGTGTGCAAGGCTTTAAAGGTAGTTTTAATGTGGATTCTGAACCAAATACGCAAATGGTAACCAAAGTTAGCAGTAAAAAAGCGGGTGTAAAATCAGCTGGCAGCCAATCTTCAGGTACCACAATTTATATTAATATTCCGCAAGCGTTAAACGTGAGCAATTAAGCAAAAGGTAACAAATGAGTCCAATTAATGTGATGCTAGTCGACGACCACGCCGTAGTGCGTATGGGTTTTAAAATGTTGCTTGAGTCAGCCAGCGAAATTAAAGTGATTGCCGAAGCAGAAAATGGTGAAACTGCGATTAAAAGTTTTGTGGAGCATAAGCCTGATGTAGTGGTAATGGATATTACGATGCCAGGCATTGGCGGTATGGAGGCCATAGAGCGGATTTTGGCAAAAGAAAGTCATGCCAAAATTTTAGTGCTATCCGCACATGAAGATTCTGTGCATCCTAAAAGGGTGTTAAATGCAGGGGCGATGGGCTATTTAACTAAGCGTAGTGCGGCAGAAGAGTTGATTAAAGCGATTCGCACGGTAGCCAGCGGCAAAAAATATATTGAGGCAAGCATTGCGCAACAAATGGCGATTCAACAATTATCGGGTGAGCAAAACCCAGTAGATGTGTTGAGCGAGCGCGAATTTGAGGTGTTTATGTCGTTGGCTAAAGGCAAAACCACCAATGAGATTGCTGAAACGCTGTTTTTAAGTCCACGCACTGTTGGTACACATCTATACAATATTAAGCAAAAACTTAACGCGAATAATTCAGCAGAAATTGCGCTAATTGCCATGCGTAGCGGATTAATTGACCCTTAACTCAATCAATACTTAACACCTAAAAAGGGCTTAATTTTTTGTTAATTCACTTTGTAACGCGCAATATTAAGCTCGCCAGCGTTGGCTATTTCCACTAGCGTTACGCTGCCGCTGGGTAATTTGCCAAATTCTGGTGGGATTAAAAAAGTAATCAATTGTTGGTTTTGTTTTAAAGTGGCCTCACTTTGATTGACTTCACTGTGCTTAACCTTGCTGTGGTTAGCCTCTGTTTTGATTTTTCCAGTGGCCACTTGCCACAATTTCCATTCTCGCGGTTTAGGTAATAATGTTGCGCCTAATAGTTGCGCTTTTGTGTATACCGCGGCTTTTTCATCACCAATCAACAAATTAAATAGCTCAACGCGCACCAACTGGCTGCTGATTACTACAGGAGCTATTGTTTCAACCTCAGTTAAGGTGTCTGGAAGAGGCTCTGAAATCGGTTTTAATTCCTCAAAACGCGCACTGGCAAAAGCTGTTAAATAGGGGTCTGGTGGGGTGTCTTTTAAAACAATATTTTTTGGCTTGCGGGAAAACTTGTCTTGCGCGTCTAATTCTTGTACATCCATGGCGCTTGCCACTGCATTATCTGCTACGCTGGTGGCAATTGAGCGGGCAATTTGCTGAGCAAGAGTGCCGCCCAAACAGCCACTGAGCAGACTGGCTGAGGCCAAAAGCAAGACAATATATTTCGCGATATGTTTAAGACTGATAACGTAATTCATCATTCAAATAATCGAATGTTTGTAACGTGGGAAGTTAAGATTACTGCTATTTAAAATAAAAGTCTAGCGACTTATAACAAGCTGATTCTAATAGAGTTATAGCGTAATTTATGTTGAGCGATTGGTGGCATTTGCGCTCACGATACCGCTTAAAATAATAATGCCAATCGCGATACATTCTGAAAGCGATAGTGCTTCTTGCCAAAAAAGCACACCAAATAAGCTGGCAAATATGACTGTGGTGTAAGCTAGGCTTGCCACGGTGAGCGTTTTGCCTGTGCGATAAGCGCGGGTCATGGCTAGCTGCGCAATGGTGGCAGAAGTGCCTAAGCCCAGCAAAGTGGGGATATCGTTCCATGTAAGCGCTGTATAGCTTTGCAGCAACATCCAAAAGCCGCTGGCAATAGTGGAAATCAAGGTGAAGAAAAAAACCGTACGCCAATCTGGCTCACCCAAATTGCCGAGTTGTTTGACATGCACATAGGCAAATGCCGCGCCAAATCCTGATAATAAACCCACTGCGCCTGCGATTAAATCTTGCTTAGCAAAGCTGGGTTTTAATAGCATCACCACACCGACAAAGCCTAATAAAATCATGGCGTACAAAATCGGCTTGGGCTTTTCGTGTAGCATTAAAGGCATGAGCAAGGCCAAAAAAAGGGCAGATGTATAATTAAGCGTAACAGCGGTTGCCAAAGGCAAATGTGCGATGGCGTAAAAGAATAAAACCAGCGAAGCAAAGCCGACCAAAGCGCGTGACATTTGTTTGCCCATGACAGGCGTGGCTAATGGTAATTTTTTGGCAAAAATATAAACATAAATAGCCATTAAGCCAAAAAGCGAGCGATAAAAAACCAACTCTGCGCTATTAAATTTAGCAGCGCCCACTTTAACCAGCGCACCCATTACCGCAAAGCCAAATGCAGCAATCAGCATCCAAAAACTGCCTAAATTAGGTAGCTTCACAAGTGTTTTAATTGCATGAGTTTGATTGCGCAGTTTTAAAGTGCAAGATTTTGATATTTTGCATTTACGGCAGATGCGCTTCCATTTGTCGGCGATACCATTGATGAAAGTGCTCTAAGCCAGTTTCTAATGGATGCTGATAGGGTCCTGTTTCATTCAAACCAAGCGCAAATAAGCCTTTGCGGCCATCATGCATGCGCTGGCAGATTTCTTTATCTTCAATTGCGGTTTCATGGTACGCCGCTTGCTGTGCCTTCACATATTCACGCTCAAACAAGGCAATATCTTCAGGGTAATAAAACTCAACCACATTGCTGCAAGTATCTACACCTGTTGGAATCAGGTGCGAAACCACTAACACATTGGGATACCACTCAATCATCAAAAATGGGTAATACACAAACCAGATAGCGCCATGTTTTGGTGGTGTTTTGCCGTGATAATTGGTGACGGCAGATTGCCAAGCTTGATAAGTTTTAGATAAATTTTCATTCGTGGCAGGCTTGTAGCCAACAGTTTGCGCGCTAAAATTCTCACCAAAATCCCAGCTTAAATTTTCGCAATCCACAAAGGCATCTAAACCTGGGTGAAATGGGCCAACATGATAATCTTCTAAATAGGCTTCAATAAAGTTTTTCCAGTTGAAATTGTAGTGTTCAATGTTAACTGAATCTAAGTGGTAATTAGTAAAGTCAAAGTCTTGTTTACACCCTAGCTGATTCAATTCGTTAATCAGACTGCCTGATGGGCCAGAGGTATTTGAATCTTCAAATAGCAGGCCTTGCCAATTTTGAAGTGGCGTCTTGCTTAGATGTAAACACGGGTTTTGCTCAAAATGTGGTGCACCCAAAAGCCGGCCATCTAAATCATAAGTCCAGCGGTGCAGTGGACACACAATATGACTGGTGTTGCCTGTGCCTGTCAGCATCACAGCTTGGCGGTGGCGGCATACGTTGCTTAATAATGCGATTTCGCCCGCTTGGTTGATTAAGGCTTTTGCATTATGCATCCAATCCAGCGTGTAATAGTCGCCAGCATTCGGCACCATTAAAGCGTGCCCAACATATTTTGGCGCTTTGGTAAACAAATACTGTTGCTCTAATTGATAGACAGCAGCATCAGCGTACCAATTAACAGGCAATTGTGACGGTGTTTCTAAAGCGGATTGTGTTGGATTTTTCTTAAGAATTGCAGTTAAAGCCATAAAAATAAGTTTGAAAATTAATGCAGGTAAGATTTTGCACTAAGCGTTTGATTTTGCCTAGTAATTAAGCGAGGTATAGCAGCAAATTAACATGCATTTTTAGCATATAAATTTGCCGCAAAAAATGTGTTAAGTCTGCGATAAAAAGCGCAATAACAAAATATGCGTAAGGCAATAATTCGGGTACACTTTGATTAATATTAACAAAAAATAACAGGGATAAAATATGGATTCAGTCAGTCAAAAAATAACGCCAATTATCTTTAAAGGCAAGACAGCCGAGTATTTTGGTATTTGGATTGTCAACCTGTTACTCACAATCATCACGCTTGGTATTTATTCGGCTTGGGCTAAGGTGCGCCGTAAAAAATATTTTTATCACAACACCTTGATAGAAAGCGTAGGCTTTGATTATCACGCCAAGCCAATCTCTATTTTAAAAGGCCGCATTATTGCCTTTGCTTTCTTTATGGGCTACAGCTTTAGTGCCAATATTAGCCCAGTTTTACCCATTGCTTTTATGTTGATATTATTTATTTTTCTGCCTTGGTTGGTGGTGCGCGGGTCAATTTTTAATGCGCGTAACAGTAGCCATCGTGGTTTACGTTTTGATTTTGTTGGCACGGTAGGCCAAGCAGCTAAAGTATTTATTGTGTTGCCTTTACTCACATTTTTTACACTAGGCTTGATTATTCCGTACATCTCGCACGAAAAAAGCCAGTTTTTAGTCAACAATCATCGTTTTGGTTTAAGCCAATTTGAGATGCGCCGTGTGGTTAAGCAATTTTACAAAGTATATTTAATTATTCTAATTATCCCGCTCATTATTGGTATTTTGGCGGCAATTGCCGTTCCAGCTTATCAGCAATATATGATAAAAGCCGCTAGCCAAGCTAACGCAGGTACGCAATATGTACAGCCATTTGTGGCGCTTCAACCTAGCATTGTGCTTGCAGCGAATGAAACGGCTGATTCCACTATGCCAACAATAGAGCGCGTGTATTCAGAAAATGTGCCAGATGCCTCGCTAGAGGCAAATCAAATGCCAGCAGATATGTCTGAGAACACGCCAGAGCAAGCTGTTGATATGCAAGAGCCTACTGCAAACACACAAGACTTAACCGAATTAGAGCAGCAAAAAATGCTAGAAGAAATAATGCAAAAACAGGAGCAAGCATCTAAAGGGAAAATGCAAGAAATACTAAAACAGCCTTTATATTTGTTAATTGTCTTGGCGGGGCTTGGGCTATATGCATTTTTTATCTTTGGTTTTGTTGCCTATCTGCAAGCGCGTATTGGTAACTTAATTTGGAATAATACAAAAATAGACCAGTTAACTTTCCAGAGCAAATTGCGCGCACGCGATTTTATTTGGCTTTATTTTAGTAATATTGTTGCCATTATGCTCACTTTTGGCTTGGCTACCCCTTGGGCACAAATTCGTTTGGCGCGCTATCGCGCATCCAAACTAAGTATTATTGGCGATGTGGATTTTGACCAATTTGTCGGTGATAAAAAAGCAGAAGTGAAAGCCACCGGCGAAGAAATCGCTGAAATGTTTGATGTGGACTTGTCCTTTGGATAATTGTCTTTTGTTTAATAGCCTGTAATGACATTTGAAGCTGAATACTTTGACGGGGTCAGTGCGCGCGTTCAGCCAGTGCTGGTGCGCGTTTTGGCGGATACTCAGCAAATCGCTTTTGATGTTAATGCTGAAACATTAACATTTAGCTTTAAAGATTGCGATGTGCAAGCAAGGCTGGGCGCTGCGAAACGCATCATCGATTTAGACAATGGCGGTCGCTTAGAGGCGTATGAAATCAGCGCTTTAGAGTCAGTTATTTCCAGCAAAAGCAGCATGTATTGGGGCGCTTTGCATTATTTGGAAAATCATCTTACTTGGGTTCTGGTTGCTTTGGCATTAACCGTATTTTCAGGCTGGGGATTTTTGCAATTTGGCGTGCCGAAGCTGGCGGAAGTGGTTGCAAAAGCAACGCCACCTAGCATGGAATCTAAACTGGGTGAGCAGGTGCTCAATGGCTTAGATCACAAATTTGGTTATTTTTCCCCCAGCAAAACAGCTCCCGCTCATCAGCTTGCCATTACCAATGCGTTAAACGATTTGTGTGGGCATGTAAAAAACTGCCCTAATTATCGCTTAACGTTTAGGGATGGTGGCATGATTGGCGCCAACGCGTTTGCTCTGCCAGGCGGCGTGATGGTGGTGACCGACGATTTGGTGACGCTATCAAAAAATGACACCGAAATCGTGGCTGTTTTAGCGCACGAGCTAGGCCATGTGCAACAACGCCATGCTTTTAGGCAAAGTATTCAAGGTGTGTTGTCAGGCCTAATTATCGCGTCTATCACTGGTGATGTAAGCTCAGTTGCTTCTGGCTTACCTGCGGTATTGATGCAGATGCAATATTCGCGCGAGCATGAATTAGAGGCCGATGGTTTTGCTTTGGCTGCTTTGCAAAAAGCTTGCTTGCCACCACGTGCATTTGCCGATATTTTGCAACGCTTAGAAAATCAAGCAAAATCTGCCGAATTGGATGGTAAAAATGCTAAAAATAAAACCGAAATTCAGCACAATAAGCCAGCTAAACCCCAAGAAAATCATTCATTTAACGATATGTTGGCCTCTCATCCGAATACACAGCAGCGTATACAACCTTTTTTACAGTCAGAATTGAATAAAAACGCGCATTGTCCTTAAGTTTTAAGGCTTAACTCACCCGTAAATCTTGCCAAAAAGAGCCTTTTGCGCTACTCTCGAAGCTTAATTAAGTAAACCAATAAAATAACAAAAACCTTTCAGGAGAAATGGCAATGAAAAATCCCTTGGAATCAGTTGCAGGCACTATTATTTCTGGCATCGTGCTTACTGTAGTGCTAGTATTTTTCCTCAAAAATTTTTTAGTGGGAGCTTAAAATGGAGATCATGCCAGGAATCGCGCGTTGGATACATTTATTATCAGGCGTGACATGGATTGGTTTACTTTACTATTTTAATTTGGTGCAAATGGCAGCGTTGAAAGATGCAGGCGCAGATGGTACCGCGGCAGGTATCACCAAGCATGTAGCACCACGCGCCTTATTATGGTTTCGCTGGTCTGCTGTTGCTACATGGGTTGCAGGGGCATGGCTGTTAGGTGCAGGTTTTACAAATGCCTTTTTGTTGCGCAATGGCTATGAAGGTATTGGTATTGGCGCATGGTTAGGCACCATTATGTTGTTTAACGTATGGGTATTAATTTGGCCAAATCAGCAAAAAATACTTGGCATGGTTCCGGCCGATGATGCAGAAAAAGCCAAAGCACGACGTGTGGCTATGCTGGCATCGCGTACCAATATGATGCTATCTATTCCGATGTTATTTTTTATGGCAAACGGATTAACGCATCGCGCTGTTTTAGGATTGTAATTAGCACAAAGGCAATAACGGCGGCCTGAGCCGCCGTTTTCTTTTTGGTTAAAGACCTTTTTGATTAAAGATTTAGAATAGAAATATATTTTATAGAAATTAAAATCATGGCACATTTGACAAGCAACCATTTGATGAGTACTTACACCCGTCAGCCTGTTACTTTTGTAAAAGGCGAGGGTGTTTGGCTGTGGGATGACGAAGGTAAAAAATACCTAGATGCGCTATCGGGCGTTGCAGTGAATGGTCTTGGCCACGCGCATCCTAAATTGGTTAAAGCGATTTCTGATCAAGCAGCCAAATTAATTCATGTTTCTAATATTTATCAGATTGCCGAACAAGAGGCTTTGGGTAATAAAATTGCCGAAATTTCTGGTATGGATAATGTTTTTTTCTGCAATTCTGGCTGTGAAGCCAACGAAGCCAGCATTAAGCTGGCGCGGCTTTATGGGCACAATAAAGGCATTGAAAATCCTGAAATTATCGTGATGGAACGCGCTTTTCACGGCCGTACCATGGCAACGCTTTCGGCAACTGGTAACCGCAAAGCGCAAGCAGGCTTTGAGCCGCTGGTTTCTGGTTTTATTCGCGTGCCTTATGATGACTTGGTCGCAATCAAGCAAATTGCATCGCGTAAAAATAACGTGGTCGCTATTTTGGTTGAGCCTGTGCAAGGTGAAGGTGGTATTCATATTCCAGCGGATATGAAAGCGTATTTTCAAGGTTTGCGTCAGGTCTGTGATGAAAATGGCTGGTTATTGATGGTGGATGAAGTACAAAGTGGCATTGGCCGCACCGGTACTTGGTTTGCATTTCAGCATACTGGCATCATGCCAGATGTGATGAGCTTGGCTAAGGGTCTAGGCTCTGGCGTGCCAATTGGCGCTTGCGTTGCAAAAGGTATCGCGGCGCAGACGTTTACTTATGGTAAACATGGTTCAACTTTTGGCGGCAACCCATTGGCATCAAGCGCTGGTTTAGCAACAATAAACGCTATTGAAGAAGAAAATTTACGCGAAAACGCATCCAAAATGGGCGATCTTATTCGTGAAAAATTGCAAGCAGAATTGCAAAATACGCATGGCTTGGTTGTAGTACGCAATGCTGGCTTGATGATTGGTATTGAGTTAGATAGACCATGTTCTGAGCTTGTTGAAATGGCTTTAGAAACGCAATTGCTAATTAACGTAACGGCTGAAAAGGTGATTCGTTTATTGCCGCCACTTGTTATCAACGAAGCGGAAGCACTTGAATTGGTTGAGCGTTTAAGCAAATTGATTAAACAATTTTTAAGTCAGTGATTTTAAATCAGTAAAACGAGTACACATATGGCTGATATTAAACACTTTTTGCAATTTAATGATTTGAATTTGGATGAGCTCAATCATATTTTTGCGCGCACCAAAATTATCAAAGCGCAATTCAAGGAGTATCAACAATACTGGCCTTTGCAAGATCGCACTTTGGTGATGATTTTTGAAAAAGCCAGTACGCGTACGCGTTTGTCGTTTGAAGCAGGCATGCACCAATTGGGTGGTTCGGCTATCTATTTGAATACGCGTGATTCGCAACTGGGTCGCGGTGAGCCAGTTGAAGATGCGGCGCAAGTGATTTCGCGCATGTCCGATATTGTGATGATACGTACTTTTGAGCAGGATATTATTGAGCGCTTTGCTGCTAACTCACGTGTGCCTGTGATTAATGGCTTAACCAATGAGTACCATCCTTGCCAAATTTTGGCGGACATTTTTACTTTTATTGAGCAAAAAGGTTCGATTAAGGGCAAAACTGTTGCATGGATTGGTGACAGCAATAATGTCTGCAATACATGGTTGCAAGCGGCTGAAGTGCTGGACTTTAATGTGCATGTTTCTACCCCACCAGGTTACGAAGTAGAAGTGGAGCGCGCGAATTTGTATGGTGACGACCATTTTGAAACCTTTGCTGACCCAATGGAGGCTGCCAGCGGCGCTGATTTGGTGACCACAGATGTATGGACTAGTATGGGTTTTGAGGCAGAAAACGAAGAGCGTATGCGCGATTTTGCTGATTGGCAAGTGGACAGCGATATGATGCGTATAGCCGCAAAAGACGCATTATTTATGCATTGCCTACCCGCACATCGCGGTGAGGAAGTAGCCGCAGATGTGATTGACGGCCCTCAAAGCGTGGTATGGGAAGAAGCAGAGAATAGGCTTCACGTGCAAAAGGCATTAATGGAATATTTACTATTGGGTAAAGTTAATTAAGGAAAAGTTAGCGCTATGAGTGCAGATACTAAAGTAGCAAAAAAAGAAGTTAAAAAAGTCGTATTGGCCTATTCGGGCGGCTTAGACACGTCTGTGATTTTAAAATGGCTACAAGATGAATATAAATGTGAAGTGGTGACCTTTACTGCCGATTTAGGTCAAGGTGAAGAGCTAGAGCCAGCGCGCGCCAAAGCCAAAGCAGCAGGTGTTAAAGAGATTTACATTGATGATGTGCGTGAAGAGTTTGTGCGCGATTTCGTATTTCCTATGTTTCGCGCCAATACGGTTTATGAGGGTGAGTATTTATTAGGTACTTCAATCGCGCGTCCACTCATTGCCAAACGTTTGATTGAAATTGCCGCCGAAACCAATGCCGATGCGATTTCACATGGCGCAACGGGAAAAGGCAACGACCAAGTACGTTTTGAATTGGGTGCTTATGCCTTAAATCCCAATATTCAAATCATCGCACCATGGCGTGAGTGGGATCTGTTAAGTCGTGAAAAGCTAATGAATTATGCTGAAAAGCATGGCATTCCTGTTGAGATGAAACACAAACAAGGCGGCAGTCCATACTCAATGGATGCAAATTTATTGCATATTTCGTATGAAGGTCGCCACCTTGAAAACCCAGCAGCAGAGGCGGAAGAGTCAATGTGGCGTTGGTCTGTGAGCCCTGAAAAAGCGCCAGACGCAGCTGAATATTTAGATATTGAGTATGTGAATGGTGACCCAGTTTCGTTAAATGGCGAAGCGATGAAGCCGCATGAGTTATTAGCGCATTTGAATAAAATCGGCGGCAAGCATGGCATTGGCCGTCTAGATTTGGTTGAGAATCGGTACGTGGGCATGAAATCGCGCGGCTGCTACGAAACGCCGGGTGGCACCATTATGCTAAAAGCGCATCGCGCGATTGAAAGCATTACCTTAGACCGCGAAGTGGCGCATTTGAAAGACGATTTAATGCCGCGCTACGCCAGCATGATTTACAACGGTTACTGGTGGAGCCCTGAGCGTATAGCTTTGCAAACGCTGATTGATCACACACAAACGTCAGTCAATGGCTGGGTGCGCGTTAAATTATACAAAGGAAATGTGATTGTGACAGGCCGTGACAGTAAAACCAATTCGCTATTTGATTCTACAATCGCCACTTTTGAAGATGATGCAGGCGCTTATGACCAAAAAGATGCAGGTGGTTTTATTAAATTAAATGCGTTAAGAATGCGCATCGCGGCAAATTTAAAGAAAAAACAAGGTTAACTTAACACTAAAATTTGACCAAAAAATAGTGTTAAGTAAATACATAAAATATTAATAAGGGAGTTAAAAATGGCACAATTTGACAATGTTAGCGTAAAGAAAAAAGCGAATGTGTACTTTGATGGTAAATGCGTCAGTCACACCGTGATGCTTCCTAATGGAACGCGTAGTACGATTGGTGTGATTTTCCCAAGCACTTTAACCTTTAACACTGCCGCGCCAGAGCTAATGGAAATTAATCTGGGTGTTTGCAAAGTACGTTTGCAAGGCGAAGAATCATGGAAAACCTATAGTGCAGGTGAGAAATTTACTGTGCCTGGTAATTCTAGCTTTGATATCGAAACTTTAGAAATGTTGGATTATGTTTGTCACTTTGAGTAAAAACCTTAGAGTAGGAGTTAAAAATGCCTTCATTTGATATCAGTTCTGAAGTCGATATGGTTGCATTAAAAAATGCGATTGATACCGCTGGTAAACAAATTACCAATCGATATGACTTTAAAGGTACGTCTGCCAAAGTTGAATTAAACGAAAAAGACAGCATTATTACTTTATATGGTGATAATGACTTTCAGCTAGATCAAATCAAGGATATTTTGTTGCCTGGTATGGAAAAGAAAGAGCCTGATTCCACCAAGCGCTTAGAGCATAAAGATGTGCAAAAAGTGGGTGGCAATAAGGTGAAACAAGAGCTGAAAATCCGCGCAGGTATTGATAGTGAGTTAGCCAAGCGTATCGCAAAATTGATTAAAGATTCTGGCCTAAAAGTGCAAGCCAGCATTCAAGGTGATGAAGTGCGTGTGAATGGTGCAAAACGTGATTTGCTGCAAGAAGCGATTGCATTTTGCAAGAAAAATGTGACGGATTTTCCGTTGCAGTTTGGTAATTTTAGAGATTAATAGTGGTTAAGTAGGTTGAAAATGGTCGCAAAAACGCTTTACGATAAATTATTTGATAGCCACGTGGTGCATGAGGAAAACGGCACGGCGCTGATTTATATCGACCGTCATTTGGTGCATGAAGTGACCAGCCCGCAAGCGTTTGAAGGCCTTAAATTAGCGAATCGTAAAGTGTGGCGTGTTAACTCTATTTTGGCTGTGCCAGATCACAATGTGCCAACGACCAATAGAGATAGCGGCGTTGCTGGCATTGCAGACCCGATTTCACGTTTGCAGGTGCAAACTTTGGACGAAAACTGTGCTGAGCATGGCGTGACTGAATTCAAGATGAACGACTTGCGCCAAGGTATTGTGCATGTGATTGGCCCTGAGCAGGGCGCGACATTGCCTGGCATGACAGTAGTTTGCGGTGATTCGCACACCAGCACGCACGGTGCGTTTGGCGCTTTGGCACATGGCATAGGCACGTCTGAAGTTGAGCATGTCATGGCAACCCAATGTTTGGTGCAAAAAAAATCCAAAACGCTGCAAGTGTTGGTGGATGGTCAATTGGGCAATGGCGTAACGGCTAAAGATATCGCCTTGGCGATTATCGGCAAAATTGGCACGGCTGGCGGCAATGGCTATGCCATTGAATTTGCTGGTTCAGCCATCCGCGCATTAAGCATGGAAGGCCGCATGACCTTGTGCAATATGGCGATTGAAGCAGGCGCGCGCGCAGGTATGGTGGCAGTTGACGATACAACCATCAATTACGTTAAAGGTCGTCCATTTGCCCCCAAAGCGGCGCAATGGGGTGACGCCGTTGCTTATTGGAAAACTTTGCACAGTGACGAAGGTGCTAAATTCGACAAGGTTGTTATCTTGAAAGCAGAAGATATTCAGCCGCAAGTCACTTGGGGAACATCGCCAGAAATGGTAGTGGGCATTGATGGGAAAGTACCTAGCTTGGATTTGGCAAAAAATGAAGTGCAGCGCAGCGATTGGGAGCGTGCCTATGCTTATATGGGCTTAACGCCGAATACGCCGATAGACGAAATTAATATCGATAAAGTATTTATCGGGTCTTGCACCAACTCGCGTATTGAAGATTTGCGCGCGGCGGCAGCTGTGGCAAAAGGTAAGCATATTTCCCCAAACGTTAAGTTGGCATTAGTAGTGCCAGGCTCTGGATTAGTCAAAGCACAAGCGGAGCTTGAAGGCTTAGACAAGATTTTTACCGATGCGGGTTTTGAATGGCGTGAACCAGGTTGCTCAATGTGTTTAGCGATGAATGCAGACCGTTTAGAGCCAGGTGAGCGTTGCGCATCAACCAGTAACCGTAATTTTGAGGGCCGTCAAGGCCAAGGTGGGCGTACACATTTGGTTAGCCCAGAGATGGCAGCTGCTGCTGCCGTTGCGGGTCATTTTGTAGATGTTAGATTGATTTAATTTTATATAAGGGGATTTTATGAAGACATTATTTGCACTTATCGTCGTTGCTTTCACATTAACTGCCTGCAACACCATTAATGGCGTGGGTAAAGATCTTGAAAAGGGTGGCGAAGCCATTCAAAAATCAACCAATTAAAAAAAGCTATTTTAAAGAATAATTATGCAAGCTTTTACGCAGTTAAATGGTTTGGTCGCGCCGTTAGATAGAGCTAACGTGGATACCGACGCCATTATCCCAAAGCAATTTTTAAAGTCGATTAAACGTGCGGGCTTTGGGCCTAATGCGTTTGATGAATGGCGTTATTTAGACCATGGCGAGCCAGGTATGGACAACTCCAAACGGCCGCTTAACCCTGATTTTGTGTTGAATCAAGCACGTTATCAGGGTGCCAGTGTGTTGCTAACGCGCGAAAATTTTGGTTGCGGGTCAAGCCGCGAGCATGCACCCTGGGCGCTGGAAGACTTTGGTTTTAAAGTGGTAATTGCCTCTAGCTTTGCCGATATTTTCTTTAATAACTGCTTTAAAAATGGCATGTTGCCGATTGTGCTATCCGCTGAAATTGTGGAAAGTTTGTTTCAAGAAGTTGAAGCAGATATTGGTTATAAATTGAACATTGATTTGGCTGCGCAAACAGTGACTAAACCCAATGGAAAAGCACACACATTTGAAGTGGATAATGTTAGAAAACATAATTTACTCAATGGGTTGGATGATATTGGCTTGACTATGCAACAACAAGATAAAATCAAGGCATTTGAAGTGAAGCATAAACAATCTCAGCCTTGGCTTTTCGTTTAATACGGCTTTTCAATTAAAAAATTAGTTCTAGAAAGTTAGTGATGAAATTAGCAATATTGCCAGGTGATGGCATAGGACCAGAAATTGTTGCACAAGCGGTTAAAGTATTAAAAGCGCTCAATATCAAAGACTTAAGCATGACAGAAGCGCCGATTGGTGGCGCGGGTTATGAGGCATTTGGTGACCCTTTGCCAGATAGTACTTTGCAATTGGCTAAAGATTCTGACGCCGTATTATTGGGTGCCGTAGGCGACTGGAAATATGACAAGCTAGAGCGCCATCTGCGCCCAGAGCGAGGCTTATTGCGCATTCGTAAAGAGTTGAATTTGTTTGCTAATCTCCGTCCAGCTTTGCTTTACCCTGAATTGGCAGGTGCTTCTACCTTGAAGCCAGAAGTGGTTTCTGGCTTGGATTTGATGATTATTCGTGAGTTAACTGGTGATATTTATTTTGGTCAACCGCGCGGTATTAGCACATTAGAAAATGGCGAGCGTCAAGGCATTAACACCATGCGCTATAACGAATCTGAGATTCGCCGCATTGGTAAAGTAGCGTTTGATATTGCCATGAAGCGTAATAAAAAGGTTTGCTCTGTAGATAAAGCCAACGTGCTGGAAACAACAGAATTGTGGCGCCAAGTGATGATTGAGTTGTCTAAAGATTATCCAGAGGTGGAGTTAAGCCATATGTATGTGGATAACGCGGCCATGCAATTGATTCGTGCGCCGAAACAGTTTGATGTGATGGTGACTGGTAATATTTTTGGCGATATTTTATCGGATGAAGCTTCTATGTTGACAGGCTCAATCGGTATGTTGCCATCTGCCTCGTTAGATGCGAACAACAAAGGTATGTATGAGCCTAGCCATGGCTCTGCGCCTGATATTGCAGGCAAGGATATTGCCAATCCATTGGCAACTATTTTGTCTGTCGCAATGATGTTGCGTTACACGTTTAATGATGAAACCAATGCAACTCGCATAGAATTAGCCTGTAAAAAAGCGTTAAGTATAGGCTTTAGGACGGCAGATATTGTGACTGAAGGCTGCAAAAAAGTGAAATGTAGCGAGATGGGCGATGCGGTTGTTGCTGCGCTTGATTGATTTAAAAATAATGAAAACGCGTGCGATTAAGCGTTATTTGGAGTCAGTATGTTAAAAGTTGGATTCGTTGGTTGGCGTGGCATGGTGGGCTCTGTGCTGATGCAGCGCATGGTGGAAGAGAATGATTTTGCGCTGATTGAGCCGCAATTTTTTACAACTTCGCAAATTGGTGGCAAAGCACCAAATGTTGGCAAAGAATCTGCCGCATTAAAAGACGCCAAAAGTATTGCTGACTTAAAATCCATGGATGCCATTATTTCCTGCCAAGGTGGTGATTACACCAGCGAAATTTTTCCGCAATTAAGACAAGCTGGCTGGAAAGGCCATTGGATTGATGCGGCTTCTACTTTGCGCATGGAAAAAGACGCGGTAATCATTTTAGACCCAGTGAATATGCACGTCATTCAAGACGCTATGCATAAAGGCGGCAATAATTGGGTGGGTGGTAACTGTACCGTTTCACTCATGCTAATGGCACTTAACGGATTATTTAAAGCAGATTTAATTGAGTGGGCGACTTCGATGACCTATCAAGCGGCATCAGGCGCAGGAGCGCAAAATATGCGTGAGTTGCTTAAACAAATGGGCGAAGCGCATCTAGCCGCGAGCGATTTGCTAAAAGACCCTGCATCTGCGATTTTGGATATTGACCGTGAAGTGGCTGGCACTTTACGTGATGACAGATTCCCAACCGCGCATTTTGGCGTGCCATTGGCTGGCAGCTTGATTCCTTGGATTGATAAAGATTTAGGTAATGGCCAAAGTAAAGAGGAGTGGAAAGGCGGCGTTGAGACCAATAAAATTTTGGGTCGTCAAGCTAATCTTATCCATATTGACGGACTTTGTGTGCGCATTGGTGCGATGCGTTGCCACAGCCAGGCGTTGACCATCAAGCTTAAAAAAGATGTGCCCTTGGTGGACATTAATGCAATGTTGGCTGAAGCCAATCAATGGGCAAAAGTCATTCCTAATGAACGCGAAACAAGTATGCGCGAATTAACCCCAGCTGCGGTAACAGGCACACTAACGACGCCTGTCGGACGTTTGCGTAAGCTCAATATGGGCAATGATTATTTGTCTGCTTTTACTGTAGGCGACCAATTACTTTGGGGCGCAGCAGAGCCTTTGCGTCGCATGTTGCGTATTTTGGTCGAGCATTAAACTGGCAAAATACTGGCACTGTTGATAAAAAACCAACAATCCACACTTACAACCACATAGCTTGCTAATATAATGTGCATTATGAGCTTGCAACTCTAAGTAATTGATGTTATTTTTCTTATTGCATATTTAGGTAAATTTTAAGGGTGGAATAGTGCATAACTCAAAATTAAAGAAAATAACAGTTGCATTATGTATGGCGCTTGCGCCCATGGCTGTTTTTTCGGCGGGACTTGGTAAATTAAATGTAAGTTCTGGGCTAGGAGAACCGCTAAGAGCAGATATTGAATTATTGTCAGTTACACCAGAAGAGTTAAACAGTATTTTTGCAGTAATTGCTTCTGAAGAAGCTTACGCAAATCAAGGCATAGACCGCCCAGCTTCACACAGCACCATCAAAGTCGAAGTATCTAAAAATGCAAATGGCACGCCCATATTAAAACTTAAGTCCACTCAGCCAATTAGCGAGCCGTTTTTGGATATGCTGATTCAAGTCGATTGGGGCTCTGGCCGATTATTAAGAGAATATACCGTTTTATTAGATCCTCCTGGCTATACTGGCGAATCTGATAACAGCCCACAATCAAGCCAAGCTAGTGGTCAGACAGCGCAGTTGCCTACTATTAAAGCGGCTAATGAATCACAGCAAGATTCAATCAGCAATGAAGCTGCTAGCGCAAAAAAGTCAAGCTCAGAAGCTAAGGCTAGCCCGCCAAAAAAATCCGAAGCGGTGCAGACTGCTAGCGAGAATGACGCATCAACTCAAGAGTATCTCACGCAACGCGGTGATTCACTGGCCAAAATTGCAAGAGATATGCAAGTGGAAGGTGTTAGTCTCGATCAAATGCTAGTGGCTTTATATCAAGCTAACCCAAATGCTTTTGATGGTAAAAACATGAACCGACTCAAAGTCGGGAAAATAATTCGACCGCCTTCAGAGCAAGATTTAGTAGGATTATCGCGTCAGCAGGCTTCAAAAGAAGTGAAAGTGCAATCCGCAAACTGGAATGAGTATCGCAATAAATTAGCGGGTATTGTTGCAGAATCTGCGCCAACTGAATCTGAAGCGAGTTCGCAATCTGCTGATGGAAAAATTAAAAGCGCAGCTGAAGACCAATCTATGTCGCCTGCGGCTGGCCCTAAAGATGTTGTGAAGCTATCTGCAGGCGAAGCCGCTCTATCAAAAAAAGATGCTGAAGACATAAAAGGCTTGCAAGCTAAAATTACTGCATTGCAAGAAGAAACAACTGCTAGAGAAAAAACAGTTCAAGAAGCACAAGATAAAACAGCAGCATTAGAAAAGCAAATTGCAGATATGCAGCAGTTGCTGGCATTAAGAAACAACACAATGTCTGACATACAAAAGCAAGCTGAAGTGCAGGCATCACCAGATACAAGTAATAATCAACAGCCTCAGTCCGAGTCATCTGTAGCCACAGAAGAAGTAAAACCAGTTCAAGCCGCTCCCGCAGAGTTAGCTGTAGCCGAACAAGCAGCACAACCTGTAGCAAACGCGTCTCAAGCAAAGCCTAAACCTGCACCTGTTGTTGTTACAGAGCCTGCTGCAGAAGCCAGTCTATTAGATGGCCTTGACTTACCGTTGCTAGGTGCTGGTGCTGGCTTACTTGCAGTATTGGGCGGCGTATGGATGTTCTTACGTAATAAGCGTAAACGTAATCTAGCCGATTTCGAGCAAGGCATCATGACTTCAGGTGGGCTGAAAGCGAACACTGTTTTTGGCAATACCTCTGGTTCAAGTGTCGATACAGGCGATACATCTTTCTTAACTGATTTCTCACAAAGCGCTAACGGCGGCATGATTGATACCAATGATGTCGATCCGATTGCCGAAGCTGAAGTTTATATGGCTTACGGACGTGACGCGCAAGCCGAAGAAATACTAAAAGATGCGATTTCTAAAGAACCTAAACGCTACGAACTACATTTAAAACTGCTTGAAATGTATGCTGCAAGCAAAAATGTGTCCGCATTTGAAACAATTGCTGGCGAGCTTTATACCACTCTTGGTGCAGAAGATTCCACTTGGCTTAAAGTGGCAGAAATTGGCTATAAATTAGAGCCTAGCAATCCACTTTATCAAGCAAATACGGCTCACAATAGTGTTGCAAGTTCCTCAGGTGAAAAATTAGACGCAAATGATTTTTCAAACTCACCTATAGCTAGTGAAACAGATTTAGATTTTTCTTTTGATAATGATTCATTAGTGCAAAACCATGCTTCTTTAAGCAATCCAAAAGATTCTTTTGATTTGGACTTGGATGTATTAAATACTGGCACTTCAAATGTAAGTGCTGAGAGTTCAAGCAGTGATGCAAATGCGGAAAGTACTGAATTTTCAATGAGTGAAGCTACTACAGAAAGCTTAATGGCCAATACCATTGAAAATTTAAATCAACCAGAGCAACTTCAAGCCATACATGATGATGCTTCAGCGCCAGAGATTGTTCCTGTGGAAATAAAAAATGATGATAGTCTAGACTTTGATTTTGGCGATCTAACAGCGTCGGCAGAAGATGCTTCAGAGCAAGATGGTGTGAACTTTGGTCACACAATGCCAGGTTTAAATATGTCAGATTTTGAAGCGCCGAAATTAGCAGCAGAAGACGTTCATGCTACTAGTGCTGTTGATTCGGAAATATCAGAATCTTTTGAGTTGCCAGTGTTAGAAGAGACATCCGTAAATGAGTTAGCAACCGAAGTCAGTTTCGATCCAGTAGAAACATCTGACATGGAATCTGATTTTAATTTTGATTTAAGTACAGTATCGCCAGAAGCTTCTAGCTATGTTGAAGATGAGACATCTGTTGCAAACACCTATGATTTATCATCTATTAGTCTAGATATGCCTGATACGGGCGATTCACCTTTAGTAAATGCTGCAGATGAACCAATTGAAATTGAAACAAAACTGGATTTAGTTGCTGCATACATCGAGATGGACGATGCAGAGGGTGCAAAAGAGCTGCTAGATGAAGTCATGAAGGAAGGTGGTGCAAGTCAGCGTAAACGTGCTGAAGCACTGCTTGCAAAGCTTGGTTAATCAACAACGTCTAATATTTATTAGTCGTGGTAATCAATAAAAAAGCTGAGCATTGTGCTCAGCTTTTTTTATTGCCGATGAAGTGATTCAATATAAATTCTATTCAATTGAGATTAAAAATTAACACAATTACCCAGTTATGCTGTTTTTTAGTATTTGCAATTGCTGTTAACCAAATTGCCCTTAGTTATTTGATTTTGATGACGGCTTTATTGCTGGCTGTTATGACTCGAATTAAATCGCATCACTTTTTCAGGTTAATTAAGCGCTTAAAATGGTTTTTTATCGTGATGATCGTTATTTTTTTATTTAATACACCTGGAGAGCACATTAAAGGCTGGATGTTTAATTTGAGTCCAACTTATGAGGGATTGCAGACGGGATTACTTCAAATGTTTAGAATACTTGCTTTGCTAGCAATGCTGTCAGTAATAATGGCATTCAACACAAAACAACAGCTCATTTCTAGTTTTTATTTTTTGGCGTCTCCGTTCAAATACTTGGGTTTAGAAGTAGAACGATTTGCTGCTAGATTATGGTTAACATTGCATTATGTTGAGTCGGCGCAACCCTCAAGCAAAGATGGAAGTTTGCTTGAGCAATTAAAAGTATTTGGGCACGTGGATACAGTTAAGTATGAAAATGTCAGTATTCAATTTGAAATACCTATTTTTAAAGTAATTGATATGGCGGTTATTTTTGCTTTAATACTGGTTATTGTTTACATGCTAATAAAGACGTTTACGTAATGCGCATTGTGTTAGGAGTGGAATACGATGGAGCAGTTTTTTGCGGTTGGCAGAGTCAGCCAATGCTATGCGGCGTGCAAGATGCGCTAGAATCAGCGATTAAAAGTTTAGTATTACAAGATGTGCGCATACATGCAGCTGGCCGAACCGATACGGGCGTTCACGCCTTAATGCAAGTTGTTCATTTTGAATGTGAAGTATTAAGACCATTAAGTGCTTGGGTGCGTGGTGTTAATGCATTTTTGCCGGCAACAGTGCGTGTCATGTGGGCGCAAAACGTAGATGATGACTTTCATGCGAGATTTTCTGCTACCCAGCGACATTATCAATATTTATTAATTAATCAGCCAACTGCCCCTGCTGTTCACGCTACCAAAGCAGGTTGGTATCATCTACCTTTAGATATTGCAGCCATGCAGCAAGCGATTACTTTGTTGCAGGGTGAACACGATTTTAGTGCATTTAGAGCGAGCGAATGCCAAGCAAAATCGCCTATTAGGAATCTAGCAAAAGCGAATATTTTTGCTCATCAAGAGGCTATTATTTTTAACTTTTCGGCCAATGCATTTCTGCAACATCAGGTACGCAACATGGTGGGCGCTTTGATTTATGTGGGCAACGGTAAATATGCGCCCGATTGGATTACACGTTTGCTTAATCAAAAAGACCGTACCATATCACCACCCACTTTTTCGCCTAATGGTTTGTATCTAACTGGTGTAGATTATGATGTTAAATTTAACCTGCCTGATACGAAACGGTATTTAAGGCTTATATAATGTTACCTCACTTAAGTAGCGCTAATTTTGGAATCTAATCCAGCAAAATGAATCCATTCAGAACAAGAGTTAAAATCTGCGGCATTACGCGAATAGATGACGCGCTTGAAGCGGTGCGTTGCGGCGCAGACGCGATTGGGTTGGTGTTTTACTCAGCGAGTCCGCGTCATGTGACAGTGCAACAGGCTCAGCAGATAGTGGCAACATTGCCACCTTTTGTAAGTGTAGTCGCCTTGTTTGTCAATGCAGCGCAATTTGAGATTGAAGCAGTGATATCAACTGTGCGCGTTGATATTGTGCAGTTTCATGGCGACGAAACTGCGGCAGAATGCGAGCGAATTAAATTACCTTATTTTAAAGCGATTCGCGTTAAGCCAGACACTAATTTGTTACAATACGAAGTGGAATTTAGCAGTGCAAAAGCGTTACTTTTAGATACGTATTCAGATTCCGCCTATGGTGGTACAGGACACGTATTTGATTGGGACTTAATCCCCAAAAACATGACAAAACCAGTGATATTAGCAGGCGGATTGACTGCTGAAAATGTGGGTTTAGCCATCGAAAAAGTGAAGCCTTACGCGGTGGATATTAGTGGTGGAGTAGAACTAAGTAAAGGTGTGAAAGATGCCAAAAAAATGGCAGATTTTATGCAATCTGTTCGAGCTACTAGTTAACGTATTAAATACTTTAAAACAAAGTTTGATAAAGCAGGAATTGAGGAGTAGGTGATGCAAGTGTATGACATGCCTGATGCGCGCGGTCATTTTGGTCAATTTGGTGGTATTTTTGTTGCCGAAACACTAGTCGAGGCGCTTGAAGAGCTGCGCGTGATGTATGAAAAGTATCGTTATGACGAAACTTTTTTAGCCGAATTTGCCTACGATTTAAAACATTTTGTTGGTCGCCCAAGTCCGATTTATCACGCCAAGCGCTGGTCGGATAAAGTGGGTGGTGCGCAAATTTATCTAAAACGCGAAGACCTAAACCATACAGGCGCGCACAAAGTGAACAATACGATAGGCCAAGCTCTGCTGGCAAAACGCATGGGTAAGCCACGCGTGATTGCCGAAACAGGCGCAGGCCAGCATGGCGTTGCCACGGCAACAATCGCCGCTAGATTAGGCTTGGAGTGCGTGGTTTATATGGGCTCTGAGGACGTCAAACGCCAAGCGCCCAATGTGTTCAGAATGAAACTGTTAGGTGCAACTGTAGTGCCAGTAGAAAGTGGCTCAAAAACGCTTAAAGACGCGTTGAATGAAGCGATGCGTGACTGGGTGACCAATATTGAAAATACGTTTTATATTATCGGCACAGTCGCAGGCCCGCACCCATACCCAATGATGGTGCGCGACTTTCAATCGGTGATTGGAGTTGAGGCCAAAATTCAAATGCAAGAGATGGTAGGTCGTCAGCCAGATGCTGTGGTTGCCTGTGTGGGTGGTGGTTCTAATGCAATGGGTATTTTTTATCCGTACATTGATGTGCCAAATGTACGTTTGATTGGTGTAGAAGCCGCTGGACATGGCATGGAAACAGGCATGCATGCCGCGCCGTTAACCGCGAATAGTCCGATTGGTGTGTTGCATGGCAACCGTACTTATTTAATGCAAGATGCAGATGGTAATATCATTGAAACACATTCGGTTTCTGCAGGCTTAGACTACCCAGGCGTTGGCCCAGAACATGCATGGCTTAAAGACATCAAACGTGCAGAATACGTCGCAATTACGGACGATGAAGCCATGTCTGCATTTCATAGTCTGTGCCGCACAGAGGGCATTATTCCTGCATTAGAATCTAGTCACGCGCTAGCCCATGCAGAAAAAATGGCTAAAACCATGCGTAAAGATGAAATCATTTTGGTGAATTTATCTGGTCGCGGTGATAAAGACATCAACACAGTTGCTAAGTTAGCCAACATCACATTATAAAAATTAAATTTATGTCACGCATTCAAACTATTTTCGCAACCTTAAAACTTAACCAAAAAAAAGCGTTAATTCCTTACATTACAGCAGGTGATCCACACCCTAATCACACCGTTAATTTAATGCATACCTTGGTAAAAACAGGTGCGGATATGATTGAGCTAGGTGTGCCATTTTCTGACCCTATGGCCGACGGCCCGGTCATTCAGCGTGCAAGTGAGCGCGCTTTGGTGCATAAAGTTGGCCTAAAAAAAGTGTTAAGTATGGTGGCGGAATTTCGCCAAAAAGATGATAAAACACCTGTTATATTAATGGGTTACGCTAACCCTGTTGAAGCGATGGGGGCTGAGAAATTTACCCAGTTAGCAAAAGAATCAGGCGTTGATGGTGTAATTACAGTGGATTATCCGCCAGAAGAATGTAAAGCATTTATCAGCCAGCTTCAGGCCAATGGCATGGATAGTATATTTTTATTATCGCCCACATCAGACTCAGCGCGCGTTGATTTAATTGTGAATCAAGCTAGCGGGTTTTTGTATTACGTTTCGCTTAAAGGCGTCACCGGTTCTGCTAATTTAGATATTGAAGAAGTGAAATCGCGCGTGGCAGAAATTCGACTTAAAACAGATTTGCCAATTGGTGTTGGTTTTGGCGTAAAAGATTCAGTCACTGCAAAAAATGTGGCCGCATTTGCAGATGCGGTGGTAGTAGGCAGCCGTATGGTACAGGCAATAGAAAATTCAAATGACGATAATTTAGTGGCGAATGTCAGTCAGTTAATGATTGAGTTGCGCGCTGCAATTGACGCTTAGCAATTGACGCTTAAGGAGTAGAAAATGAGCTGGTTAGAAAAAATTCCGCAAAAAATTCAACACGTTGTTGGTGCTGTACAAAAGAAAAATGTGCCAGAAGGTCTTTGGAGCAAATGCGATTCTTGCCAATCGGTTTTATATAAAACCGATTTAGAATCGAACGCAGAAGTCTGCCCAAAGTGTGCGCATCATAATCGCATTGGCGCGCGCGCCAGATTAAATCAGTTGTTGGATGCCGATACAAAAACAGAATTGCGCACTGAAATTGGCGCCAATATTGAGCCAGTTGATGCATTAAAATTCAAAGATAGTAAAAGCTATGCAGAGCGCATGAAAGCTGCCCAAAAAGAAGTGGGCGAAAAAGATGCATTAATTGTTATGCAAGGCAAAATACTTGGTGTCAATGTGGTAGTAGCCGCTTTCGAATTTAAATTTATGGGCGGCTCAATGGGCTCTGTAGTCGGTGAGCGTTTTGTGCGCGGTATTGATGCCGCGATTAAAAGTAAATCCGCTTTTATTTGTATTTCTGCCAGCGGTGGTGCGCGCATGCAAGAAGGTTTGCTGTCACTCATGCAAATGGCTAAAACCAGCGCAGCTTTAACCAAGCTATCTCAAGCAGGTTTGCCTTATGTTTCAGTGTTAACTGACCCAACAATGGGCGGCGTATCGGCTAGTTTTGCGATGCTGGGCGATATTATTATTGCCGAACCAAACGCGTTAATTGGTTTTGCCGGCCCTCGCGTGATTGAGCAAACCGTGCGCGAAACCTTGCCAGAGGGTTTTCAACGCGCTGAGTTTTTAGTGGAACACGGTGCTGTCGATTTGATTATCGATCGCAGAGAAATGCGCCAGCGACTAGCTAGCTTATTATCTAATTTAATGAAAATACCCAAAGCTGCTTAATCATTTAGTTTTAACTTTGTATTCTTAATATCTGTGACCAATTCAACACTTAAGCCAACTACTGCACTACAGTGGTTGGCTTATATCGAAGCGCTACATCCTAAATCGATTGCAATGGGCTTAGACCGCGTGAGCGCTGTTGCCAGTCGTTTGCAACTCAACCCCAGCTTTCCCATTATTACTGTTGCAGGCACCAATGGCAAAGGCTCAACTTGCGCGATGCTGAGCCAAATTTACACAGAAGCTAGCTTTAGCGTTGGTTGTTATACATCACCGCACTTAATGCGCTACAACGAGCGTGTGCGCATCAATCAGCAAGAAATTTCAGATACCGATTTATGCCTCGCTTTTGACGCAGTTGAAACCGCGCGTGGCAACATTCCATTAACGTATTTTGAGATGGGCACACTTGCTACTATGTGGCATTTTTGCCAATCAAAGCTTGATGTGGTTGTATTAGAAGTTGGTTTGGGCGGCAGGTTGGATGCGGTGAATATATTTGAGCCTGCTTGCAGTATTGTGACTACGATTGATTTAGATCACATGGAATATTTGGGAGATACGCGAGAGAAAATCGGCTTTGAAAAAGCAGGTATTTTTAGACCAAATGTATTAGCGATTTGTGGCGACGAAAATACACCCAATAGCTTAATAGACTATGCAAAACTGATTGATGCACCATTAAAGTTAATTAATCGAGATTTTCATGTAAAAAAACTGATGAATGGCTGGCAATTTACTGAAGCAGGAAACGATTTTTTATTACCGAATTTATGCCTACAAGGCGAATTTCAGCGCAATAATGCGGCTTGCGCTGTTTGTGCTGTGCAATACTTAACCAGTATTTTGCCGGTAAAAATCGCACATATTCAAAGCGCATTACAAGCAGTAACGCTAATTGGACGCTTTTACTCTATTGATTCAAATCCGCACGTTATTGTAGACGTTGCGCATAATCCACACGCCGCATTGTCGCTGGCACACAATTTAAAAACCACACCTTGCAGCGGCAAAACTATCGCTGTGTTCGCCATGCTGGCCGATAAAGATATTAATGGTGTGATTCAAGCTGTTTCGCCGTATATTGATGCATGGTTGATAGCGGATAATCACAGCGTTCGCGGTGCAAAAGCACAAGAATTACATGGTAAATTAACACAGCATCAAGCAAGCGCGAAGGTGGATTTATTTGCAAACGTTGCATCAGCCTTGGCTGCTGCCTGTGTTATTGCGACCAAAAATGATAGAATCATTGTGTTTGGTTCGTTTTACACGGTTGCGGATGCCATTGATTATATTGCTAACAAAAAGATTGAATCATCTATTGATTGAGTCTATGTTTAAATCAGTAGCTTCAACCCCATAATAACTACATACTAGCGTAAGGCTGAAAGTTAAATATGCAAAAAGACGCACCTAATGATCAAGAATTGACCTTAAAAAAACGCGCACGCCGCCGTTTAGTTGGGGCAGTTGCCTTAGTGTTGCTAATGATTATTGTATTACCCATGATTTTAAAAGATCGTACCGTGACAGCACCCACAGAAGAAGTCACCATCACATTATCTAATCAGAATCAAACATCAGAACTGCCAGCCCAATCCGATTTTGATTCGAATGTAATCCCTGCAGATGTACTACCTACAGAAGCCCCTCCGCTTAATAGCGAATCGATAATTGATGAGCCGTTAGGTGCCGCACAGGAAATCCCAATTGAGCCAAAAACTGCCTCAGTTAAACCCAAAACAGAAGCGCTAACCACCGCCGATAAGAAAAATGCTAATAGCCCTAAATTTTATGTGCAAATTGGCGTGTTTTCAGATGAGGCAAACGTAAAGCAACTACAGTCAAAGCTAACCGATATGGGTTATTCATCGCAAACAGAAAAAATTGATACAGCTAAAGGTAAAAAAATTCGCTTGCGCACGCATTTGTTAGGTGAGCGTAATGAAGCAGCAATTGCATTGCAAAACATAAAAGATGCTGGCCTTACAGGCATGGTTGTCAGTCAGTAATTGGAATCATCTTAAGCGATGACGAGCTTTGATTACGCGGTATTTATTATCATTGGTCTGTGTATTATTGTTAGTATGATGCGCGGTGCGGTACGAGAAATATTATCGATTATTGGATGGGTGGTTGCATTTTATGTTGCGAGAACTTATGTTGCTCAATTAATCCCTCTATTACCACAAGATATTCCGACAGATGCTTTACGTGTATTGGCAGGTTTTTTAATTCTATTTTTTGGGGTTTTGTTGGTTTTTAGTTTGTTATCAATAGCACTCTCAAGCATGCTAAAAAAAATTGGTTTAAGTTGGCTAAATCGCTTTTTTGGCGCATTATTTGGCTTTGCAAAAGGATTAATTATTGTATGTATTTTAGTGTTTTTAGCGGGGTTAACTAATCTACCTAAAGACATCCGTTGGACAAATGCAATGTTTAGTTCGCCACTAGAGGCGCTTGTTAAAGCAACATTGCCTTGGGTGCCACAAAAAGTGGCACAGCACGTTAAATATGATTAATGTGGTTAAAAATTGATGAGTAGCGCTTTTTTTAAAAAGCGACTGTTTCAGTAAAACGCAATTCTTTAAGGAAATTCATTTATGTGCGGAATTCTAGGCATTGTTGGTAAAAATCCAGTTAACCAGCTGTTGTACGACGGTTTGTTGGTATTGCAACATCGTGGTCAAGACGCGGCTGGCATTGTGACTTGCGATGGCAATACGTTTTTTATGCACAAAAACAATGGCTTAGTGAAAGATGTGTTTCAAACCCGCCATATGCGTAGCCTAGTAGGCAATGCAGGCATTGCGCATGTGCGATACCCAACAGCAGGGTCTTCAAGTGCGGCAGAAGCGCAACCGTTTTATGTGAATTCACCATTCGGAATCGTACTCGGACATAACGGTAACTTAACCAATTCTGAGCAGCTAAAATCAGAAATGTTTCGTCAAGATTTACGCCATATCAACACCAATTCCGATTCAGAAGTCTTACTCAACGTTTTAGCACATGAAATCGAAAAAACCTCACGCAATGCGGTTTTAAACACAGATATGGCATTCGATGCGGTTTCTGGCGTGCATAAGCGCTGCAAAGGCGCTTATGCGGTAGTTGCGATGATTGCCAATTTTGGTTTGCTAGCGTTTCGCGACCCTAACGGCATTCGCCCACTAGTGATTGGTAAATTAGATACCGATAAAGGTACCGAATACATTGTCGCTTCTGAAAGCGTTGCGTTAGACGTGCTAGGTTTTCAGTTGATGCGTGATGTTGAACCAGGTGAAGCCGTATTTATTGATATGGATGGTAATTTGTTTAGCCGTCAATGCGCTGAAAATCCAAAATTAAATCCGTGCATTTTTGAGTATGTTTATCTAGCCCGCCCTGATTCAGTGATAGATGGCGTTTCTGTGTACCAAACGCGTCTAGATATGGGCACAACCTTAGCCGAAAAAATTAAACGTGAATGGAGCCATCTAAAAATAGATGTGGTGATTCCGATTCCTGACACTAGTCGTCCAAGCGCGCTACAAGTGGGCATTTCGTTAGGGTTAGATTATCGCGAAGGCTTTATCAAAAATCGCTACATTGGCCGCACTTTTATTATGCCAGGACAAGCGCTACGTAAAAAATCTGTCCGTCAAAAATTAAATCCAATCGGTATTGAATTTAAAGGTAAAAATGTTTTATTGGTGGATGACTCGATTGTTAGAGGCACAACATCACAGCAAATTGTACAAATGGCACGCGATGCTGGTGCTAATAAAGTGTACTTTGCATCAGCCGCACCGCCAGTACGTTTTCCAAATGTATATGGTATTGATATGCCAAGCCGTGATGAACTATTGGCTACAGGCCGCACCGATGAGCAAATTTGCCAAGAGATAGGTGCTGATGCGCTTATTTATCAAGATTTAGACTCTTTGGTAGAGGGTATCGTCAAATCAAATCCCAATATGCGTGTATTTGATTGCAGCTGCTTTGATGGAAAATATGTCACAGGCGATGTGGACGCCGCCTATTTAAATCGTATTGAATCTGCGCGCGGCGATTTCAACAAAAAGCAAAAACCCAGCAATTCAAGCACACAACTTGATTTAAATCTGATTGACGCAGAAGAAGATGAGGCGGTAGAACAAGTTTCTTAGTTGTATTTTTTGTTGCAAGTTGACACTTAACATTATTTTTTGCCTAAAAATTGAATATATTTTTGATATGTTATTTTCTTGACAGGTCTTTTCAAAAGGCGTTAAATGTAATTGCGCTGATTTGAGTGGCCAACTTTAAACAAAGCCTTACTCAGCTTGCGGGCGCATAATAAATTCTGCTAAAGCGAGAGCCAAACCCGTTTTAGCTTATTCTTTAGCTAACACGGGTTTTTTAACGCCCAAATGCTATGCTTAACTATTTAAGTGATTTGAAATTATGACAAGCAATAAAACCTATCATCCTGAAACATTAAGTGTAAGAGCTGGCACAGAAACGACTGAGTTTGGAGAGAACTCGGAAGCTTTGTTTTTGAATTCAAGCTTTAAATTTAAGAGCGCCGCGCAAGCTGCTGCACGTTTTAGCGGTGCAGAGCCAGGCAATATTTACTCGCGCTTTACCAATCCAACAGTCAGCATGTTTCAAAACAAATTGGCTGCGCTAGAAGGTGCAGAACAGTGCGTGGCTACATCAAGTGGCATGTCTGCGATTTTGGCCTGCGTAATGGGTTTGTGCAATGCAGGCGACCATGTTGTGGCATCGCGCAGTGTCTTCGGCACTAGTGTGCAATTATTTGGCAATATTCTTAAGCGCTGGGGCTTGGAAGTGACTTTTGTATCGCTGACTAATCCTTCCGAATGGCAAGCTGCCATTACGCCTAAAACCAAGTTATTTTTTGTGGAAACACCTTCTAATCCTCTCACTGAAGTGTGTGATATTCGGGCGCTGGCTGATGTTGCGCATCAAGCAAATGCTTATCTAGTGGTGGACAATTGTTTTTGCACGCCTGCAATTCAAAAGCCCTTAGATTTAGGCGCTGATATTATTATTCACTCTGCCACTAAATATATTGACGGGCAGGGCAGGTGTTTAGGCGGTGCTGTGCTTGGTAGTAAAGCCTTAATGGAGCCAGTATATGGGTTTTTACGCACTGCAGGCGTTACCATGAGTGCCTTTAATGCGTGGGTATTTTTAAAAGGTTTGGAAACCTTGCATATTCGTATGGAAGCGCACGCACGCAAAGCATTAGCGTTAGCAGCATGGTTAGAAGCGCAACCGCAAATTGCGCGTGTTTATTATCCTGGATTAGCATCTCATCCGCAGCATGCACTAGCCATGAAGCAGCAGTTAAGTGGTGGCGGTATTGTTAGTTTTGAAGTGAAGCAAAAATCTGGTCAAACTAAGCAAGAAGCCGCTTGGGCGCTAATAGATTCGACAGAGTTGATTTCTATCACCGCTAATTTAGGCGATGCGAAAAGTACCATTACGCATCCTGCCACTACAACGCATAGCCGGATTACCGCAGAGGCGAGGTTAGAGGCTGGAATTAGTGATAATTTAGTCAGAATAGCGGTTGGACTAGAGCATGTAGATGATTTAAAAGCAGATTTACGCTTTTAGTTTGCCTGTTTCAAAATACAGCTTGTTTTTAGGTAATTTAAAAGAGATTAGCAAGCCACGTATAATCACGGATATGATTTAAGTCATTTATTTCAAGCCTAGTATGTGATATATTTCAAGGCTATTTTTATATCTTAATTATCATTACATGCTTACTGATAGGTAAGACTTAACCAAATTATCTAGCTTAAATTTAAACTGAATTCATCTTTAGAAGTCAAAAAAATTGTAAGTTTTTAATTATTAATCGTTACTTAACGCATTTAGGTGACACTTTTACAGGAATTGCAATATGGCAACATCGCTCGAAACAATCAGCAACTTAGAACGTCGCATCACAGTTAAAGTGCCACTAGCACCACTCGAGGGCCAGATTAAACAAAGGTTAACTCAAATTTCTCGCACCGCTAAATTTGCAGGTTTTAGGCCTGGCAAAGCCCCAATTGGTCTAGTGAATCAACATTATGGGGACCAAGTGCGTGACGAAGTTTACTCTCAAGCGGTTGAAACCAGTTTTGGTAACGCAGTAGAAGAAAACAAATTACGTGTAGCTGGCTTTCCTAATATCGAGCACAAACCATTTGCAGAAGCAGCAACTGATTTTGAATACACAGCAACTTTTGAAGTGTTTCCAGAGGTGAAGTTAAACGATTTAAGTAAGCTAAAAATTGAAAAGCCGACTTTAGAAGTTGCAGAGGCCGATGTTGAAAAAACTTTAGACGTGCTAGTCAAACAACGCGTTACTTTTGAACCTGTTAAACGTGCTTCAAAAAAAGGCGATCAAATCAATGTGACGCTAGTTGCCAGTGTCGATGGTCAGCAAGTGGAGAGCACAGGCGAAAAAGGGATTGATTTGATCCTAGGCGAGCCAGGTCGCATGGCTGAGTTTGATGAGCAACTGACAGGTGGAAAAGCCGGCAGCGAAAAAACGTTTGAAATTGCTTATCCAGCAGACCACAATCCTGCACAATTAGCGGGCAAAACTGTCAGTTACATAGTGACTTACAATACTGTTTCACAACCAATTTTGCCAAAAATTGATGCTGACTTTGCAAAAAGCTTAGGAATCGAAGACGGCGATGTGAAAAAAATGCAAGCCGAAATCAAAGCAAGCCTAGAACAGGAAGTTGAAAAGCGCATTAAAGCGCGTGTTAAAGAACAAGTATTCCAAGCTTTAGTGGCTGACTCAAATGTGGAGACGCCAAAAGCACTGGTCAATGCTGAAGTTAACCGTATGATGCAACAAACTGCGCAAAATTTACAACAGCGCGGCATGGATCCAAAAGCGATTCAACTGGAGCCTGCTATGTTTGAAGAGCAAGCAAAACGCAGCACTGCACTCCGTTTAATTTTAAGCGAGCTTGTGAACGCAAATAACCTGCAAGCAAGTGCAGACCAAGTGCGTGCAATGGTGGATACTTTTGCGCAAAGCTTTGAAAAACCAAGTGAATTAGTCAGTTGGTACTATGCAGATGTTAAACGTTTAGACGAACCTGCTGCATTAGCAACAGAGGAAAACGTGGTGAACTGGGTGCTAGATAAAGCAAAAGTAAGTGCTAAAAAAATCAAGTTTGATGAGTTAATGGCAAGTTAGTAAAGCATAAAAATTAGCAGATAAACAATCACGACAGTAAAGACTAGGATTAGCAAATAGCATGTTCAATAATATGAATGATTTTAAATTAAATAACAGCAACATGTCTGAGCCGCAAGGTTTGGGTTTAATCCCCATGGTGGTCGAACAAAGCGGCCGAGGTGAGCGTTCGTATGATATTTATTCCCGTTTACTAAAAGAGCGTGTTATTTTTTTAATTGGACCCGTAAACGATATGTCTGCAAATCTGGTGGTTGCTCAATTGCTTTTTCTTGAAGCTGAAAATCCAGACAAAGATATTTCTTTATACATCAATTCGCCAGGTGGTTCTGTGACGGCAGGCATGTCAATTTATGACACCATGCAGTTTATTAAGCCTGATGTCAGTACATTGTGTATTGGCCAGGCGGCAAGTATGGGTGCGTTTTTACTCGCTTCCGGCGCAAAAGGTAAACGCTTTAGCTTACCAAACTCGCGCGTGATGATTCATCAGCCATCTGGTGGATTCCAAGGCCAATCGACCGATATTCAGATACATGCTAAAGAAATTATGTATTTACGCGGTAAGTTAAACGGCATTTTAGCGCACCACACGGGCAGAACAACGGAAGAAATTGACCGCGATACTGAGCGTGATAACTTTATGAGCGCAGAACAATCGGTGGAATATGGCATGATTGATAAAGTGATTGAAACGCGCGCTGCGGTTTAGGGTTGTTTGGTTTTTACATTATTTATAGTGTTAAGTTTGTTGGGTTAAGGATGTTGAATGGCGACTAAAGCCGAAAGTGAAAAATTACTGTATTGCTCTTTTTGCGGCAAAAGCCAGCATGAAGTGAAAAAGCTGATTGCAGGACCATCTGTATTTATCTGCGATGAATGCGTTGATTTATGCAATGACATTATCAAAGAAGAAGTGCAAAGCTTAAGCGACATCAAATCGACTGATAAATCATTACCAACACCACAAGAAATCTGCGCGATTTTAGATCAGTATGTAATCGGTCAAACGCAAGCTAAAAAGAACCTTTCTGTTGCCGTTTACAATCACTACAAACGTCTTGGTCATAATCATATTTCACAAAATACCAGCACTAAAAATGTGAGCCAAGATGATGTTGAAATACAAAAAAGTAATATTTTACTGATTGGCCCAACAGGCTCAGGCAAAACCCTATTAGCGCAAACATTGGCGCGCATGCTGGATGTGCCATTTGTGATGGCGGATGCAACCACGCTAACTGAAGCAGGCTATGTAGGCGAAGACGTTGAAAACATTATGCAAAAGCTTCTGCAAAAATGCGATTACGACGTCGAAAAAGCACAGCGTGGCATTGTGTATATCGATGAAGTGGATAAAATTTCACGTAAATCAGATAACCCATCAATCACCCGTGACGTATCAGGCGAGGGCGTACAGCAAGCATTGCTTAAACTCATTGAAGGTACGATTGCGTCTGTACCTCCACAAGGTGGGCGCAAACATCCAAATCAAGAGTTTGTACAACTAGACACCACCAATATTTTGTTTATTTGTGGTGGCGCATTTGATGGCTTAGATAAAGTTATCCGCAGACGCTCCGAAAAAGGTGGCATTGGCTTTGGCGCCGAAGTTAAAAGTAAAGACGATATGCGTGAAGTTGGTGCTGTATTGCGCGATGTTGAGCCGGAAGATTTAATCAAGTTTGGATTGATTCCTGAATTTATCGGCCGTTTGCCAGTGGTTGCAACACTAGAATCATTAGATGAAGCAGCATTAATGACCATATTAGTTGAGCCAAAAAATGCGTTAACTAAGCAATATATGAAGCTATTTAAAATGGAAGGTGTTGACTTAGAATTCAGAGAGTCCGCCTTGCTATTGATTGCTAAAAAGGCTTTGGAACGTAAAACTGGCGCGCGTGGCTTACGCTCAATTTTAGAGCATTCATTGCTTGAGGTGATGTATGACCTGCCATCGATTGAAAACTTAAGTAAAGTAGTGATTGATGAAGGAACTATAAAGGGCGAGTCTCAGCCCTTGATGATTTTTCAGGACACGCCAAAAAAAGCAGAATCAGCCAGCTAAATAGCCACTTAATTTAACCTGTGTTCACAGGGCTATTGCAAATAAAAATAAGTCGTTTATAGTCATTAATACATAAATATTAATTGGATATAAACGATTTATTCCATTATCGCTCTTGAACTATCAAAGTATGTTCCCAACCTAATAGCATAGGCAGTTTGCCTAATTCATTAGTGTCTATGCGACCTTGAAAGTATTTTATGACAGAACAAACTTTTTTAGACGACTTGTCTAATCCAAATAACTCTAAAGCCATTGAACCAGATGGTTTAATGCCTTTGTTACCACTGCGCGATGTAGTGGTTTATCCGCATTTAGTGATTCCACTTTTTGTAGGCCGTGCAAAATCGGTTAAAGCCTTAGAAATCGCATCTGATACAAATAAACAAATTTTATTAGTGGCGCAAAAGTCTGCTAACAAAGATGAGCCTGATGCTGAAGACTTATATGAAATCGGCACGCTAGCCACTGTATTGCAAATGTTAAAACTGCCAGATGGCACGGTAAAAGTGCTGGTAGAAGGCTTGCATCGCGTACGTGTGTCAGAATTTATTGAAACTGAAGAGTGTTTTTTAGCGAAAGCTGAGAAAATTCCTGACCCAGTTGAGAACGATAGCGAAACGGAAGCGCTGATGCGTACTGTTTTCACGCAGTTTGATCAATACGTTAAATTAAATAAAAAAATTCCACCCGAAATTTTAACTTCATTAGCCACAATTAATGAAGCAGGACGTTTAGCGGACACGATTTCTGCGCACTTAACGCTCAAATTAGAAGAAAAACAGAAAATTCTTGAAATGCTCAGCGTGACCGAGCGTTTAGAACATTTGTTGCATTTGATGGAATCTGAGATTGATATCTTGCAGGTTGAAAAACGCATTCGCGGCCGCGTCAAGCGCCAGATGGAAAAAAGCCAGCGTGAGTATTATTTGAATGAGCAAGTAAAAGCGATTCAAAAAGAGCTTGGTGAGCAGGATGAAAATGCCGAATTAGATGAATTAGAAAAGCGTATCAAAGAATCGGGTATGTCTAAAGAGGCGCATGCAAAAGTTGCTGCTGAGCTTAAAAAACTGAAAATGATGTCGCCGATGTCAGCAGAAGCATCTGTTGTGCGCAATTATATCGACACTTTGGTTAATCTGCCTTGGAAGAAGAAAACCAAAATCAGCAAAGATTTGCAATATGCAATGGACATATTAGATGCTGATCATTATGGATTGGATAAAGTAAAAGAACGTATTGTTGAGTATTTAGCTGTACAGCAACGTGTTGGAAAACTTAAAGCGCCAATTCTATGTTTAGTAGGTCCTCCAGGCGTCGGTAAAACTTCGCTTGGCCAAAGTATCGCTAAAGCTGTGAATCGTAAGTTTATCCGTATGGCTTTAGGTGGTGTGCGTGATGAGGCGGAAATCCGCGGGCACAGACGTACTTATATTGGTTCGATGCCAGGTAAAGTCATGCAAAGCATGACTAAAGTTGCTGTTAAAAACCCATTATTCCTATTAGATGAAGTGGATAAAATGGGCCAAGATATGCGTGGCGACCCTTCATCTGCGTTACTTGAGGTGCTAGATCCTGAGCAAAATCATACTTTTGCCGACCATTATGTTGAAGTGGAATACGATTTATCCGATGTGATGTTTGTGGCAACCGCTAATACGATGAATATTCCTGCGCCATTGCTAGACCGCATGGAAATCATTCGTTTGGCTGGATACACAGAAGACGAAAAAATCAATATTGCGATGAAATATTTATTGCCTAAAGAGCTTAAAACACACGGGCTTAAGCCAGTTGAAGTGAGTATTTCTGAAGCGGTTATTCGGGATATTGTGCGCTACTACACACGCGAGGCAGGCGTACGTCGATTAGAGCAAGAAATCGCTAAAATATGCCGTAAAGTAGTGAAAGAGCTTCTGCTGAATCAAACCAATGTCAAAAAATCTCGCCGTGTAACTGATGCTGGAGAGAAAGATGCTGTGGTAGCAATTGCAAAAAAAATCAGTATTACTTCTAAAAATCTAGAGAAATATTTAGGTGTTTATCGTTACGACTACGGTATAGCGGCTAAAGATAATCAAGTCGGTCAAGTAACGGGTTTAGCATGGACATCTGTTGGTGGCGAATTGCTGACGATTGAAGCGGTTCTTTTGCCTGGTAAAGGTAAAACCATTACTACAGGTAAATTGGGTGATGTGATGCAAGAGTCTGTGCAAGCGGCGATGAGTGTGGTGCGAAGTCGTGCGGCTCGCTTGGGTATTATAGAAGATTTTTATGAGAAAAAAGATATTCACATTCATTTGCCAGAGGGCGCTACACCTAAAGATGGCCCAAGTGCAGGTATTGGGCTGACTACCGCATTAGTTTCGGTGTTAACAGGCATTCCAGCGCGTGCAGACGTGGCAATGACGGGCGAAATCACATTGCGTGGTGAAGTGTTGCCAATTGGCGGATTAAAAGAGAAGTTATTGGCAGCGCACAGGGGCGGCATCAAAACCGTGCTTATACCAGAAGCCAACGTGAAAGACTTGGTTGACATCCCAGAAAATATTAAAAGTCACTTACAAATTCATCCAGTAAAGTGGATTGACCAAGTTTTAGAGCTTGCTCTAGAAAGTTCACCAAAGCCGCTAGCGGAGAAATTGGTCGAAATTGCAGCGGTTGTTACTGAAGCTGAGTCAGATGCTAACGTAGCGGTCACGCACTAGTTTTAACTATAATATAATTTAATTTGCATTAATTTGCTGTTTATCTAGCAAAATAGGCCGCAAAGCCTTGACACAGGCTTTTGTAGCTTGATATAAAGTCATAACAGGATGTGCCTGTTATTTAATTAACAACATTAGAGGGGATTACTCGTGAACAAATCAGAATTGATTGATGATATTGCAAAATCAGCTGGCATTTCAAAAGCTGCTGCAGGTCGCGCTTTGGACGCAACTACCGCTGCTATCACTAAAGCACTAAAAAAAGGTGATTTAGTAACTTTAATTGGTTTTGGTTCATTTTACGTTGGTAAGCGTGAAGCACGAAATGGCCGTAATCCACGTACAGGCGCAACAATTAGTATTAAAGCTGCAAATTCTCCTAAGTTTAGGGCTGGTAAAGCGCTTAAAGATGCTGTAAACTAGTGTTCTTTAGTGATTGAGCAATTAATCACTAAACACAGTTAGTTAAGAGTTTTTAATCAAGTAAATTTTATTTAGTTAATTAAAAATCTCAGTTGCGAAGTGGCACAGGGTGCTTAGCTCAGTTGGTAGAGCGTCGCCCTTACAAGGCGAATGTCAGCGGTTCGACCCCGTTAGCACCCACCAAAAACAACTAACAAATATTGCCTCAATATACATGTAAGAGTGCTAGATTCTTAGCACTCTTTAATTTTGAGAGAAGTAAGTTTATATTTCTTGAAAATATAAGTAAGTGCTAAAAAACTGGAGTGGTAGTTCAGTTGGTTAGAATACCGGCCTGTCACGCCGGGGGTCGCGGGTTCGAGTCCCGTCCACTCCGCCAATAAGTAAAAAGCCTTATAAGTCAATGACTTATGAGGTTTTTTCGTTTTTGCCTGGTAGCATATTTGGTAGCAAATATGTTAAAACTTCCAGTTTATGCAAGAAATGGTCAATACTACTTTCATACTAGATATGAAAATCATCAAATCAAACGGTCATTGAACACAAAAGACCCTGCAATTGCTATGATTAGAGCCTTAGAGCTTCTAAAAGTGATTGATATGACCATTGACCTCAAGAAAATCAAAAAATACGAAATAGACCTTGGGAGAGGTGTATTTAAATCCAATGGTAGAGAAGACCATGCCGATATGATGGATGCCTTAGCCAACATAGATAGAATTGGTTTAAAAGTCCAGCATACCAGCCCCCCGACCCCCAAGCATGGGGGAGATGAATTGAAAGCACCTATTGGTCTGCGACTCCCCGAAGTAGTAGAGAAGTTTTTCAATCTTAAAAAACAATTGAAACCTGCTACAGCTTTGCAATATAAAAAAACAGTGAACGAGTTTGCTGGTTATTCTGGTAATCAATACATCAGTGAGTATGACAATTCCGATGTCACTAGATATATGGACCATCTAGCTACTTTTAACGAGCCTAGAACCATTGACAACAAGATTGGTATACTCAACACCATATTCAATTTTGCAATCAAACAGGGCTACTACTTTAAAGACAATCCCGCTGCTGAAAGAAGATTGATGTCTAAGAAAGATAGAGCAAAAGGTGGTTATGGTATTTTTGAAGCGGAAGAAATTCAGCAAATTTTTAAATCAGAATACTTGCAAACCTTTAAACAAGAGGATCCTGACTTCTATTATTGTATTTTGACTGCGCTTGTCACTGGTGCAAGAGCTTCTGAAATCACTAGTTTGGAAATTAGCCAGTTGAAAGATGTGCCACCCCACATAGTCATTAGAGATAGTAAAACAGTTGCTGGCATTAGAGAAATACCATTGCCACAAGCTCTTTATGATGAACTCAAAACATTCGCTACTGGAAAAACTAAGATGTTTAGATATTTAGAGCTAGAAGGAAAAGGTTCTGGTAATGCAGTTGGTAAGAAATTCAAACGACATTTAGTGAAGTTGGAAATCATTAGAAATAAATTAGTCCTTCACTCATTAAGGAAATTTTTTAATAATTCTATGAAATCTGAAAAAGTGCCTATTGAGGCTAGATGTCAGATGGTAGGACACGAGTTTGAAAATATCAATAATACAATTTACTCTAATCAATTCACTATTAAAGAATTGACTGACCTTGTAAATCCAGTGCAAGCTAATATTTTGAAATTGATTAAATTTGAAAACCTACAATAATGGATTTTTATGGCTAAAAATATACGAGCAGAGAATTTAGGTGTAATTAGGTATTTGAATCTAACTCATAAAAGTTTTTCTAAAAAGTTAGAAAACATAACAAATAGTGCATATTTGTCTGAAATGATTGATGGCAGTAGAGAAGTCAGTAATTCTGTGGCACGAGAAATTGAAAGTGTATTATTATTATTACCAGATGATTGGATGGATAGAGATAATCTTAGTTTGATACATATGTCTAAGTTAGATTTTGAACTTATGAGATTGATACTTGTGCAATCCACACAAGCAAAACAAGGGCTTGTTGATTTTATTGCTAATAAAAACTTGGAAAGCTAGATTATGAATAGATACCCTTTAACACTGATATTAGCATTGTTGAGCCCACTGGTATTTGCAGAAGATTTTGATATATACAGTAATCATAAAGAATTAATTGATAGCCAGATTTTAGATGTTGGGCAAGTAGTTAAAATGAAAAATGAGAGCTATGACTATAGTTCAGGTGCTAAGTTGAAATTTGGTAGTAACTGCTACACATCATATGATTCAAATATTGGTGGGGCAGGTTGGAATGATGGAGATAATAAACCAGCATTTTTGATTTCAAGTAGATATGGTGGTCAGCAAATTGCGATTTTACAAAACAGAGTTAATTCTGTTGGTTTAAATGTATTCAATGTCAGTGAAACTCCTTGCAAGCAAGAAGAGTATTCTGACCCTAAGAAAATGATTGAATTGATGCAAAAGCAAAATGCTGAACGAATGAAATATTATGAAAAGCTAAAGCAAGATAATTTGGAATTAAAGAGAAAGTATCAAAAGTAAAATATCAATTAATCATTACCTTCATAGATATGAAACCAGCATTTTTTGCTGGTTTTTTATTTATGATGGCACAGTATTTGAGATGTAATCTCAAGGTCTTGGTGAGATTCCATAAGAGAGGTGCAACCTCTCTTTGGCAGGCTGAACGAAAAAGCGAAGCTTTATCGTGTGGGTATCGTAGATACCCCTAGTCTGTACCTAGACCTATCAAAACCCTACATACCCCAAAAAAATCATTAAAAATCTATCTACATACATGCTTACACCGTAGGGGTAAGTTGACATTTGAAAATTATCTGCGATAACTATGTTAGAGCAGGAGATTTTTAACATGGCAAAAAAACAAACAACAAGCCAATTTATGCACTTGGAATTGTATTCAAGAGCTGGTGCATTATTACAAAATGGGGCAGGTAGAAAAACAAGCAGTGGTGGTGTGGTTTGGGAGGCTACTAGAGTAGAAGGTTTCACAGAACATATCATTGCAGATGGTTTTATCCCCGCGCCTCCCACTTATTTGTATAGTCAAAATGATTTTACCCTAGATGTGCATTATGAAAATGTGCTGGCACAAGTAGAAACTGAAAAAGATAGTCTTGGCAGAAAAATCAAAAGTGACAAGAATATCTTACTGGCTGGAGTAGTTTCATACCCAAAACCAAGAATTGCAGAATGGTCACCTGATGATGAACAGAATTACATTATGTTTAAAGAGCAATCTATGGAGTTCATGAAAAAACAATGGGGCGACAACTTGTTGTGTGTTTTAGAGCATACAGATGAGCAATACCCCCATATACATTTCTATGTGGTGAATAAATCAAAAGTAGCTGATACCCCTGCAATGCACCCAGGCTTTGCAGAAAATATCAGAATTGAGAAAGAGGCGAAGGCACTTAATCAACCAGTGAATAAAAAAGAGCAGGTGCATGCTTATAAAAATGCAATGCGACTATTTCAAGATGATTTTTATCAAACTGTATCTGTGTATTGTGGTTTAGATAGATTGGGTCCAAAAGCTCAACGATTGAATAGAACAGAGTGGAAAGATAGGAAGAGAGCTACCAAGCTAGTTGCTAAAGCATTTAAGAAGGTAAAAGAGCAGGCAGCAGATATCAATGTTAAATCTAATACACTCAATCTCTCTATGCTTGAACTAGAACAACAGATTGCCAATTTAATTGATATGCAGGCTCAAGTGGAAAATGAACACAAAGCTATTGCAGAAGGTGTGCAAGATTTAGAGCTAGCTCAATTTGTTAAAGATAATTACCCACAAATTGCTACTAGTTTCAAAATGCACAAAATTAGAAAAGATGCCAATGCTCCTAATAGCAGTATGACGAAAGGTAAAAAGTTATGAGATTGTTAATACATATCAACAATAAAGCAATTGAAGTTCAAGACATTAACAAGCTTAAAGAGCATATGCGGTATTTAAGCGAGTTAATTGATACCTACCAAGATACACATGAGGAAGTGGTTTTCAATATTCCTGCCGACATTTTAACAAAAAAGTGTAAAATATAGTGGTAGCAAATTTGGTAGCAAGTTCTGCTACTAAAATTTTAATCACTCGCTACTGGGCTTCAATACTGGCTTGGTTTGTAAGAGTGGCGGAGTGTTACCTGGTAACAGTCCCGTCCACTCCGCCAACATATAAAAAAGCGAGCTTAGTGCTCGCTTTTTTTATTTTCAAAACTTGTTTTTAAGTAGCTCAAACATTAATTAATTTTTTAATTTAGATAATGTTTAAACTAAAAACTGATCAAGCTTTCAAAAACATTAATTAACATCATGCTGGATATATTCGATTGGCTGATTGTATGCGCAATTGTTATATAATAGGTGTCTCCTAGATTAGGCGCGACTTACAGTTGTATTTTTATTCATTAAATTCTGGTTAAGTTTTTAGAAAGTGAAGTTATGTTAGATGCAATTCGTCATCACACTCAAGGCTGGATAGCGAAAGCTATTTTGGCTTTAATTACAATTCCATTCGCATTGTTTGGCATTGATTCTTACTTTAATGATGCTGGCAGCAATGTTGCAATTGCAAAAGTAAATGGGGATAAGATTTCTATTCAAGAGTATGGCAATGCTATTGAAAACGTGCGTAATCGTTTGCAATCTGAAGGGCAAAAAGTAGACGCCGCTATGTTAGAAAGCCCTGAGCTAAAGCAGTCTGTATTGGATGGTTTAATCACGCGCCGATTGGTGAACGAAGAAATTCAAAAATCAAAATTTAAAATTAGTGATGAACAACTGAGTACTTATATTTTGGGCATGCCTGAGTTTCAGCAAGATGGTAAGTTCTCTGAAGATATTTATCAAAAAACACTCGCGCAAAATAAATTAACGGTTAGTAGGTTTGAAAACGATCGTCGAAATGAATTGTTAACGCAACAAGCGCGCGAAGGTTTGAGTTTGCTGGTTTCTGTTCCAAAAGGGGTTGCGGAGCATGCGGTTAAGTATGCATACCAACAACGTGAAGTGAGTTATGCAGAAATTAAAACTGCAGAATTCATTTCGCAAAGCAATGTGACGCTTGAGCAAGTAAAGGCTTATTACGAGTTACATAAAGATAAATTTAAAGTGCCTGCGCAAGTTAAATTGGAGTTTGCATTATTGTCTGCAGCTGGCTTAGTGTCTCAAGTTCAAGTGACTGATGCCGAAGTTAAACAGTTTTATGATGAAAATGTATCTAAATTTCAGGGTGATGAGCAGCGCCAAGCGAGCCATATTTTGATTGGATTTAGCGCTTCTACAACGCCTGAAGAAAAAGCCAGTGCCAAAAATAAGGCAACAGATATTTTAATGCAACTAAAAAAAGATCCATCTCGGTTTGAAGAGTTGGCATTTAAAAATTCGCAAGATCCTGGATCGGCAAGCAAAGGCGGAGATTTAGGTAGTTTTGGTCGCGGTGCAATGGTGAAGCCATTTGAAGACACTGTTTTTGCAATGAAAGTTGATCAAATCAGTGATTTGGTTGAATCTGAGTTTGGTTATCACATCATTAAATTAAATGGCATTACAGGCCAATCGTCTTCTTTTGAAAGTATGAAGCCGCAAATTAAAGGTGAGTTGATTTTTCAAAAGGCACAAGTTAAATATGCGGAGTTAGCAGATGATTTTAGTAATACCGTGTATGAACAGTCTGGTAGCTTAAAGCCAGCAGCTGAAAAATTTGCCCTACAAGTGCAAACAAGCCCGTGGATGAGTCGTGAAGATGGTGCTAAGTTTTTCAAAAACGATAAGTTAATGAGTTTGGTCTTTTCTGATGATGTGCTAAAAGAAAAGCGAAATTCAGAAGCAGTAGAAGTATCGCCAAACAATTTGGTTTCTGCACGTGTATTAGAATATAAACCGACAGCACCGCGCAGTTTTGATGAAGTAAAGGGCGGTATTGAAGCTTTATTGAAGCTTGAACAAGCTGCTAAAAAGACGACTGAAAAAGGGTTAAGTATACTGGCATCGCTTAAATCAGGTGGTGCTTCTAGTGAGTTGGATTGGATTACCCCAGTGGTGGTTGATCGTAAAAACGCACAAGGCTTAACAGATTTAGTCATGAAACAAGCTTTTAAAATGGATGTGAGCAAGCTGCCTGCTTATGCTGGTTATATGGATGGCAATAATGCTTACACGATTGTTCAAGTAAGCCGTGTTGATAACACCTTAAATGCTGATGTAAAGCAAACTGCTGATGCTGAATATGAAGCTGCGGTTGCTGCAGAGTATATGAGCGCATATGGTAAATCGCTTAAGGCAAATAGCGATGTTGTGGTTAATCGCAAATTGCTGCAAACTAATTTAGATAATTAATAAAAATTAGTTTAATAAAAAAGCCGATATGAAAATATCGGCTTTTTTATTTTGATGCTATTTCAAAAGTTGACTAATCTATTTGACCAGCTGCCGTAATATTCATACCGCCATCTACATAAGTAATCTCTCCTGTAATGCCAGACGCTAAATCACTACATAGAAATGCGGCAGTGTTGCCGACTTCTTCGATAGTAACATTGCGACGTAACGCCGCATGGCGCTCATTAAAACCAATCATTTTGTCAAAGTCGGCAATACCAGAGGCAGCCAAGGTTTTAATCGGGCCTGCAGATACTGCGTTGACGCGGATGCCACGTGGCCCTAAGCTTTGGGCTAAATAGCGCACGTTGGCTTCTAAGCTGGCTTTAGCAACGCCCATCACGTTGTAGTTAGGCATGGTACGCTCTGCACCCAAATAGCTTAATGTCAGCAAGCTACCGTTACGACCCTCCATCATTGGGTATGCTGCTTTAGCTAGCGCAGAAAAACTATATGAGCTGATGTCATGCGCGATGCGGAAATATTCGCGGTTCACAGCATCTAAGTAATCGCCATCTAATGCCACTTTGGGTACAAAAGCCAATGAGTGCACAACACTATCTACGCCGTCCCAATGTTTAGCAAGCGCCGGAAAAAGGGCATCAATTTGTGCATCTTCAGCGACATCACATGGCAACACGATTTTAGAATCAAAATCTGCAGCCAAGCCCGCTACACGGTCTTCATGTTTTTCTAACTGATAAGTAAAAGCAAGCTCTGCACCCTCGCGCTTCATGGCAGCGGCAATGCCGTAAGCAATTGAACGATTACTGAGTAAACCTGCGATTAATACTTTTTTTCCTGCTAAAAATCCCATAACGAATCCTGTTGATTGATAATATTCACTAATTAATCAAATACTTAACCATATAAGTTACCTAATATTTGATCTTGGGTCCAGCGCATCGCGCAAACCCTCTCCGAGCAAATTATACCCTAACACGGTAATTAAGATGGCAAGGCCAGGAAACAGCGATAACCACCATGCGAATTGAATATACTCTTTGCCATCGGTGAGAATATTTCCCCATGATGCTTGCGGCGCTTGCACACCAAGCCCTAAAAAGCTAAGTCCTGATTCCATCAATACTGCACCTGCCACGCCCAAAACTGCGCTTACGATAATTGGCGTTAAGCTATTGGGCAGTAAATGGGTAAAAATAAGGCGCGCATCTTTTGCACCCAATGTGCGTGACGCCAACACAAACTCGCGGCCAGTTAAGCTTAGAAATTCAGCGCGCACCAATCGAGTAACGCCCATCCATGAAGTTAGCCCAATCACAATCATAATATTCCAAATAGATGGCGTTAAAAAAGCGATAACGGCTAATATTAGAAAGAAGCTGGGGATGGATAACATCACATCCACTAGGCGCATGATTAAGGTATCTACCCAGCCACGATAGTAGCCAGAGATAGCACCTAAAACGATGCCGATAGCGGTTGCGATACCAACCGCTACCAAGCCCACTAGCAGCGAAATACGACCTCCATGTAGCATGCGGCTTAAGACGTCGCGACCAAGCCCATCAGTGCCCATCCAATGCTGCCATGATGGGGCGAGCAGGATGGCTTTTACGTCAATATCATTTGGATTGTAAGGTGAGATAAAAGGTGCCAGCATAGCCAAAACAAAGACGCTGACGATAATGACAAACCCAACCATTGCTAATGGGTTTGATAAGGCTTTTTTGAATAGGACTTCATTCATGGTGTTAATTTCTAACAACGCCACGCCTTACGCGCGGGTCAGCCCATGCGTAGGCTAAGTCTGCTAATAAATTGCCAACAAGTGTGAGTGCAGAGCCAATGGTGAGTATACCCATAATCACTGGAAAATCGCGCATCAGCACGCTATCAAAAAATAATTTACCCATACCAGGTATGGCAAAAATCGTTTCGGCAATGACTGAGCCACCAATTAAACCTGGAATAGATAAGCCAACAATAGTGATAAGCGGCAGTAATGCATTGCGCAGCGCATGTGTATACACTACTTTATGCTCACTTAGACCTTTAGCGCGCGCGGTGGTAATGTAGTCTTGATGAAATACATCTAGCATACCGTTTTTTACAAACAGCGTAATACCCGCTAAGCCTGTTACCGATGGAATGATGACGGGTAATATAAGGTGGCTGACGCTATCTTTAATTTTTGACCAAGTGTCTAACGATTCGTAATTGATGCTATGCAAACCAGAAATAGGTAGCCAATTATTCATTACGCCTAGCCAGTACATGAGCAACAATGAAAGCCAAAAACCTGGGATAGAAAAGCCAATAAAATTGAATAGCGTAATAGATTTATCTTGCCATAAGGTATATTTTCGCGCAGCGACAATGCCCAATGGAATCGCCAGACTTAACGTAATAATTAAGCCTAAAATATTAATCATTAAAGTGATTGGCAGTGCTTCTTGAATCATGCCTTTGGTCACATTGCCATCTTTATCTGTCGTTTGCCAAAACACAGGTTTTTGATGTGATGCAAATGAATTGCCGAAATCCAATGTGCCCATTCGCTTAAGCCATAAGCCGTATTGCACGATGACTGGTTTGTCCAAGTTGTATAGCTCACGCAATTTTTGGCGTGATTCTTCAGATGCTTTTGGATTAAATGCTGCCTCATTATTGGTGATATCGCCAGGCGCTAAGTGCATGATAAAGAACGAAATAAGGCTGATACCAATCAGCAAAGGTATCATCCACAGTACACGTTTAACTAAATATTTCAGCATAAATTTACGATTGCCTGTTATTTCTCAGCGATTTCATTGCGGCCTGCTTCAATCCTGCGAAGCTGTTGTGGAATATACCATTCATGCGAATTGTAACCGATACCTGCTGGCGGCGCAGGGGTGTCAATACCTTTAACGCGTTTGTGGATTGCGGTGAGTCCATAACCTGCAGATAAATAAACGATTGGGCTGTCTTCTAACAATATTTTTGCAAATTCGTGATAAATTTTCATGCGTTTTTCAGGGTTAAGTTCTAGGCGGCCTTGCTCTAATAAAGTATCAATTTGAGGATTGTTGTAATTGATAAAATTAAATTGCCCAGGTTGATTTTGGCTGGAATGCCAAATGCTAAACTGATCAGGATCTAGGCCCAAACCCCAACCCAACACCACCACGTCAAAGTCACCTGTTTTGATAAAGCGGCTAATAAAGCTTGCCCACTCAATCGCCCTAATTTTTACGTCTATACCTACATCTTTTAACCTGCGCTGAATGAGCACAGCAGATTTTTCACGCTCTTTATTTTGATTTGTGATAATTTCAAATGCAAAAGGTTTTCCATCACGCTCCACAATGCCATCGCCATCTAAATCTTCAAAGCCTGCCTCTTTTAATAAAGCTTTTGCTTTTGCAACATCATAAGGGTAAGGCTTAAGCTCAGGGTTACTCCAGCGCGTACCAGGCTTATAAGGTGATGCGATATTGATGCCTAAACCTAAATAAACGCCATCAATAATCTCTTGTTTGTCGATTGCATAGTTAATCGCTTTGCGCACGCGAATATCGTCAAATGGTTTATGTTTTAGATTAAAGCCCAAGTAAGTGTAGCTATTACCAAGCTCTTTATATAAAGCGAGTTTCTTTTGTAGCTCAGGGCGGGCTGGAACAATACGTGAATACTTAATGGGATCTAAACCCATGCTATCAATATTGTCCGCCATTAATTCTAAAAACTGGGCTGAATTATCTGGAATGATGCGCGTGACTAATTTATCGATGTTGGCAGGACCTAATACTGAATTTGGATTGCGAGATAATTTGAGATTTTCACCATGCGCCCAGCTATCTAGTTTGTAATAATGGCTACCAACAGGATTGCGCGCAAAAGCAGTGGTATGAATATCTTGCTTTTCTAATAAATGCTTTGGCAGTACTTGCAGTCCAGACCACGAATCTAGGGCAGGTGCATAAGCATTATCGTAAGTTACGCTGAAAGTTTTTGGGTCTGGTGCTTCAGCTTTTTTGACTAATTGGTAATCAGAAGCATAGGGGCTGCGGGTATTTTCATCTGTCACTAGTTTCCAAGTAAATAGTACATCTTCACTGGTAAGAGGTTTGTCATCTGCCCATTTAAGGTTGGGTTTTAGCTTAAAAGTAATGGTTTTTTGATCGGGTGAAATAACCCAGCTTTCGGCTAATTCGCCTTCTAGATCTAGATTTTTATCGTATTTAAGTAATTTATTGAATATGTTGCCAGATATGGCAGCAGCAGCAGATTCACCTGCCACCATGTAGATCAAACCAGATGGTTCGCCAATTGTTGCATCAACAAGCGTGCCGCCTGATTCAATTGGGAAAGTTTTAGTATAGTCAGTTGTATCCTGATTGGGTTTTCCGCAGGATGCAATCAGAAAGACATAACAAACGCTAATACAAGATTTTAGTATAGATGCATTCAATTTATTCATTATTCTATAAAGTTTACTATCGACTCATTTTGAATGACAAATGATGTTATAAATCAATGTTTGATGATTGAAAATGCTAATTTAGATTTTTATAACAATTCGCTTATCTAATACGAACAATAGAGCGAGCCTTAATATTTCTTGATTTCGTTTTTTTACTTTTTACGCGTTGCTTGACTGACACTTTTTTCGTGCTCGAGCTACTGCTTTTATTAACTGCAACATTTGTCGTGCCGAGTTTAATCGTTTGGCCTACTTTTAATTTGCTACTTTTCAAGCGATTAATTTTCATCAATATTTTGCTATCGGTGTCATATTTATCCGCAATCGCGTGCAAAGTATCGCCACGTTTAACTTTGTGTATGAGAGATGACGACAGTTTAGGTTCACTCTCATGCAGATTGTTTTTTTCTAGCTCTGCAACGTCAATCGATTCCTCATTATTGATATCATTATCTAGATTATCGTCGTGTATGGCGGGTACCAGCATCGGCTGTGCGACGCGCATTTTCTTGGCCGACGTTAGGCCATTTACGCTCCGTAATTGTGCAACATTAATACCAAATTTTTGCGCAATATTATCCATACGCTCGCCACGTTTGGCGTTGTATGTTTGCCAGTTAGTAAGTGGTTTGTCGTAATTGGCTAGGTTGGTTACAAAACGCTCAGCCGCCCACACGGGCAATAGTAATTGATGCTTATCATTTGTGGCTGTAATCACAGGGCGATTATAACTTGGATTAAGTGAGCTAAATTCTTCAAAGGATATTTCAGCTAACTCTGCCGCAAGTTTTGCATCGATTTGTTTTGGTGTGGTGACACGCGCAAAGTAGGGACGGTTTGGAATTGAATTGATTTTTAAACCGAAACGCTCAGGATCGGTAACAATATTTTTTATGGCTTGCAGTTTGGGCACATAATTTCTAGTTTCTGGTGGCAAGCTCAAGCTTTCGTAGTCAGTTGGCAAGCCTTTACTGCGGTTTTTATTAATGGCACGCTGCACAGTGCCTTCACCCGCATTGTAGGCAGCAAGCGCTAAATCCCAAGTGCCAAACATGCCGTGTAGCTTTTGCAGATAAGTGAGCGCTGCATTGGTAGCAGCGGTCACATCACGTCTATTATCAACCCACCAGTTTTGCTGTAAACCAAAACTTTTGCCTGTAGAGGGAATAAACTGCCAGATACCCGATGCTGCGCTGCGTGAATAGGCTTGTGGGTTAAAAGCACTTTCAATCATCGGTAAAAGCGCAATTTCGGTTGGCATGCCGCGTTTTTCAACCTCTTCTACAATATGAAATAAATATTTCTGGCTGCGTTCAAGCATGCGACGCATATAATCTGGGCGAGAGGCATACCAGGTTTCGTGATTGGTTGTATATTGTGATTTAAGATTGGGTATTGCGTAACCCGTTTTGATGCGCGACCATAAGTCGATATCAGAATCGATATCAACAATTGTGTCTTGTTGATAACTTTGGTCTGCTTCGTTTGTATCAATGTCTGATAAAAAATCTTGTACCGGATCGCCAACCAAATCACTATCAACTGTTTCGCTAATCACTTCAATTTCAACACCAGATACATTAGTGTCTGCCATTACATGTGGCGAGACAGCGAACCCGCAACAAAGCGTTAATATACTCAAGCAGGTAGCTAATCTTAAATTTTGTGTGGTGCTTAAATGCATTGATGCTGATTATCCCCATGTTTGGTAGGCGGGTTTATTGCGCTAATAAACGTAATAAACTGTTTTGTATAGTAGCCATGGCTAAACCATTAGTCAAGTAAAAGTTTTACTTGACTAATAATAGGTATGTTCATGATTAATAATGATTTCTTAATGCTCTAATTGCAGTAAAAACCGATAATTCTTGATTGTTTACAGCTTGCGAGTTTCGCCAAATTTCAGCTTGGTTGCAGCGTAAAAAAGGATTGGTATTAAGTTCCAAGTCAATCGTTGTGGGCAGGCTGGGCAAGCGTCGTTCGCGCAACTGCTGCACTTGTCGTTGCCGATTAATCAACATTTGATTATTGGGTTCTAGAGTCATAGCAAATGCAATATTTTTGGCAGTGTATTCGTGCGTGCAAAAAACTTTAGTCGCAAAATTTAGCTGTTTTAAACGGTTAAGTGAATGCAGCATTTGCGCTGGAGTGCCTTCAAATAAACGCCCGCAACCCGCGCTAAATAAAGTATCTCCACAAAACAGGTGATCATGATTGTAAAAAGCAATATGACCTAGTGTATGACCTGGTAACCACATCACATGCAATTGCATGTCTATTTGTGGCAATGTAACTAGATCACCCTCACCAACAGCAATATGTTTAAATGTAAATGACTCATATTGTGGCGCATAAACTGGTGCGCTTTGATAATCGAGTAATTGCTGAACGCCGCCAATATGGTCGTTGTGATGATGCGTAATAAGCATAGCGCTTAAACTTAACCGATTTTTTTGTAGAAAATCGATAACAGGAAAGCCATCGCCAGGGTCAATCACGACTGCATGCTTTTCGTTATGCAAAAGCCATATATAATTGTCTTCAAACGCGGGAATAGGAATGATGTGCAGCATGTTTTATTGGTGTTAGCCCGATTAAAACTCAATCTCAATATTTAAGTGTGAAAGCCAATTTTGTCACACATTAATGCAACAATACAACTAATGAAATTAACGCAGCAAAATACTTGGTTAACCACAATATTAGGTCAATATTTACTGCAAAAAGAGCAGCAAATGTATGATGCGGCTGTCGGCGATATTTTTGGTTTCAACGCAGTCCAGCTTGGATTATCACAAATGGATACGCTGAGAAATTCACGCATACCGCATATTTTACACGTGGGCAATAATGCGGGCGAGGTGTTATGCGAAAGCGATTATTTGCCTTTTGCTGAAAGCTGCATTGATTTAATTTGCCTGCCCCATGTGTTGGAGTTTAGTGAAAATCCGCATCAAACTTTGCGTGAGGCAGAGCGTATTTTGGTGCCAGAAGGGTATTTGATTCTAACTGGTTTTAATCCCATCAGCGCTTGGGGTGTTAAACAAGTGTTAAGACGCGATAAACAGTTAGATAAAAGCTATCCATGGCACGGACATTTTTTTACCTTATCGCGCATTAAAGATTGGCTGGCCTTATTGGGTTTAGAATACGTCAGTGGGCAAATGCATTGTTACGAACCGCCGATTAATAATCAACAATGGCTGAATCGGTTTGCATGGATGGATAAATTAGGAAGCCGGTGGTGGCCGATGATGGGCGGCGTTTATTTTATTGTGGCCAAAAAACGTGTAGTGAATATGCATCTGCTTAAACCCAATTGGAAGAAAAATTCGTTAAAATCGCGCTTGGCGGTAACAAGTCCACAAAGAACCAAGCCACATCAGCAACAAAAAGCAGAAAAGAAATAGTCTTGAGCGCTATACAATACAAATCATGTCAAATTTAGTCGAAATATATGCAGACGGCGCCTGTAAAGGCAATCCTGGTCCTGGCGGTTGGGGTGCTTGGTTAAGCTACGAGGGTAAAGAAAAAACCTTGAGCGGTGGCGAGCCGCTGACGACCAACAACCGTATGGAACTCACGGCGGTAATTCGCGCATTAGAAGCATTAAAAAAACCTTGTACGGTAAAAATATACACCGATTCATCTTATGTGCAAAAAGGCATATCTGAATGGATTGTTGGCTGGAAAGCACGCAATTGGCGCACTGCAGATAAAAAACCAGTGAAAAATGAAGATTTGTGGAAGGTATTAGATATTTTGGCCAACCAACATCAAATAGAATGGATTTGGGTAAAAGGACACGCTGGTAATGCTGGCAATGAAAGGGCTGATGCGTTGGCAAATCAAGGCGTTGCTGCTTTTTTAGTGTAAATAATGGGTTAAGTATGCGTCAAATATTCCTAGATACCGAAACAACAGGGCTCTACCCCGCGCAAGGGCATCGCATTATTGAGATTGCCGCGGTTGAGATGATTAATCGCCGCCCAACCAATAATCACTTTCATGTTTATTTGAATCCACAGCGCGAAATTGATGCTGCAGCGCAAGAAGTGCATGGCATCTCGCTAGAGTTTCTACAAGATAAGCCTTTATTCGCGGCAATTGCTCAAGAAATGCTTGCATTTGTAAGCGGCGCTGAATTGATTATTCATAATGCACCATTTGATGTGGGCTTTTTAAATAGTGAGCTTGGTCATATCGGGCTACAGCCAATAGAGACATTTTGCGATAAGATTACCGATACACTGAAAATGGCAAAAGATTCAAGACCCGGTCAGCGCAATAACTTAGATGCTTTGTACCGTCATTTTGGTATTGATAACTCAAGACGAACTTTGCATGGCGCTTTGCTGGATGCGGAGTTATTAGCCGATGTATATATGGCCATGACGCGTGGGCAAGATAGCTTGATGATGGATTTGGGACAATCTCAGCCGATGATGCAAGTACAAATGCATCAGGCTAAGCAAGGCAGTTTAAAAGTGTTAAAAGCAGATGAGTTTGAATTAAATGCACACCAAGAATACTTAAACAGCCTGGCTAAATCAGGCGCAAAGCATTGGTAGTGTTGCCAAGTAGTTACTAAAAGTTAATAAAAATTACAGTCATTTAAATAGGTTTTGATCACATGAAAAATTGCATCATTGTCACAGGCGGCGCAGGATTTATTGGCAGTAATTTCGTTTTAAATTGGGTAAAAGGCGGCTTTGGTGAATGCGTTACTTTAGATAAATTGACTTATGCGGGTAATCTGGCTAATTTGGCCGATATTCAAGAGCATGCAGACCATGTATTTGTACATGGCGATATCGTTGATAGAACCATCGTTGACGCTTTGCTTAAACAATATCAACCGCGCGCGATTGTTAACTTTGCGGCTGAAAGCCATGTAGACCGCTCTATTCACGCGCCTGGTGAGTTTATTCAAACCAATATCGTAGGCACTTTTAATTTGCTTGAAGCGGCGCGCGCGTATTGGAACGATTTAAATGAAACCGATAAAACGAATTTTAGATTTTTGCATGTATCAACCGACGAAGTGTACGGCTCATTAAGCGCCACAGACCCTGCGTTTAAAGAAACCAACCCGTATGAGCCTAACAGCCCATATTCAGCTTCAAAAGCCGCTTCTGACCATTTGGTACGTGCTTATCATCATACTTACGGCATGCCAATGCTGACGACGAATTGCTCTAATAACTACGGCCCATACCACTTTCCTGAAAAGTTGATTCCCTTAGTGATTCACAATGCATTAAATGGCAAGCCACTACCGATTTACGGCAATGGTAGCAATGTGCGCGATTGGTTGTATGTAGAAGACCACTGCAGCGCCATCCGCCGAGTGTTAGAAGCCGGTAAAGTAGGTGAAACCTATAATGTGGGTGGCTGGAATGAAAAAACCAATTTAGAAGTTGTGCACACATTATGCGATATCTTGGATTATCAAAAACCAAAACAATCGGGTAGTTATCGTGATCAAATTACTTATGTAACGGATAGACCAGGTCACGATCAACGTTACGCGATTGATGCCACTAAAATTGAACGCGAGCTTGGCTGGAAGCCGGCTGAAACGTTTGAAACTGGCATTAAAAAAACCGTTACATGGTACTTAAGCAATCCAGAATGGGTTGAAAACGTGACTAGTGGCGAATATAAAAACTGGGTGAGTCAAAACTATAAAGAATGTGGCGAGGAGTTAGCATAATGGTAACTCAGAATAAGTCCATGAAAGGTATTGTTTTAGCAGGTGGTTCAGGCACGCGCCTGTATCCAGTTACACAAGTGGTTTCTAAGCAGCTTTTACCTGTTTATGACAAACCGATGATTTACTATCCACTATCTGCATTGATGCTAGCAGGCATTCGCGAAGTTTTAATTATCTCTACGCCGCAAGATACACCGCGCTTTAAAGAATTGTTAGGCTATGGCACGCAATGGGGCATGGATATTCAATATGCGGTGCAGCCTTCACCCGATGGCTTGGCTCAAGCCTTTATTATTGGTGAGCAATTTATTGGTAACGATCCTTGTGCTTTAGTGTTAGGCGACAATATTTTTTATGGGAATGAATTGCCCTTAATGGCGCAAGCGGCAGCCAAACGTAGCAAAGGCGCGACAGTATTTGCATACCCTGTGCATGATCCTGAGCGTTATGGCGTGGTTGAATTTAATGCAGACGGTAAAGCCATTAGTTTAGAAGAGAAACCCACTCAGCCTAAATCGCGCTATGCGGTAACAGGCTTATATTTTTACGATAATCGCGTGGTAGAAATCGCCAAAAACATGAAACCATCGGCCCGCGGTGAGTTAGAAATCACTGATGTGAACCGCCAATATTTAGAGTGGGATGATTTGCAAGTAGAGGTGATGGGGCGTGGTATGGCTTGGCTGGATACGGGTACGCATGATTCATTAATCGAAGCGGGATCATTTATACAAACCATTGAGAAACGCCAAGGCTTAAAAATCGCTTGCCCAGAAGAGATTGCATATCGAATGGGCTTTATCGATGCAGCGCAGTTAGAAGTGATGGCTAATAAGTATGCCAAAAATGGTTACGGCCAATATCTTAAAAAAGTCTTAACTGAGCGCGTATTTTAATGAACGTAGTCAAAACCAGCATTCCAGACGTGATTATTTTTGAGCCAAAAGTATTTGGCGATGATAGAGGCTTTTTCTTTGAGAGCTTTAATGCAAAAACGTTTGAACAAACGATAGGTTTAAATCCACATTTTGTGCAAGATAATCACTCTAAGTCTGCTAAAAATGTGTTGCGTGGCTTACATTATCAAATTGAGCAAGCACAAGGTAAATTGGCGCGTGTTACGCAAGGTGAAGTATTTGATGTTGCGGTGGACTTGCGTGCTTCTTCACCGACATTTGGCAAGTGGGAATCGACGATTTTATCGGCTGAAAATAAACGTCAAATGTGGATTCCGCCAGGTTTTGCGCATGGTTTTTTGGTGTTGTCAGATACAGCTGAGTTTTTATACAAAACAACCGATTTTTATGCGCCACAGCATGAATGCTGCTTAAAGTGGGATGACCCAACAGTGGCGATTGAGTGGCCTACACATGCGAGTCCATTATTGTCTGCAAAAGATAGTATGGGTTTAAGTTTGCAAGATGCAAAAAAGTTTGTTTAGACTCTCTTACTTAACACCATAAATTCAGTGAAAAAAATTCTATTAACAGGTGTCAATGGTCAAGTTGGCCATGCCTTACAAAAAAAACTCTTTAATTATCAAGTCTTTGCTTTAAATCGCGAACAATTAAATTTAACTGATAAAGACGCTATTCGACAAGCTGTACAAACCATTCAACCTGATTTAATCATTAATCCAGCCGCATATACAGCAGTGGACAAAGCTGAATCAGAGGCTGAACTAGCTTACGCCATCAATGCAACTTCACCACAAATTTTAGCCGAAGAAGCCGCCAAGTTAAATGCCGTGCTGATTCATTTTTCAACAGATTATGTCTATGACGGTTCAAAAATTGCGGATTATGTAGAAACGGATGCTGTGAATCCGCTAAGTGTTTATGGCAAAAGCAAGCTGGCTGGTGAGGACGCTATTCGTGCGGTTGGCTTACCACATCTGATTTTGCGTACCAGTTGGGTGTACGGCGCTTATGGTAAAAACTTTTTAAAAACAATTATTCGTTTGGTGAGTGAGCGTGACAGCTTGCGCATCGTTGCAGACCAGTTTGGTGCACCAACCAGTAGTGAAAGTATTGCTGATGCTATTGTGGAATTGTTGGCTGTTTGGCAACCGCAGCAGGAAAAGCAATCAGGGGTTTATCATTTTACTAATCAGGGTAAAACTTCTTGGCACGGTTTTAGTTGTGCAATTGTGAGTGAATATAATCGCTTGGCGAAGGCTAAAAACGGGCAGTTGCTAAAAGCTTCTGTAGAAAATATTATTGCAATTACAACAGCAGATTATCCTACACCAGCGGCTCGGCCAGCCAATTCAACGCTTAATAATCAAAAACTTAAACAGACATTTAACGTGTCGCTACCAAACTGGGAGCAGGGTTTGCAGCAGGTTATGTGCTCACTTGAGTAATTTTTAGCTCAAAATAAGTGTTAAGTTAAGTAAGTGCGTCTGCCCAGCTATTCGGCGTTTCATAAAGCCGCACACGCTCTAGTTTAAGATGGTTACCGTAAGTATCTTTATATTGTTCGCGCAGTATATTAAAGGCTTCGGCGGCCATATTTTCTGCGGTTGGAACGGTCGGAAATATCACGGTTTTATGGTTTGGTAGCGAATTTAAAAAATCTAAAACAACTTTATCATCAAAATAAACTAAAAACGCATGATCCCAAAGGTCAACCACACTTTCACGAGCAATCCGTTTCACATCCGAAAAATCCATCACCATGCCTGTTTCTGATACATTGTTTTGGGTAATGATATCGCCTGAAAGGGTGATTTCCAGTGTATAGCGATGGCCATGCAAATTGCGGCATTGGCTTTTATGAGAGGGAATGCGATGCCCAGCATCGAACTCTAAACGGGTAGTAATTTGCATACTCGAGATTATAACATTACGTTGCTGGATGCTGTTTTGCCCAGATTAAAAAGTCCTCAAAAGGCATAGGTTTAGCAAAGAAATAACCTTGGCATTTGTGGATTTTCATGCGCTTAATCAATTCTAGGCAATCTTCGTCTTCTACTCCCTCAGCCAACACTTCTTTACCAAGCGTGTATGCCAAAGCGGCAATCGAGCTCACTATGTCAAAATCTAATCTGGAATGTTTAATATCGCGCACAAATGATTGGTCAATTTTAATTAAATCAATGGGCATGGTGCGCAAACGTGATAAGGATGAAAATCCAGTACCAAAGTCGTCTAGCGCAAGCCTGAAGCCGCTATCAGACAATGTTTTGATGACTGAAGTTGATGATTCGTTGTACTCCAAAATACCATTTTCAGTAATTTCAAGCACAATATCTTGCGGTTTTATTTTCCATAATGCCGTTGATTGCATGAGTAAGTGCGGCAATTCAATATCATATAAATCTTCTGCACGCAGGTTAATAGTTAAATAAATGGGTAATTGGTGGTCGTTAATTAACTCGCTTGCATAGCGGCAAGCAGAGTTAATCAGCCAGCGTGTAAATAGCTTGCCTTTACCCACTTTATTCAAAATTTCTATTGTCACGCTGGGATAAATATTCTGGTCTGCATTATCTGACCAGCGTAGTAACAGCTCTGCACCTGCGCAGGTAGTTTTTTTGATATCTACAATCGGCTGGAAAAAAAGAGTTAAGCTATCGGTTGCGAATGCTTCTAATACTTTGTTTTCAATGGTATTTTGAAGTTCAAGCTCTTGTTTTATAGTATTAGAATACATAACAAAATATTGTTGTTTTGACACTGCGCTTTCTAATGCCGATTTAGCGTTTATATACAATTCATTACTGTTGATTGTTGTTTTATCTGAACATGCGCCGCCGCAAAAAGGCGTCACTAAAACGGATTCACGACTTAATATCAACATTTCTTCAAAAGAACGACCTAATTTGGCTGCCAGTAAATTGAGTTGAATGCCGCTTTCGATATGCGGGATAAGTATGTCAAATTTCAAATTGCCGCTATGAAATAACTCATAGTGAGTTGGAATATTTTGTTTGAGAATTTCGGTTATTTTTTGGCTTAAGTTTACGGTAATAATATGTGAATAAACGGGGCTATTTTTGGCAATCATGAATTGAATTGAAATCACCGCAACAGTTTGATTTTTAATCAAATTATTAAATTTATTTTCAAGGCATTGATCTATTTGGCTGGCATTTGGTAGTTGTGTGTGAGGGTCGAAATTGAGCACATAATTTAATTGTTGCTGTTGAAATTGTTGCGTTGTTTCAGCAACTAAATCAAATAAAAACAAATGAAACTTGTTTGAGTCAGCCCTATTAAATAGCGATTTTGATTCAAAGCAGCGCATTAAATTTAGAACTGTTTGTACGCTTACATGCTGTTGAATGGCAATTAACCATAAAAAAATGAGCTGATTGATATGATTGGTAAACTGGCACAAGTTAAGGCCTTGTGGCCAAGCAACTAAAGCCTCTTTGAGTGGAATCAGCAGCGCTTCATCAGTTTGTTCTGCACGCAGTTGTTTTTCTAAAAGTGCAATATTGATTGTTAAATTCGCCGATAATCGGTCTTGCTTCAAGCCATAATCATTTAGCTTATCGCTAATTTCTTGCTCTTGATAGCTGATTTCAATCTCTGGTGATTGCACTTCAACTTCAGCTACTTGGGTAGATTCAAATATTGCAATCATGAAATAGGTTTATTTTTAGGCTAATGCGATCGTTTATTATAGATAAAAATCATTAGGATTAAGCCCATAGCTATCGGGCGCTAAACTGCGTATGATTTTATAGGGTTCACCGGATGCAGTGTTCGGGCTGTTAAGTAGATTCAGTATAACAGGCGCACTGTAGCGCACTTTATCTGGATCAAGTAATAGCATCAGACGGGGCAGTAATCGTCTTACCTGATTTTGCTGAATAACCACAGCTACTTCACCTGTGTTAAGCTCAACTAAAGAGCTAACAGGGTACATGCCCATAAATTGTATGAGTTGGTCGACCAATTCGGAGCTGAATTTTATGCCGCTTAATTGATGAATTTCATCTAATGCCTGTTGATGGTAAACACCTTTTGCATAACTTTTATGCGTAGTAATCGCACAGTAGGTATCAATCAATCCAGCCGCCTGCGACATTAGCCCAATTTGACTATCTTTGAGCTGATACGGATAGCCGCTGCCATCAATACGCTCATGATGCTGTGCGACCAGAAAAATAGCGGTATTTGGGATATTTGGCGTATTTTCTAAAATTTTAAGGCTCTCATCCACATGTTTTTTGGCATGTTCAAACTCTTCGCGCGTTAACTTGCTGGCTTTGAGCAAAATATCAGACGATATTTTCACTTTGCCTACATCTTGCAACAATCCCGCCAAGCCCAGCTCTTTGATTTGCTTTTTAGATAAAGCCAAAAAATTACCAAATGCCATCAATGTAATCGATACGTTCAGGGCATGATTGTATGAGTAGTCATCGGTTTTTTTGAGTTTAGCCAGCCATAGCAATGCATCTGGCGTGCGCCCGATACTTTCTACCATGCTGTCTAAGATTTCACTCACAGCAGTTAAATCTAAATGTTGTTCATTGGCGATTGATTCAAAAATATCGCGTGTCGCAATTTGAGATTGCTCATATACCGGCACGATAATGGCAATTTCATTTTCAACAGGCGGCTCTTCCTCAAAAATCGTCACGTTGTAAGCATCATCGGCCACAGCTTGTTTGGTTTTATGATTGGTGGTTTGAGCTGAATTTTTTAATTTGTCACGCTTGAATAAGCCGCCGATAAATCCACCAACATCATTTACCAACTGTTTAGTGAGGGATTTATCAGTTGCTAAGGCAACATTTGATTGAGATGAAGCTGACTCTTGAGTTGCTGCATTGCCGCCATAACTCAGGTTGTAAATCGTACCGTCTTGATTAGATGAAGCAGTATTTTTTTGTGACTGATTTTTAAGCCCAGTTAAAATATCAAAAAAAGATACATTGCTGGTTTGCTGTTGATTGTTTGTTTGGCTATTAGAAGTCTGAGCAGTTGCTTTTTTTATGCTAGGATTTTTTAGCTTAACGAGTGAGCCTTCGCGTTTAATGGCATGATTTTGTTTTGCAGCCGAAATAAACTGGTCGCCAGCTGATTTTGTGCGGTCTACATACACAAAAGTGCAAAGTGAGCTTAAAGTGTCGAAATCTGATTGGTCTTCAAGCAAAAAGCCTTGCAACATAAATGGCGTGCCAATCCAAGGCCTGTCTAGCTCGGCAATATACATGCCCAGCGCAAGCCTTGCTATCTCCACTTTCTCTTTTTTCAAATCAATCATTATTTAAACTTTTAAATCTAAATCAGTTGGTTGACTTAGGTGATTTAATTGACTTAATTTTGTTATTTCTATGTTTTTAACCGTGTTGTGATAATACATCAAACCACAATAAATGATAACGCGCAAATCAATAGTTTCCTTACTAACTGCAATAGTTTTGTGATTAACTGATTGAAATAATTAGGGTTAGTATTAGACGCAACAATCGTGCAAATATCACGATTGCAAAGACAACTCACGCGCAAGTTGCTGATAAAAATCTAAACGCACGGATGATATTTTGCCAGCTTTTACAGCGTTAAGTACCGCACAATCAGGCTCATGCGAGTGCTTGCAGTTATTGAATCGGCAATTTCCTAAATAAGGCCTGAATTCTTTAAACGCTAATTCAACCTGCTCGTTAGATAGATGATTCAAACCAAACTCTTGCAGGCCTGGCGAATCAATTAAGCTACTAGCTTTTGTAAAACCAAAACTATCCAAATGATATAAATGCGTGGCGGTAGTGGTGTGTTTGCCGCTATCTAAAACTGTGCTAATTTCTTGAGTTCGTACATTAATATTGGGCAATAAAGCATTGATTATAGTAGATTTACCCATTCCAGATTGCCCAACTAAAACACTTTGATGATTGGCTAGATATTGTTGGATGCTTTGAATATCTTGCTTGGCGGATAAATGCACTACTTGGTAGCCTAAATCTGCATACAGTTGTAGTTTAGATTTTGCGTTTTCAATATCGGTTAAGTCGCATTTATTCAACACAATTAATGGCGCAATATTAGCCGCTTCTGCCGCGATTAAACAACGGTTTAATAACGCCTCATAAAAACTCGGTTGCGTGGCCAATACGATGACAATTTGAGTGACGTTAGAAGCTAAGATTTTGCTTTTAATTGCATTGCTGCGGTAGAGTAGGCTAGTGCGCGGCAGACTAGATTCCACAACACCTTCGGCCTTATCGGTGAGTTTGATATTGACAATATCACCACAGGCTAAATCATTTTTCTTGCCCCGCGTAACGCAACTAATGCGTGTTTTATCGGCAAGCTCAATGTCGTAGCGCTTGCCGTAAGAGGCAACAACTAAACCCTGCGGCATTAATGATGCATTTTCAAGAGTAAAATAGTGTTAAGTTTAGTGATCAAACTTGTAGTAATTTTGATTTAAATAGGCAGCAACGTTTAATTCTTCGTCTTCAAACCATTTTAAACCAATCATCGTGTTGCAGTTGCGCACTTGAGTAAGTAAGCCTTTGGATGATTTCACTTTAGCAAATTCTCGCGTATAAATTTCGGAGCCATCACCGCCATAACTGCTGGCATGACAGCTAACACAATGTTGATTCGCAAGCGCTTTGCCAGCGTTGATGTCGGCTTTTGAGAAAAATTCGTTCGCCTGAAGATTCAAACTACAGCACAGAAATAATAAAAATATAAATTGTTTTAACATCTTGAATTATCTTTCACACGGGTTAATCGGTAACAGTTAACCAGTATACGCCGCTAATTTTGAAATACGAATGCTGGCAGGTGGGTGAGAATCGTAAAACGCAGAGTGCAAAGGATCTGGCGTCAAAGTGGATGCATTATCTCGATATAGTTTAACCAAGGCTTCAACCAAGCGATTTGCATCAGCATGTTTTGCTGCGTAATCATCCGCTTCAAACTCATTTTTGCGCGAATAGCTGGCCATTAATGGGCGCAATAAAAATAAGAATACAGGTGATACTAACAAAAATAGCAATAAAGCCATATGATTGCTTATTTCAGTAACGCCCAAGCCATTGTAGAACCAAGCCTGATTCATCAACCAGCCCAATAAAGCTAAGCCGATAAAGCTCATAAAAAACAACATCGCAATACGCTTAATCACATGATGATGTTTAAAATGACCAAGTTCATGCGCCAGCACGGCTTCAATTTCTTCTGTATTTAAACGGCTCAATAAAGTATCAAAAAACACCACACGCTTACTACTGCCAAAGCCTGTAAAGTAGGCATTGCCATGACCAGACCGTGTAGAACCATCCATCACAAACAAACCTTGCGATTTAAAGCCACATTTTATGAGTAATGCTTCAATTCTTGTCTTTAGTGTTTCATCCGCCAATGGGGTGAATTTATTAAACAAAGGCGCAATAAAAGTAGGGTAGACCGCTAGCATGACAATATTAAATACACTCCAAACCACCCATAAATAAAACCACCAATATTCACCTGCGCCTTGCATTAACCATAATGCGGCAAACAAAATAGGCGCACCTAATGCCAAGCCAACCAGGCTGTGTTTCAGTAAATCACTCACAAACATAGATGGCGTCATTTTATTAAAGCCAAAACGCTCATCAATGGTAAATGTTTTGTAATAATCAAAAGGGATATCAATCAAGCTACTGACCAGCATGGCTGTGCAAATCACCAATGCACCGCGAATAATTTCGTGGCCTGGTAACAAGTTAAACCAAGTGTTATCAATCAACTGCAAGCCGCCGCCTATGGTTAATATTGCTAACAATGAAGCTTGAGCAGTTGCTTCTATCAAAGCTACGTTAGTTTTAGCGGCAGAATAATCAGCTGCCTTCTGATGCGCTTCTAAGCTAATATTGCCTGCAAAAGCCGTTGGTACTGCACCGCGATGTGCTTGTACATGCTTAATATGACGCGAGCCCAACCAAATGCGGATGGCCGTTGTGCTGATGAGTAGGAATACGAATATGAAAGTAAGTGTAGATGCCATATGGACTTAATCGCTAAAAACCTGAAAAGTTAAATATAATGATATTGTGAAGCATTTGAGCCTTATACGTTCAACTTAAGTGCAAAAATAGTGTAACAATTCAAACATTTTAATCGTATTTAATGGAAATCATGATGACCTCTTTAAGCAGCAATACAGACAATTTAAAATCAAACGACAACTTAATTTGGTTAGACATGGAAATGAGTGGGCTGTTGCCTGACAGCGACCGTATTTTAGAACTTGCCGCCGTGGTAACCGATGCCGATTTAAATGTATTAGGTGAGTCGCCCGTGTTTGTCATTCATCAGTCAGATGCGGTATTAGACGGCATGGATGCTTGGAATAAAGGTACACATGGCCGCAGTGGCTTGATTGAAAAAGTTAAGGCGTCTACTTTAGATGAGCAAGCGGCAACTCAGCAGATGGTTGCGTTTTTAAAACAATATGTGCCAGCAGGTAAATCGCCCATGTGCGGCAATTCCATTTGCCAAGATAGGCGCTTTATGGCGCGCTATATGCCTGATTTAGAAAGCTTTTTTCATTACCGTAATTTAGATGTAAGCGTATTCAAAGAATTAGCACGTCGCTGGAAACCAACTATTCACTCAGGTTTTAAAAAAGCCAGCAAGCATGAAGCGTTGGCAGACATTTATGAATCAATTGATGAGCTTAAATATTATCGTGAGCATTTTATAGTGAAGTAAAACGGCCTAAACTTAACCATAAATTTAAGGCAAAAAAAGGGGGTATAACGGTTAAGTTACACCCCTAGGGAGGAGAAGTTAGCTTTGGAGAAGCTTAATTACATATAAGCATTAGCTGTGCCAACTTTTCTTCCTACTCTGTTAATAAGGTTTTTTCATACAGATCCAGATAAAACTGTGCGCTAAACGCCCAGCTTACTTCACGATTCATTCCGTTCTTTTGAATTTTTCGCCAGTCGGTTTTGCTTTTCCAAATTTCTAATGCACGTTGAATGGTGACCAAAAGTGACGCAGAACTGACTGTTTTTAACACAAATCCAGTCGCGGTATTATGCTTAAAAGTGGTGTCATTTGTATCGATTACCGAATCAGCCAATCCCCCTGTAGCCGTGACAATTGGCGGTGTTCCGTAAGCCAACCCATATAGCTGGTTCAAACCACAAGGCTCGAAACGTGAGGGCATAATAAACACATCTGAGCCTGCCATGATATTGTGCGAAAGATGTTCGTGATAGCCGATATTCATACTGACTTGGTTGGGAAAGCGTTCTGCTAAATCAGTAAAGCTCGCTTCTAATACTTTATCGCCACTACCTAAAATAACAAACTGGCAACCTTGATTAACAAGTTGCGGCATGATGGATGGCAGTAAATCCAGCCCTTTTTGATGAGTTAATCGACTAACAATGCCCAATAAAGGGGCGTTTGCATCAATTTGAAGCCCAAGTTGTTGTTGTAGCATTTTTTTGACAGTGGATTTACCAGTAATACGTTGATTGCTGTAGTTTTTAGGTAAATGCACATCAGTTTCTGGGTTCCATTCCTGCGTATCAATGCCGTTTAAAATACCTGTTAAGTCGTCGCTGCGTGCCTGCAAAAGCCCTTGGAAGCCAAACCCAAAGTTTTCTGTTTGAATCTCTTCTGCATAAGTTGGGCTTACTGTGCTTAATTGATCTGCATAAAAAAGCCCCGCTTTTAAGAATGAGATTTGTTGAAAATACTCAAAGCCATTGATTTGAAAATGGGCAGCCGGTAGCTCAAGCCTAGTCAGCCAATTGGCATGAAAATTACCTTGAAACGCTAAATTGTGAATGCTGAAAATAGATTTCGTTGAGGAGTTATCCACTAGCTTCATATAAGCAGGCGTTAGACCCGTTTGCCAATCATTGCATTGAATCAAGTCTGGCTGCCAATCAGGTAATGGGCTGTTTGCACTGCACAGCAAACTGGCCACACGCGATAGCACACCAAAACGCAAGGCATTGTCTAACCAATCTTTGCCATTTTCGTCAGAGTAGGGGCCGCCTGCGCGCTCGTAGAGTGCCGCATTTTTAACCACAAGCACGTCTAAGTTGGTATCTGGCATTTTGCCAATTAAAATTGAGCAAGCTTCACCCAACACATTAATATCAGCAATCGATACAATATTTTGGAGCTTGGCTAATACTGCGCTGTAACCAGGCATGATTAGCTTAATGTCACCTTCAAAGTTATTTAATTGGCTAATCGCTTTGGGTAACGCACCGCTAACATCAGCAAGACCACCAGTTTTAATTAAAGGGTAAGCTTCAGAGGTAGCAAATAAAACACGCAAAATATTCTCTTCAAATAAATGGATATATTGCCTATTATAGTGGTTAAGTCGATTATTTTTAAGTTGAAAGAAAAATATGGTGGTAGGAAAATTCGTAGCAATACAATGGCTGGCAGTAGGTGGTGGCGCGGCTTTAGGGGCTTGGGCACGTTGGGGCTTAGGTGTTGCCCTAAACGCTAGCATGTTACCAATGGGTACTTTAATCGCCAATTTAAGCGGCGGCTTATTAATGGGTATGGCATTGGCATATTTTATAGCCACGCCGCATCATAATGAGTTACGTTTATTTGTGATGACAGGCTTTTTAGGCGGGTTAACCACTTTCTCAGCCTTTTCGGCAGAAGCCTTTAATTTTTTGCACAAACAACAATATGCATGGGCATTCGGGCATATTGCCAGCCATGTTGTTGGCAGTTTGCTGATGACTGCTATCGGCTTTATCTTGGTACAACATTTTAAAAGTTAATTTTTAAAATGTAAAAAAGCCCAGTCATTAAGCTGAGCTTTTTAATTTAATGCATCAACGATTGATTATTTCTGTGTTTCCACCATCACCAACGGCGCTTCATCATTTTTCGACTCTGCATCTTTTTTCCAATTAGGCGCTCTGCGTGGCGCTTTTGATTTTGTTGGTTCAGCCGCTGGCGTTACAGCTTTTGCATCACCTTTCGTTTCGACTAGCTGTAAAACACTATCACTTAAATTAGCATCTGAATCTGCTGCTTTAGCAGGTTTACGCGCTGGTTTTTTTGCTGCTTTTGGTTTAGCTGGCTTTTCAGCTTCTGTTGCCACAGTCGTATTTTCAGTCGATACTTTTTTCGTGGATACCACTTCTATATTCGCATCGATAGCAATCGGTTTTGCTGCTTTAGCTTTGGCTGGCTTTTGCGGTTTTTCTGCTTTAGCTGGCGCTTCTTTTACAGCCGCTGCTTGTGTTTCATTTACAGAAACGCTTGGTGCAACCGCTTCTATCTGAACCACAATCGGCGTTGTATCCACAACCACATCGTTAGGCACAAATGCGAGTGTAGCCGAATTTGGGTCGCGTGGCTCGCGGTTATCTTCACGGTTTGCATCACGGTTTTTATTACGATTACGACCACCACGGCTACGGCGACCACTACGTTCTTGGCGTGGCGGCTGATTAGTATCTACAGCAACCGTGTTTGTTAAACCAGTTGCCACAGTTGCTGATTCAACTTTCTCAATCATCTCTGCACGCACTTCGTTTTTAGTCTCAGCATTTCTGTTGTCAACTCTGTCTTGACGTTGTGGACGCTCTTGACGCTCTGGCCTTGCCTGTTGCGGCTTCGCTTGCTGTTGCTGCGGTTTGTCATTGTTAACGTTATTACGGTCACGATTATTCGCGTTACGGTCTCGATTGCGGTTGCGGTCGCGATCGCGATTATTATTGCGGTTGCGATCATTATTGTTGCGACCATTATCACGCGTTGTGTTATCGGCTGCTTTTTCTACAACTTCAGCTTCCGTTTTTCCACCAAACCATTTTTTGATTCGGCCTAATAGTGATATTTTAGCTACTGGTATTGGTGCAGTAGCTTCTGCTTTTTGTTCTACCAAAGGTGCAGAAGTCGCTGTTTTAATACCTTTTACTAATGCTTCTGGCGCTTTTGGTTTGGCTTCTTCGGTCATATTGCGCACATAAGCGGTTTCTGCTGGCATTTCAACCATTTTGTAGCTAGCTTGTGACGTTTCTTCATTCACATCATCTGATTTAATGCGTGTGATGCTGTAATTAGGCGTTTCCATATGTACATTTGGAATCAACACCACTTCAACACCCATACGTTGTTCGATTTTATGAATATCTGCGCGTTTTTCGTTTAGCAAGAATGTCGCCGCTTCAACTGGCAATTGCACTTGAATAATCGCGCTATTGTCTTTCATCGCTTCTTCTTGCGTGATGCGCAAAATGTGTAAAGCTGTTGATTCAATACCACGAATATGGCCAGTACCGCTACAACGTGGGCAAGCTGCGTGGTTAGTTTCACCTAAGCTCGGACGTAAACGTTGACGTGAAAGCTCTAATAAGCCAAAGCGTGAAATTTTGCCCGTTTGAACGCGCGCACGGTCTGCATGCAAAGCATCACGCAATGTGTTTTCCACTTCGCGTTGATTGCGTTGGCTTTCCATATCGATAAAGTCGATTACCACCAAACCGCCAAGGTCACGCAATCGCAATTGGCGCGCAACTTCTTCTGCTGCCTCTAAGTTGGTATTGAATGCCGTTTGTTCAATATCGGCACCTTTAATTGAGCGGCCAGAGTTAACGTCTACAGAAACAAGCGCTTCAGTATGGTCAATCACAATGGCGCCGCCTGAAGGTAAACGCACTTCACGTGAAAAGGCCGATTCAATTTGATGTTCAATTTGAAAGCGTGAAAATAGTGGGATTTCGTCTTGATACAACTTAACACGCGCCACATTGCCTGGCATCACATGGTTCATAAATTGTACGGCTTGTTCGTGTACATCTGGCGTATCGATTAAAATCTCACCGATATCTGCACTAAAGTAATCGCGAATCGCGCGAATCACCAAACTGCCTTTTTGATAGATTAAAAACGCGCCAGGTTGAATATGCGATGCTTCTTCAACTGCTGTCCATAATTGGGTTAAGTAATTTAAATCCCATTGCAATTCTTCTGCGTTGCGGCCAATACCAGCGGTACGCGCAATAATACTCATGTTTTTCGGCACTTCTAATTGCGCCATCACATCACGTAATTCGTTGCGATCTTCGCCTTCAATACGACGCGAAACACCACCGCCACGTGGGTTGTTTGGCATTAAAACCAAATAACGGCCAGCCAAAGAAATGTAAGTGGTTAAAGCAGCGCATTTATTGCCGCGTTCATCTTTATCGACTTGAACGATTAATTCCAAGCCTTCTTTAATCAAATCTTGAATGCGTGCTTTGCCGCTATCTGCTTTTTCAGAATAGTAACTGCGTGAGATTTCTTTAAAAGGTAAAAAGCCATGACGCTCCATGCCGTAATCGACAAAAGCGGCTTCTAGGGATGGTTCTACACGGGTGATAACGCCTTTGTAAATATTACTTTTACGTTGTTCTTTACCAGCGTGTTCGATATCTAAATCGACGAGTTTTTGCCCGTCTACGATTGCAACGCGTAACTCTTCCGATTGCGTTGCATTAAATAACATGCGTTTCATTGATTGCTCCCGCGCTCAGAGCAAGGCAGACATTCGCTCGTTAACAATACTTAACGATTAAATATGATTAAATTTACTTTGAATAAAGTGACTGATGAATATTAAAAGAATATCAAGGCGCTTTGAGGTTGCGCTTAATTCAAGCATGCATGAGCATTGGTGCAGCGTCTGGGCTGCTTAAAATCAATCGGACGCTTATCGCGTTTTAGTTAATTGCAACCATTTGTAGTGATATATACCACTTGATTACGTTTTTTTGATTGATTGAGCAATATCTCATCATCTTAAAATGGATGATATTAAAATTAATGCCTAATATTTCTATATAGTTAGGCATAAATTCGTTAAAATTCGGTCTTCAGTAACTTTAGTCGCGTTATATTTATTTGTCTGCGGCGGCTAGAGCGCAATTGTTTTATCGCTACTTAAATATGGCGAGCGGTATTAGCCAAATATTTTTGTCATCAATTGTTTCGTTTTGCGAGTCAATTAATAATTAAGTGTTTGTCGATATGCTTTTAAGCAAATAAATTCAACAACATCAATAGTATAGGCGTAAACAGCGCTTTAAGCAAAAGTTAACATGCAAATTGAACAAATAAACCAGCCAGAAAAACCAATAGGCGCACACGCTGCGGCGAATGTCACCATCGATGAAGCCAGTGAAGGGCAACGCATTGATAATTTTCTGGCAAAAGTGCTAAAAGGCGTGCCAAAAAGTCATATCTATCGCATTTTACGCAGTGGCGAAGTGCGGGTGAATAAAGGTCGTATTGATGCTTCTTATAAGTTGTTAATCGGGGATATCGTGCGCGTACCGCCGATTCGAATCGCCGCTAATGACAAAGAATTATTAGAAAATCAGCAGTCTAATCAGACCGCAAAATCGGTATTAGAAAGTACGATTATTTTTGAAGATGATGCGCTGTTAATCATCGATAAACCAGCCGGTTTTGCCGTCCATGGCGGCAGCGGCGTTAGCCGCGGTGTAATTGAGCAGTTGCGCATGGAACGGCCAAAAGCCAAGTTTTTAGAGTTGGTGCACAGGTTGGACCGCGAAACCTCTGGCGTATTGATGCTGGCAAAAAAACGCGCTGCCTTGGTGGCGTTGCATGAAATGATTCGCAATAATCAAACGGATAAGCGTTATTTAATGATGGTTGCTGGTGAATGGACTGAAAAAAAGAAACGCGTTGCAATGGATTTGCAAAAGTACGTGTTGCCCAATGGCGAGCGACGCGTCAATGTTGTCACCGATAAAAGCAAAGATAAATACGATCAAGCGCAACATTCGGAAACGATATTTTATTTGAAACAAGCGTTTACTGGCTTCACATTATTAGAAGCGCAACTGATTACTGGCCGCACGCATCAATTGCGTGTGCAGCTGGCGCATTTGGGTTTTCCGATTGTGGGCGATGACAAATATGGCGATTTTGCCAATAATAAAGCGTTGCAGAAAAAAGGTTTAAAACGCATGTTTTTACATTCCGCTGAAACAAATTTGCGCCATCCTATCTCTGACGATAAGCTCAAGTTAATCGCGCCTTTACCGCAAGAGTTACAAAAATTTATGAATAGTTTGAATAAGTTAGAAAGTTAACCTAATAATAATGTCGGAAATTACTCCAAATAAAAACAAAGCCTTTGATTTAATTGTGTGGGATTGGGACGGCACGCTCGCCAATTCGACCGGTATGATTGTGAATGCAATTGTAAAAGCGGCCGAGCAAGTTGGCTTGCCGACTTTAGATCCGCAAGACGCCAGTAATATTATTGGCTTGGGTTTAAAAGAGTCGATTTATGCGCTTTATGGCGATATTCCAACTGAAAAAGCGCAAGCATTGGCGGCGCAATATTCCACTAATTATTATGCGGGCGAAAGCGAAATCCCGTTATTTGATAGTGCAAAAGAAACGATTATTGAATTGAATCGGCGTGGTTATAAGTTGGCGGTCGCCACTGGAAAAGGACGGCGCGGTTTAAACTTAGCCTTGCAACATTGCGGATTAACCAATTATTTTCACGCTACACGCACGGTGGATGAATGTTTTTCTAAGCCGCATCCGCAAATGTTAGACGAATTAATGGATTTGCTGGTTGCAACGCCTGAGCGCACGTTGATGATTGGCGACACCAGCTACGATTTGCAGATGGCGCAAAATGCAGGCGTTGCGTCGGTTGCTGTGTCGTTTGGCGCACAAACACAAGATAAATTAGTCGGTTATAATCCTTTAAAAATATTCGACCAATTTAATGGGTTAAGTAGCTGGTTACTTAACCCTTAAAATCAGCCAAAAAATGCAAAAAAACACGATTATTTTAAATAGCGACGATTTAGCAGAAAAATCACGCGGACTGCGCTTTGATTTGCCGCAACTAGGTGAGTTGGCAACTGGCTTTGTGGTGCGCTATCACGGCAAGGCGCACGCTTATGTGAATAAATGCGCGCATGTGCCGATTGAACTCGATTGGAACCAAGGTGAGTTTTTCACGGTCAGCAAAGATTATTTGATTTGCGCTACGCATGGCGCGCATTACGCGCCCGATACCGGATTTTGCGTGATGGGCCCGTGCAAAGGGAAACGCTTGCAAGCGATACCCGTTACAGAACAGAATAATGAAATTACGATTCATTTAGAACAAATTAAGAAATATTTATAATTTAAAGACCAAACTTCTCAACCAAGATTTTGGGTTAATTTTTTGGGTTAAGTATTCATCATTTAGAAAGCGTAAACATGTCAGAAAACAATAATTGGCAACAACAAACCATTGAAAAGCTTGCTTTATCTGGCTTGCAAGAGCAAAAAGCGGCCAGACGCTGGAATATCTTTTTTAAAGTACTCATGTTTATTTATTTGTTTATTGTGTTGTTTTTGGCGCTGGGTTGGTTGGGCGGCACAAAAGCAGGCACTGGCGAGCATACAGCGCTAATCGAAATTGCTGGCGTGATAGAAGCGGGCGGCGATGTGAATGCGGATTCTGTCATTAGCAGCTTAAACGATGCTTATGAAAGTAAAGGCACTAAAGGCATTATTTTACGCATCAACAGCCCAGGCGGCAGTCCAGTGCAATCAGGCATTATTTTTGATGAAATCAGACGCCAAAAGAAACTGCATCCAACTATTCCTGTGTATGCGGTAGTTGAAGATATTTGCGCTTCTGGTGGATACTACATCGCCGCCGCCGCCGATAAAATTTATGTGGATAAAGCCAGTATTGTTGGCTCAATTGGCGTATTAATGGACGGATATGGCTTTACTGAAGTGATGCAGAAAGTAGGCGTTGAGCGCCGCTTGCTAACGGCTGGCGAAAACAAAGCCATGCTAGATCCGTTTTCACCGCTTAACCCAAAGCATCAACAACTTGCACAAACCATGTTAAACCAAATACACGAACAGTTTAAAACTGTGGTGCGTCAAGGTCGTGGTAGCCGTTTGGTTGAAGACAATGAAACCTTTAGTGGTTTATTTTGGAGTGGCGAACAAAGCATTAAAATCGGCCTTGCCGACGCGCTAGGTAGCGCAGATTTTGTGGCGAGAGAAGTGATTAAACAAGAAGAAATCGTTGACTACACTTATCAAGACAGCATTACTGACCGTTTTGCGAAACGTTTAGGTGCAAGTATGGCGAAAGCGGTTGGTGTAGATGCGATGGTTAAAGGTGTGAAGATTAGATAGGCATTAACTTTTGTTTAATGCGCTTTATTAAGCCTGACACAGATGAGAGAAGTGAACAACTTGAATTACTTTTTAGAAACGTGTTTCACGGAGACACTCTAAAACCGGGAGTCGTTTTCGCAAGGCTCCCCGTCATTATCTCCGTCCATTTTAGTGTTCGGACAATGCCTTACGAAGTACTCAGCTTCTGCTCTTGAGCGCATTTGGCTACAGTGCTGCCTGCCATCACATGAGAAATTATTTGCTGGTTGCTGCAATGCAGTTGCGGGAGCCTGAAATGTGCTTGGCTTTGGTGATATATCTGCATTGGTTGTAGCGATATTTTTTTGGTAGTAATTCCAGCTCACAAATGCGAGCAGTGCGTAAATTATTAGCTTTTTCAAGATTTCACCAATTTCTACTTGTGCTTCTTAGGTAAACTAGACTTCAAATAAGAACTTAATCTTTTTAATTGGGTATGTTGTCAATTTTATTAAAAAGCAAGTAAATCAATCATAAGCTAATTTTTAATACACCTTTTATTACCCGTAATTCAATAGCCCATTAAACTACTTTAACGCTTTAGTATGATTTATCAACCCATTTGTCGAGCTATCGTAATTCGTCACTTTACCTTCGCTGGTTAGTTGCGGCAAAATCTGTTGTGCGATTTGTTTGCCGTATTCCACGCCCCATTGGTCGTAACTGTTGATGTCCCACAAAATGCCTTGCACGAATATTTTGTGTTCGTACAGCGCGATTAATTTTCCTAAGGTATTTGGCGTTAACTTATCGAATAAAATGGACGTAGTAGGGCGGTTGCCTTCAAATACTTTGTGCGGCAATAATTTTTCTAGTTCGTCACCGCTTAAGCCTTGTTTTTCTAGCTCAGCGCGCGCTTCTTCTTTGGTTTTGCCCAGCATTAACGATTGAGTTTGCGCCAAGAAATTAGCCAATAAGATTTTGTGATGCGCGTAGCCGTGTTTGCCGATTGCATAATGACTATGCACTGGCATTAAAAAATCAGCTGGCACAATTTGCGTGCCTTGATGGATGAGTTGGTAAAACGCATGTTGGCCATTAGTGCCAGCTTCGCCCCAAATTACAGGGCCTGTTTTGTATTGCACGCGAGTGCCATCGCGGCAGATAAATTTGCCGTTGCTTTCCATATCAGCTTGTTGCATGTACGCTGGAAAGCGGGCTAAACCTTGGTCATAAGGCAAAATCGCATTGGTATCAACATGGAAAAAGTTGTTATACCAAACGCCGATTAATGCCAAAATCACCGGCATATTTTGCTCTAAAGGTGCGGTTTTGAAATGTTTGTCCATTTCATGTGCACCATCTAGTAGCGCTTCAAAATTATCCATGCCAACATACAAGGCAATGCTTAAACCGATGGCAGACCACAATGAATAGCGGCCGCCGACCCAATCCCAAAACGCAAACATATTGGCGGTATCAATACCGAATTCTTTTACCGCTTTTGCGTTGGTGGATAAGGCCACAAAATGTTTTGCTACATGATTATTATCTTTGGCAGATTCCAAAAACCAAGTGCGCGCAGAAGTTGCATTGGTCATAGTTTCTTGCGTAGTAAACGTTTTAGAAGCCACAATAAAAAGCGTGGTTTCTGGATTACATTTTTCCAGCGCGCGCATCAAATGCGCACCATCAATATTGGATACAAAATGAATGTTAAGTGCTGGGCTGGCGTAAGGTTTTAACGCATCGCAAACCATGACAGGGCCTAAATCAGAACCGCCAATGCCGATATTCACAATATCGGTAATGCGTTTGCCGGTAAATCCTAGCCAAGTACCGTTGCGTACTTTTTCTGAAAATTCCCGCATTTGCGCAAGCACTGCGTTAATGTCTGGCATCACATCTTTGCCATCTACCATGACAGGCGTATTGCTGCGATTGCGCAGGGCAGTGTGCAACACAGCACGATTTTCGGTGATGTTGATTTTTTCACCGCTAAACATGGCATCGCGCCAATGCTCAATTTTCGCTTCGCGCGCTAATTGAAACAACAAAGGCAATGTTTCATTGGTGATGCGATGTTTGGAGTAATCGAATAATATATCGGCAAATTTTAAGCTGTAATGTTCAAAGCGTTTTGCATCTGAAGCGAACAAATCACGCATGTGTAATGGTGCGACTGCTTTTTGATGCGCACACAATTTTTGCCAAGTGGGGAATTGAGTAATAGTTGTCATTTATTATTTAAAACAGTAAGTTATTCTATATATTTAATGTTATTTATTAAATAAATTGGTCATTTTTTGTGTTAAGTTTTATGTGTGATAATTAATCCAGCCAATGGCGGCAATGTAATTAACAGTGATTGCTGATGGTGCATCCAAGCAATATTTTCTGTTTGCAAACCAGCGCCATTGCCTTGATTCCCACCACCATAATATCCAGCATCGCTATTAAATATTTCGGCATATTGGCCTGCTTTTGGCACGCCAATACGGTAATTTTGACGTAACACAGGCGTAAAATTCAGTACTATTATAGCAAAAGAATTATCTAGGCCGCGTCTCACAAAGCTAATAATTGATTGGTCAGAATCGTGGCAATCTATCCAATCAAAGCCTTGCACTTCAAAATCAAGATTATGTAAGCAATTTAAATGCAAATAATGCATATTCAAATCGCGGGCAGTGCGCTGAATGCCAATATGCGCTTCGTACTCAAGTAAGTGCCAATCCAAACTCGCGTTTACATTCCATTCAATACCTTGCGCAATTTCATTGCCCATAAAGTTGAGTTTTTTGCCTGGGCTAGTCATTTGCAACGTCATTAATAAGCGCAAATTAGCAAATTTTTGCCATGAATCACCCGGCATTTTGCCAATTAAAGAGCCCTTACCGTGTACTACTTCATCATGCGAAAACGGTAATACAAAGTTTTCGCTGTAAGCGTACAGTTGGCCAAAGGTAAGCATGCTGTGATGATATTTACGATGTACTGGCTCGTTTTCAATGTAGCTGAGTGTGTCATTCATCCAGCCCATATTCCACTTCATGCTAAAACCCAAGCCGCCTAAGTAAATAGGGCGCGATACGGCAGGCCAAGCAGTGGATTCTTCTGCAATCGTCAGCGCACCTGGGAAATCTTGATGCACGATAGTATTGAGTTGTTTTAAGAAATCAATCGCCTCTAGATTTTCGCGTCCGCCAAACTTATTCGGCAGCCATTCACCTGCTTTGCGCGAATAATCCAAATACAACATAGAAGCCACTGCATCCACGCGTAAGCCATCAATATGGAATTCTTTTAACCAAAAATAAGCGCTGGCAATTAAAAAGTTGCGCACTTCATTGCGGCCATAGTTAAAAATCAACGTGCCCCAGTCTTGGTGCTCACCGATGCGCGGGTCTTCGTGTTCGTAAAGCGCCGTACCGTCAAAGCGCGCTAGCGCCCAGTCATCTTTAGGAAAGTGACCTGGCACCCAATCTAAAATAACGCCAATATTAGCTTGATGACATGCGTCGATTAAAAATTTCAAATCGTCAGGCGAACCAAAGCGATTAGTGACGCCAAAATAGCCAGTGGTTTGATAGCCCCAAGATTCATTCAAAGGATGTTCGGTAATTGGAAGTAATTCGATATGCGTGTAACCCATATCAGCTGCATAGGGCACTAATTCAGCTGCCAATTCGCGATAAGTTAAAGGCAGATTGCCATTTTTGCGTCGCCATGAGCCAACATGCACTTCATAGCAATTAAAAGGGGCGTGTAACCAATCGCTTTTTGCACGATGATTTAACCAAGCGCTATCCTGCCATTTGTAGTTGCTGTTGGCTGATATTTTAGCGGCAGTGCCAGGGCGCGCTTCAAATTCGCGTGCAAAAGGGTCTGTTTTGGTGAGTATTGCATGCGATTGGCGATTGCGGATTTCAAATTTATATAAAGTTTCTGCAGCCAGATTAGGAATAAATAATTCCCACACGCCAGTGCTGCCGCGCACGCGCATCGGATTAATGCGCCCATCCCATTGATTAAAGTTGCCAACAACACTAACACGCTCTGCATTAGGCGCCCACACTGCAAAGCGCACGCCAGTCACACCTTGATGTTCTACAATGCGCGCGCCAAATGTGTTGTAAGATTGATTAAGCGAGCCTTCACCGAATAAATACAGTTCGTTATCGGTTAATATTGGATTGAAACTATAAGTATCAACGGTTTCCTGCACATGCCCATTCGATTCGATTTGAATCATACAAGGTGAGGCAGGCGCTGTTTTTCCACGCCATTCATATAAACCAGCAGCGTTTACACGCTCGCAATCAACCCATTTTGTCTTGACTTTTAAGCTGACTTTTTCGGCATATGGCAAAAAAGCACGAAAAACAAATTCCGTGCCTTCTTTATGCAATCCTAAATAAGCAAATGCGTCGTGATGTTTTGCATCAAGTATCAAATGAAGTTGGTTTTGAGATGTGCTGGCCACGATATAATTTCTTTAAAATCGGTTGAATTAGACTGGATTATAACCCTTATCTAAGCCTATAATCAAATTATAATTATTTTGTATCTTTTTAACATATTAAATAATTATTAAATTAATGTTATTTGCCCAACATGGCTAATCTAGCCTGCAAGACAGTAATGTTTATTCTTTATTGACTAAGTTCGAGGAGGGCAACCATGGCACAAGATACGAATAATTCACGATTTATTAGCACAATGACTAAAAATACGGTTGCGCTAATTTTGGCGGGCGGACGTGGTAGCCGTTTAAAAGATTTAACCGATAGACGCGCAAAACCTGCAGTGCCATTTGGCGGAAAATTCCGCATTATCGATTTTCCATTATCTAATTGCATTAACTCTGGTATTCGCCGTGTGGGTGTGATCACGCAATATAAATCGCATAGTTTAATTCGCCATATTCAGCGCGTCTGGAGCTTTTTAAACGGTGAGTTTGATGAGTATATTGAGCTACTGCCTGCATCTCAGCAAAATAATAATGAAGAATGGTACAAAGGTACCGCCGATGCAGTACACCAAAACGTCGATATTTTGCAATCCAGTAACGCGCAATATGTGGTGATTTTAGCGGGTGATCATATTTATAAAATGGATTATGGCCAGATGCTGGCAACCCATGCTAAAAATAATGCTGATATGACGATTGCTTGTTTAAACGTGCCTTTAGAAGGAGCCAAAGGCTTTGGTGTGATGGCCGTGGATGACGAAGACCGCATTATTGAATTTGCCGAAAAACCAGCTAACCCTAAACATATGCCGGGCGATAAAACACAAGCTTTAGCCAGCATGGGCATTTACATTTTTAACGCACAATTTCTGTATGAGCAATTAGCCAGAGATGCGGCGGATCCAAACTCTACCAAAGATTTTGGTGGCGACATTATTCCTTACCTGATTTCACGCGCACGGGTTTTTGCGCACCGATTTACAGAAAGCTGCGTAGGCGCTAAAAATGGTTTTTACTACTGGCGCGATGTAGGTACGGTAGATGCTTACTGGGAAGCCAATATGGAATTAACCCGTGTAACACCCGAATTAAATATGTATGACAGTATTTGGCCGATTTGGACGCACCAAGAACAAGTGCCACCCGCTAAATTTGTATTTAACGATGAGGGCAGAACTGGCAAAGCGACTGACTCGATAGTATCAGGCGGTTGTTTAATTAGCGGCTCATGCGTAACAAGCTCGGTTTTATTCTCAAATGTGCGCGTACACAGTTATTGCGAGATTGAGGGCGCAGTATTATTGCCAAGTGTAGTGGTAAATCGCCATGCCAAATTGAAAAATGTGGTTGTTGACAAAGGCGTAGAGATTCCAGAGGGTATTGAAATTGGCTTTGACTTAAAAGCAGACAAAAAACGGTTTTATGTGTCTGAAAAAGGTACCGTATTAGTCACTAAGCAAATGCTACTGAAACTGTAAATTTTTTAAATTATTAAAGATAAAGTTTTAAATGATAAATCAACCTAAATTACTTATTTCGCTCTACTGGCATATGCACCAGCCAGATTATCGCGACTCCATCTCAGGCGAATACGTGCTGCCTTGGACTTATTTGCACGCAATTAAAGATTATTCTGATATGGCTTACCATTTGGAAATGAATCCAAAGGCCAAAGTCAGCTTTAACTTTGTACCTATTTTGCTAGATCAGCTAGAAGACTACGCGGAGCAGTTTAAGACAGGTCGCGTTAAAGACCCTATTTTAAAATTACTCAGCACCAACGATTTATGGGTGATTACGCCAGAAGAGCGCCGATTAATTAAAGATAGTTGCTTTAAAAGCTATCACGAAAAAATGCTTAAGCCGTTTCCTGATTATGAGCGGCTTTACAAGATGTATGAGTTTTTAACAGAAGATGGTCGCGATGACTTAATCTATTTATCAGGCCAATATTTAGCCGATTTATTGGTCTGGTACCATTTGGCATGGATGGGCGAAAGCGTTCGCCAAAACAATGTGCTGGTTCAACATTTGATGAGTAAAGGTAAAAAGTTCACTAACGAAGACCGCATGGCTTTATATGATTTAGTGGGCGAGTTGATTGGCGATTTAATTCCACGCTACAGAAAACTGGCAGAAACTGGTCAGATTGAGATATCCAGCACACCGCATTACCACCCAATATTGCCTTTATTGCTGGATTTTGAAACAACACACGATGCAATGAGCAATGCCATTTTGCCCAAAACAGCGAATTACCCAGGTGGGGCGGCGCGCGCGATTGACCATTTAAAAGACGCCACAGCATCGCACAAAAGCCGTTTTGGTATGGAGCCTAAAGGCATGTGGCCATCAGAAGGCGCGGTATCTAAAGAGAGCTTATTGTTAATGGCCAATCAAGGCGTGCAATGGGCGGCCTCAGGTGAGGGTGTGCTGGCAAATAGTTTGCGTAAATCAAACCCTAAAAAAGCTTTAGTGTCCCGTCACGATTACCTATACAAGCCATATAAAGTGAGCAATGGTGAAGATTCGATTACTTGTTTTTTTAGAGACGACAGGTTGTCGGACAAGATTGGTTTTGAATACTCTAAGTTGCACAGCAGCGAGGCAGTTAACGACTTTATTCAAACTTTAGAGCACATTTACAATACTTATCAACGCCAAGAAAACCCTGTTGTTAGCGTGATTTTAGATGGTGAAAATGCGTGGGAATATTATCCGTATAACGGCCATTATTTTTTGACTGAGCTCTATGAAGCACTAGCGAATCATCCCAATATTGAAATGGTGACGCAATCTGAAGTATTGAAAATGATTGAAGCGCCAAGCAAAACACCATATAAAGTACACTGCGGTACGTTATCAGAAATCTCTGCAGGCAGCTGGGTGTATGGCAGCTTTAGTACTTGGATTGGCAGCGTAGACAAAAACTACGGCTGGGATTTGCTGTGCGAAGCTAAAAAAGCTTACGACAAAGTGCTTAAATCTGGCAAGTTAAGTGCAGATGAAAGACACAAAGCAGAAAATCAACTATCTGTTTGTGAGGGCTCAGATTGGTTTTGGTGGCTAGGTGATTACAACGCAGCGATGAGCGTGAGCAGCTTTGACCAATTGTATCGCCGCAATTTAATGAACTTGTATCGGTTATTAAAATTACCTATTCCTGAGCATTTAAATGCGTCAATTAGTATGGGTGATAGCAAAGCCGCTAATGATTCAAATAGCGGAACAATGCGCCGAGGCCAAGAATAAAAGTGACTTAACCAATTTTTTAAGCAGAATTTTTAAATTGAATGTTAGTGGATAGAACACTGCATCATGCATTCACTATTAAAACCTAATCATTATTGAAAGCATAAAACTGTTAAAGCGCGACCAATAACAAAGAAACAAGATGAAAAAATCACAACAACGTAAAGCAGGTGTTTTATTACATATTAGCTCTTTGCCAGAAGGCAATATGGGTGCGCAGGCAAAACGTTTTGTTGATTTTTTAAGTGCGGCTGGTGCTAGTGTTTGGCAAACATTGCCGCTCAATATGCCACACAACGATGGTTCGCCTTATCAGTGTTTAAGTGCGCATGCAGGAAATCCCGCGTTTATTGATTTACAAGAGTTGCTTGAGTCGGGTTACATTAATGCGGCAGATTTGCAGGCATATAATGCAGAGCCAACATTAGCCCAGCACCAAAAGGTATTTGAAAAAGCTTTTTGTGTGATTTCAAAACAGCAAGATTCGCCTGATTACATCGCGTATCTAAAATTTTGCAGAAAGCATAGTCATTGGTTAAGTGATTTTGCCTTGTTTTTAGTGTTAAGACAGCAATTTAATCAAGCCAGCTGGAATAGCTGGCCTATTGTCTACAAAAAGCGTGACTCAAAAACGCTTAGTATTGCCAAAAAGCAGTATGCACTCGCGATTGGCGTGATTAAATTCACTCAGTTTATTTTCTTTAAGCAATGGTGCGCTTTAAAAGCGTATGCAAATCAACATCATATCGCCATGTTTGGCGATATCCCGATTTTCGTGGCATTTGATAGTGCTGATGTGTGGGCGAACCCTGATTTATTTAAACTCGATAAAAACTGCAATATGACAGTTGTAGCAGGTGTGCCGCCTGATTACTTTTCTAGCACAGGTCAGCGATGGGGCAATCCGCATTACAACTGGCGTGCTATGAAAAAAGAAGATTTTAAATGGTGGCTAGCCCGTATGCACACGCAAAATAGCATGTTTGATATGGTGCGTATTGACCATTTTAGAGGCTTGGAAGCAGCATGGGAAATCCCTGCTTCTGAAGACACTGCAATCAATGGAAAATGGCGGGTTGCACCTGGCAATCTATTATTAAGCGCAATAAAAAAACGCTTCAAAAAAATGTGTTTAGTGGCAGAAGATTTAGGCATTATTACCGACGAGGTGAATGCTTTAAGGCATGAATACCAAATGCCGGGGATGAAGATTTTACAGTTTGCGTTTGGCGGTGGTGACGATAATTTGTATTTGCCACAAAATATTGAAGAGAATAGTGTAGTTTATACGGGTACGCATGATAACGACACTAGCTTAGGCTGGTATCAACATCTTGAAGAAAACGCCAAGAATCACTTGCATGCTTTTCTTGATAACCAAGAACCTGATATGCCAAATGCTTTGATTGATATGGCGTTTGCAACAAAAGCCGATTTAGCGATTATTCCTATGCAGGATATCTTAGCGCTTGATAGCACAAATCGCATGAATACGCCTGGTACGCTAGGCGGTAATTGGGTTTGGCGCTTTGATTGGGCAGAGTTAACGCCTGAAAAACAACAATATTTCGCAGCTGCAGTAGAGCGTTCTGGCAGGCAAAGCCTATAACAATGAGCTTGCTAATTGGCATTGATGTTGGCGGCACAAATTTACGTTTAGGTGTAGTCAAAAGTAGCGCGGGCGTTTTGCAGTTGCTAGAAGAAATACGCTTTAGGGCAGATTTTTCAGCAATGTGCAAAGCCTATTCGCCTGCACAAGCTTGGCAACATATTTTAAATACCACTGCCGAAGCGATTCAGAATGTGCGTGGGCAATATCCAGATATAGCCGCTGTGGGCATTGGCTTTCCCGGTTTTATTGACCCACAAACGCAAAAAATTGCGCAGTCGCCCAATTTGCCAGGTTTAAATGATGTGGACTTAAATGCAGATTTAAGCCAATTGATTAATCTGCCTGTAGTAGTGGAAAACGACGCGCTTGCTGCCGCTTATGGTGAATATGCTAATCAATATTGTGCACAAAACACAAACTTAATTTATATCGGCTTAGGCACAGGAGTAGGTGGCGGATTAATCTTAAACGGCCAGCCATTTCAGGGCGACCACGGCGTGGCGATGGAAGTAGGGCATATCATCGTTCAACCCTATGGTAGGTTGTGTGGCTGCGGCAATGCGGGCTGTGTGGAGCAATATGCATCAGCCAGTGGAGTTGCTAAAACCTATTTTGACGCGACCAATCAAGATTGCCATGCTAGCGAGATTGCAACGATGGCAGGCCAAGGCAACCAAGCGGCTTTAGATGCTTATGCACTTGCTGGAAAATTGTTAGCACAAGCGCTGGGGCATACTTTAAAAGTAATTGATGTTAAAAAAATTGTGATTGGTGGCGGTATGAGCGCTTCATGGGATTTAATGCAAAAAGCGTTTAATCTTCAATTACAGCAAGATTTAATTCCTGTGCTGCGCAATCAGGTGGCCATTAGTGTTTCTAGCATGGGTGATCAAGCTGGCATCATTGGCGCGGCCATGTTAGCGCAAAAAAAACCGCGTAATTAGTTAGTATGCATTTGTTTAGCCGTTTATTCACTCGCAAAATTTCCATCAAATATTCGGTTAAGTTTCTTCAGCTATATCTATTATTAATAATCATTAACGGCTCTATCAGCACAGGTTCGGCAGAGCCCACCCTTAATAATAGGCTTGCGCTACAAGTGCTTGGCTCTGGTGGACCAGAAACCCAAACTAAGCGTGCATCAAGCAGTTATTTGATTTGGTTGGATGGCAAAGCGCGCGTATTGATTGATAGTGGTGGTGGAAGTGCCTTGCGCTTTGGTGAAAGTAGCGCACAAATGGCAGATTTAGATTTAGTACTATTGACGCATTTTCACGTTGACCACACCGCAGACTTACCCGCATTGATAAAGTCTTCTTATTTTGAAACACGTAACAAACCTTTGCCAGTGTTTGGGCCTGTTGGAAATGCTGCTTTTCCGAGTGCAGTTGAATTTATACAGTCACTATTTGGACCAAACGGCGCATACCGTTATTTAAGTGATTTTTTGCAGCCCCAAAGTGCTAATTATAGTATCCAGCCAAATAACGTTGCGCTTAAAGATGCACAATTAAAAACAGTATTTAATCAAAATGGCATCAAAGTAACTGCTGCCAATGTGCAGCACGGTAGCGTACCTGCCTTGGCTTGGCGCGTCGAAATTGCAGGTAAAAGTATTGTTTTTAGCGGTGACACCAATGGTAAGGGCGACAATTTAGCGCTGTTGGCAAATGGTGCCGATATATTCGTCGCACACAATGCTGTGCCAGAAAGGGCAGTAGGCGCTGCGCGTAGTTTGCATATGACGCCTAGCGTAATTGGCAAGATTGCCGCTGGTGCTAAAGTTAAGCAATTGGTGCTATCGCACCGAATGCTACGCACATTAGGCAAAGAGTCCGAAACTTTGCAAGCGATAGCATTGCAATATGCAGGTAAGCCAGCATTTGCGAATGACCTTGATTTTTTTTACCCTTAAACTTATTGTTCAGTCGCTAACATCTAAACATTTTTCGCACAAATAACACAGTTTATTGCTGTCATAATTCGTTTATAAATAGTCAGTATATTAAGGTTATATTAAATACAGACTACGGATATAGCTTGAAAACCGAAATAGCCAGCATTCTGCAACAGAGAAATCTCACCGCATTATTTCAACCCATTATCGACATGCATCGCGGCAATGTATTTGGGCATGAGGCGTTAATAAGAGGCCCCGTTGAGACAGATTTGCACTCGCCAATCGCTTTATTAGAAGCAGCACATTTGGTGGGCTTAACACCACAGACTGAGTTTTTATGCCGCGAAATCGTATTGACTGAATATGCAGCAGCTAAAAATCCCAAAAAATTATTTGTTAATATTAGCCCGTATTGTCTGCAATTAAACGATTCGGCATTTGAATTTCAATTAAGCAATGTAGAAAATTTGGGCTTAAAGCCAACGGACATCGTAATTGAAATCACCGAAGGTTCATCGATTAAAGATTTTGATTTACTAAAAGATTGCGTCAATAAATATCGCGAGTTGGGCTTTGAAATAGCGTTGGATGATTTGGGTGAGGGCTTTTCAAGCTTGCGTTTGTGGTCTGAAATTGCCCCCGATTACGTGAAAATTGATAAGCACTTTATTCATAATATCCACAACGATGCCGTTAAATTAGAGTTTGTACGTGCTATTCAAAAAATAGCGTCTGAATCGGGTTGCCTCACCATTGCAGAGGGCGTTGAAGCCAGCGATGAACTGGCCGTCATTAAAGATTTGAAAATCAATTATGCGCAGGGTTATTTGTTTGGCAGGCCTTTACCACAATTTCAAAAAAAGCTGGCAAATGATGTCAAAATTTTGCTCAACAAAAGTGCGATTAGTGTGTTTCCTGAGTTTTCAGTTGCCACAGGTAAGCAGGCTACAGTGGCTAATCTCGTCACCTATCAATCAGCAGTTAATGCCACGTTCACAAATGACGATGTGTATCAGCTATTTGAGCAAGATGCAAAATTAAGCTCAGTACCTGTAATTGATGGCCAAACGGCCATTGGCTTAATTAGCCGATACGACACAATTGACCGTTTTGCGCGGCCTTACCAGCGCGAATTGCATGGTAAAAAATCGTGCACGCAATATATGGATAAAACGCCTTTAATTGTAAAAAAATCCATGACTATCAATGCTTTAAGTGAGCTTATTGTAAACGCCGACCCGCAATATTTGATTAATGGATTTATTATTGTAAATGAAGCGGATGAATACATTGGCACTGGTAACGGCCATACATTGCTGCGCGAAGTAACCAATTTGCAAATTCATGCAGCGCGCTACGCCAACCCGTTAACACTTTTACCGGGAAATGTGTCGATTAATGCGCATATTGATAGGCTGCTAGAAAACGCCAAGCCGTTTGTGGCTTGCTACTGCGATTTGGATAACTTTAAACCATTTAACGATGCCTATGGCTACAGACGCGGCGATGAGCTTATTCAATTTATTGGGCATTTGCTTAGTACCGTGGCGATTAGTGAGCATGATTTTATTGGGCACATTGGCGGCGACGATTTTATTTTGCTATTTCAATCTGAAAACTGGGAGTTACTCTGCAAAAACGCTCTAGATACCATTACTAAAGTCATCCCCGATTTTTACGATAGCAAAGACGTTAAGCTAGGCGGTATTCATGTGGAAGATAGGCTGGGTAATAAAAACTTCTTCCCTTTTGGTAGCATGTCGATTGGCGCTGTGAATGTTATTCCAGAACATTTTAGTAGCCACCATGAAGTGGCAGGTGCGATGAGCCGCGCAAAAAAAGAGGCGAAAAAAGTGCCAGGCAATAGTTTGTTTATAGATAGACGCCAAGTGGCTTAATGCAATTGATGGGCTAATGGGTCGCTAGATTAGTTTGCAACAATAACACGCCCATTTTGAAGATGAATAATATCGCTGGTCAGTTGCGCAATTTCATCCTTGCTATGGCTAACATACAGCATTGGAATTTGGATATTTTCAGTAACCAATTTTAAATAAGGCAGAATCTGCTGTTTTAATTGGTCATCTAATGAAGCCAGTGGCTCATCTAGCATTAATAATTTAGGTGAGCTTAACAATGCTCGTCCAAGCGCCACGCGTTGCTTTTCGCCGCCAGAAAGATGATGCGGTTGTTGCTTTTTAAGCGAGTTTAAAGCCAATAACTGCATAATATCTGTAGGCTGAATAAGTTGTTTAATGTGGCTATTCAGCTTAAAAGCGTAAATTAAATTTTGCTCTACCGTCATATGTGGAAAAAGCCTGCTGTCTTGAAAAACCAGGCCTACTCTGCGCTGATGAATGGCTTTATTAATGCCCAATTGGCTATCAAATACGCATTCACCGTCAATGGTAATCGTGCCGCTATCTGGCTGGGTTATGCCTGCAATCATACTCAGCAAGGTGCTTTTTCCAGAGCCAGAAGGGCCAAACACAGCCGTTACGCGGGTATCAATTTGCAATGACACATCCAAATTAAAGTGTTTTCGTTGCAGTTTGGCTTGAATGTTAATCATGTGGCTCACGCCCAATTTTTTGGTGAGCTTTGCGCTCTAGCCTATCACTTAACATTAATGCGCCCAGCGCTAATATCATGCTTAAAATAACCAAACGCATGGCAGGCCAATCGCCATTGGGAATTTGCGTGTAGCTATATATAGCTAGTGGTAATGTGCGGGTTTCGTTTTCAATATTACCCACAAAAGTAATCGTTGCGCCAAACTCACCCAAGCTGCGGCTAAACGCTAGTATCAACCCCGTAATAACGCCCGGCATGGCCAGCGGCAGCGTAATGGTAAAAAACACTTTAAGCGGATGCGCACCTAATGATTGCGCGGCGATTTCTAAGTGACGGTCAACTTGCGAGATAGCTAATCGGGTAGAGCGTACCATTAATGGAAACGCCATCACAGCAGATGCAACCACGGCGCCCATCCAAGTAAAAGCAAGGCTAAAGCCAAAATAAGTATGCAAATATTTGCCAATTAAGCCTTGATTGCCCAGTAGCAAAAGTAGAAGGAAGCCAGGCACAACGGGCGGCAACACTAAGGGTAAATGAATAAGACTATCTAATAGCGACTTTCCCCAGAATGATTTTCTGGCCAATAGCCAAGATACGGCAATACCGGGAATCAGAATAATAAGCATGCACAAAAGCGCCACTTTGAGTGAAAGCCAGACAATGGCTAATTCTTCTGGTGTAAAGTTGAATAATGCTTGCATGAGTTTGTTATTTTAAAAATTGAAAGCCATACTGCTCAAATATCTTCTTCGCTTGGTCAGATTTTAAATAACCATAAAATTGCATGGCATTTGAATTGCTTTGTTTTGTTAAACTAACTGGGTAAAGAATAGGCTCATGACTGTTTTTATCAAATACCATCAAGCTTTGCACTTTATCTGAAACTTTAGCATCTGTCTCATAAACAATGCCTGCCGCACATTCGCCGCGTTCCACATTCACTAAGGCTGCACGTACATCTTGCGTGCCAACGATTCTGGATTTAATTGCATCCCACCAGTTTAGCGATTTTAATGCTTGTTTTGCGTAAATGCCTACGGGTACAGATTCTGTCTCGCCAGTACATAATTTGCCTTCAAAAGCATTGGCAATATTAAACGATTTATCTACATTGATTTTAAAGCCTTTGCCTTTGGGGGCAATTAATACCAAACTGTTACCTAGCAAATTAGTGATGGTTGCATCATTTAGTGCATTTTTTTCTTTTAAATACTGCATCCATTTGGTATCAGCTGATATAAAAATATCGGCTGGTGCGCCATTTTCAATTTGTTTAGCCAGCATAGATGAAGCGGCAAAAGAAGTTTGTATTTCAATATTCTTTTCTTTTTCATAAATGGCAGCAATTTCTGTAATGGCGTCTGTTAAGCTGGCAGCGGCAAAAACGACTACTTTTTTATCAGATTCAGCTGCGTTTAATTGCACAGCGAAACACAATAATATCAGCAGAAAAATTCGGTTTGTTTGATGGTTAAGTTTCATAATAAATTCCAATATTAGATTAACTAAAATGCACTGACTAGAAATTCTACATATACATAATCAGAATCATCGCGGCGCGTAGGGTCGTTTGGATTGCTGGTAATATCCACTGCGCGCTTGGTAAAATCGCCTGCCCAAAAATGGACGTATCCAACGCTGGCATTTATGTAGGAGTTAATTGCAAAACGCGTATTGATATCAATATCTGAGCCTATTTTGTCACCACTTCTGCCAGTTCTATCTCTTAATGCAGCAGGTCCCCAGCTATCGGTATCGCTTTCCAAGCTGTAATTGCTGTAACCAATATCAACTTTAAGATTTTTAACCAGCGTTACTTTTGGTTCAAATTCAAGGCGTATTTTTGGTGTGCGAATATTCGCCATTTCAAAATAATCGGTATTAGACCAAGGGCGAGCAAAGCCAAATAAACGTTCAAAACGTTGGTTTTTATTGTCATTTGGGTTTTTATCGCCAGTGGCTAAACCATAAAATGCACTTAATCTTGGTTTCCAAGCATAATTAAACGTGTAGCCAATTTCTGCGTTATAGCCGTAAGCATCATGCTCAACGCGGGTGTTATTGGTGAGGCTAGTGTCTTGATCGCCCCATTGTTGCACATAGTTGGCGTCATAATCCCAGCCTGTTTTGCCCAAAACGCCATAGGCACGTAAGCCTGCGGTGTGAATAGTGCGGTCAATTCTACGGCTATTATTGGTATCTTCACGGCCATTTAAATCAAATTTTACTTTATCACCATCTTGCTTCAGCAAGTAATAATATGGCTGTAAAGTGACAACTTCTGACCATTTACGCCAATCGCCGATTGCGCCATAAAATCGTTGCGAATCGTTACGCTGATCCAGCTCATTAGTAAACCGTTGCAAGGGGTTTAAGGCAAATGCCTCTAATTTCCAATCATTTTTTTGCTGACCCAATATCGTGCGCACACCTTGAAAATTGTTGGTTGTATTGCGGTATTCATTACGCGCAACTAGCCGCTTATCAATTTTTTCAAAAGCATGCCGACCCGCTCTAATGCTGATTGGACGTTCGTTACCTAAATCATCTTGCCCAAGCGGTGTTTCTTTAAAAAACAATTCTAAATAGGCTTGAATCGGCTCTGCATAATTGATATCTCGCGTATCAAATTCACGCGTATATTGGCTATGGTTGCGCCTCGCGTCTTCTACTTCTAAGGTAAAACGCAACGGGTCTAAAATGTCTTTTATGGCAATATAACCGCGCGTTCTCAATAATATAGGTTCATCAATTGCATCTTGTGAGCGTCTAAAATCGTTATGCCTAAACTCATAGCGCAGGCGATAATCCAACCCAATATCCAACCAGTCAATATCTTTTAAGGCTTCGTAATTGTTCAACCAAGTCTTATTTAATTGCTTAACGTATCTTGGTGGGTCGCTTTGCAAAGTTGTGCCATAACTTTTACGCTCTACGTAATAAGAAGTTTTAGCAACCTCATCGGCATGCGCTAATTGATAAGCACTGCTAAACAATATAGTTAACATGATAAGTATCGATAGTGCTTGTTTAGCAGAAGTAACACGACTCTTTTTTGCGATTAATGTTATTTTCATTTAATTAGTCATTTTAAAAACTAGATTGCTGCATTTAATCATAAATATCGCTATATTCAAATGAATATAGCGATATTTATGATATTTAGCATTAAAGTATTTAAAATTATTCGGGTATTTTTAAATTTGAAAGAATATTATTAAGCTCAAGCTCTGTATTAAGATAAGTTTTAGCAACCAAATTTCTGTAACTTAACAATATAAATCGACCGAAATCTGTTAGCTTTGCACCGCCACCATGTTGACCACCTGAAGCGCTAACCACTAGTGGCTCGTTAAAGCTTTTATTAATAATATCCACTAAATCCCACGCTCTTTTGTAAGACATTTGCATATGCTTGGCAGCAGCAGAGATAGAACCATAGGTATCAATCGCATCCAGTAAATCCGCTTTACCTGGACCCATAACAATTGTGCTGCTCTGTTTGATTCTGATTTGTAATGATTTTTTCATATAAATATTATGCAAAATTTATTTAAGTTTGTGCTGTAGTAAAGCCCAAGCTACATGCTCGCGGACGATAGCGTTATCATCATTTTCGCGCGATTTTAATGCTTGGATAATGGCTGGAGTGCTGGTGGCATTGCCCAAACCCACTGCAATATTGCGCAACCATTGCGCATAGCCAATTCTGTAAATGGCGCTGCCAGCCATTTTTTGTTTGAACACTTCTTCAGTCCACTCAAAGCATTCTACTAAACTAATATCATCCAAACCATGCTTAACCGAAAAATCAGGCTCTTGTGTAATTTCTGCAAATTTATTCCAAGGGCAGGTGAGTTGGCAATCGTCACAGCCATATACGCGATTGCCGACTAATGGCCTGAATTCAACAGGGATGCTGGATTTGAGCTCAATTGTTAGATAAGAAATACACCGCCGTGCATCTACTTCATAAGGTGCGGTAATGGCCTGAGTAGGGCATACATCAATACAGCTAGTGCATGTGCCACAATGGTTGGCGGCTGGTTCATCCGTCATTAAGGGCAGGTTAGTGTAGATTTCACCCAAAAAAAACCAAGAGCCTCGATTTTTATTTAGCAATAACGTATGCTTACCACGCCAACCTAATCCAGCTTTTTCAGCTAATACTACTTCTAGCACAGGCGCGCTGTCGGTAAATACGCGGTAGCTAAAATCTTTGATATTTAACTGCGTTAATTCATACTGGATTTTTTCACTGAGCTTTTGTAGCTTGTTGCGCATTACCTTGTGATAATCACGCCCTAGCGCGTAACGCGATATAAACGCTTTTTGGCTATCATCCATAATGGTTTCGCTGTTCGCAGCATTCGGCGGTAAATAATCTAGCCTAGCGGAGATAACGCGAATAGTATTAGGCACTAATTCGGCAGGGCGGGTTCGCTTCACCCCATGTTTTACCATATAATCCATCTCACCATGAAAACCTTTCGCAACCCACGCTTGGTGTTCGCTCTCGGCAGTTTGCAAATTGGTATCGGTGATGCCAATTTGATTAAAGCCCAGCGCCAATCCCCAGCTTTTAATGTCAGCGGAAAGCTTTGCCCAGTCGTTGCTTACGTTTAATTGCATATGGTGAATGATATTATACTTGCTCAAAATAATGCTGCTTTAGGTAACAATTTAGCTGTGAATAGCAATTTATCCCAACCTATTTTATTGACAGACGAAACTGCAACTTTAGCAGCAGGCGTAAAACTCTCTCAAAGTGTAGTTGCCAATTTGGTGATTTTTTTACGTGGCGATTTGGGCGCGGGTAAAACAACATTTACACGTGGTTTTTTGCAAGGCTTGGGTTTTAAAGGCAAGGTAAAAAGCCCAACTTACACGCTTGTAGAACCATATTCATTCAACAATTTAATCGTTTATCATTTTGATTTATATCGGTTTATTGATGAAGAAGAATGGGAGGCGGCAGGTTTTAGAGAGTATTTTAATGCCAGCAGCATTTGCCTGATTGAGTGGCCAGAAAAAGCAGGTTATTTGTTGCCAGAACCAGATATTCATGTACATTTAATACATGATGCCTTGCAAAGAAAAATTCAATTCTCAGCTAACACACCCCGAGGTGAGCAGTGTTTGGCTAAGCAGAATATGTAACCGATGATAAAAACAAACAAACTTCCAAGCGTAATAATCGTCCAAATATTCAGGCTATTTTTTGCATTAAGTATTTGCGTATTACTGACTTTAAATGCCCATGCGGCCAACAGTATTAGCGCTGCACGCGTATGGCCTGCGCAAGATTATACGCGCATCGCGCTTGAATCAGACGCGCCGATTAAGCATCAACTCATTGTTCTTAAAAATCCAGACCGCTTAGTGCTAGATATTGAAAATGTCGAATTGAACAATACGCTAAGAACATTATCCGATAAGATTTTATCGGGCGACCCTTACATTAAACAAGTGCGTATTGCACAATTTAAAACGAATGTTGTGCGTGTGGCGATTGATTTAAAAGGTGAGGTTAGGCCGAATATTTTTGCCTTAGCGCCAGCAGGCGAATACAAATATCGCTTAGTACTGGATATTTATCCCTTGCAAGATGAGTTGATGGCAATGTTGGGCAAAAAAAGCACAGAAGCCAGTGATGCTGCTAGTGACAGCACGGCTAGTACCCAGCCCAAACCTATTGTTGAGCCACTACCACCGTCTGCGATTGAAGAGTCTAATCAGGATTTGCCAGCGATTCCTCCCGTTGCTGAGCCTGCTTTGCCTGAATTAGATGCAGATGTGCCTACAAATAAAGACAATGAGCGGCTGATTACCATTGCGATTGATGCGGGACATGGTGGCGAGGACCCAGGTGCACGTGGTGCGAATGGCAGCCACGAAAAAGTCATTACATTAGCCATTGCCAAAAAATTAAAAGCTAAAATTGATGCAGAACCCAATATGCGCGGCGTGTTAACGCGCGATGGCGATTATTTTGTTCCACTTGGCATGCGGGTTGTAAAAGCACGTAAATTAAAAGCCGATTTATTTGTGTCGATTCATGCCGATGCATTCACGAATCCTGCCGCGCGTGGCTCATCAGTATTTGCGTTGTCTGAAAAAGGCGCAACCAGCGCCAGTGCGCGTTATCTCGCAAAAAAAGAAAATGAATCAGACTTAATTGGTGGTGTTAGTTTGGGTGGAAGAGACCCAGTTTTGGCAAAAACATTATTAGATTTATCGCAAACTGCCATGATTAACGACAGCCTTAAATTGGGTAAAGCGGTTTTAAATCAAATTGCCGATATTAATAAATTACATAAAAATCATGTGGAGCAAGCAGGTTTTGCGGTGTTGAAATCGCCCGATATTCCATCAATATTGGTTGAAACAGCTTTTATCAGCAACCCAGAAGAAGAGCGTCGCTTAAATGATGATGCATATCAAGATAAATTAGTTAACTCTATTTTAACAGGCATAAAAAAATACTTTTCTACCCAGCCTGCGTTTGCAAGAAACTAAATTTGGCTAATAATTTCACTAGACGATTGGTCTAGACGCTATCTTAAAGCAGTGTCATAATATGTTATGACACAAGCAATACAAAAATTTACCGATACACGCCAGCAAATTCTTGATACTGCAAAGAAAATCATGTTGGGCAAAGGTTTTGCAGCCGTAGGCCTTAATGAAATTTTAACGCAGGCCAATGTGCCAAAAGGCTCGTTTTATCACTATTTCAAATCAAAAGAGCAGTTTGGCGATGCCTTGCTTGAAGATTATTTAGATGGCTATTTAGCGCATATTGATGCCAGGCTAAGTCCAGAAAATGGCTCTGTTAAATCACGCTTGCAGGCTTTTTTTCAAAATTGGTTGGATACACAAACCGCAGACACAACGCATGATAAATGTTTGGTTGTTAAACTCAGTGCCGAGGTGACGGATTTATCTGAAACCATGCGCATAACACTCAAACGCGGCACTGATAAAATCATCAACCGTATTGCTCAATGCGTGCAAGAGGGTATAGATAACGGCGAATTACCTGCGCATTTAGATGCAAAAAACGTCACAAATGAAATTTATTATATGTGGATAGGCGCAACATTGCTGACTAAAGTTAATCGCTCACGCGATGCGCTGGAATCAGCGATGAGCTCACTTAAACATAGACTAAACTTAAATGCTTAATACATTTTAAGCAATATTTAACTGTTACCTAAAGCCATTTTTAAACTTCAATAAATCGCACTCGCGCTGAGTATCTATATAACCCGCTTGGGTCAGCAAAGCCCGCTCAATATAGCGGCTGACAGATTTCCTGAAATGCGGAATTGATTCAACATCCACAAAAATCTGCGGAAATTTAAAACTTAACCATGCGTACAAACTGATATTTTGACTTAATATTTCAGCTTGTTCCAAATGCTTGGGGTTGTTTGAATTCAACCAGTTTGGGGCAGGCGGTAATGTGCGAATAGCATGTTCAACGACACTTTTTAAGCACAGCAAAAAGTAATCTTTTTCAATATTCACATTAATCGAAATCGGCGCGCAGGTGAAGATAAACTTATCTTTAAGTGATAATCTTGGCGCAAACCCATCTACTAACAAAGCTTGATTCAACTGCGCGGCAATTTTACTTAACGCAAATAAAGCATGATTAAATTGCAGGCGATTTGCAAAATATTCCAAACATTCTGAGATTTTCGCGGTATGTAATTGGTTTGAAATCGCTTCAATCTGTCCGATATTTGCCGCAATCGGCAACTTATCCAAATCAGACGTATCGTCAGTTGCCAACATATGGGCGATATGAAAACGCTCATCATCTTCCATGATATTCACATAACCGGTATTGTAAATGCCGAACCGCCCAGCACGACCAGCGATTTGCCGTACTTCAGTCGCATTTAATAAACGCGATGCAACGCCATCGAATTTAAATATATTGGCAAAAATCACACGTCGAATCGGCAGATTCAAGCCCATGCCAATCGCATCAGTGGCGACTAAAATATCTGCTTCACCATTGCAAAATCGCGCCGATTCATGCCTACGGACTTCAGGCGATAAGGCCCCGTAAATACTGGCGACTGTAAAACCCCATTGACGAAATCTGGCTGAAAAGGTCAGCACATCTTTGCGCGAAAACGCAATAATGGCGTCGCCTTTTTGTAGCTTGGTTTTTAGTTTTGGTTTGCTATATTTCGCGCCGCATAAGCTATCGTCTTCCAATATTAACGGCGTCATGCGCTGTAATTCAGTGATTTCTGCTGTTTCGTTCAAATGCTTAATCGCACTTAAACATAATTCAGTCACGGCATTTGAACCGCAAATAAATACTTGCCGCGCTGGCACGCCAACCAGCGCTGCCGTCCAAGCACTACCGCGGTCAGGGTCTTGTAGCATTTGAATCTCGTCAATAATCGCAACATCGACTTGCTTTGTGGGATTCATCATTTCAATCGTAGAAGCGGTATGTTGCGCACCAGCAATGATCACGCGCTCTTCGCCGGTAATCAGATTACACGGCACGCCAGCTTCCATTAATTTATCGCGCACTTCCATCGCTAATAAACGTAGCGGTGCCAGATAAACGCCCGATTTCGCCGCGATTAATGTGTTAAGTGCCTGGTAAGTCTTGCCAGAGTTGGTCGGCCCAACATAAAAATGATGATGACGTTTAATAGCACGTGCTTTTGCAAAGCTATATGCATAATCATCTAAATTTAAGTGTGGTAATTTCATGCTGCGAGATTGTGGGCTAAAACAGGTAAAATATCTTTAATCAATATTAGCCAATTATGTCACGTAACTTATGCCACGCAATCTACCTAACGCCATCAAATTGTTGCCAGATCAGCTGATTAACCAAATTGCGGCAGGCGAGGTGGTAGAGCGGCCAGCTTCTGCGCTTAAAGAGTTATTAGAGAATAGCCTAGATGCAGGTAGCAGCGATATTCAAGTTTCACTGATGCAAGGCGGCATCAAGCAGTTGCGCGTGGCAGATAACGGCAAGGGTATTCCTCAAGATGATTTAAAAATGGCCTTGACGCGCCACGCAACTAGCAAAATTTTTAGTTTAGAAGATTTAGAAGCAGTAGCCAGTTTAGGCTTTCGAGGAGAAGCATTAGCCAGTATTGCCTCGGTTTCGCGCACAACAATCGTAAGCCGCGCGCTTGAAACCAAACACGCATGGCGCATCGCCAGCGATGGCAACGAAATTAGCGTGATTGAACCCGCAGCGTTAGATTTTGGCACTGTGATTGAAGTAAACGATTTATATTTTAATACGCCAGCCAGACGCAAATTTTTAAAAACCGATTCCACCGAATTTGGCCATAGTGAAGAAGCCTTTACGCGCGTGGCATTATCGCGGCCTGATGTGAGCTTTACCTTGCAGCACAACGGCAGGGTGCTCAGCCGTTTTGTCTCTGGCTCACCAAGCAAACGATTTAATGAAGTATTGGGCGCAGAATTTGCTGCCGAAAGTATTACGATAGTAGAAGAAGCCGCTGGCTTGCGCTTATGGGGCGTTGCGGCAAAGCCTACTTTTAATCGCAATAGTCGCGATACACAATATGTGTATGTGAACGGTCGTTTTGTACGCGACAAACTAATTGCGCACGCCATTCGCCAAGCGTATCAAGATGTATTGCATCACGATAGACATCCTGCTTTCGTACTGTTTTTAGAGCTAGACCCAAGCTTGGTCGATGTCAATGTACACCCCAGCAAAACCGAAGTGCGCTTTAGAGATGGGCAAGCGATTCACCGTTTTATTTATCATAGCTTAAATAAAAATCTAGCCACGCCAACAGGCCTATCGAATGCGGCAACTGCTAGCCAAGCCGCGCATAATCCTTTTGGGCATAGTCCTTTTACTTCGCAATATAGCAATTCGCCTAACTATCCTCAGCAGCAAACGCAAATCAATTTAAATGCCAACCAACCATCTGCTTTTTACGGAACCTTATTTGGCGGCTTAAAACATAGTTCTGATTCATCATTAACAGAAAACTTAACCCCTTTTTCAGGCCAAAATTTTGATGCGCAATTTGCACAATCGTCTGATTTTCCGCTAGGTTTTGCCGTTGCGCAAATTCACGGCGTGTATATTTTGGCGCAAAATAAACTTGGTTTGGTGGTGATTGATATGCATGCCGCGCATGAACGCATTATGTATGAGCGACTAAAGAATGCGCTCGACACCAAACAAGTGCCGATGCAACCATTGCTCATCCCCGTCAGTTTTAACGCGGATAGATTAGAAGTTGCAACGGTGCAGGAGGAATTGAGTTCAGGGCTAGATAACTTGCAGCAACTCGGTTTTGAATTCGCTATTCTATCGCCCAACACATTAGCCGTGCGCGCAGTGCCAACTATGTTGCAAGATGCAGACGCAGTAACACTTGCGCGTAATGTATTAAAAGATTTACGCGAATTTGGCGCAACTAGAGCATTAACTGAACGCAGAAATGAGCTATTAGGCACCATGGCCTGTCACGCCGCTGTGCGCGCAAATCGCATTTTAACGATTCCCGAAATGAATGGCTTATTGCGTGATATGGAAGCCACAGAACGCAGCGGCATGTGCAATCACGGCCGCCCGACTTGGTTTCAAGTTTCGATGTCAGATTTAGATAAAATGTTTATGCGGGGTAAATAGTAATAAGACTCGTGCTTTTTGAGTATTCACTTAACCCAATTTTTTCTTGAAAAAACGCCATACTAAACTTTCTGGCACTTCGATTCCATCCACTACATAAGTCAATATTTTGATATTGTTCAGCAATAAAGGTTGTATGAATTTTGCTTCGGTCGTTCCACAAAACAGAATGCGGTCATTTTTCTGCAACAGCATCGATGTGTCTGGTACTAATATTTGCTGGCTATCTCTCAATAATAATAGCGGCACTAAATCCAATTGCTTGTCGCGGTCTGCTGGGTCTAGCATCAAGTTTTGCAGCAAAACTTTGGTTTCTGCATTTAATAATTCAATCACAGCAGGTGCTTGCTGAACATCAATTACCCAAGTTTCTGGCACTGTTTCGCCCACCACGCTCACTAGTTGACTAATTAATGTGTTGGCCCAGCTATTGTCTTGATTTCTAACCAGCACCAAAAACTGCGCTAGCAATGGTGAAATCATATGAGCCAAGCACTCATGCGCAATAATATCGGTGGGTTGCATGGTAATGTCAGCGTCAAATTGTTTAAATAAGGCGCTGTTGTGCCGTTTATTTTTGCGCGCAACCAAGAATAATTTTGGATTAAGTTCTTTTGCCGTCATCACAATCGATAAATTATTAATGTCGTTGTCTGTGCCTGCAACAATCGCAACGGCATTCATAATGTCGGCTTCTAACAGAGTTTTAGCTTCTGTGCCGCTACCCACAACGCAAATATCGCACTCGGTCAGTTCTGGCATTGCTTCAATGATGGTAATGCTTAAATGTTCGCGCTCTAAATTTTCGACCACTGATTTACCAAATCGACCATATCCACACACAATCCAGCGTCCACGCGGTGGGTTTTCGGGCGGTGGTAAGGTATCGCCAGGCACGCCTGTTAACCATTGGTGTAGCAAATACGTACCCAGCGCATGCACGCGCATAGCGAGCTGTTCGCCAAACAATGTATAGGGATTGATAATATGGTTGGTGCCAAATGAAGCCATATTCGCCGCGATATCTTCACGCTCAGCGCGCGCAATCACTGGTAATGTTGGGCGCATTAATTTAACTGCAACAGCAACCGCTAAATTCACATCGTCGTTATCCGTTAAAGTCACCACGCCGCTACATAAAGGATGATGCACGCCAGCGCGCACTAAGTTTTCTGGTAGTTTTGCATCGGCACAAATGTAGGGAATGACGCTTTTGGTATTGGTTAATTCCAATTCATCCAAGCGCGATTGTTGCGATTCAATAATGACTACTCGCATGCCTTTATCATCTAAAGCTTTTGCTAACACGCTCGCTGATTCACCATAACTGCAAAGAATGTAGAAAGGCTCTTGCAACAATTTAACGTCGCGCGCAAATCGATTAGTAAACATCGCTTGTCGCAAACTAGTGTCTTGCAGTAGCGTGATGATTTTACCGATGCCGTAAAACCAGGGAATGACTGTGAAGTAAATCGAAAACGTCGTCCAAATACGTTGTGCTTGCGTAAACGGGTAGGGCACCTCGCCATAACCAATTGTGGTAGCGGTGTAACTGATGACATAAAACGCCTGAAAAATCGTCATATGCCAAACGTTGCCATTGGCATATACACCGGGCATCAACGTTAAGCCCAACGTCGCAATCGCAAAGCTGACGATGATTAATATCAGCGGCAGCCTTAAGCGGCGCAAAATTAAAAATAAAATGCTATCCATGCAGACGTTTAGCTTAGATTGAACGCTAATTGCGTGTTGATGTTAAAGCGATTTTTTGAGTAAAAAACATGTTAAGTATTTAATTGAAAGGCTTAATTATCGGCGTTGGCTGATGGTTTCTGAGATTAATAAGATCACGGATACGAAATTTGCCATTAATGCGCCGCCCGATAAAGACACGATATATACCGTTAAACTTTCAGAATCCATCTTACCGTCCAGCGCCGCCCAAAGAATTGCGGCAGTAATCAGTTGTAAATCGGCAGCTAAGCTGGTAGAAAGCAAAAATGCGCCGACGTGCGTGCGGTCACCAAACTTCAATACCGTTGCGATTAAGCTCACAATAATCGCTGCGTATAACTCGTACACATGATGGTGCGAAGCGTTGTCAATTTCGCCTAAAAAGAAACCAAAGTTCAAAGTCATGGCTAAAACGATAAAAAATCCAAAGACCACTTTTTCTAAATTCATGATGCTTTACCTGTGTCGAGTGTTGATAATTAAAACAATTATATCGCTATCGTATTTAACATTTAGACGCTAACCGCGAATTATTTGATTAAAGTCGTTAGATTCTGCCTTTACACCGATAAAATACTAACTTTTACAACAGTCAAATCCATTCCATGCCGCCATCATTGCCACCTGCCATTTTTTTGTTTGGACCTACCGCCAGCGGAAAAACTGGCGCGGCAGTTGAAATTGCTTCAAAGTTACCCGTTGAAATCATCAGCGTTGATTCGGCTTTGGTTTTTAAAGACATGAATATCGGCACCGCAAAGCCAGATGTGGAAACCTTAGCAAAAGCGCCGCATCATTTAATCGATATTATCGAGCCGACCAGTGCGTATTCTGCGGCCAATTTTAGAAGCGATGCATTACGTTTGATGGCGGAAATTACCGCGCGTGGCAAAATTCCGTTATTGGTTGGCGGCACCATGTTGTATTTTAAAGCCTTAGAAAGTGGTTTAAGTGGATTGCCTGAAGCGAATCCCGCAGTGCGCGCAAGGCTGGATGCGCGCGCAGCACTGATTGGCTGGCCAGCGATGCACGAAAAACTGGCGTTAATCGATGCGGAAACCGCTGCGCGTTTGCAACCGAATGATGCACAACGCATTCAGCGGGCGTTAGAAGTGTTTGAGTTAACAGGCGAAAGCATGTCGGCTCTATATGCTAAACAACAAAATGAAGCTTTGCCTTATAAAGTATTCAAAATCGCGCTAATTCCCAGTGACCGCAAAATACTGCATGAACGTATTGCATTGCGTTTTGAGCAAATGTTAGCAGCTGGATTTTTAGATGAGGTAAAAGCGTTATTAGCTAAATACCCAAGTTTAACCGCTGAATCAACCGCTATGCGCTGTGTCGGTTATCGTCAAGCTCTTGAGCATTTAAAAGGTGAGTACGATGCTCATGAATTGCGTGATAGAGGTATTTTTGCCACGCGCCAATTAGCCAAAAGACAGCTGACTTGGCTGCGCGGCATGGAAGACGTTACTGAATTTGATTGCTTAAATCCTGAAGTGAATAGCTTGATATTTTATTATATAAATCAAGCAATTAAAATATAAAATTAATTTTTTACATTAATTTTATATTTATTTTTCACCCTAATTTAAGGGTTAAGTATTGAGATTTATTCCAGCGTTTGAATGCGTTTTGCAGCTTCTACACATTCTTCTAAACTCGCCACTAAAGCCAAGCGAATGAAGTTTTTGCCAGGATTGATATCGTTAACTTCGCGCGCCAAATAACTGCCAGGTAACACAGTAATATTCAAATCGCGATACAGCTTTAAGGCAAAACTGGTATCGGTTTCGGCAGGATTGTTAATTTTCGCCCATAGATAAAATGCAGCATCTGGCATTTCTATATCTAAAACGCTGCTTAACATTGGCGTTACGGTTTTAAATTTTTCTGCATAAAGCTGGCGATTTTCAATCACGTGCGCATCATCGTTCCAAGCCGTTTCAGATGCGGCTTGTACGGCGGGATTCATCGCACAACCATGATAGGTGCGATAAAGCGTAAAGGCTTGAATGATTTTTGTATCACCCGCCACAAAGCCTGAACGCATACCCGGTACGTTTGAACGCTTGGACAATGAGCTAAATACGACTAAGTTTTTATAATCTCTACCCAGCAGATGCGCGGCTTGTAGTGCGCCTAACGGCGGATTAGCTTCATCAAAATAAATCTCTGCATAACATTCATCGGCGGCTATCACGAAACCATATTGATCTGATAACTCAAATAGATTTTTCCATTGCGCCAAACTCATGACTTTGCCAGATGGGTTGCCTGGGCTGCAAACATAAACCAATTGCGTGCGATTTAAAACATCGGCTGGCACGCCAGAAAAATCCATTTCGTGACCATTTTCTGGCGTTGTATTTAAAAAGTAAGGTTCAGCGCCAGCCAAAAAAGCGGCGCCTTCATAAATCTGATAAAACGGATTGGGCGAAATCACAATCGGTTTATTTTTCGTGCGGTCAATCACCACTTGCGCAAAGGCAAACAACGCTTCGCGGCTGCCAGTGACAGGCAAAATACTGGTTTCTGGATTCAGTGCAGGCAAGTTATAACGGCGTGTAATCCAATTAGAAATAGCAGAACGCAACGCCAAACTGCCAATAGTCGTGGGATAATTCGCCAAGCCAGCTAAATTGTTCACCAAAGCATCACTAATCAGCTTAGGTGTGGCATGTTTGGGTTCGCCTATCGATAAATTAATGGGCGTTAATGTTGGGTTTGGGGTTACTCCCGCAAACAAATCACGCAGACGTTGAAACGGGTAGGGCTGAAGCAGGTTAAGGCTAGGATTTAATGTGTTTGGATTCATACTGATATTATAATTTAGGAAGCGATTAATTGGTAAATACAGTGGTAAATAGTAGTAAACAAAATTACTTAGCTATATTTGGGCTCTTATTTGGCGCCATGTGCTGGGGCATTATTTGGTATCCGTACCGTATCATGAATGATGCTGGCGTTTCTGGCGTTGCTTCTAGTTTTTACACTTATAGCATTGCGATTATGCTGGGTGTAACTTTGTTTGCTAAGCATTGGCGTGGCATATTTAAGTTACCTAAAAGTGTTATTTGGCTGAGCTTAATTGCAGGCTGGACTAACTTAAGTTATGTATTAGCAGTGATAGATGGCGAAGTGATGCGGGTGATGTTGCTGTTTTATTTATCACCACTATGGACATTGCTTTTGGCGCATTTTTGGCTAAAAGAGACGATTACCAAAGTAGGATTTTTTTCTATTTGCATTGCCATGATTGGTGCTTACATCATGCTGGCAGATCCGTTTAATGGCACTTCCAATCATATTCCCTTACCGCAAAACAAGGCGGAATGGCTGGCATTATCAGCAGGAATTGGCTTTTCACTCACCAATGTCATTACGCGCAAATCGGTGCATTTAAGTTTGGCGGCAAAATCCATGTTGGTGTGGGTGGGTGTTGCGGGCATGTCATTACTCTTAATGCCATTTTTAGGAGGTGCATTTCCTAGTCCCCATTTTTTTACATTGAATAACTGGTTAATGATGGCGCTAATCGCCATATTATTGATGGTTGCCACCTTGTTTGTGCAGTATGGCGTGACTAAAATTACAGCAACACGTGCATCTGTATTGTTTTTATTTGAACTGGTTGTAGCAGCTATCGCCGCTTATTATCTGGCAAACGAGGCGATGCAATTGAACGAATGGATGGGCGGCGCGCTGATTATTGCAGCAGGATTACTGGCTGCATTTAATCATGTAGAGGATTAACGTAGCGCGACTTAACCCTCAAAATGAGCCGAATTAATTACCAAAACCGCCTTTAGAGCCTTCTGCCGCAAAGCGTATTTTTAACGATAAATCGTTACGCGAATCCGCATTTGCTAGCGCGTGATCTTCACTAATCTTGCCGTTACTAAATAATTTAAATAGCGATTGGTCAAAGGTAATCATGCCGATGTCGTTGTTATCAGCCATGATGTCTTTCATTTCGCTTAATTTTTGTTTTTGAATCAACTCAGACATATAAGGTGTGTTAATCATCACTTCAATAGCTGCTGCGCGTTTTTGCGTAATACCTGGCACTAAACGTTGCGAAATAATGCCCACCAAATTCAATGAAAGGCCCAATAATAAGCCATGTTTCGCATCATTCGGAAAGAACGAAATCACGCGCTCTAAAGCTTGGTTGGCATTGTTAGCGTGCAAAGTTGCCAAGCACAAATGACCTGTTTCGGCATAAGCCAGCGCTTGTTTCATGCTGTCCATGTCGCGTACTTCTCCAATCAAAATTACATCGGGCGCTTGGCGCATGGCATTTTTTAAAGCGTTATCAAAACTTAAGGTATCAATACCCACTTCGCGTTGGTCTACAACCGATTTTTTGTGCGCATACACAAACTCAATCGGGTCTTCAATGGTAATAATATGCCCAGTTTCGTTTTCGTTTCTGTGGTCAATCATAGAGGCAAGCGATGTCGATTTGCCAGAGCCAGTCGCGCCAACCATTAGAATCAAACCGCGTTTGCGCATAATTAATTCTTTTAAAATAGGCGGTAGGCCTAGTTTTTCTAATGATGGAATATCGGTTTTAATATGGCGAATGACCATGCCGACTTCGCCACGTTGACGGAATACATTGACGCGGAAGCGGCCGATATCTTTTTTGCCAATGGCAAAATTACATTCAAGCGTAGTTTCAAACTCTTTAATTTGCTCTGCACTCATAATGCCGTAGGCGATTTCTTTAATCATGCCTGGCGCCATTACCTGATTGTTAATTGAAACCGTTTCGCCCTCAATATCCATATGAATAGAGGTGTTGGTGCTAAAAAAGAGGTCAGAACCGCCTTTATCCGTCATAAATTTAAGAACAGGGGTGATGTCAATGGCTGCCATATTAAAGCTGTCTTTGTGAGTGAATTGTGCTGAACTTTATCACATGCCGTGCATTTATCACAGCAGGGTTTTGTTAAATCGTTGAATCAATCTTTACCTGATACGCTTGCCAAATTTGCTGATAATGCTCCTCTAAATTACTAGCAAATCGGCTTGGGTTAAATAAGCTTGAAATTGAATTTTGCTTAGCTAGTTGCTGCTTTAATTCGTTAAGCGCAGATGAATTTTGCGCGTAATACAGCGCTTTTTGTTCATACTCGTGCCAGTTTGCTGCAATTAATTGCGGTATATGAATGTGTTGAAGCAAGCTACTAGCCACACGTGAGGCAAATGTATCACCAGGGCATGTCAATAGCGGCAAGCCCATCCACAAAGCGTCGCTGGCGCTGGTGTGCGCATTGTAAGGTGACGTATCTAAAAATAAATCGGCATAGGCATGGCGCGCTAAATGCTCCGCAATAGTCACACGTGGTGCGAAAATAAGCCTTGCTGGGTCAATACCTGCCTTTGCAGCTTCGCGCTTTAAATTGTTGCAAGCCCACGTATTGCAATCCAACAACCACAAAACACTATTGGGCACTTGCGCTAAAATGCGCATCCACACGGCAAATACTGCTGGCGTGATTTTAAAGCTCTGGTTAAAACAGCAAAATACAAATGTATTTTCGGGTAAACCATGCAAGTGTTTTGGGGTAAGTTGATTAAGTGGGCGTTGTGCATTATTTGCTTGGTAGCAAGGCAAATAGAGCGGCTCTTCACTGACATGCTCTGCGTTAGGTGTAATGATTTGATCAGTCAGCAGGTAGTTAAATAGCGGCTTGCCATTGATTTCGCCCATCGTACCAGCAAAACCCAGCCAGTTAATGCTAATTGGCGTTGGCTTGAGCGCCACAATACTTGTGCGGCTGTTTTGAGTGAACCCTGATAAATCCACCAAAATTGCTACGCCATCTTGATGAATTTTTTTTGCCGCTTCAATATCGGTTAAGTATTTAATATCGTTAAAAACAGTAAAAGCTTTTTCTAACCTTTTGCGTTCAGGCGTTTTATCATCTTTGCCATACGAATACGCGAATGTTTCAAAATGGTTTTTATCGCTATTTTCAATTAACTCTGTAATTAAAAAAGCCAGCGGATGCAGCCTAAAATCGGCAGACAAATAGCCAATTTTAAGTTTTTCTTTTGAGTTTTTTAATTGGGTAAAATCAAAAGCCATGTGTTGCTGAATAAGCTTGCTGTAGAAGCTATTTGCCCAATTTGTGGCGCATTGTTTTTGCTCAATTGCAGTAGTATTTGGCATGCTCAAAAAAGCAAAAGGCGATATTTGTGCATTTGTATTCGTTAATACCCAATCACGCAATTGATTGATTTCATTATCAATATTATCCCAATCGCATATATGTTGCTTTTGATGCACTAAATGCGCCAATGCATGATGCAAATCTGGCTTGAGTTGCAAAGCATTTTTATAGCCGGCAATCGCAAGGTCTAATTGGCCTAGTTCACGTTGCACATTGCCTAAATTATTGTGTGCATCGGCATCGTTTGGATTGAGTTTTATCGATTGCGTAAAGCTTTTTAATGCCACAGTAGGTTTGTTTAACTCACGCTGCGCGTTGCCTAAATTAAACCAATAGATGGCATTTAATGGTTGATATTGCAAAGCTTCTGCAAAACAGGCTTCAGCTTGCAAGAATTGCGCACGGCTGTGGGCAATATTGCCCATTTCTTGCAGGCAATAACAGAGTGCATCAAGCGCCAGCGGGTTATTTTTAAGTATGCGTACAATGCGCCTAAAATAACTAGCCGCTTCTTCATAGCGCTTAAGCGTCACACACAGGTTAGCACATTGAATTTGCGCATCTAAATCTTTTGGATTGCGCAATAAGGCTTGCTGACAATGTTTAAGCGCAGCTTCGGTTTGTTGAACTGATTCGTTTGCTTGCATGACGCGATTTTAATCTAATTTAAGCGTGGGCTTGTCAATATAGTGCGTTAGCTAATTGCTTTAATCCTAATTCTTTTAATAAAAAACGGCTAGGGTTTAACTTGCTGGCCAAGTTTTTATCTAGATTTAAAACAGAATTTGATGCCATATTGGCAATTAATTCTGCACAAATAGGCGCTGTAATCATGCCTTTAGAGCCATGCCCAGCATTGACATATAAGCCGTCTAGCCACGGCAAATCAGCAGGGTTTGCATTGTAGCGCGGTGGTTTGGCGCGCAATGTTTTCTCATCTAACATTTGCCCTGCAAGCGGCAGATAATCAAGCGTTTGGCTACGCCAAGCAACACGGCCTTGTGCATGATATGGCTGAATGCTATCAAAAATCTCGGGTGATATTTTTTGCAAAGCGCGCATATTCTCTAGTGTGTCAGCTGTTTCTAAATCTGGATTAAGATTATGAGGTGCATAAGTAGCACCAATTAAATGCAAACCATCCACAGCAGGGCTTAAATATTGTGTGCTACAAATAATGGTTTTAATGTGTTGACTAGCAGTTGTTGGCGCAAAAAAATTGATTTGGCCACGTACAGGCGTGCTGTAAACACTTTTGCATAAGCTCAATTGCTGTACTTGGTTGGCATTACATAGCACAACAATATCAGCAATAAATGCGCTATTTTCATCGTTCACTTGCCACTGTGAGGCATTTTTTTGAATGCTAATAATGCATGTATAGAAATTTTTGGTGATATTTAAGGTGTTAACTAGGGCGTTGCAGAATGCTTTTGGCTTAATCCAGCCTGCCTGCGGCAATAACAGGCCCCCTGTTTTAAGTGCAATACCTGCAATATCGCTGGCAGATTGCGCATCTAAAGCTTGAAAAAATGTGACTTCTTGCTGCGAGATCAGTGCATTTTGTCTGGATTGTTCACGCGCGTCATAAGCTAATTGAATTTGCCCGCATACATTAAAAAAATCAGCATGGTTAGGCAGTTGCTTTAATAAATCTAAAGTGAAAGCAAAGCCTTGCAGCGCCAGTGTGCTTTGCGCGTTTGGCTTAATGCTTAATTTTGGGTACAACGTGGCAACAGGGTTGCCAGAGGCTTCTAAAGCTAATTCGTTGTGCTGTTCCAAGATTGTTACCGCAATACCACGCGTAGCCAGTGCATACGCAGTGCTACAACCCGCAATACCGCTGCCAATCACAATCGCTGTTTTATCGCTCACAAAACACCCGTAAAACTGCCTGTGAGCATTTCACGTTTTTTGCCATAACCTGCTTGTTTATTAACCAAAAAGCCAGCTTCTTGTAAGCCACGTTTCACCATACCAGCACTGGTAAAAGTTGAAAAAGTGGTATTGCTTGTAGAAAGTCTTGCCATTTGTGCAAATAAAGCAGGCTGCCACATTTTTGGGTTTTTGGCAGGTGAAAAGCCATCTAAAAACCAAGCATCGGCAGTCGTTTCTAAGTTTGTGATGCTAGCCGTTGCATCGTCCAATAATAGAGTGAGCTGTACGCGGTTATCAAATAACTGAGTGGGGATATGACTTAACGCATTATATTGGTCTAAAAATGGCTGAGAAACGTCGTTTAATGTAGGCCAAGCTTGTAATGCTGTTGAAATTTCTTGCAAGGTAAGTGGGTATTTCTCTGTACTGATAAAGTGCAAGTGGGCATTTTTAGGTGCATGATTAAGCCACAATTGCGCTGCATATAAAAAATTAAGACCTGTGCCAAATCCCGTTTCAATAATGGTGAAGTGATTGCTTGAAAGTTGCTGCCAGCGCTGCGTTAAGTGATTGCCTTGCAAAAAAACATAATCTGTTTCCAGTAATCCATTATCGCTTGAATAATAGACGTCATCAAAAATGGTGGAGTAGGGCTGTAGTAGCCCTTGTTGGCTAGTGCGCCATTCGATATTGCCATGTGTGGAATTTTGCATGCATTAAAATTGCTTGTCGTAACGAATAACATTTTAAAGCATGCTGAGGATTTAGCGCGATTGATGGCTAAATAAGCGGCGCTCTGCGGTTTTCTGGTTTGGCTAATAATAAATGCACATCACCTAGCGCGCGCTCTGCAAAGCCGCCTTCGCAATAACACAAATAAAATTCCCACATCTTAATAAACTCTTCTGAATAGCCAAGTTTGCGCACGGCTTCAATATGCGTAAAAAAGTTTTCGCGCCAAGCGGCCAAGGTAGTTGCATAATGCGGGCCAATGTCTTCGCAATCAAACAAACGTAAATCACTTGTTTTGGTGATGCTATTTAACATGGCGGTATTCGATGGGATGCAAGAACCGGGAAATATATAGCGTTGAATAAAGTCCACGCTGTTTTTGGCGGATTCAAAACGTTGGTCGGCGATAGTGATGGCTTGAATTAATGCCAAGCCGTCTGGCTTGAGTAAGTCACCAACTTTAGCAAAATAAGTGTCGTAATATTGATGCCCAACTGCTTCAATCATTTCAATTGAAACTAGTTTATCAAATTGCCCTTGTAAGTCTCTGTAATCATTTAATAAAATAGTAATTTTAGAATCTAAATTAGCGGCTTTAACGCGCTCAACAGCCAGCGCATATTGCTGATTTGAGATGGTTGTTGTGGTGACTCTACAGCCATAATGCTTTGCTGCAAAAATCGCAAAGCCACCCCAGCCAGTGCCAATTTCTATGACATGATCGGTCGGTTTTAGGTCTAATTTATCACAAATGACTTTTAGTTTTTTGAGTGAGGCGGCTTCTAATGAGTTTGTAGCGTCCTCAAAAATACCAGACGAATACATCATGGTAGGGTCTAGCCAAAGCTGAAAGAAATCATTGCCCAAATCATAATGCGCAGCAATATTTTTGCGGCTGCCCTCTGTGGTGTTGCTGTTTAGCCAATGCAATACTTTCATCAGCGGCTTAGTTGCCCATTGATAGCCGCCCTCCAGCGTATCCATCACTGATTGATTCACACACATTAGGCGAATGACGTTGGTTAAGTTGTCCGCAGTCCAGTAACCCAGCATATAGGCTTCACCCGCACCAATACTGCCACCAAAGGCAATCTCGCCATAAAAGCGCGCATCATGCACATGAATCGTGGCTTTAATGCTGTCACAATCGCCAAAAACATGCTGCTCTTGACCATCAATAATGATCAAGTTACCAATTTTTAGCTGTTTTAAGCGGTTAAGTATTTGCGTTTTAGCAAAATTAGCCACCCATTTTGAGCGACTTTTTTGTTTGAGCCCAGTGGTTAAGGTTTCTTGTGCAAGAGATGTGTTGTTAGTCATGGTATTCATAAAGGGTTATACGCTATTTTCTATGCTTCAGATTCAATAAGGAATCATAATAAAAGACTGGCTAAAGCGCGCTTTTGTTCAGTGTAACTAATCAATTAACTGGCAGGGTGTAAATGAAATGGCACGCGTTTTAACCATAATTTAAGCGCGTTCCAATAAATTGCTGCTACTACTTTGATGGTCATCAATGGGTACTGAATCAATAGCCAATTTAAGACTGATTCAGTGATTTCTTGGCGCTGCAAAGCCAATGTTGCGTTAAAAATTTGTTGATTATTTTGCAGGTTTTTCATGTGTATTAACAGTTGATTACCTTCTAACTTAAATGCCCAATCGTACTCAATATCCATCGGCATAAATGGCGAAACATGAAAGTCTTTGTGTAATTTAAACACATTTATCGCACCATTTTTTGTAGACTTAACCAGTTTTTCTTTGGAAAAATCATGCACATAAGCGTAATCTTCACCCCAAGGCGTATTGGTGATATGGGTGACAATGGCTTGTAGGGTGATGCCGTCAGGCTCAAAACAATAATAAAAACTCACCGGATTAAAGCAGTGCCCAAAATAGCGCATATTGGTCAGCAATCGAATTGCGCCGCGCGGTGCATGGCCAGTTGCGGCAGTAATTAAATCGGTGATTTCTGCTATGAGGGGTTTTGCAGGATTGCCATAATAATCAGTGCGTTTAAATTGGGCTATATTGACTTTTTCTAGCGACCAAAACCGCGATTTGTTAAATAGCATTGGTAATTCGTCTAAATCTATATACATCATAAAAACGCGATAACGGAAACCATGCGCTTTGGGCGAATAACGTTGATGTGCAACCCAGCCCTTATATATAGCGCTATTCACGCTTTATGCACCTTGCGCGGTGTGTGTTTTAAAGTGGCCTAGAGCAGCTAATGCGCTGGCGACGCCGTCTTCGTGAAAGCCATTTAGCCAATAAGCACCAGCAAAAGCGGTAAGATTCGGCCCGCTGATTTCAGCATGTCTGGCTTGTGCAGTTACGCCATTTAACGTGTAAACAGGGTGCATGTATTTAAGGCGTTTAATCACTTTTGCCGGGTTAATAAAATCGGTATGATTTAAAGTCACCAAAATTGGCTCAGGCGACTGAATATTTTGCAAAATATTCATATTGTACGTCACTTGTACTTTGTTTGATGGTTTGGCCGTCACATGATAATTCCAAGCGGCCCAAGCCAATTTGCGTTTTGGCAACATGCTTGCATCGTGATGTAAATACACTGTGTTTTCTTGGTAAGGAATCGCCCCTAAAACATCGCGCTCTGATTCGCTGGCATCTTTACCCAATATTTTCAGTGCTTGATCGCTATGGCAAGCAAAAAATACATAATCAAAGGTTTGTTCTTCGCCATCTTGTGGCTTAATTTTGACCGAATTTTTTAAACGACGTACGCTGGCAATTGGCGTATTGAGCTTGATTTTATATTTGAAGTCTTCAGTCAGTTTTTCAACATATCTGGCTGAACCACCTTTAATGGTGCGCCACTGTGGCCTGTTGTTCACAGTTAACATGCCGTGATGATGAAAAAACCGCACCAGAAAACGCGCAGGAAAATCCATCATTTGCGCCGCATCGGTAGACCAAATAGCAGCGCCCATTGGCACGATATAGTTGTTGATAAAAGCAGGCTTGTAATGATTTTGCGTTAGATAATCGCCTAATTTAATTTCGCTACCATTTTCAAGTAGCGTGAGTGACTGTTTATTAAAACGCAAAATATCGCGAATCATGCCGTAAAAACTGGGTTTAAAAAAATTGCGGCGTTGTGCAAATAGGCTGTTTAAAGTCGTACCGTTGTACTCTAAACCTGTTGATTCATTGCGCACACTAAAGCTCATATTACTTAGCTGCCAAGCGACTTTCTGCGCATCTAACATTTCAATAAAGTTGGGGTAAGTGCGGTCGTTAAACACAATAAAACCAGTATCTACCGCATGATTTTTACCAAATAATTCAATATCATGCGTGTGCGTATGGCCGCCAATATGGCTGTTGGCTTCAAACACAGTGATATCGTGTTCTTGGTGTAAATGATGGGCGATGACATTCCCAGCGATTCCGCTGCCGATGATGGCTACTTTCAATTGAGTAACTTTCTAATTTTTGTCAGATTAATTTTTATATTGCTGATTTTTATATTGTTTAGATTCTCGAACCTCTACTGGCACTTTGCGTAAATTCCAAATAAGCCCTAATGCAGACAAAATGCGCAAACCATAACAGGTAAAATCAATTTCCCACCAATAAAAGCCTTGTTTTGCAGCACCCGGATAGTGATGATGATTATTATGCCAGCCTTCACCCAAAGTAAAGATAGCAATTAAGAAATTGTTGCGGCTTTGATCGCGCGTGGCGTAGCGGCGCTTACCCCAAGTGTGCGCCAATGAGTTAACACTAAATGTGGCGTGATAAAGCGCTACGGTGGAAATGACAAATCCCCAAACCAGTAACTGCCAGCCATTGGTGCCTAAACTGGGCGCATATTGCTCTAACAACATACCTAAACCAAAAATACAGAGCGCAAATATGACTGGGATTAACACATCAAAACGGTCTAAAAATCGTAATTCTGGAAATTTGGCTAGCTCTTTCACTCGATCAAACTGGGTGTGGAAGTTAGTGCGTGATAAAAACCAACCAATATGACTCCACAAGAAACCGTGTTGCACTGGGGAATGCGCGTCATTTTCTTCATCTGAGTGGCTGTGATGATTGCGGTGATGTGCAGCCCACCATAATGGACCACGCTGCACTGCGGTTGCACCGATTACAGCAAATATAAATTGACCAAAGCGGCTGGTTTGAAAAGCTTTGTGCGAAAAATAGCGGTGGTAAAAACCCGTAATAGCAAACATTCTGATGGCATACAAACTCACTGCAAAAATAATGGCGAATGCACTATAACCTACCCAAAATAAAGCAAAACACGCCAAATGCATCGCAACAAAAGGGATGACGCGCCAGTAGTCGATGCTGTGTGTGGCTTCTTGGGTAGTGTTATCAGCGATGGCATTATTATCTAACCAGCTACTAATTGTACTTAAAAAAGGGCGTTTAATTAGCATAGATTACTCAGCTTTTGTGGGCTTGTTTGTAACGCCAGACCAGTTTTGCGGGACTTTGCGCAATTTAGCAGTGTCGTAACCCATATTTTTGACAAGTTCTAACAATTCTGCATATTTTGCGTCGTCAATTTGTGGTGTGCGCGACATTATCCAAACATAATCACGTGCGTTTCGCGCAATAATCGTTTGCTGATAGTTTTCATCTAAGTAAGCAATGATGTATTCGGCTTTAATCGGCCAAATAAACTGCATACCCCATAATGCGTTGCCAGTGTCTTTCACCACAAAGCCACGTGGCTTATAAGTTTTAAGTGGGCCGTCAAAAGCACCTTTGTAATAGGTGAATGTGGTTGCAATTGTGCCATCTTGCTCTAGTTTATAGTTTTCAATTGCGTTGTAAGATTGCGTTTCAATGGCGGTTGGAATCGCCGCAATCACATACCAATCACCCATAAAACGTGGCAAATCAACTTGCTTAACAGGGGCAATTGTATTCATTTTTGTACTCGCACAGCCAGCAATTAACCAGCCAAATAATATTAAAAGTAATACTTTAAGTTTGTAATTTAACATATTGATTTAAATTAATTTATAATTAATTGTATAGCCTTCTGGCGTAATGGATTTAAGCGCAACCCATTCGTTTTTAGCGTTATACCAAAGCTCAATATTGAGCTTATTTTTACCGTTTAAGCTGCCTTTTAATTTGTAGTGTGTGGCTTCTACAGGCTTGCCTTTTACCGTAATAGTTTCAGAGGCCAGCTTTTCAAATTGTGTATCCAAGTATTCTGCGTTTTGTGGATTAAGCAACTTGGATTGCGCTAAAATTTTAGGGTTCCAGTAGGCAAAAGTCATGGCGCAGCTACTTAAAGTTTGCGTTTTTTTGCCATCAGATACCTCAAATCCTGCTTCTTTTTGTGCGCCCTTAATATTGGTAACGACTTTATTTTCTGTCGTGTTGGCGTCAATACTGGCTAAACAGTCCTCTTTCCACTGCTCTTTAGATATATGGTCGTAGCTATAAGCATTAACAAATAACACTTTTACATTAAATTTTGCGCGGCTTGTTAGTTGGCGATTTTGGTCTAAACTAAAAGTATGTTTACCAATTTTACTTTTGTCTAAAAACACATCAAACGCCCATTCTTCTGCCATGACAGGGCTGGCGATAACTGCGGCTGTTAATAGTAATGCTGTTTGGTATTGAATCATTTACTACCTCAAAATTGAATAAATGTAGTCTAACTTTTAGGTAAGCCAGGGATAAAACTGTTGGTGCTTTTAATGTAAGCAACGTATTGTGGCCTACGTTCAGCAATATCTTTTTCTAACAAACTGACTCCGCTTACTTTTAGCAATAAAAACGTCATTAATACGGGTGAGATAATAGCCCACCAAGCTCCTCCTGCAATGGCAATTAAATAAAATCCCCACCACACGCAGCATTCACCAAAGTAATTGGGATGACGGCTGTAACGCCATAAGCCTGTGTCTAACACTTTGCCTTTGTTTGCGGGGTTTGCTTTAAATCGGTTAAGTTGCCAGTCAGCTACGGTTTCCCAGTAAAAACCAAATGCAAATAAAATAAACCCCAAATAATCGACGGCATTTATTGGAGCATTTGAATCAATTGCGCCATATAAAGATAGCGAAATAACCCAAGCCAATACTGCTTGTAAGCCAAAAATAATGTAAATACTTTTTAACCAAAAATGTGGCTCGTTATTACGTCTGATTTCAACGTAACGATGATCCTCGTGCGGCCCCCAATTGCGCCAAGTCAGGTAAGCGCATAAACGTATTGCCCAAATCGACACCAAGCTTAATACCAATAAAATACGCGGCGTACTATCAAACACAAATAGGGCGCTGGTAAAGCTGGCCAACATAAAAAACAAGCTCCACATGCTATCTACATGCGTTACATTGTCGCGCACCAAGCTTAGCATCCAGCCCATTAGCGCAAATAAACCAATGGCGACTAAGCTATAAAAATAAATCGACCAATTAAACATGTTAACTATTTAAATCCATCCAATTTTTCAGATAATTTCAGTAATAAGGGCGTTAATATCGCCCAACCAACACCAAGAGCAATATAGCTAATTGGCAGATTGTTGAGCGTAACTGCACCCAATTTTTCTGCGCCAATGTATGCAAGTGGGCCGCCAATCGCGCCAAATAAAACAGAAACTAGCCAGCGAACCGGTGTTTTTAACTCTTTCATCCAGCGCAAACTCACATTTAACACGGTTACAAATTCTGCCCATAGCGCTAAAATCCATACAGGCACGATTGAATTACTCCAGCCATGCGCTTGATAGCTAATCAACTCATGATTGAGCATAATCTGGTCGAAAGTTCCGCCAATCACCAATGTGATGAATAGTAGTTGCAGTTCTTTTTTAGCTTGTTTGGCTTGTGTTAAATGCCAAATAATAATGGCAATAACTACCGCCACGCCTAACCAAGGCATTTGTTTGACTGCACCTATCACGCAGGCAAACCAACCAATTTGAAACAACACAAAGTTAATGACTAAGCGCGGTTGCATTTTATCTTTTCTCAAATAGGTAGTGCGTTACCCACCATTCTTGACCATTGTTATAGCCAAATAATTCCGCGCAAGCCATATAAAACATGCGCCAGCGATTACGCCACATTTCGACATCTTTATCGCCATAAGTGCCCGCTAAAATCGGCGTAATTGCTTTAGCATTTTTATCCATATTTTCAAGCCAAGCATTGGCGGTTTTTTCGTAATGCGTTCCATCCCAGCGCCAGCGTTGGGTCAGCTTTAAATTATCTTGAAAATGCAAGGGCAAATCGTCGCTTGGCATAATGCCGCCGCTAAAAAAGAACTGGCTCATCCAATCGTCATCCGCTTTGACATCAAACGCATAGGGCGTATTGCGATGCACAAAAATATGCTTGAAAAACTTACCTTTTGGTTTTAACCAGCTGGCAACTTTGCCATATAACACTTGGTAATTGCGCATGTGCTCAAACATCTCAACCGATACCACGCGGTCATATTTGGCTGGCGCCTCAAACACATTCATGTCTGCGGTAATAATATTAAGATTAGTCAGGCCGCGTGATTTGGCCGTATTCATAATATATTCCCGCTGCGAATTGGAGTTAGATACACCTGTAATGCTGGATTTTGGATAGTTTGCTGCCATCCAAAGCGATAACGAACCCCAGCCGCAACCTAGTTCTAAGATTGCTTGACCATCTTGTAAATCGGCATGGTTACAGGTTTGCGTTAAGGCTAATACTTCAGCTTCATCTAAATTCTGTGTGTCTGGCATCCAAAAGCAGCTACTGTATTTGCGGTTGATACCTAGACAATAGTGAAAAAACGCTGCTGGCACTTCGTAATGTTGCGCATTGGCCAATTCTGGCACTGGCGCAATGGCGGCAGCGTTCATGTCTGCCACAAAACTGGTTAAGCTTGCAATACCAATCTCACAGTTGCTGGCAGATATTTCTGCCAAGCGCTGCTTAACTAACTGTCGAATACCTTGACGTACGATTGTATCGGGCAAATTGCCCGATTCTGCTAATTTAATGGCTAGGCCCATTCTTATTTACTTTCTATATTTCTTTATTTAAAAAACTTAACCCATTTTTCAGACCAAATTTTTAAGCCTAAAAACTAGGTTTTTGTCATTCGGCCTTGGTATAACACTGCGCCAGTTGGCTGGCCTGTCGGCGAGCCACCAACAGGTTCTAAACTCACAGCTAGCAAACCAGTTGCCATTAACGGTATCACTTCTACTGGCACCTTAAACACGTTATTGCCTTGTTGCGGCAACAAACCCAATGAAATCGGTTTCGATTTATCCGCTGGCAACAACCAAAGTTCAAATGCGTTATTCGCTTTAAGCTCTAAGCCAGACAGCGCAATCGCGTCAATCGTTACATCTGTCGGAGATTTTTTGGTTTCGTTCAACAACCAACCCGCTTCTGATTTCTCTGTTGTCAACATAGCGACAGCCGCAGGCTTGCTATCCATTTCAGATTGTGGCGTTTGTATCACTAACAAAGTAGCCAATCCTGCAGCCAATGCGGTAGATGCAAAAGCCCAATTTTTCCACCAACCGGTTGCTTGAGTCGCTTTGCGGTTAAATAGTTGCATTTCTATATTTTTCCACACATTATTGGGTGGATTAACTGGGGGTATGGTATCCGCCAGCAAATGTAGGCGCGATTCCCACCAGTTAAGGGTTTGTGCCCATACTGGCTTTTGTCTGATTAATTGTTCAAAGCGTCTGCGCGCTGCACCCTTAAGTGTGCCTAAAATATATTCTGCCGACAACATATCGGCTAATTGTTTATTGTCGTATCTCATGCTGACACTCCTTGCAGACAGCTTTTTAATGATTGTAATCCGCGCCTAATCCAAGTTTTTACGGTGCCCAACGGTTGCGCCAAATGGCTGGCAAGTTGCTCATGCGCCATGCCATGAAAATAACTCAGCGCAATCGCTTGCCGTTGCAAAGGCGCTAAGCCGTCCATGCAATTTAATAATGCTTTTGATTCGCTTTGCTCAGTCGCTTTTTCTAGCGGACCTAAATCGTCAGACGCCCAATCATCCAAGCTTTCTTCATCCAATAATTGATTTTCGTGCGGCATGGCGCGCAGCAAATCAAAGCACTTATTACGCACAATGGTGGTCATCCAAGTCATCACCGCCGCTTTTTCGGGACGATAATTTTGTGCGTGATGCCAAATATTAATAAAGGCATCCTGCAAGGCTTCCTCTGCTAAATCACGACGATTCAATATACGTAAAGACAGCCCGAACAACTTGGCAGATGTCGCATCGTAAAGCGCTTGAAACGCTGCGCGGTCGCCTTGACCACTCAGGGCAATCAAATGAAATAACTCTTCTGAAGATTTTGCTGCCGTTTTAGCGTGCATCATAATATTTAACCTACTAAGTAAAATTGGATACTACCTCAATTTTAATTCACGGTAAGCCATCAACCTTATAAAATTTATCAATTAATAAGCTTAATTGATCATGCATACGGCGCTTTAATATTGCCGTATGCAGTTTTGCATATTAATACTACTCAGCTTTGGGGAATACTGGGGCTACAGCATCGCCAGTTGTTGTTTCTATTTCGCGATACATAGGCGCCAATTTAGCCAACAGCTTGTTCTGAGCACTAAAAGGTACATTGTGTTTATCCATTGCAAATTGAAACTGTTCAACAAGTGCATTAAATCCTTCACGATTCACTTTCATGTTGGCGTGTGACGCTTTCATATCGCGGCCTGGATATTTACAGCCACCATTCATTAGCTCACACATTTGCTCAACCAGCATGGCTTTAATAAACGTTTGTTTGTTGTTATCAAAAAATGGTTTAGTGCGCGGGTCAGCCACTAAGCCAATCATAAAGTCATCCATAATTTTTACTAAGCCTTCTTTACCGCCAAAGGCTTCAAATGTCTCTGTGCCTTGCATTGGCGTGTTGCCTAAATTTGGGCTATGCGCTGCGGTTTCTGCCATTAATGGCTGAGCGACTAATAAGCTGCTTGTTGCTAATGCTGTAGCAATAATTGCCTTAATATTGAATTGCATGTGTCATCCTTTTTAAATTCGTTTAAAAGTGTTTTTTAAATCATGAAATTAGATTGGCTTTTAGAAGCCGATTTGAGCGGATAAATACACCGCATCTTGTCTGCCAAAATCCGCATTTACCGCATCAACAGTGGCAATATTGCCCAAGTACACATAAGCCGCAGTGAGTGAAATATTTTTAGTAGGCGCATACGCTATAAATAAGTCAAATGCGTCTTCTTCTTTTAAATCAATAGTGCCTTCACCCAGCGCTTGGTTTAATGGGCTTCTTAAATTGTTTGGTTTCATGCGGTATTCAGCACCAATTGCCAAATCTTTTCTTAGCAGATAAGCAGCAGATAACTCAATCATTGGTTTGTAGCCGTCATCTTTATCGCCACCAAAACCTAACAAGCCAAACTGATTTGCTTTAGTAAAACGCAATGTGCCGTTCAATAGTAAATTTTTGTCTAATAATAATTTAGTCGCTGAAACATAAACATCCGTACCGTGATCGTTTTTAGCACCAACAACAGCGCTTTTAACAAAATCTCCATCTTGGTTTTCTTTGTATTGCAAACCAACAGAAACTTGTGGCACCCAAGTATCGGCATCTAAAACAGCTTCACCTAGCACACGTAATTTTGCACCGATAATAATTTGGTCTAAAGTATCGCGGCCAATGGCACCAGGAAAAGCAGCCTCAACTTTGTTACGTAGCTGGCTAATATCAAAACGCTGTTCTGCTACTGAAAATTCAAAGCGATCATAAAAACCAACGGTAAATCCATAAGTATCTAAATTATAGTTACTCGATTTGGCATAGGTGTAATGCACATTACCGCCAATTTGGTTATTGCTGCCGTAGCCACCAATTACCGCCCAAGGCGTCAATCCGCCGCCAGCAGCGCCTTCAACCTGTGAAACACCGCCAGTTAATAGTAATTTATTGCTAAATTGTTGATCATCTGCCCAAGCAGATGGCGACAATAAAGCGGCGATAGCGCTGGCTATAAACATATTGCGCGAGTGTTTTATTGCAATGGTTTGAATAGTCTTCATTTAAATCCCTAACGTTTAAAATGGTTAATTCGTGGTGTATCTGAGCTTTTATACGCAGAATTTTTTTTTTAGATTCAAAATTGTTTTCTATACATTAGCTGCTTAACGATTGAATTTTCTTGATGTATACTAATCTGTATATTCTTGATGAAAATTGATTGCTGAGATTTGATGATGAAAAACAATTTATTAAAATGCACCACACTAATAATGCTGATTGCATTGCAAGCCTGCGTAAGTCATCAAAACAAAACGCCTCAACAGGCTGGTAATCAAGATTGGCAAAGCTTTGGACGCGATTACACAAGCCAGCGTTTTTCACCCAATGCACAAATTAATCAACAGAATGTCAAAAATTTAGTACAGGCTTGGCAATATAAAAGCGGCGTAGTGGGTAGTTTTCAAACCACACCCATTGTGCAAAATGGCATCATGTATTTATCGCTTCCTTATAACCACGTAGCTGCACTAGACGCCAAAACTGGCAAAGAACTTTGGCGCTATACCCACGATAGGCGCAAAGATTGGCAAATGTGCTGTGGCCCAGCTAATAGAGGCGTTGCGGTGGCGAATGACAAAGTGTTTATTGGCACAGTGGATGCGCGTTTGATTGCCTTAAATGCCCGTACAGGCGCAAAAGAGTGGGATATTGATGTGGTTGAAGCGGCAATCACCACAGAAGGCCAAGATTCTTTAAATAAAGACGACCCCAATAGTGCGCGCAAAGTAACTGGCGGAACAGGTATTGGCATTGCTATGGCGCCAGTTGTTTACAAAGGCAAGGTTATTGTCGGTATTACAGGCGTGGGTTATGGCTTGCACATTGATAACCCAACAGCAGATGCGCCATTAGGTGCTGTAATTGGTGTGACAGGTCGCTTTGGCAGACCTGGCTTTTTAGCCGCTTATGATGTGGAAAACGGCAAACGCGCATGGCAATTTGACACGATTCCTGCAAGCGGTTGGGAAGGGCAATTTACGCAAAAAACAGCGGATGGAATCGTGCTTAACCGCGATGTAGCGCAAGAAAAAGCTGATGCAGTCAAATATGCTGATTCTGCGCGTTTTGGCGGTGGTTCTGCTTGGAGTACACCAGCGATAGATACGGCAACGGATACGCTTTACTTTGGTACTGGCAACCCAAGCCCGCAAATGAATGATATTTCACGCCCTGGCGATAACCTTTATACCGTTTCATTAGTGGCGCTAGATACTAATACTGGCAAGCTTAAATGGCATTATCAGCAAGTGCCGCACGATTTATGGGGTTACGATTTAGCTAGCCCGCCTGTTCTATTTAACTATGATTTAAATGGTAAAAAAATCGCCGCAGTCGGCCAAGCCAGCAAAACAGGTTGGTTTTATATTCACAATAGAGCAACGGGTGAGTTGATTAAAAAATCCGATGCGTTTGTGCCGCAAAAAAATCTATTTCAAAAAGCCACTTTTGAAGGCACTGTGGTTTACCCTGGTATCTTAGGCGGCTCAAATTGGAGTCCTGTCAGTGTGGATGAAGCCAATCAGCGCGCCTTTGTAGCGGGTATTCACGCGCCGATTAAATACACCTTGCATGAAACACCTGCAAGCAACGGCAAAGCGGCTATCCGATATGCGGCCAGTGAACCTACGCAAGATCCACGCTGGGGTTTGTTATCTGGCATTGATTTAGCCACAGGCAAGATTGCTTGGCAAAATAAAACCGCACAGCCGCTTGTTGGTGGTGTGTTAGCTACGGCTGGCGGGTTGTTGTTTACAGGTGAGGGTAACGGTAATTTTAATGGCTATAACAGCCAAACAGGTGAGTTGTTATGGCAAGCCAAATCAGAGTTTGGCGTTAATGCACCACCCATTACTTATAGTATTGATGGTGTGCAATATATTGCGGTAGCCAGTGGCGGCAATTCCATTTTTGGCTACAAACAGGGAGATGCAGTGTTGGTTTATCGCCTGCCTTAACTATTTTTTATATTGACCAAGTGAGTTATTTTTTATACTGAATGGTTAAGCCCACCAAGCGCGAAACCGCTATTGTCAAATACATCACGCTTGAAAAGATTTGTAATGAAGCAATCGCCCGTGCAGGGCTGGAAATCGGTATTACATCACCAACTCCTGTGCCCGATTGAATGGAAAAGCTCATAAATAAAAGCTCTACCCAACTGCGAGGATTGCTGGGGTTGATAGCCGCCAATAAACTATTGGGGTAAATCTGCTGGCAAACAGAGTAAGCCAAGGTAAAGCCCCATACCAGCAAAGTAAATGTTGCGCCCACGGCATACAGTTCATCCACCGTCACAATATCATCCGCAAACATCACCAACACCATGCCCGCTGCCGCATAAAAGTACAGCAAACTTTCAAAGCCATGCGCCCACACTAATAATTGAGTTTGACCAGCAAGTAACGCCAATAATGATGTGCTTAACGATAGCGTAATCAGCGTAAACCCAACCCAATTGGCCATAGGGCTACGATACACCACCCAAACCGCCAAAATTGGCACAATTAGCCCTAAGCAATTAAAAATAAGTAAGCTGGTTTTTGAGCCGGTCATAAACCCATAAAACAATACACTTAATAATTGCACCGCAAGCAGCATGGCAAAAGGGTAACGTTTGATAAATATGATTGAGGCATGCATAACCAGTAATCCCTTTTTTGTTTGGTTTTTATTCATTAATTTGAATTGTATCAGTGTATTTATGGCTAATTTGTGCATTTAAATTGCTCAATTGACATTTTTAATGATTTACTCTTTACTTCTTAAATAAGAACCATTATCATTTGCATTAACATTAAAACTGAATGATTTATGCAACTTCATATGCACAATACTGTAAAGCATGGCGTTTTATTTGATACAGATTTACCAACAGCAAAAGATGTGTTGTCTGCAATTTGCTGTGTTGCAACACATTACGCGATTAAACCATCTTTTGATTTGGCAAAGTTAGCGGCCGACTTGTCACTTAAGCTGACTGCAGCTGAATATGCAGATAGCCCATTATCAAAAGAAATCGCAAAGCGTTTGCTTAACCAATGGTCAGAAATCGTTGACGAGCATCAAGCACTAAAGGTGAAAGTATTACCCACACATGCAATATTGCAATAGGCAATAAAATTAACAACCAATAGTAATAAGGATAGATATGTCACGATTAACAGGCCCAAGAGTAAAAATTATGCGTGCATTAGGCGTTGATTTGCCTGGGCTATCACGCAAAACCATTGAAGCACGCCCAACACCACCGGGCCAGCACGGTAATAAAGCATCCCGCAAACGTCGTTCAGATTTTGGTGTAAAACTACAAGAGAAGCAAAAAATTCGTTTTAACTACGGTTTAACCGAAACACAAATGCGCAAATTGATTTTAGATGCGCGTAAAGGCAAAGAGCCGACGGGCGAGCGCTTATTGCAGCTTTTAGAGCGCCGTATGGATAACGTAGTGTTTAGGGCTGGTTTTGCACCAACAGTAATTGCGGCACGTCAGTTAGTTTCACATGGTCATTTAATGCTAAATGGTAAGGCCGCCAATATCCCATCTATTCGCCTAAAAGTAGGTGACGAATTGGTGATTAAAGCGAAGAGTAAAAATATCCCAATGGTTGCAGAAACTATCAAGCAACCATCATTGGCGCGTCCAGAATGGTTGTCTTGGGATGAAACTGCACAGGTAGTTAAAGTCGCACATTTACCAGCGGTATCCGATGTGCCGTTTCCAGTCGATGTGCAATTGGTGGTGGAATATTACGCTAACCGCGTTTAGTGGTTAGCAACAGAATTTAAGGCGTCCCTAACAACGTCTTAAATGTTGCAAATGCATGCAAATGCATCTCCTTGATTTATGGCTGCATTGACGATGTTTACTCAACATAAACCAGTCATGTAAGACGGTCACTTTTTTTACAAGGCAATTCCCAAACTTGATATGAAAGTCATCACTAATTTAACCGCAAAAGAACACATGAGTTTTGATGTGGCGATTGTGGCGGACGAAGCGCCGAATCATGACGTTAAAATTTTGCGCATTAAGCGTTTAAGCACAGAACAGCTATTTACCGATGTAAAAGAAGTGATGATTGAGCATTTAAACGAAACCTATATTTTGCGCATTACCAAGCAAAATAAACTGATCTTAACCAAGTAATTCACCTTAAATATTTGGATTGACATTTTATGAGTAGCCAAACATCAACAGTCGTTAATTTATTTTCTGTACGCAATGAAAAACTGCGCTCGCCATATACATTTAACACGGTTGACGACCATGCAAAAGTGAGTAGATTGCATGCATTGCAGTTACAAACCCCGCACTTAAACGGCTCAACACCGCCGCAAAAATCGCATTCATGGTTAACTATCTTGAGTGTTGTGCTGGCGCATATTGGCGTGATTTATTTGTTAGTCACACAAAAACCACTCACTAAAATAGAAACGCCGCCTGTCAAACCAATGATGGTGAGCCTAATTGCGCCACCAGCGCCTGAGCCTGAGTTAGTGCCAGTGATTGAGCCGCTCAAGCCGCAAGTTAAACCGATTATTAAGCCTAAAAAAGTGGTTGAAAAAATCAAACCAATTGAAACGCCCGCAGAACGCGTTGTGGAGGCTACTTTAGAGCAGCCAATTGTAGAAGAAGCACCAGCCGCGCCAATTGAGCCTGTGAAAGTCGCAGAGGCGCCCAAAGCGCCACCAGTTGTTGAAAAAGTAGTAGAGGAAAAAGTTGAGCCGCCACGTTTTGGTGTGTCGTATCTAAACAATCCAGCACCTGATTACCCAGCCACTTCGCGCCGATTAGGTGAAGAAGGGCGCGTGTTGATGAAAGTTTTGGTTTCTGCAGATGGCGCGGCAGAAGATGTGCAAATTGAAAAAAGTAGTGGGTCAGAACGCTTAGATGATGCCGCGATGAAAGCCGTAAAACGCTGGCGTTTTATCCCTGCTAAGAAAAACAATCAAGCCTTAAGCGCTTATGTAATTGTGCCAGTCAAGTTTTCGCTAGAAACTTAACACTTATTTTGCACCGAATTTTTATCAGTAAAAACGTTTTAAATTAAAGGAAGCAACATGGAACAAGCAACAGAATTTAATAGCCTCGCTTTTATTATGCAAGGTGGATTTGTGTCTATATCAGTCGCAGTAATTTTGCTGATGATGTCGGTGGCAAGCTGGTATTTTATGATTGTTAAGACCGTGCAAGGCATTCAGCTAAAAAGCGCCTTAAAGCGCTACATTGCCGAGTTTTGGGCAGCGCCTAATCTGCAATCAGCTATTAGCACCATCAAAATTGATTCACCCGCACAACACTTGGCGGTAAATGCCGTAGATGCAGCGCACCACCACCAACTGCACGCCTCAAAACATATTGAAGAATCTTGTAGCTATGATGAATTTATCGCGCGTAGCATGCGCCGCAGTGTTGCTCTTACCACGGCTAAGCTTGAGTCAGGTTTATCGGTGTTGGCTTCTGTAGGTAGTGTTTCACCATTTGTTGGCTTGTTCGGTACGGTGTGGGGCATTTACAATGCATTGGCCAGCATTAGCGCCAGCGGACAAGCTACTTTAGATAAAGTGGCCGGCCCAGTAGGTGAGGCATTGATTATGACGGCAATTGGTTTGGCCGTAGCGATTCCTGCTGTGTTGGCTTATAACGCATTTGTTAGGCAAAACCGCATTATTACCGCTACTTTAGATAGCTTTGGTCAAGATTTGCATGTGCTGTTAACCACAGGCGCGCAACTAGTTGTTAAGCAACAAAATGCCAAAAACCACAACGTTAAATCGCTGCATGCGCAAAACGCTAAACCAATGGGAGTGCCAGCATGATAGGCGGCAATGATTCTAATAGCGAGGCACACACACAACCGATGAGTGAAATCAACACCACACCTTTAGTGGATGTGATGTTGGTTTTATTGGTGATATTTATTATTACCGCGCCACTGTTAACGCACGCAGTAAAAATTGATTTGCCACAAGCAACCAGTCAAACACTACCAGAAGAACCTGAAGTCATTAACTTGGCAATTGACGGCGCTGGCAAGACCTATTGGAATGACGCGCCGCTGGTGCAGGGCGAGTTGAAGCAAAAACTACTGCAAGCCGCCGATATTAAACCACAGCCAGAATTACAAATTCGCGCCGATAAAGAAACCAAATATCAGGTGCTGGCAGAAGTGATGGCTGATGCGCAAAATGCTGGCATTACCAAGCTTGGTTTTGTTAGTGAGCCTAAATAAAAGCATAAATCTTTTAATAACAGCAAATGTTTAAACAAATAATTGCGGTTTTATGTAGTTAATTAATATGATTAAAATTGATCATTGGCTCACCAATTCGAATAGAAATGAGAACTGGAGAAAGAAGCTCAATATCAGTTAGAGCGCGCCCAATATGAAGGTGCTGGGCAATGGAAAGAAATAATTTTAGTGACCTGAGGGCTCATGACTCAAGCAAACTGAAAAACTTTGCTTTACTATCTTATATATCAAATTTAAGCCCCATATCAGTAATATGAATTTTAAAGATGCCATTAATTAAATTACGAAACTTTGAATCAGAAATTGGATTTATCTACTTCTAAATTATTTATTTATAAAGAATGCTTCAATTGAAGCATGCGATTATCTGCTATCTTAATTAATTCACAGGGAATGTTGGAATCAATAGGGTATTCACTAAAACCAAAAGTTGCAGTAACAAATACTACATTACCATTTGTTAATTTTACTGGTCTTGAAATTTGCTCAATAACTCTTTCAGCAATATTAGCTTGAGTTGTGTCAAACTCTTTATCACTAACAATTAATATAAATTCATCACCTCCTAAGCGACAGATAGTATCTGACTCCCTAATCACTGACTTCATTCTTTGTGACAACTCTTGAAGAACTTCATCACCCGCAGCATGACCAAATTTATCATTAATGGGTTTGAATTTATCTAAATCAAAGCAGTAAACTCTAACTTTACCTAAGGTTCTTTTTGCAAAACTGATTGCTTGCAACAACCTGTCATCAAGCAATAAACGATTTGGAAGTCCAGTTAATGGGTCATGATGTGCTAAATGAGTAATTCTATTTTGCTCTAACCTAATATCAGTAATGTCCCGTCCCACTGATTGATATTCAACTATTTTTGAGTTGGAATCTAATATCCCATGATTAATAAACTGTACCCATCTTATTTCATTATTTTTGTCAAACACTCTATTTTCAATAATTACAGTTAAGTTTTTATGTGTAATTCCATTAATCTTTTCATTAATCATTTCCAAATCATCAGGATGAGCAATTGGATGCCATCTTTTTCCAACTAAAGTCCTGTGGTTTACACCAAAAAAATCAGAATAAGCACTATTTATAAATAGTATCGTCCCGTCAGCTTTAAAACGGCTTACGAGATCCGTTTGATTATTTAATAAAGCCAGATATCTTTGTTCATTTAGTCGTAGATTCTCGATAATCTTGCCAATAAGTAAGCCAGAAGCAGAGAAAAACAAAAGTCCAAATACTGCTTCAAAACTGTACTTAAAAGACCAAAAAGGAGGGTTGAAAATATAATATGCGCTAGTTGCACACATCTGCAGTGTTGTCGCTCCAGCATTGAAGCCGCAAAAATAGAAGGAAGTTATAATTGCAGGAAAAAATATTAAGTAAACTTGGTAAGGATTGACGGGAAATATTATTAGTCGGATACAGATAGCAACTAAAAAAATCAAAAACGCAAAAAAATATGGATTTTTCACTATCGAAATAGTGTTATTTAGATTTGTAAATCTAGTTCCTGTCATCTAAATGTTCCATATGTGACTTCAAACCAGGCCCCGTTTATGTAGCACGGGGGGCTATAAATACATTCAATTAATTCTCAAAGTATAAATCACTTGTTTTGCGTTCAGCGCATTCTTTAAAAAATTTATTCTCATAACTTCTAAATATGCTTAAAACTATTAAAGTTACTGATATCTTAACGCTTCAATCGGGTTAAGTTTTGCCGCTTTGCTGGCAGGGTAAAAGCCAAAAAATACGCCAATACTGGCGGCTACACTGAATGCAATCAATACCGAATTGGTGGATACGATGACTTCTGCTTGTGTGAAGATGCTCACCAATACCGCGCCACCCACACCAATGCCAATGCCTATTAAGCAACCAACAATCGAAATCACAATGGCTTCTAGTAAAAATTGCATCAGGATATCGCGCTGACGTGCGCCGATTGCCATGCGAATGCCAATTTCGCGCGTACGCTCTGTGACTGAAACCAGCATGATATTCATAATGCCAATGCCACCAACCAATAAAGATACTGATGCGATTGCGCCTAAAAGTAATGACATCGTACGCGTGGTCTCAGCCGCTGAGTTGGCAATGGCTGTTAGGTTGCGTACAGAAAAGTCGCTATCAGCGCCTTCGCGTATATTGTGGCGCTGGTTGAGTAAGCCATTGATACCTTCTTCAGCCATCGCCATCGCTTTATCTGATTCTGCTTGCACAATGATTTGGCGTACGCTGCCAGGCAACTGATTGCCAAATAATTTACGCTGGGCGGTGGTTAAGGGCACAATAATCGTGTCATCTTGGTCGCGCCCATCCAAGGATTGACCTTTACTATCCAATACGCCCAACACCACAAAAGGGCTTTGTTTGATTCGAATAGTTTTACCTAGTGGGTCAATATCATCGCCAAAGATATTTTGCGCAACCGTTTTGCCAATCAAAGCAACGCGCGTGGCAGAACGAATATCAGAATCTGCAAACGCATAACCTGATGACAAGTACCATGAGCGCACATCCAGATAGCTAGGCGTGGTGCCTAATATGTCGGTATTCCAGTTATTGCTTCCAAACACAATTTGCGCCTTACCCATGGTCACAGGCGCTACACCCGCAACACCATCCAATTCAGCAATGGCATTGGCATCTTTTACATTAAGGGAGGGCGCATTGCCCGTGGCTGAGCGAGCGCCACCCATGCTAGGCGGGCCAGACAATACTACAAAAAGATTACTACCCATGGCGCTAATCGAGCGCTTAACAGAAGCCTCTGCACCTTGGCCAATCGCCATCATCAACACCACTGCACTCACACCGATTACCATGCCTAACATGGTTAAGAATGTGCGTAAGCGATTTGCGCCCATGGCGTGCCAAGCTTCACCTAGCATTGCGCTAAACATAAAATAGTCTCATTAGATTACCTCTGCTAATACATGGCTGTTTGTTAATGTGTCTTGCACAATTTTGCCATCTAAAAAGCGTACTTGGCGTTTGGCATGTTCGGCAATATCGGTTTCATGCGTGACCAGCACAATGGTAATGCCTTCTTGATTTAACTCGCCAAATAGCGCCATAATTTCTTCACTCGTCACACTATCCAAGTTACCTGTGGGTTCATCGGCAAGAATCAATCGAGGATTATTTACAAGTGCGCGCGCAATCGCCACGCGCTGTTGCTGACCGCCCGAAATTTGATTAGGCCGTGAGTTGATGTGTTTGCCTAAGCCAACTTTTTCTAACAGCACTTTGGCTCTTTTGTGCCGCTCTGGTTTTTCAATGCCTGAATACACCAAAGGCAAAGCAACGTTATCTAATAAGCTAGAACGCGCCAGCAGGTTAAAGCCTTGAAACACAAAGCCGATGGTTTTATTGCGCACGCCAGCGACTGCATTTTCTTCCATCGTAGCAACGGAATGACCATCCAGCACATATTTGCCTTTAGTGGGCTTATCTAAGCAGCCCAAAATATTCATAAAGGTAGATTTGCCCGAGCCAGAAGGCCCCATAATCGCCACATAATCACCATTTTCAATGCGTAAATTCACGTCTTTAAGCACAGGAAACGGCCCAGCTGCGGTTTGGTAATCTTTGTATAGATTACTCACTTCAATAACGGCTTTGGCCTCAATATTCTTTTGCATAAATTTAGCCTAGAACATTCTTGGTGCGCGTTGGCTACCGCCACCAGATGGCGCTTGTCCGTTGGCTTGCAATTCACCCACAATTACTTGGTCGCCAGCCGTTAAGTCGGGTGCGCTGATGGCAGTAGAGCGGCCATCGGTAATGCCAACTTGCACTCTTACCGATGTTGGTTTGCCATCTCTTAACACATAAATTTTGCCAGCGCTTAAGTCATCCGATTTGTTTTTATTTCTGCTACCGCCATTTCTTTTTCTGTCAACATTCCTGCCAGCATCTTGCTTTTTGTCACCACTAGCATTGGCTTCATCATCCACTTTTGGTTTGTAGCGCAAAGCTGCATTGGGTACTAATAATGATTGCTCAGCCTTGGCAACAGCAATATTTACATAAGCCGTCATGCCTGGTAGCAAGGTTAAATCGCTATTGTCGACTGATACAACCACGTTATAAGTCACCACATTAGAGGTGTTGGTTGAGTTTAATCGCACCTGTTTAACAACACCCTCAAAGTCACGATTAGGAAAGGCGTCCACATTAAACTTAACCAATTGTCCGTCCTTAATTTTGCCAATATCGGCTTCAGCAAAGCTGGTATCAATTTGCATTTTGGCTAAGTCTTGCGCAATTTGAATCAAAGTTGGCGTTTGAAAGCTAGCCGCCACTGTTTGCCCAACATCCACCACGCGATTCACTACAATGCCAGACACTGGCGAGCGAATAATGGTGAAATTTAAATTGGTTTGGTCGCGCGTTAATAATCCGCGTGCGCTATCTAATTGTGCTTTTGCCGATTTAAGCACTTGCACCGCGGTATCAAGCTCTTGTTTTGAAACATATTCTTGCGCAAATAATTCGCGAATACGTTTTTCGTTTGCGGTCGCTAAATCAACATTAGCTTGGTTGTTACGCACGCTACTTGAGGATTGGACGATAGCCGCTGAAGATAGGGCACTATCTAACTCTAGCAGCACCTGATCTTTTTCAACTCTATCGTTAAAATCCACATAAAGCTTACGTACAATGCCAGAAATTTGCGTACCCACACTAATTAAGCTCACAGGATTTAACGTGCCAGTAGCAGAAACTGTTTGCTCAATATCGCCTTGCGTGACTTCATCTAATCTGTACAAATCCTCTGGCTTGGTTTGATGTGTTTTATCATAATAGTAATAAGCGCCAGCCGCCGCTGCCAATATTAGAGCGATGATGGCAATTTTTTTAAGTGATTTCATAGTGTTAAGTCTGATTAATGTTGAGATAAAGTATTAGCGTTTGGCAGCGATTGAATCATGGCGTTATCCAGTGCGCCCATTGCCTGCGCTAACGTTGCACGGGTGATGTTGGCATTAAGTGTCGCTTGGATTTTTTGTTGGCGTGCGCTAGCTAAGGCACTTTGTGCATTTAGCGTATCAATAATATTGCCAACGCCAGCTTTGTAGCGCCCCAAAGCTACGCGATACGACTGCTCTGCGCTACTCACCAACACTTCAGTAGCTGTGACTGATTCAAGCGCTGTGCGCAAACTTTGGTAAGCACTCCAAACGTCTAATGATATTTGCAATTTCAAGCGATTGCGTTGTGCAGCACGTAAATCGGCAGTTGCTTCAGCCGCGCGGATGCGGTAGGTTGGGGCGTAGCCACCGAATAATGGGATTGATAAGGTGACACCCAAAGTGGAGTTGTTGCTGCTACTTAATTGAGAGCCATCTTGCAAATTATTGGTTGTAGAAATAGAAATAGTCGGTTTAGTCGCTGCTTTGCTTGCATCAATACTGGCTTGTGCTGCTTTTAGTTGCGCTTCACTAGCCATTAAATCGGGTCTACGTGTACCTGCTTGCTCAATCAAGGTGTTCACATCTTCTAAAATAGTAGATGGTGCATTGCCCGCGGCGGTTGATAATGTGACTTTTTGATTGGCAGGCAAGCCCATCACATTGACTAAATTGCCATAAGCGATTTGCAAATTACCCTCAGAAGTAATTCGTGTCAGCGTTAATTGTGCAAAGGCAGTTTGTGCTTGTAATTTATCAGCAGGAGTTGAAACACCTGCTTTATATCTTGCATCCGCCGCTTTAAAGCTTTCTTCACTGGCGTGTTCGGCTTGGCGCGCGGCCTCTAACGCAGCGATATTCGCTTGCACTTGGTAATAAGCCACTGTTGCTGATAATAAGACGGTTTGCACTGTGCTGCTTTGGCTAGCGCTGGCGGAAAGCAATAATTGGCGGGCATTTTCTAAATTAGCATTTCGATTGCCAAAATCATATAAAAGATAACTGGCAGCTAAACTGCCGCTTAAATTAAAATTTGGATTACTACGCGAACTAGATTCGGGGTTAGATACGCTTGAACCACTTGAAACATTGGCAGTTAATAAGGGTAAATAGGCTGATTTGGCAACACCTAGCTGCGCTGCTTGCACACGCGCACTTGCCCAAATCTCGCTGGTTTGTGGGTTATTACAAAGGCTTGCATCCGCCACCTCAGCTAAGGTGATTGGTTTGCTTAAATCTACATTGCCACAAGGTGTATTGGGTTCTCTGTAACCCTCAGGAATTTTAGGTAGGGTGTATATCTGCGTATTGAGCGGGTCGCCATCTTTATACCAAATAGATTCCTCTGCCGATACAGCCGTAAAAAAGCAGCTCATCAAAATAGGCAAAATAAGCCTATTAAGCTTACTTGTATGGCTATTTACTCTAAAAATATTCAACGAAACGGTTTCCTTATAATAATGTGTTTAAAACTTAAAGCAAATCATACATAATGCTTGAAATTATAAATGAGAACAGTTATCATTAACTCTATAATTTACACAAATTTTGAAATATTTACATCGATTTACAAGTAAATCGACATGTTGAAAGAATAAGCATCAGCTCACTACCTATTATTTAAAACAAACATCAAGCCAGCCAACGGTATTTCCTCTAGCCAGCCAGATACATTATCTACCATAGAGGAAAGTACCATGAGTCACATCCGTAGTCGTCAGCACAACCCTGCCCGTATCGCAGCAATGGTTGCTGCCACTTTCTCAATTGCATCTAGCGTGCCAAACGTATATGCCGCAGATGAAGTGACAGAATTGCCAGAGGTTAGTGTTAAATCTAAAAAAGAAGTACCTTTTAAAACAGACACTTCTGCCAGCCCAAAATTTACAAAACCGCTAATTGATACAACGCAAACCGTGCAAGTGATTAAAAAAGAGCTATTGCGCGAGCAGGGAGTTTTCTCTTTGACAGATGCGCTGCGTAACACCCCTGGCATTACGATGCAATTAGGTGAGGGCGGCAACTCAACAGCAGGCGATACTTTCACAATGCGAGGTTTTAATGCTTCCAACCAATTATTTGTGGATGGTTTGCGCGACCTTGGTGCCGTTTCACGCGATGTATATAACTTAGAGCAAATTGAAGTGATTAAAGGCCCAGCAGGTGCGGATATTGGCCGTGGTGCGGCGGGTGGTTATATTAACTTGATTAGTAAGTTACCAAGCCTAGATGGCAAAAATTATGCGACAGTTGGTTATGGTAACGCTGATAGAAAGCGTGCAACGATTGATGTGAACCAAGCAATTGGTGAAACGACAGCTATACGTTTGAATGCGTTGATTTCTGATGGCGATGTGCCTAAACGCGATGAGGTTGATAATCAAAACTTCTCTATTGCGCCTTCTATTGCTTTTGGCTTAGGTGGCAATACACGCTTCTTCTTATATTCACAACATGTTCGTCAAGACAATACGCCTGATGGCGGTATTTCAACGATTGGAAGAAGTGGTTTTTTTAATGCAAATCCGGCAATCAATGCGGGTAGAAAAGTCGACCGCGAAAATTTTTACGGTAGCGATAATGATGATGAAAATGTAGATGCCGACATGCTTACTGTAAAGTTTGAGCACGACATCAACGCAAATACAACGATTCGAAATATTTCACGCTATGGCAAAACTGATTTAAACCGCGTTACAACTGGTGTTGGTGCAATTACTGCAGTAACCGCAGACCCTAACACTTGGACTGTAACTCGCTCACGTCAGCGTATTGATCGTCAAGATGAGATTATGGTGAACCAAACCAGCATCAACAGTGCATTTGATATTGGCGGGTTCAAAAATTCATTAGTTGGTGGTGTTGAATTAATGTACGAGAGACAAAAGCAAAATCTTTTTGCTACCACTGGGCAGGTTATTCCAGGTGCGAATCTTTATAACCCAAACGAAAACGATGAATTGCCAGTGCCTTTTGCAAATGGTGCACAGACGGATGGCAACACCAAAACAGCCGCACTTTATGCGTTTGATACAGTAGACTTAACCGATAAATGGCAGGTAAATGCTGGCTTACGTTATGAGCGTTATAAAACAGCGACAGATGCACGCGAAGCAACTAGCGCAGGTGGAGCGGTGACGCATGCAAGTGATGCGGATAATTTATTAAGCTGGAAAACAGGTATTTTATTTAAACCTGCCACCAACGGTAGTATTTATGCGGCTTATGCAACATCCTATACGCCACCAGGCAGTGCAAACTTTGCATTATCAATCACAGCAAACAACATTAATAACGGTGCATCAGACCCGCAAAAAACCGACAATATTGAAATTGGTACCAAGTGGGATTTATTAGATAACCAATTGAATGTAACAGCGGCAATTTTCCGCACAGAAAATGATAAGCAAGCTTCATTTGATGATTTGGCGAACCCTGTACAAATTGGTAAAACACGCATAACAGGTGTTGAACTGCTTGCAGTGGGGCAGTTAACTGAATACTGGCAATTATCTGCTGGTGTTACCAAGTTAAACGCGAAAGCACTAGACCAGCAAACCATTACGGGGTTAGATACAACAGGTGTGCAATGGACCCCAGATTACAGCGCCACGCTTTGGACACAATATGCATTTAACGGTTTTGCGATTGGTGGTGGTGCGCGCTACATGGGTGAACAAAAACGCTTGGTAACCAAAGTTGCAACAGCAACTGCCAACACACCAGTAATCGAATCGTATCTTGTAGCTGATGCCATGATTGCTTACGAAGTGAATAAGCATTTGAACTTACGATTGAATGTTTACAACTTATTCGATAAAGAATATGTAGAAACCTTAAACAACAATGGTTCACGCGTGCGTTTAGGTTTGCCACGTTCTGCCATGATGACAGCAGAGTTTATGTTTTAAATAAATTGGGTTAAGTGCCCCCAGCATATGCTGACGGGCTTTTTTATTATATAGAGCGCGAATACTTCGCGAGCAAACTCAATATCATCACAACAAAACCTTTAATTAACTTTACATGTTGCTGAACTGTTTAGATTGTTATTTCTATTATAATGATATTAATTCTCATTTACATTTATATAAACTGCAAATCATAAATTTGCAGTTTCAACGTTGGCAAGACATGCAAAATCAAATTAATCAAAAAAAAAGAGCATTCTGGCTTAAGCACCTTTACCGATGGCATTGGATAAGTTCTGCTGCTTGCCTAATCGGTATGCTTTTGTTCGCATCAACCGGCATCACCCTCAACAATGCCACGCAGATAGAATCGGTACCTGTAGTCACCAAAAAAACGGCAACTCTGCCTGCACTTCTGTTAAATCAAATCAAAGCTCAGCCTGCAAGTGACAAATCGGCGCTGCCGAAAGCAACAGCCGATTGGGTTAGTAATGCGATTGGGGTAGGCTTGGCTGATATCGCTGGTGAGTGGTCAGATGCGGAAGTGTATTTATCCTTGCCTAGGCCAGGAGGTGACGCTTGGCTAGTGATAGACCGCGCCAGTGGCGAAGTGAGCTATGAACGAACCGACCGCGGTTGGGTATCGTACTTTAATGACCTGCACAAAGGTCGAAACACTGGAAATGCTTGGAGTTGGTTCCTGGATATTTTTTCCATCACAACGCTTGTGTTCTGCATCACGGGCATGCTTATGTTGCACATGCATGCTGGCAATCGTCCAGCGACTTGGCCGTTGGTTGGTTTGGGGTTTGTGGCGCCACTGGTTTTAGTCATTTTATTTATTCACTAATTTTTTAATTTAGTCTTACTTTTAATTTAGCTATTAGGAGTTATTGTCAATGCATCAATGGGCCTCTGAATACATATCTTTGCCAATATTAGCACCCGCTTTGTTGGCAGCTTTGATTGCTGGTTTTTCTAATCAAATTGCAGCAGGCGAGATTAATCTAAAAGTGACTATTCCTACTCTGAATACAGCCGAGTATCACCGCCCTTACTTGGCCATTTGGATTGAAAAGCCCGACCAAACAGTTGAAAAAAACTTAGCTGTTTGGTACAGCCAAAAGAAAACTGATAAAGGCGAACAAAGCGATAAATGGCTGAAAGATCTGCGTCAGTGGTGGCGTAAAAGTGGGCGCAACCAAACAATGCCATTAGATGGTGTGACAAGCGCAACCCGCCCAGTTGGTGAGCACAAGTTAAGCTTTATTGAAGGTAAGTCGCCATTAGGTAGCTTGCCAGCAGGCCAATACAACATCGTAGTTGAATCTACCCGTGAAAAAGGTGGTCGCGAGTTGGTTCGCGTGCCATTTACATGGCCTGCACAAAAAGCAGTTAGCACTAAAGCAAGAGGCCAAGAAGAGCTGGGCGATATTGTTGTAGAGCTAAAACCCTAATTTTTATCTTATTTTAAGGAGTCATAATGAAACTCATAATTGCATTACTATCTTTGGCTGTCAGCGTACCAGTCTCCGTTGCGTACGCACATGGTACTTGGATTACATCTTCAAGTAGCGTTTTATCTGCGCCTCAGTTTGTCACTTTTGACGCAGCATCATCGAGTGTGCCATTCATGATTGACCATCGACCACTTGTAATCGATGCGCTATCAATTATTGCGCCGGACGGCAATAAAGTGTTACCAGTGAATGTGATGAAAGGTGAGTTGCGAACTGTTTTTGATGCAAAATTTGAACAAATTGGTACTTATCGTTTAGATCTGGTACGTTCTGGCTTTAGAGCAAACTGGAAAGATGCCGAAAATAAGCCTAAACGTTTTATGGGCGCCGCTGAAGCATTAGCAAAAGAAGTGCCTGCTGACGCAAAAGAGCTAAAAGTGACTGAATCAATGAGTCGAATGGAAAATTTCATTACCGTTGGCAAGCCTTCAGCATTAAAGCCAACGGGTAGCGGTCTTGAATTAGTCGCTGGCACACATCCCAATGATTTGGTGGTTGGTGAGCCTATTGAGTTTACATTTCTTGTGGATGGTAAGCCGACTGAAGGTGTAGAAGTTGAAATGATTCGTAGCCAAACGCGTTACAGAAACAAGTTGGATGAGAAAAAGTATAAAACCGATAAGAATGGCAAAATCCAAGTCACTTTAAAAGAAGCAGGCTTGTATTGGTTAGGCGCTGATTTTAAAGATAAAAATGTTTCAAATAAACTTGCTACCGAGCGCGGTTTGACATACGTACTGACACTGGAAGTGTTGCCGCAGTAAGCTTGCTTTAGAGCAATGACCGTTATTGATTGAACATTAGATACACAGTTATGAAGCACAGTTTTCCACTCAATTAATGACGATGCTAAAATGAAATATCTACTCGCGGTTTTAAGCTTGTTTGTCACCTATCCGTCTTATGCAGCCAGTATTAAGGCGCATTATTTGATAAACGCGATAAGTGTTGTCGTTCTTTATTTAGCGTTCTGCAGTTGGTTTATATGGCGACATAAACAAAGAACTGTTCAACGCATACAGGAAAGTAACTTGGTTAACGCAGACGTAAATTTGCGAGATGAGAGCACAATTTTAGTGGCCTATGCCAGCCAAACTGGCAATGCTGAGCAGCTTGCCAAAAAAACAGTAGAATCTCTAAAGTCTGCAGGACTAATGGTTGAGATGCAACCACTTTCAACCATTAATTCTTTCATGTTGCAGGCTTTTAATCGCATTTTGTTTGTCGTCAGCACCACTGGTGAGGGCGATGCGCCTGATAATGCGCGCGAATTCTTAACCAAAGTCATGCATCAAAATACAAGATTCCCCAATCTTAAATACGGTGTTTTAGCGCTAGGTGATGCTAGCTATAGTCATTATTGCGGATTTGGCCATACGCTTACAGCATGGCTGCAACATACACATGCCATCCCATTATTCGACATGGTAGAAGTTAACCGCAACGATGATGGTGCATTAAGACATTGGCAATACCAGTTAAGCGTCTTGGCACAAGATACGGAAATGGCTGATTGGAAAACGCCTGATTATCAACGTTGGGAACTGACTAGCCGTAAGCAATTGAATCAGGGCAGTATAGGTTCACCTGTCTATCATTTAAGTTTATCTGCACAAAACAAACAAATAGAATGGCAAGCAGGAGATATTGCAGAAGTCGGCCCGCGTAATTCACCGCAAGCGGTGGATAACTTTTTGAAGTATCTTGGCCTGAATGGCAGCATTCAAACAGAGTCAGAGTTGACATTAAGAGAAGCGTTGCAAGAAAAGCTACTACCACATGATGAAGCTGGTTTTAACGTGTTAAATGGGTTAACTATTGAAGCCATTTTACTGGCATTAAAAACGTTGCCGCATCGTGAATACTCGATTGCATCGATTGCGCAAGATGGCCAGCTCGAGCTGCTGGTTCGTCAAACACATTATGCCGATGGCCGCTTAGGCATTGGTTCTGGCTGGCTGACAGAGTATGCAGCAATCAAGAGTGATATTGCCTTACGTATTCGTGAGAACAGCGCATTTCATCCACCGCCTCATGAAATTCCACTCATCTTAATCGGCAATGGTACAGGCATTGCAGGTTTAAGAGCACATCTAAAAGCGCGTATCTCAGCAGGGCTGGGCAATAACTGGCTTATTTTTGGTGAACGTCAAGCTTCGCATGATTTTTATTTTAAAGATGAGTTGCTCGATTGGCAAAATCAGGGCTGGATTACAAGGCTAGAAACCGCTTTTTCACGCGACCAAGTTAACCGAGTTTATGTGCAAGATATTGTCAGGTCATCAGCAACTGAGATTAAAAAGTGGGTTGCCGATGGTGCTGCGATTTATGTATGTGGCAGTGCTAATGGCATGGCACCTGCGGTGCATAATCGCTTGCTTGAGATTCTTGGAGAAGCCTCATTATCTGCTTTAATCACATCTGGTCGATATCGTCGCGACGTATATTAATCAAATCTAGCTAATCTGCAACCTTGACGGCATGAATAACATTCACCATCATATCTGTAATGATTTTTTAGATGGAAGTAAATGATAGGCATTTTATTAGCTGCGGGCTTTTCACGCAGATATGGCGATTTGGATAAGCTTTTACAGCCATTGCCAGATGGTCGGCCAATAGCAATTGCATCAGCCGAAAGTTTGATGCAGGCAGTTCCAACTTGTATTGCAGTGCTTAGACCAGAAAATAAAGTGTTAGCAGATTCTCTTTCAAGCAGGGGAGTTAACCTTGTATTTTGCGATAAAAATGATCAAGACATGGCTGATAGCTTAGCCGTTGCGATTCGATTCTCAGCTCAATTTTCAGCTTCTGATGATGGGTTTGTGATTGCGCTTGCTGATATGCCTTACATCCAGCCTGCCACGATTAGCGGGGTTACAACGCACTTAAAAGCGGGTGCTGCAATCGTTGTTCCTACTTTCCAAGGTCAGCGCGGCCATCCTGTCGGATTTTCTGCCCAATTTCGCAATCAATTAGAAAGCCTAAAAGGTGATGAGGGCGCGCGGTCTATCATCAAGCAATACTCTCACGAGGTAACGTTATTCGCGTGTGAGGATGCAGGAATTTTAGCGGATATTGATACGCCAGCTGATTTGAATCGCATTAATCCAAGCGCTTAAGCTTCGCAGCGCGCCTTATTAGTATGGTTAATTTGGCTGATATCATCAATAAAGCCAGTGCCCATTTTAAGTTGCTGCGCTCTTACCTGAATCAATTCGGCCAAAATAGCAATCGCAATTTCGGCAGGCGTGCGGCTACCAATCTGCAAGCCGACTGGGCCGCGTAAAGTGGCAATTTCCAGCTCATTCAAATCAAATAGGCGCATACGTTCGCGGCGTTTTTCTTGGTTTTTGTGTGATCCAAGCGCCCCCACATAAAAAGCATCCGATTTAAGCGCTTCCAGCAAGGCCATATCATCCAGCTTGGGGTCATGTGTCACCGCCACAATCGCGGTATGCGCATCTGGATTGATTTCCAGCACCACATCGTCTGGCATGCCTTCAACCCATGTCACACCTTCTACATGCCATTCATCGCGAATCTCTTGGCGTGGCTCACAAATCAGCACATCAAAATCCAGCACTTGCGCCATACTCGCTAGCGTAGAGCCTAATTGATTAGCGCCAATAATCAGCAAACGCCATTGCGGGCCAAAGTAGGTATGAAACCAATCACCCTCTATTATTGGCAAACCTTCTGGCAACACTTGTATCAATTTAACCTGGCCTGTTTTTAGATTGACCGAACGCTTCATTAATTTTCGCACTTCTAACGCGTTTACCAATGTTAATAGCTGCGCAACTTCATTGATTGGCTCAGCCACAATCTGCAAGCGGCCACCACACGGAATATTAAATCGCCGTGCTTCATCGCGACTGATGCCATATTCCATCACAGATGCAATTTTTGGCAGCTCTTGATTCCGCGCTTTATCTGCTAAATCATCCTCAATGCAACCACCAGAAACCGATCCAACCAAATGCCCATCTTCACGCACCACCAATATGGCGCCTGGCAAACGCGGGGCAGATCCCCATGTTTGCACAACAGTGAATAGGTGCGCTTTGTAGCCATTTTTTAGCCATTCAAGCGTGTGAGTTAACACATCTAAATCAGCAGATTTCATGCATTAACCTTATGCGAGTTGATTGCCAATTGGTAATGTGCGGATGCGCTTGCCTGTAGCCGCAAAAATCGCATTAGTTACCGCAGGAGCCACTGGCGGTAATCCTGGCTCACCCACACCGCCCATTTTTTCGGTACTTTGCACAATATATACTTCCACTTTAGGCATATTAGCCATGCGCATCACTTGATAATCATGGAAATTAGATTGCATCACCATGCCATCTTTGAAAGTAATTTCACTTTGCATCGCCGCGCCTAGGCCATATGAAACCGACGACTCCATTTGCGCTTTTAATGAATCCGGATTAACTGCAAGCCCGCAATCAATTGCAGAAACCATGCGATGCACTTTCACTTCGCCATCTGTTACAGATACTTCAGCGACTTGTGCGACAAAGCTACCAAAAGATTCGTGTACGGCAATACCGCGGAATACGCCTTTAGCTAATGGCTTACCCCAATCGGATTTTTCTGCCGCCAAATTAAGCGCTGCTAAATGACGTGGATGGTCTTTAAGTAAAGTACGACGATACGCTAATGGGTCTTTTTGAGCTAAGTTAGCCATTTCATCAATCAAGCTTTCCATCACAAACGCAGTGTGGCTGTGCCCAACTGAGCGCCACCATTGCACTGGAATAGTTGCTTGAACAGTGTGCAAACTTATATCGTAATTGGGGATACTTTTTAAATAAGGCGAGTCGGCAGCTCCCTCAACCGAAGTTGCATCAACCCCATCTTTAATCATAAAAGCTTCAAAAGAGGTACCTTTCATGATTGATTGGCCAACAGCCACATGCTGCCATGCAGTTGGCATGCCATTCGCATCTAAAACGATATTCACTTTGTGCAGATACATGGGTCGGTAATGACCGCCTTTTACATCATCTTCACGGCTCCACACTGTTTTAACAGGCACGCCAGCCGCTTTAGCGACTTGCACGGCTTCTGATACAAAATCAGCAACTGGATTCGCACGACGACCAAAGCCGCCGCCTAAAAATACAGTATGAATAGTTACTTGCTCTGGCTTTAACCCTAATATTTTTGCAGCCGCTAGCTGGTCTGTGGTTTGCATTTGCGTGCCAGTCCAAATTTCGCAAGAATCTTTTTCAATTTTGACTGCGCAGTTAAGTGGCTCCATTGGCGAGTGTGCTAAATAAGGCAGCGAATATTCAGCCTCTATAAGTTGCTTGGCATTCGCTAGCGCAGCTTTGGTGTCACCAGCTTTAGCCGCAGGCAAGCCTGCTGTCGCCGCTAGTTGTCGGTATTCTTCAAGCATTATTTTTGAATCAAGCTTAGCGTTAACTCCTAAATCCCAATCCACTTTCAACGCTTCACGGCCTTTCCTCGCCGCCCAGTAATTGTCGGCAATCACTGCCACGCCTGTAGGTACTTGCACCACTTGGCGCACACCTTTTATTTGCTTGGCGGCAGTTGCATCAAAGGTTTTAACCGTTCCGCCAAACACTGGAGAGCGTGCAACCATTGCAGTCATTAAGCCTTCAAAATGGATATCTTGGCCAAATACTGCCGTGCCGTTTATTTTTTCAGGGCCATCCAAACGTTTAGTGGCTTTGCCAATAATCTTCCAGTCTTTTGGGTCTTTTAGTTTGACTGTTTTGGGTGTTTCAATTTTGGCTGCAACTTCTGCTAAATCGCCATAAGGGATTTTTTGATCACCACTGATGACAAAGCCGTTCTCTGTTTTAATGTTTTCAGCAGCTACGCCCAATTTTTCAGCTGCGGCGCTCACTAAAAGTGCGCGCGTTAACGCACCTGCCTGGCGGTAACGATCAAACTCTGACCATGTGGTAGAAGAGCCACCAGTGATTTGAATGCCGTAAGTTGTATGGATGTATGCTGGGGCACTAGCAGCATGTTCTACTTTTATGGTGCTCCAGTCTGCATCAAGTTCATCAGCAATTAGCATCGGCAATGTCGTCCAAATACTTTGCCCCATCTCGCTGTGTGCAAGCATCACGGTAATCGTGTTGTCACTACCTATACGTAAAAAAGCGTTAGGTGATGGCAGTTTTGCAGCATCTTTACCAACGTCTAACGTCGCATCAGGCGCAGCGCCCGGCATTAAAAAGCGTTTTGCGTACGGAATAGTAAAGCCAATAATCAGGCCGCCCGCAACGAGTGCAGTCGCTTTAATAAAGGTACGTCTGGAGATATTAATCGGTGCATTCATGGTCGGTTCCTTAAGCTAATTTGCTGGCAGCATTGTGAATCGCAGCGCGAATGCGCGGATAAGTGCCACAACGGCAAATATTGCCTGTCATGGCCGCATCAATATCGGCATCGCTTGGTTTTTGATTGTTAGCGAGTAGGGCGGTAGCCGCCATGATTTGCCCAGATTGGCAATATCCACATTGCACTACGTCAATTTCACTCCATGCGGATTGCACTGCTTGGCCAATTTTCTGGTTTTGCATGTCTTCAATGGTCGTGATTTTTTTGCCTGCAGCGGCACTCACTGGCGTGATACAGGAGCGAATCGCTTGCCCGTCCAGATGTACAGTACAGGCCCCGCATAGCGACATGCCACAGCCAAACTTAGTACCCGTTAAATGTAAAACATCTCTCAGCGCCCATAAAATCGGCATATCGTCCTCTACATCGAGTTGTTGTTCTTTGCCATTGATATTCAAAGTAATCATGTTAGTTGGCTCCTTGATTTTTCGTTACGTTTTATTATTAAAAATTCTGTTATAAAAATGGGTTAAGTTTTTTGACATAATCGCATAGTGTTAGCAACCATTATATGGAATAATTTGGAATTGATAATTCCAGATTATGGATTAATTGTTTCGGTTAATTAAATCATGCAAAATCAACTTGAAATGCTGCGTATCTTTAAAGTTGTAGCGGAATCAGCCAATTTTAAAGAAGCCTCGGTCAGGCTTGGCATTTCGCCACAATCTGTCACACGTGCCATCAAAGAGCTTGAAGAACGTTTAGGCGAACCGCTATTTTACAGAAGCACGCGCAATACGACGATTACCGAATTTGGCAAGCAAATCGCACATCAATGCCAAAGCCTGATTGATGGAGTAGACACGCTATTTCAATCCAATAAAAGCATCAAACCTCAACAAATAGAAGGTTTAGTCAGAATTACCATGCCTAATTCTTTGGGTCGATACTATTTATTGCCAGCACTCACCGATTTTTTAAAACAGCATCCTAGCATTCAATTTGACTTAAGGTTTTCAGACTTAATCGATAATGTGGTCGCAGACCAAATGGATATAGGCGTGCGTGTTGGTTTTTTTAGCAATAATCGCAACGTGGCTAGGCGAGTCAATGAGGTGAAGTTTTATATTGTAGGCTCACCCGAACTTGTAGCAAAAACAGGGCTGCCTAATACGATTGATGATTTATGTCGCATGCCGTATACAGGCTTAATCGACCAAAATACAGGCAGAATGTGGCCTTGGTCTTTTGCAAATGCACCTGATTGCTTTCCAACAGCCCCAAGCTTTATTACTGACGACCCAGAAGCTGAACTAGGCGCGGTATTGGCTGGAATTGGTTATGCGCAACTGGCAGATTTTTTATGCGAAAAATATATTAAAAGTGGGCAGTTAATTCCTGTACTACAAGACCAAGCACCAGCAGCATGGGGCATTTATGTGTACAGGCCACAACGCGGGCCAATAGCTGAACGAGTGCGCGTTGTATTTGATTTTTTAGTCAAAATATTAGCTGAGACAAAACTGAATACAGCCGATTGATAACGACGTGAGAATACAGGTGGCATCTATGCAAAAAACCAGTACATCATTAAAAACATACTGGCTGCATTAATTAAAACTTAACTGTTTTATTTGCCGATTATTGTCAATTCAAAATAGAATTTAAACTGGCGTCCCCACGGGGATTCGAACCCCGGTCGCCTCCGTGAAAGGGAGGTGTCCTAGGCCTCTAGACGATGGGGACCTAAGAAATACTACTTAATTTACAACAACGGCATTTTACTACATTTTGATGAAATTTTTTAAGAAAATTTTGTCTTAAAGTATATTTATCAAGTTTTTTGGTGGAGGTAAGCGGGATCGAACCGCTGACCTCTTGCATGCCATGCAAGCGCTCTCCCAGCTGAGCTATACCCCCATTACTACCACCAATTTGGGCTTCTGACTGATACACGTATTGTGTACCAGTCGAAGAGGCGCAATAATAAAGATGCACAGAACAATTGTCAACGACTAGTTGGCATTTAGGCGTGTTTCTGACGACAAAAGTTAAAATTTGAGCTGCATAACTTAGCCGCGCGTATTGCTTTGCGATTCAAATGCCAGCAAGTCAACTCTTGGTAGAGGTTGCCATCCTGCTTGGCGATGTTCCGCAACAACATTGGTAAAAATACCACCACGCACATAAAACTTAGCTGTTACACGCATAAATTTTGGCTGGGTCGCCGTGACTAGGTCATCCAGTATGCGGTTAGTTACTGCCTCATGAAAACAACCTTCATTTCTAAATGAAACGGTATATAGCTTTAAACTTTTAAGTTCTACGCAAAGCTGGTCTGGAATGTAATCTAAATAAATCACCGCAAAATCGGGTTGGCCTGTTTTTGGGCACAAACAAGTAAATTCAGGGATTTCCATGTGGATATGAAAATCGCGATTAGGATTAGGATTAGGGAAGGTTTCAAGCGTTTTAGAAGGCTGCGCGCTAAGGTCGCCCAGCAATGTAACGCTATCGTGTAAGTTGGTGCTAGACATATTGGCATTCATATCAAATAATAGCGTTATTATAAAACGTGTCATCTCATCATATAAAGCCTTAAATACAATAAATCACTGCTTTGCGCTTAACTCACTTAAAACTTGCCGGCTTTAAATCGTTTGTAGACCCCACCACCATTCATTTGCATGGTCAGCGCGTAGGGGTGGTTGGGCCTAACGGTTGTGGAAAATCGAATGTGATGGAATCGGTGCGCTGGGTACTTGGCGAATCTTCTGCCAAAGAAATGCGTGCTGACGCCATGGATGCCGTCATTTTTAATGGCTCTGGCAACCGAAAGCCCATATCAAGAGCTTCAGTGGAACTTATTTTTGATAATAGCTTGGGCGGGGCAGCTGGTGCCTGGGGCCAGTATGCCGAAATTTCTGTTAAGCGTGTGATTGAGCGCGAAAAAGGCTCTACCTATTACATCAACAATAGCGCAGTACGCAGACGTGATGTAGCAGATTTATTTCTGGGTACAGGCTTAGGTGGCAGGGCGTACGCAATCATCGGCCAAAATACAATTTCGCGTATTGTTGAAGCCAAGCCAGAAGAGTTGCGCATATTTTTAGAAGAAGCCGCAGGCATCAGTAAATATAAAGAGCGCCGACGCGAAACGGAATTAAGGCTACGCGATACGCGTGAAAACTTGACCAGAGTTGAGGATATTTGCCGCGAATTACAAAAACAAATCACCAAGCTAGAATCACAAGCGGTGGTGACACAGCAATATCATGCCTTGCAGGCAACATTGAAACTAGCAGAAGGGCAGTTGTGGCTTCTTAAAAAACGCGATGCCAGTCTTAACTGGGAGAAAGCTAAATTACTGGTTGAGCAATTGGTTAACCAGCTGGAAGCGCTGACTGCGGCATTGCGTAAAAGTGAATCCGAATTAGAACTGAGCCGCCAAGCGCATTATGCCGCTTCAGAAGGCATTAATACGGCTCAGGCTACTTATTACGAAGCCAATGCCGAGGTATCCAACCTAGAAAATCAGGTAAAGCAGAACACCGAAGCCCGTGAGCGTATGGCGCAGCAGCTACAGCAGCTGGCACAATCAATAGCGCGTAACACCACTAATACTGAGGCTTTACAACAAGACTTGGTGCAATTGAATCATGATTTAGCACTTGCGCAGTCGAATGAACAAGAATCAAGTGCTGCATTAGCCGCATTAAAACTCACATTACCCGAAAAAGAATATTTGCTAAATGCCGCTACTAAACTTGCGCAAGCTAGTCATCAGGCATTAAACGAAGCCAACCAGCGCATTCAGGTTGAGCGAAACAATATTCAGTTTATTAATCAGAATATTCAAGAAAATCAACAGCGTATACAACGATTTGAAGGTGAGCTAGATAGATTAACCATGCCTAATGAATCCGATTTATATGCGACTGAAGCCAGCTTGCAGCAAGCGCAGAATTTAGTTGTCACGATTGAAAAAAATCTACAAAGCCAGCGCGCAAATGAAACAGCGCTTCAAGCCCAATTAACCCAATTACGCGACTCACAAAATACGGCGCAGCGCGCGTTAAATCAAGCGGATGCTGAAATGCATTCATTGCAAAAAATGCAGCAGTCACTGCATTCTGAAAGCAAGCTAAATGATTGGTTGGCAAGAGCTGGTTTGAAAGAAAGCGCTTATTTATGGCAAAAAATTAAAATCAATGCTGATTGGCGTGTGGCGATAGAGTCAGTTTTAGGTGCTAAATTAAATGCGCTGATTACCAATAAAAATGCATTTGGCAGCCAATCTGAACAAAGGCCGCCAAGCGCACTGGTGCTAGGATTTGATCACCAACCTGAAGTAAAGCAACTGCCGCATGATGCCAACTTGACGCCACTTATTCAGATGATAGAAGAATGCGATGTCGAGTTAAAACCAGTTTTGGCAGATTGGCTAAAAGGTACTTATTTGCTGCTTTCAGAAGATGCAACAGAAGCTGTTATCAATAAGCTTCAACTAGGCGAAGCGCTAGTGAATCAGCAGGGCGATATTTTCGGTCGTTACAGTGTTTCCTATCACAGTACGCAATCTAACTTGCATGGAGTGCTTGAAAGACAAGCGCAATTAGATTTACTTAAGCAAAATCAGCCAAGCCTGTTAAATAATTTGAGTGAAATTGATGCGTCGCTAAAAAATATAGAAAACCAATTGCAACTTGTGCGCCAACAGCAGCAGTATGAAAATGCAGAGCTGCGTCAGGCAACGCAACACCAACACCAAATGCAACTTAAGTTGGCGCAATTGCAACAAGCGCGACAAAATGCGCTTGAACGTGAAAAAAGCATTCAGACAGACTTGGCTGCTACTAAGCAAAAATTAGCGCAGTTAATGGGTGATAAAGACAATAAACAAGCATTGCAGGACGCAACAGTTGCGCAACTTAATGCCTTAGACTTGGCTAAAAATAATGATGCGATTGCCAAGCAACAAGCAGAGCAAGCCTATTTTTTATCACGTGATTCAATAGCGCAAGCAGAAAAAAATCATCAAGAGTTTGGCTTTAATTTAAAGTTAATAAATAATAAAATCAATGATTTAAATAATAAACTTAACGCATATTTTGAAGAGAAAATAGTGATTGAGTTACAGCAAAAAGAGCTTGAGCAGACATTATTGCTCACCCCGATGGATACTTTAAAGGCCAACTTGGTTGAGGCTATTAATATTAAACAAAATCGTGAGGCATCGCTTGCGCGCGCACGTGACCATTTGGCGGAACAAGAACAAGTTTTGCAAAACCATGAGCGTGCGCGCATGCAAAACGAACAACAGTTGCATCCTTTGCGTGATCATTTAGAGCAGCATCGTCTATATGAGCAAGAAGCACGTTTGACTTTTGAACAATGTCATGCGGGTTTGCTTGAAAACGGTCAAGATGAACAAACGCTAGCGTTCAGTTTGGGCGAGCAAGCTAAGGTGAGTGATTTGGTGCGTAAAACGAATCAAATACAACAAGAAATTTATGCCTTAGGCGCAGTTAATTTGGCAGCGATTCAGGAATTGAATGCAGAAACTGAGCGCAAAACTTATCTAGACAGCCAAATGCTGGATTTAAAGCAAGCTAGCGACACTTTAGAAGATGCGATTCGCAAGATTGACCGTGAAACGCGCGATAAATTAATGCATACTTTTAATACAGCAAATCAGCATTTTTGTGAACTATTTGCAACGCTATTTGGTGGTGGGCAAGCAAGACTTGAGTTGCTTGGCGATGAAATTTTAGATACAGGTTTGCAAGTCTTTGCACAACCTCCAGGTAAGAAAAATACTACGATTCAATTATTATCTGGCGGCGAAAAGGCATTAACTGCACTCGCTTTAGTGTTCGCGCTGTTTCGATTAAATCCTGCGCCATTCTGCTTAATGGATGAAGTGGATGCGCCGCTAGACGATAGCAATACCGAACGTTTTTGCCATATGGTGAAGAAAATGAGCGAAAACACACAATTTTTGTTTGTTAGCCACAATAAAATCACCATGGAAATGGCACAGCAACTCATTGGTGTTACCATGCAAGAGTCTGGCGTTTCGCGTGTTGTAGATGTGGATATTGAAGCCGCATTAACTTTGCAGGCTTGAGTTATTCACTAATTAAACAGACAATAATACTTAATTAAAACAGACTAAGCTGCGCAAAAATTTTTCTAGAAATTAATTAAAAAATATTGTTAAGTCTTAAAAACATTTAAATTTAAAAATCACTCAACATGTCAGATTTACAGATCATACTTATTATTCTGGGTGCATTTATTATTGCAGGCGTTGTCATTTACAACTGGTTGCAAGAGCGAAATTTGCGCAATCAAGTCATCAACGAATTTATCGTGCCCCAAAAAGATGTGTTGGCAGAAGATTTTTATATCGATACCGACGCCTTTGTTGAAAAAGAGTTGGCTGAAGTACCACAAAAATTCAAACAGTCTATTTTTGAAGAATCTAATCAAGCAGCAACTCAGCCCAAAGTGATTGAGGAGACTGCTTCTTTGAAAGCAGAATCCATTCAGCAAACAGCCGATGTGCTAGAAAATTCAATAAATCATAGCGCATCAAATGAAAGTGAATCTTTCACTGCAAAGCCCTCTGTTGAGGTTGTTAAACCAGACCTGCACAGCGTGCCCGAGACATTATCGTTGCCTGATGCTGTGCATGCACAAATTGACTTAACCGCAATGTTATTCGCCAACCAAAAAATGAGTCACCAAGCTTTATCCAATATGGCTGATAGCATTGATGAAATCAGATTGCCGATGATGATTTTTGGTTTAGATAATCTAGGTAAATGGCATTTGGTACAAAGCAATCAAGTTGAGAAATCCAGTGTTAATCCCAATGAAATGCAATATAAACAAGCTGCATGCAGCCTTCAATTAGCCGATCGTGGTGGCCCAATTGCAAAAAATATCCTTAATAAATTTCAGTACGCTGTTGAAAATATGGGACTAGAATTAAATGCCCATGTAGAGTGGCAAGGTAGTGGCGACGTGCTGCAACGAGCAATAGAGCTCGATCAGTTTTGTATTGAAGTGGATCAGTTAATTAATGTGCATGTTGCACAGGGGGAAACACCAATTCATGGCACAAAGTTTAGAGGTCTAGCTGAAGCAAACGGCATGGCATTAAATGAAGATGGACGCTTTCATTTTTATGCAAACAACGATTCCAGTGCTCAAAAATTGCCTTTGTTTTACGCTTTAGAGGCAAATAATCAGGCATTAACTGCAGAAAATTTACGCAATAACGTATTAAAAGCAGTCACTTTTCAGCTAGAAATCCCCAAAGTACCTAATTGCGAACAAGCGTTTAATCAAATGATTAATGTTGCGCAAAAATTAAGTGGTAGCTTGAACGCGCATCTAGTGGATGATAATCAAAAACCTCTAGGTGATTTGCAGATAGAAAAAATTAGGCAACAGCTTAAAATCATTCATGCAACTATGGTGGCGCGTGGCGTGATGCCGGGCAGTCTAGCCAGTATGCGTTTATTTAACTAACGCACCCGTCATTTAAACGATGGCAAGTTTAGAATCTGCAAGATTGCAAATCGCTGCACTTATCGCGGCAATTGCACAGTACGATTATCAATATTATGTTTTAGATGCGCCCACGATTTCCGATAATGAATATGACGGTTTATACCGCCAATTAGTTAGCCTAGAGCAACTTTATCCCGAATTAATCACCACAGACTCTCCCACGCAGCGCGTTGGCGGCAGCGCAGTTGATAGTTTCAACAGTGTTACGCATCGTCAGGCCATGTTGTCATTAAATAATGCTTTTGGCGATGATGAGTTACTGGCTTTTGATAAACGTGTGCGCGATTATTTAGGCATTAGCCAAGTGGAGTATGCAGTAGAGCCCAAGTTTGATGGTTTAGCGATTACCTTAACTTATGAAAATGGCATTTTTACGCAAGGCGCAACACGCGGCGATGGTTATACGGGTGAAAATGTGTCCCACAATTTACGCACCATTCGCGCGATTCCAACTAAATTAGCGCTACAAAATCCGCCACAATTATTAGAGGTGCGTGGCGAAGTGATGATGCTCAAGCGTGATTTTGAACGCTTGAACCAAACCCAAGCTCAGATGGGCGTTAAGTTATTTGCAAACCCACGCAATGCAGCCGCAGGCAGCCTACGCCAACTTGACCCACAAATCACTGCAACGCGCCCCTTACACTTTTTTGCCTATGGTTTGGGTGAGGTATTGGGTGTACCGCCCTTGCATTCGCATGCAGATGCGATGGATTATTTGGCTGAATTGCGCTTTCCCGTGAGCGACTTACGCAACGTTAAATTGGGTGCTAACGGCCTGCAAGATTATTACGTTGATATTGGCCAAAAACGCGCAAGTTTGCCGTTTGATATTGATGGTGTGGTGTACAAAGTGAATCAGTTTCAGCAGCAAAAAACACTAGGTTTTGTATCGCGCGCACCGCGCTGGGCAATTGCGCATAAATACCCTGCAGAAGAAGCACAAACCGTTGTAGAAGATATTACAGTGCAAGTGGGCCGCACTGGCGCAATTACACCTGTAGCAAGACTTAAAGCGGTGTTTGTAGGTGGCGTTACTGTGACTAATGCTACGTTGCATAATGAAGATGAATTACGCCGCAAAGATATTCGCATTAACGACTCGGTGATTGTCAGGCGGGCAGGGGATGTCATTCCTGAAGTGGTTGCCGTTTTAATGGATTTACGCCCCGAAAATGCACAAATATTCAGCATGCCAACTAGCTGCCCCGAATGTGGCTCACATATTGAGCGGCCATTGGATGAGGCGATTGCGCGCTGTACGGGAGGCTTAATCTGCCCAGCACAACGCAAACAAGCCATTACACACTTTGCCTCACGCCGCGCGTTAGATATTGAAGGTCTGGGCGAAAAATTAGCTGACCAGCTGGTTGAGGCTAATTTAGTTAAATCTTTGGATGATATTTACAAGTTAGATGTCGCCACTTTGGCCAATTTAGACCGGATGGCACAAAAATCCGCGCAAAATGTGATTGACGCACTTAACCACAGCAAACAAACCACATTGGCGCGTTTTATTTATGGTTTAGGTATACGCAACGTGGGCGAGGCAACTGCAAAAGATTTAAGTAGCCATTTTGGAAGCCTGCAAGCCTTGCTGGATGCCGATGTAGAAGCGCTATTGCAAGTCAATGATGTTGGACCAATTGTGGCTGATTCGCTACTGCAGTTTTTTAGTGAGCCGCATAACCGAGAGGTGATTGCGTCTATGCGCGGCTTAGGGCTAACTTGGCCAGAACATGCAGGTAAACAAACAGTAACAGGCGGCTTAGTTAGTAAGGTATTTGTGCTCACTGGCACGCTACCTAATTTGTCACGTGACGAAGCGCAAGCCATGATAGAAGCAGCCGGCGGCAAAGTAAGCGGCAGTGTTTCTAAAAAAACAGATTTTGTCGTGGCGGGCGCTGAGGCAGGTAGTAAGCTAGAAAAAGCGCTCAATTTAAACGTGACAGTGATAGATGAAGACGCTCTAAAACAATTGATTTCAACCTCCACAGCAACTAATGACGCTAGCGATGCGTCAGATTCATTGCTGCAACAATCAACACTATTTTAACGATTCAATTTTACTTAACCAATTAAAGCAAAGAAATTTATGAAGCTAGAAAAAACATTAACTACTTTTACTACAGCATTGTTTATATTAAGCTTTAACTTAAATGCAGCAGAAGTTACTGACCAATCTGCTGCTTGCACGCAGGCTTTAAATCAAGGCGATTATGCAAAAGCCATCGTTATTTCAAGTGAAATTTTAAAAACAAATGCAGAAAACAGAGATGGATTATTGTGTCAGGGCAGGGCGCTAGGCGGGCAAGGTCATTATGCGGAAGCGTTAAACGCCTTAGAGCAATCACTTAAACAAGCTAAATCTGGATTTGATCAGATTATTTCTCATCTTTTAATGGGTAATTTACTCAAAGAAAACAAGAAAAATGCAGAAGCGCTTGCTAGCTATGAAAAAAGCATGAATGTTGCAAAGCAAGAAAAAAATGACAAATTTACGCGCATTAACCATAACTTAATCGGTGAGGTTTATGCCGATACAAAAGATTTTAATGCTGCGCTAACTAGCTATTTAGCGGGTGAAAAGCTTGCTTACAATGACAATGAACGTGCAGATAACTTTGAGCGTATCGCATCCACTTACAGTGCGCTTGCACGGCATGACGAAGCGATTGAGTTTCAAGTTAAGGCGATTTTGATGCAGAGAAAATCAGGCACATTAGACCAATATGCGAATGCCAGCTTAGAAATGGGGCGTATATATATTGCGGCTAAAGAGCTTCAAAATGCTGAAAAAACTTACACGAAATTGGTGCAATTTAGCCAAGAAAATGGCGGCGCGTATTATGAAATTAAAGCAAATATGGGTTTAGCTCAAACCAAGCTTGCAATGGGTGATGCCGCAACAGCCAAAACATTGTTAATTGATGCGCAAAAAATGGCAAAAAGCCTCGGTGAAGCTGATTTAATTGCCGAGATTGATGCCTTACTAAAAAATTAGGCCGAAAAAAGTGGTTAAGTCATCCACTTAAATCAATTAAATATCGTGTTTAGTGGCTTAATAACTGTAAGGTAGCCGTATTTGTAACGACTAACAAGTAACCACTTTGCAACTTAACACCAATAATTGTTCATATTTAGGGCGACATTTTCATGATTATTTTGAATCAATCTAAGCTAAACCCAAGCAACATCCAGCCATCTGAGATTACTTCGCGCGAGGTATTTGAAAATAGACGTCATTTTCTGAAAGCAGCAGGTTTTGGCTTAGCTGCAGGTTCAGCACTTTTTTTAACCAAACAATCACAAGCAGCTAATGCGCCTGTTGCTTTTAAAGCTAACGCTAGGCAAAAGATAAGCGGCTTTAGCAAAACCGCTTATGGCGCAGGTGAAAAGCTCACGCAATACGAAGATGTGACAACCTACAACAACTATTATGAGTTTGGCACTGGTAAGAGTGACCCAGCCATTCAAGCGACATTATTTAAGCCTCGCCCATGGACTATTAGTATTGAAGGGCAAGTTAAAAAAGCAAAGACGATTAGCATTGAAGATTTATTAAAGCTAGCTCCATTAGAAGAGCGCATCTATCGTATGCGCTGTGTAGAGGCATGGTCGATGGTGATTCCTTGGGTGGGCTTGCCATTGGCAAGCTTAGTGAAATGGGCAGAGCCAACAGGCAATGCCAAGTATGTTGAGTTTATTTCTGAAAGTGACCCGCAAAGCATGCCAGGCGTGCGGTCGCCTATTTTAGATTGGCCTTACACAGAAGGTTTGCGTATGGATGAAGCGACTAATCCATTGGCTTTGCTTGCAGTTGGCCTGTATGGCGAATACCTGCCTAACCAAAATGGCGCGCCTGTGCGCTTAGTAACCCCTTGGAAGTATGGCTTTAAAGGCGGTAAAGCGATTGTTAAAATCAGATTTGTAGAGAAAATGCCTTTAACCACTTGGTTTAAAGCTGGCCCATCTGAATATGGCTTCTATGCGAATGTTAACCCTAATGTAGATCACCCGCGCTGGACGCAATCATCTGAAAAACCGATTGGAGCTGGATTATTTGGTGGTCGCATCAAAACAAAAATGTTCAATGGTTATAGCGAGCAAGTTGCGCACATGTACACGGGCATGGATTTGAATAAAAACTTTTAATTAAGACGCGCAAAATAATGAAAAAGCAGCACATTGTTTTCGTTAAAGCGGCGATATGGATATTTGCACTTTTACCAATAGCGCGCCTGATTTGGCTGGGTGTAAACGATAATTTAGGCGCAAACCCTATTGAATTTATCGAGCATTCAACTGGCACGTGGGCTTTGGTATTTTTACTCATCACCTTGAGTATGACGCCGATTCGATTGTTAACAGGTCAAGTTTGGCAAATTCAATTGCGCAGGGTGCTTGGCTTGTTTATGTTCTTTTATGCTTGCTTGCACATCATCACCTACGTTTGGTTAGATTTTGTTTTTATCTGGGATGAGCTACTGATTGATGTAGCGAAACACCCGCGCATACTTGTTGGCTTTGCGGCATTTTTACTCGCAATACCACTCGCAGCAACCTCTAACAGCTATATGATTAAACGGCTTAAAACTAATTGGAAAAGGCTGCATCAAGCCGTTTACCTAATTGCAATACTCGCAGTTGTACACTTTTGGATGCTAGTCAAAAAAGACTTAACTGAGCCTATTTACTACGCAGTCGTGCTAATCGTGTTGCTAGGAATACGTCTTTATTTTAAATACAAGCCACTTTCAAGAGCAAAAGTAACAAAAGCCATGTAAGGATTACCAGCATTACAAGACTAACTAATAATTACTATAAAAGGAGAGGTCATGATGTTATTCACTCAATTTGTTCAGTTTTATCAACTTATATGCAGTAAATTGGAAATGATAGGCAGTTGGCTGCCACAGCTATTTTTAAGATTGATTTTAGCGTGGGAATTTGGCGAAGCAGGCTTTGAAAAATTACACGGCTCTAATTGGTTTGCAGACATCACATTCCCATTTCCATTTAGCTTATTACCACCAGATATAAGCTGGGGAATGGCTACTTTTTTTGAGATAATTGGTGCGTTTGCATTGGCATTAGGCGTTGCCACACGTTTTTTTACAATATCACTCATCATATTAACAATCGTAGCAATCGCAGCAGTGCACTGGCCAGCTGAATGGAACACTTTATCTGAGCTATTAACTGGCTATCGAATTACAGATAAAGAAGGTGACGGATTTGGTAATTACAAAATCCCACTGTTATACATTATTATGTTTTTACCTTTGTTGTTTAATGGCGCAGGCAAACTAAGCGTTGATCATTTGATTAAACGTTTCATCAAATGATGGCCCATCTTTTATTTAACATAATATACATTATACGAAGTGACGTAATGATTTAGATTTTTAGCAGACTAACCTGTAAAGGTTATGTATGCTTAATTTAGACTTGTTTGGTGATGTGGTCGTGACCCTTGATGACGTGGAGTTTTGGTTGCGCAATGTGCCTAAGTTTGATGACAACAACCGCGCTAACCATGTGCATGATTATGTACTAAATTATGCGGTTGTTGATAAAATTAAGCGGGCTAAAGTGGATAATTCGTTTGAATCTTTAAATCAGCATATCATCATTGATAAGCAAAACTTATCGGATAAGTTGCAATTTTTGGTTAAGCCACAATTTAAGCCCTGCCCACATATTCATTACGGGCTTTATTTAAAGCGGATGCTGGGTGAAAATAAGCAGATGAACGCGAATCCCAAAAGACTTAAGCGGGCGATTCACTATGCGCGTGTGATTGAATTGCCTGTTAGATTGCCCATTAAATGGCTTTTAGCGGCTTGATTAAAAGGGCGCATTAATACCCTATCCCCATCTGCATTTTTTAATGCGTCAATTTTTGTCATATTAATGACTTTAATGTGCGGAATTGTTTTTACCGATGTCTTTATCTGCTAGGTTTGGCAAATAGATTAAATAGTAGCTAGTCAATATTTCAATTATTGCAAACTCAACAACATAAGCCAATGCTAGCCACTTATTCCCACTCAGGATAGCCACAATAAAACCACCCAACAATAATTTTGCTGTGATTATCAATATAATAATTCTTAAAAACCATTTTAAAAATCTCATGTATTAATGGCATGCAAACACCGTGCCAATTATTGATTGGTTAAATTTCTCACGCCTCTACTCGGCGCAAAGTA